>NZ_SOHK01000003.1 GCF_004404055.1 Cryobacterium ruanii
ATCTGTCCCGCGAAAGCGGTGGCTTTCACACGACCTGTCCGCTGGGCTAGGTCGGTGCCGGCCTGACCCGTTTCGATGGCTTCATAGAAGGTTGTCCACCCACGCTCCGGCGGGGGTGTGACTCATTAGAGATCTGCCTCGCGACAATTCTCCCAGGCCCGGATAACGAACCATTTACCGGAAGAAGACACTTCGTGAGCACCGTGGCTGACACATACAAATACGTCATCGGCGTGGATACCCACGCCAAAACGCACACCTACGCAGTCGTTGCTGCCGCTACTGGCGCAGTCATTGACACCGCTTCGTTTCCCACCACCGACGCTGGAACCGCCCGCGCGATCGCATGGATTGAGCGACGCTCGGATGGGCAGCAGCTTGCCGCTGTCGAGGGCACCGGCTCCTACGGAGCAACCGTGACTCGCGCTCTCACCACCGCGGGGATTCGCGTCTGCGAGGTCAAACCACCCAAACGGCAGGCCCGGGATGGTCACGGTAAAACCGACCAAATCGATGCCGTGGCTGCCGCCCGCACCGCGCTTGGCACCGATGCGACCGCGCTGATTCTGCCGCGCGCCGACGGGCTTCGCAGCGCCCTTCGAGTTCTGCTCGTCGCGAGACACAGTATCGATTCCCAACGCACCAGCGACCGCAACGCGCTCAACGCGCTCCTGCGGATAATCAACCTGGGCCTCGACGTCCGCGCACCCCTGACCAACACTCAAGTCGACATCATCGCCGCATGGCGCGATCGCTCCAGCGATGACACTGCCGCTGCCGTCGCCCGATCTGAAGCCCGCAGGCTCGCCTCCGCGATCCACCAGCGCACTCGCGAGTTGGAAACGAATCACGCGGCCCTGTCAAAGCACGTCGACGAACTCGCTCCAGGCATCCAGGACATCCCCGGTGTCGGACCATTCACGGCCGCTATCATCCTGACCGCTTATTCCCACCAAGGCAGAGTGCGCTCGGAAGCCGCCTTCGCGGCGTTGGCTGGCGTTAGCCCAATTCCGGCATCATCGGGAAATACGACCCGGCATCGCCTCAACCGCCACGGCGACCGTCAACTGAACCGAGCGCTCCACATCATTGCCCGCTGCCGCATGATCACCGACCCCACGACGAAAAGCTACGTTGACAGAAGAACCGCCGAAGGCAAGACCCGGCGAGAGATCCACCGCTGCCTCAAACGATTCATCGCCCGCAGCATCTATCGCTCACTGGCGACCCTTACTGCTTGACTTCAACCATAGAAGGGTCGTGTGGTGTCCTTCGTGAGTTGCTTTAGCCGGTCCCCACTGACCATCCCACGATGGCTCCTCGCGTTG
>NZ_SOHK01000013.1 GCF_004404055.1 Cryobacterium ruanii
CCCCGTTACCTTGTTCGTAACCTCGGATGGTGTGAGTATCTGAGGGAGTTGGCCTGTCGGGTCCGGCATGATTGTTGCCCCCAGTCATTAATGATCCGGGGGGTGTTGTCACCGGACTCGATTGGCGTCGGGTGATCGCTGATAGGGGCTCGACTAGGCGTAAAGCCGAGGTCGTTCGTAACGTGGATGCCGAGACTTGACGCCGTAGACCAGGCCACGAATACAAGTGGATGGGAGCAGTCATGATCGAAAACTATGACAGCGTCGACGTGTTCGTCGGTGTCGACGTTGGCAAAGGCGAGCACCACGCCGTCGCCCTGAACCGGGCCGGCAAGGTCCTCTTCGACAAAGCATTACCGAACGACGAAGGCAAGATGCGGGCGGTGCTACAGAAGCTGAAACAGTCCGGCACGGTGCTCGTCATCGTCGACCAACCGGCCACGATCGGCGCCTTGCCGATCGCCGTCGCCCAAGCCGAAGGAGTCCTCGTCGGCTACCTGCCCGGCCTAGCGATGCGGCGCATCGCCGACCTCCACGCGGGTGAGGCGAAGACCGATGCCCGGGACGCAGCGATCATCGCCCAAGCCGCCCGAACACTTCCGCATGCGTTGCGGTCGATTCAGCTGGCTGATGAGTCCGTCGCGGAGCTGTCCATGCTTTGTGGTTTTGACGATGACATCGTGGGTCAGATGACGGCGACCAGCAACCGAATTCGCGGGCTGCTCACCCAGATTCACCCAGCGTTGGAGCGGGTCGTGGGCCCGCATCTGGACCACCCGGCGATGCTAGATCTGCTCCAGCATTACCCGTCACCGGCGGCGATGAAATCAGCCGGCACCACGCGGATGGCCACCCGGCTGCTGAAGCTGGCCCCACGGATGGGCCGCCGCCTGGCAGAAGAAATCACCCAAGCCTTGAGCGAACAGACCGTCGTGGTCGTCGGCACTAATGCGGCCGCGACGGTCCTCCCGCGCTTGGCCGAACAACTCGCCGCCTTGCGCCAACAGCGGTCCGACATCGCCGTCGAGGTCGAGAAGCTGGTGAACGACCACCCTCTTTCCCCCGTCCTGACGAGCATGCCCGGAGTCGGCGTCAGGACCGCAGCCCGGCTCCTCACCGAAGTCACCGGCAAGCACTTCGAAACCGCCGGCCACCTCGCCTCCTACGCCGGCCTCGCACCCGTGACCCGACGCTCCGGCAGCTCAATCCGCGGCGAACATCCCTCCCGCCGAGGAAACAAGATCCTCAAACGTGCTCTCTTCCTGTCCGCCTTCGCGGCCCTGCGCGACCCCGTCTCCCGCACCTACTACGACCGCAAAATCACCCAAGGCAAACGCCACAACCAAGCCCTCATCGCACTCGCCCGACGCCGCTGTGATGTTCTATTCGCCATGCTGCGAGACGGCACCCTCTACGAAACTGAACACCAACTCGCCGCTTGACAAAAACATAGGGGCACCCCCC
>NZ_SOHK01000022.1 GCF_004404055.1 Cryobacterium ruanii
ACCGTTCGGCCTGGTGTGACTGGTCGCCATATTCCGCTGTATACAGACGGGACGACACGTGCTCCTTAGAAAGGAGGTGATCCAGCCGCACCTTCCGGTACGGCTACCTTGTTACGACTTAGTCCTAATCACCGATCCCACCTTCGACAGCTCCGTCCCTTACGGGTTCGGCCACTGGCTTCGGGTGTTACCGACTTTCATGACTTGACGGGCGGTGTGTACAAGGCCCGGGAACGTATTCACCGCAGCGTTGCTGATCTGCGATTACTAGCGACTCCGACTTCATGAGGTCGAGTTGCAGACCTCAATCCGAACTGAGACCGGCTTTTTGGGATTCGCTCCACCTTGCGGTATCGCAGCCCTTTGTACCGGCCATTGTAGCATGCGTGAAGCCCAAGACATAAGGGGCATGATGATTTGACGTCATCCCCACCTTCCTCCGAGTTGACCCCGGCAGTATCCCATGAGTTCCCACCATTACGTGCTGGCAACATAGGACGAGGGTTGCGCTCGTTGCGGGACTTAACCCAACATCTCACGACACGAGCTGACGACAACCATGCACCACCTGTATACCGACCTTGCGGGGCGACCATCTCTGGCCGTTTCCGGTATATGTCAAGCCTTGGTAAGGTTCTTCGCGTTGCATCGAATTAATCCGCATGCTCCGCCGCTTGTGCGGGCCCCCGTCAATTCCTTTGAGTTTTAGCCTTGCGGCCGTACTCCCCAGGCGGGGAACTTAATGCGTTAGCTGCGACACGGAGACCGTGGAATGGTCCCCACATCTAGTTCCCAACGTTTACGGCATGGACTACCAGGGTATCTAATCCTGTTCGCTCCCCATGCTTTCGCTCCTCAGCGTCAGTTACGGCCCAGAGATCTGCCTTCGCCATTGGTGTTCCTCCTGATATCTGCGCATTCCACCGCTACACCAGGAATTCCAATCTCCCCTACCGCACTCTAGTCTGCCCGTACCCACTGCAGGCCCGAGGTTGAGCCTCGGGTTTTCACAGCAGACGCGACAAACCGCCTACGAGCTCTTTACGCCCAATAATTCCGGACAACGCTTGCACCCTACGTATTACCGCGGCTGCTGGCACGTAGTTAGCCGGTGCTTTTTCTGCAGGTACCGTCACTCCCAGGAAAACCCAGTCGCTTCTTCCCTACTAAAAGAGGTTTACAACCCGAAGGCCGTCGTCCCTCACGCGGCGTTGCTGCATCAGGCTTGCGCCCATTGTGCAATATTCCCCACTGCTGCCTCCCGTAGGAGTCTGGGCCGTGTCTCAGTCCCAGTGTGGCCGGTCACCCTCTCAGGCCGGCTACCCGTCGTCGCCTTGGTGAGCCATTACCTCACCAACTAGCTGATAGGCCGCGAGCTCATCCTTGACCAAAATTCTTTCCACCCCAGAAGATGCCTTCCAAGGTAATATCCGGTATTAGCTACAGTTTCCCGCAGTTATCCCAGAGTCAAGGGCAGATTGCTCACGTGTTACTCACCCGTTCGCCACTGATCCAAG
>NZ_SOHK01000016.1 GCF_004404055.1 Cryobacterium ruanii
ACACCCCCGCCGGAGCGTGGGTGGACAACCTTCTATGAAGCCATCGAAACGGGTCAGGCCGGCACCGACCTAGCCCAGCGGACAGGTCGTGTGAAAGCCACCGCTTTCGCGGGACAGATCGCTCTTGAGTCACGTTGGGAAAGGCCGATACCAGCTTGCCAGCCAGCCCCAGGCCAGCTAGTAACCATTAGAGATGGCTCTAGACCAGTCTGGCCTGCTGAACCTGCTGGGAGAACTCAAACTCACCGATGTCACCGACCGCATCCGTGTCGCGACCGAAACGTTGTATCAAGAACTTATCGATGCGGAAGCGAGCGCGTTCATCGGCGCCGCCCCGTTCGAACGCTCCGGCGACCGGACCACGTACCGCAACGGGACTCGGTCTCGGACGTTGAGCACCACGGCTGGGGACCTCGATCTGAAGATCCCGAAGCTGCGCGCCGGGTCGTTCTTCCCGGCGCTGCTGGAGCGGCGCCGCCGCGTCGACCAGGCACTGTTCGCGGTCGTGATGGAGGCCTATGTCCACGGCGTCTCAACCCGCAAGGTCGACGACTTGGTCAAGGCGCTCGGCGCTGACTCCGGGATCTCCAAATCGGAGGTGTCTCGCATCTGCGCCGGCCTCGACGCGGAAGTGGCCGAGTTCCGCGACCGGACCCTGGCCGCGCAGGATTTCCCCTACGTGTTCCTCGACGCGACCTACTGCAAAGCGCGCGTTGGACACCGTATCGTGTCCCAGGCCGTCGTCGTCGCGATCGGCATAGCCGCCGACGGACGCCGGGAAGTACTGGGGTTTGACGTGGGCGACAGTGAAAACGAAGGCTTCTGGACCAGCTTCCTGCGGTCGTTGAAAACTCGAGGTCTGGACGGGGTGAAGCTGGTCATGTCTGACGCCCACACCGGGCTGAAGAAAGCCATCGGGACGGTCTTTCAAGGCGCTGGATGGCAGAGATGCCGGGTGCACTTCATGCGCAACGTCCTCGCCGTGGTCCCGAAAGGATCCCAGGAGATGGTGGCGTCGATCATCCGCACCATCTTCGCCCAGCCCGACCGTGAGCACATCGAGAAGCAGTTTCGGGAGGTCACCACCATGCTCGGTCGCTCGCACCCGAAGGTCGCCGCGATGCTCACTGATGCCCAACCTGACCTGCTCGCTTTCGCTGCTTTTCCGCGGCGTCACTGGCGACAGATTTGGTCGACCAACCCGTTGGAACGGGTCAACAAAGAGATCAAACGCCGCACCGACGTCGTCGGCGTCTTCCCCAACGCTGCCGCCCTGCTGCGCTTGGCAGGGTCTGTCTTGATCGAGCAACATGACGAATGGGAAGCCGGCGAACGTCGCTACTTCTCCGAAGCCTCGATGCTCGAGCTGACCACAATGAACAATCCCATCGAGGTCCTCGACGAGGCGGTGATCCTCCCAGAACTCGCCGCCGCCTAAACTAAACCAACTGACCCGCACGGTGTTGAGAAACTCCACCACTCAGCGGGACGTGACCCTCACGGAGCTCGGGTCACGGGAGGTCGCTTGCCTCCACGCGGAGCGCCACGTCGCATCCGCCAGGCCCCGGGTGGATGGGTACCCAGGCCGCAAATCGATGCCTCCCTCCGACATTGTCCATTTAGCGGTGGATCGGTCTTCCTGAGGGTGCGGACTCGATGGGAGGCGGGGAATGTCTTCGACGAACGTCCCGCGACCTGGATAGCTCAGGAGAAAGCCCTCCCCAACGAGTGTGTCGTAGGCAGTCACAACTGTCCCTCGCGCGATCTTCAAGGTGATGGCAAGTTCGCGTGATGACGGGAGAGCATCGCCCGCTCTGAGGAACTGGTCGACAACCGCAGACCGTATCTGACGCGCGAGTTGCTCGGAGAGTGGCGTGTCCGTGCCAGGGCAAAGAGGCTCGAGGAGGATCATGGCTCTATTTTCCTACTGGTCCAGTAGAAACCTATGAAACTGGTCTATTACATGGTCCGCTTCGTCAGTTTTGATGATGGAATGGAAACTAAAGCTGAAGGTGCCCTGCCCTTGACTGAACAGACACAGGTGCGTCGTCTGGCTCACTACCAAACCACTGAACGTTCCGCCTTGTATTCGGTGCTCGACGAGGGCTTGGCCGCGAACGTCGCGATTGTGCGTGATTCTTTGCCAGTAGCACTGCCGGTCGGGTTCGCACGCGACGGCGATTCAATTCTCCTCCACGGGTCGACGGGTAGCGACTTCTTCCGACGACTGGCCGCGGGTGTGCCGCTATGCATCACCGTTGTCAGCGACGGTTGAAATGTAGTCCAGAATCGACGGTTTAAAACTAGGCCACCCAAGCACGATAGATGGGTGATCACAGTGGAAGATTGGGCTTTGGTTCGTCGCCTTCACTTGAGCG
>NZ_SOHK01000010.1 GCF_004404055.1 Cryobacterium ruanii
AGTCCGGCGGTGTCCTACTCTCCCACAGGGTCCCCCCTGCAGTACCATCGGCGCTGAGAGTCTTAGCTTCCGGGTTCGGAATGTGACCGGGCGTTTCCCTCTCGCTATAGCCGCCGAAACATCTTCCGATGAATCGATTCTATATTTTTTAGTTATAGCACTCCCCTGACGGGAGTGTTGTTCTCGACCGTACATCGAGAACCACATAGTGGACGCTAAAGCAGCTTCTTCAAACTGAGTGTTATCAAATTATCGGCTTATTAGTACCGGTCAGCTCCATGGGTCTTTAGTCCCCACTTCCACATCCGGCCTATCAACGCAGTAGTCTAGCTGCGAGCCTCTCCCCCGAAGGGATGGAAATCTCATCTCGAAGCCGGCTTCCCGCTTAGATGCTTTCAGCGGTTATCCGTTCCGAACGTAGCTAATCAGCGGTGCTCCTGGCGGAACAACTGACACACCAGAGGTTCGTCCATCCCGGTCCTCTCGTACTAGGGATAGATCTTCTCAAATTTCCTGCGCGCGCAGCGGATAGGGACCGAACTGTCTCACGACGTTCTAAACCCAGCTCGCGTACCGCTTTAATGGGCGAACAGCCCAACCCTTGGGACCTACTCCAGCCCCAGGATGCGACGAGCCGACATCGAGGTGCCAAACCATGCCGTCGATATGGACTCTTGGGCAAGATCAGCCTGTTATCCCCGAGGTACCTTTTATCCGTTGAGCGACAGCGCTTCCACAAGCCACTGCCGGATCACTAGTCCCGACTTTCGTCCCTGCTCGACTTGTCAGTCTTACAGTCAAGCTCCCTTGTGCACTTACACTCGACACCTGATTACCAACCAGGTTGAGGGAACCTTTGGGCGCCTCCGTTACTTTTTAGGAGGCAACCGCCCCAGTTAAACTACCCACCAGGCACTGTCCCTGAACCGGATCACGGTTCGAAGTTAGGTATCCAATATGACCAGAGTGGTATTTCAACAATGACTCCACCTGAACTAGCGTCCAAGCTTCACAGTCTCCCACCTATCCTACACAAGCCACACCGAACACCAATACCAAGCTGTAGTAAAGGTCACGGGGTCTTTCCGTCCTGCTGCGCGTAACGAGCATCTTTACTCGTAATGCAATTTCGCCGAGTTCGCGGTTGAGACAGCTGGGAAGTCGTTACGCCATTCGTGCAGGTCGGAACTTACCCGACAAGGAATTTCGCTACCTTAGGATGGTTATAGTTACCACCGCCGTTTACTGGGGCTTAAATTCTCAGCTTCGCCTTGCGGCTAACCGTTCCTCTTAACCTTCCAGCACCGGGCAGGCGTCAGTCCGTATACATCGTCTTGCGACTTAGCACGGACCTGTGTTTTTAGTAAACAGTCGCTTCCCACTGGTCTCTGCGGCCTTCGAACGCTCCCGGAGCAAGTCCGTTCACGCCTCAGGCCCCCCTTCTCCCGAAGTTACGGGGGCATTTTGCCGAGTTCCTTAACCACGATTCTCTCGATCTCCTTAGTATTCTCTACCTGATCACCTGAGTCGGTTTGGGGTACGGGTGACTAAAACCTCGCGTCGATGCTTTTCTTGGCAGCATAGGATCACTGATTTCACCCTTACGGGCTACCCATCGGGTCTCAGGCATCATGAACGACGGATTTGCCTATCGTTCGCCCTACATCCTTAGACCGGGTCAACCATCGCCCGGCTCAGCTACCTTCCTGCGTCACACCTGTTAATACGCTAACCGCACCAGCATAGGGTCGCACGCTAGGCCCCACGCTTCACCCCGAAGGGATCCATCTAGGGGATTCAGATGCTTAGCATTACTGGATTAGCTTGGGCGGTTTTTCGTCAGTACGGGAATATCAACCCGTTGTCCATCGACTACGCCTGTCGGCCTCGCCTTAGGTCCCGACTTACCCAGGGCGGATTAGCCTGGCCCTGGAACCCTTGATCTTTCGGAGGACGGGTTTCTCACCCGTCTTTCGCTACTCATGCCTGCATTCTCACTCGTGTGGCCTCCACGGCTGGTTTACACCGCCGCTTCGCTGGCCACACGACGCTCTCCTACCCATCAACACGGCTGAACCAACACCACAAGGGTGCGGCTAACCAAAAATATCAATGCCACAACTTCGGTGGCGTGCTTGAGCCCCGTTACATTGTCGGCGCGGAATCACTTGACCAGTGAGCTATTACGCACTCTTTCAAGGGTGGCTGCTTCTAAGCCAACCTCCTGGTTGTCTGTGCAACTCCACATCCTTTCCCACTTAGCACGCGCTTTGGGACCTTAGTTGGTGGTCTGGGTTGTTTCCCTCTCGACGATGAAGCTTATCCCCCACCGTCTCACTGCTGCGCTCTCACTTACCGGCATTCGGAGTTTGGCTGACGTCAGTAAGCTTTTAGGCCCCATCGGCCATCCAGTAGCTCTACCTCCGGCAAGAAACACGCAACGCTGCACCTAAATGCATTTCGGAGAGAACCAGCTATCACGAAGTTTGATTGGCCTTTCACCCCTATCCACAGCTCATCCCCTCCATTTTCAACTGAAGTGGGTTCGGTCCTCCACGACGTCTTACCGTCGCTTCAACCTGGCCATGGATAGATCACTTCGCTTCGGGTCTAGGACATGCGACTGAATCGCCCTATTCAGACTCGCTTTCGCTACGCATTCCCCTCTCGGGTTAAGCTCGCCACATATCACTAACTCGCAGGCTCATTCTTCAAAAGGCACGCTGTCACCAGAACAAAGCTGGCTCCAACGGTTTGTAAGCAAACGGTTTCAGGTACTATTTCACTCCCCTCCCGGGGTACTTTTCACCTTTCCCTCACGGTACTTGTTCACTATCGGTCATGTAGGAGTATTTAGGCTTATCAGGTGGTCCTGACGGATTCACACGGGATTTCTCGGGCCCCGTGCTACTTGGGATACTTCTCGGGCGATTGCTGCATTTCGACTACGGGGTTCGCACCCTCTATGACCAGGCTTTCAATCCTGTTCGTCTATACAACGTTCTAACCCTTACCATTCGGTAGAATAGGCAGAAAAGTCCCGCAACCCCGACCATGCAACGCCTACCGGCTATCACACATGATCGGTTTAGCCTCATCCGGGTTCGCTCGCCACTACTAACGGAATCACTGTTGTTTTCTCTTCCTGTGGGTACTGAGATGTTTCACTTCCCCACGTTCCCTCTACCCGCCCTATATATTCAGGCGGGAGTCACCAGGTCACCTCACGGGCCTGGCGGGGTTTCCCCATTCGGACATCCTCGGATCACAGTTCGTTTATCAACTCCCCGAGGCTTATCGCAGATTACTACGTCCTTCTTCGGCTCTACATGCCAAGGCATTCACCGTTTGCTCTTAAAAATTTGAAATCACATGAGTTTGAATCGATTAAGTGCCGCGAATAAATTC
>NZ_SOHK01000018.1 GCF_004404055.1 Cryobacterium ruanii
TCGATCTCGAAGGAGTGGCCAAAACCCTGAACGAACGCCCTCGCAAAACACTCGGATTCAAGACACCAGCTGAAGCGATGAACGAGCTATTATTGAGCGTAATCACCGGTGTTGCGACGACCGGTTGAATCTGCCCAATATGCGTCGGAACAGATCACCGCGTTCGCGGTCAAGAATGGTCTCACTCGCTCGATGGGATTGACCGGTATTTGCTGGGACAACGCGATGGCCGAAAGCTTCTTCGCGACGCTGAAAACAGAGTTCTACTACCGCCGAGTGTGGCCCACCCGCGACCGCGCCACCCGCGAAGTCGGCGCCTGGATCGAGGACCGCTACAACCGCCGCCGCCGGCACTCCTTGATCGGGCAGATCAGCCCAGTCGACTTCGAACTGCAATACTCGTCAGAGACCGCGGAAGTTCAACTCGCCGCTTAGCCCGTGTCCACTAACCGGGGGCAAGTCCACTTCTACCCGGTGTACATCCAAGGTTCCATCGAGATTGACTGCTTGTATCTTGAGGGCATCAACATGCCGAAAGCGGCAGGGGGTACGCAAGTTGTCCGGACCAACAATGCAGCATC
Organism: Cryobacterium ruanii; assembly: GCF_004404055.1. Taxonomy (GTDB): domain Bacteria; phylum Actinomycetota; class Actinomycetes; order Actinomycetales; family Microbacteriaceae; genus Cryobacterium; species Cryobacterium ruanii. The sequence goes on from NZ_SOHK01000018.1 coordinate 582, forward strand.
CGTTGTGCATGACCTCATCGTGCGGAATGTTCGCATCTCGCAGACCCAGAACGACGGCTATCTAGTCCACCAAAATGCTATAACCATTGACAGGCTCACCATGTCGGGGATCACTCAGATTGGCGGGAGCGCGCTCTACGTGCAGCCCTCCGGCTCAACTCCCGTCTGCCGGGTTTCTCTTTCCGATAGCTACACCTCAGCTAATTCAATGGCCGAACTCAGCGGCCCATCTGAGTGGTCGTTTGGCCCGCGCGTCGTGGCCAACGTGGGGTATCAGGTGTTCCTTGTGCAGTACCTCGCTGCGACGATGATTATTGGCGGGAGCGGTATCACCAACCCGAACGAAAAGACCGTTTTTGCGGGTGGCGCAAACCCGTGGCCCCCATCCGCTCCCGATCGGCTGGCTTTGCCTGCGACATCAGCAAGCTCGCAAAGGTGAACGGGGACGCGGCCAACAACACCAACGCCGCGCTCGCATGCGGCGCTGGTGCGGGAGCAACAAACGGTGCAGCCTGGAAGAATCTCTACTCCGGCCTCATCTACTGAGTGATCCGCAACAACGCCGTGCGCTAACCTCGCAGAATGGATACAGGATTCAGACGCAGCGGCTACCTCCCAGGTCTTCTAGGACTGCGGGCGGTAGCCGCTGTTTCTGTCGTTATCCATCACTTCGGCGCGCAATATTTCCCATCGTGGACCGGTGGCTACTTCGCAGGCGGCGCTTACCTGGTCGACGTGTTTTTCGTGCTCTCAGGGTTCCTTCTCGGTTACGCCTACATTGACCGAACTGGACTGACCACGACTCGACGCCGGTTCTTCCTTAGCCGCATGGCGCGCCTATACCCGGCCTACCTGCTTGGGCTGGTCCTGTCCTTCTCATACTTTCTGACCCTGCTCCCAGCGCAGGGCAGCGAAATCGCGCGAGCAGCCAAGACGGCCGTGGTCGCAGGTTCCACTCTCGTCATGTTGCAGGCATGGATACCTAACGCACAATCATGGAACAACCCGGCATGGTCGCTCTCCAACGAAACGTTCTTCTATCTCGTTCTTACGCTGGTTGCCGGCCCGGTGATTGTCCGGTTCTCTCGAAGGCAGCAGATCGCCTTGGCCATTGCGGTAACAGCCGGTGGCACTGCCATTCTTATGATGTTCCATCCCGGCTTTCACCTCGAGTGGGTGCCGTTACTTCGGGTCGGGCCATTCCTGATCGCGGTCGTAGTGGGGTCAGTCTTCCGCAACTGGCGCGGCCCGGCGTGGGGGCGCATACCAACTTCTCTCGCCCAGCTCGGCGCGTTCCTGCTAGTGCTCCTGACCGCCTCACTCTTCGAGCCGGACAACTCCCTCGTGCACGTTGTCGTATCGCTCGTCGGGCTGGTTTGCATCGTCACCCTCGCGCTGGGTGGTGGCGTGCTGAGTTCCCTCTTCGACACGACCGTGGGTCGCACTCTGGGTGACGCGAGCTACGGCATCTATATCTACCAGGTGGGCGTTTTCTACACCCTCGCCCTGCTGCTCGGCCATCGGCCGAATGGCTGGCTCGAGTTCGCTTTATTCATGGCGATCCTGATCGCGTTCTCGATCCTCTCAGCCAAGTACTTTGAGCCGCGAGGACGAGTCTTGCTCGAGCGGCTATTACGAACAAGCCGACGGCAGGCCTCGCCAGCTTCCGTCCAGGCCGATGATCTGTCTCCGCGAGCGGTTCAGCCGAACTGACCCCGTCAAATTCGCCCAGAGTGTTGCGTTCTGACAGCCACGCGATGCTCCGCGACGGCACCATTTATCAAACCCAGTCACCCTCCACCCCTTGACGAACTACATAGGGCACCCGATGGTCAATGGCTGGGGCAAAAACCATGCCAAGCCCAACAGGCCAACATTCTGCAAGAGCAAAGCTTCAAGGTAACGGGTGCGGCGACAGTAGGCTCGCGCGCGTTCGCAATTGATGAAAGACTTGGCTCACTTCCTCATCGGGCTGGCAAATCCGCCTGGTGCACGTTGCGTACGGCGCGGTCTTGTCTAGTAGTCTGTGCCGACGTTCGGTTTGACCTTAAGTCGCCAGTTGGGTTTTCGACGAGTGCGTGTCTTGAAAAGCGTCAGGTGTGGGCAATGACTAATGATCCAAATGGGGGAAATCTGATGGCCACACTTCCACCCCGCCGGTTTGAGGGGGGACGAAAAAAAAGACTTTGGTTGCGTGCTCCTCCAACCGGCTTCATGGGCACAACCTTTGTGACTTACGCGGGAATGGGCCTGAGCCTATTGTCAGCGCCCATTATCGCCCGGACGATCGGGGCCGACGGCAGAGGCTTGTTGGCCGCCGCCTTCGTGACCGTCCAGCTGCTTTCATGGACTGCCTTCTTAGGACTTCCCCGCACATTGGCCGTTGCAGCCACGCAAAAACACCTCGTGTCACGTTCTGGGATGCTGACAACCACACTCCTTGGCGTGGTGAGCACAGTACTCGCACTTGCGACCGCAGACGTGGTGGCAAATGGGAATGAACAGCTGGCACTTCTGATTCGGATAGGGGCACCCCAGCTGTTATTTGCTGGATTAGCTCAATTAGGAATGGAATATACCCTTTCCAACGGTCGCTTTGTCCTCTGGAACGTGCTCCGATCCATTAATCTCATACTTCCCTCCGCCGCAGTTCTCGTAGCATTCGCCGTCGGAAACCTAACTTTTGAGCTTGTCTATGCGGCGACCCTGTTTGGACAAGTCGTGACGATTATCGTTGGATCGTTGCTATGCATTCCGCTCCTTCGGAGGAGCGGAATAGTAAAGATCCCCTGGAGATTCACCCTCCAATATTGGTCCACATCAGCGCTGGACGCTGTCGGCGGCCGGATTGACCAGCTCCTGCTGGCGGCACTGGCACCACCGCATGTTCTAGGAGTGTACGCAGTCGCCGTCACGTGCGCGTCCGCGGCTGCTGGTGCTACTCAGGCCATAAACGACATCACCTTTTCTCGTTTCCTGAATGCGGAACAGCAGGCGGCCTCGACTACGTTGCGATCGCGGAGCTTTATCGGGCTGGCGGCCTCACTGACGTCGGGAATTCTGGTTATCGTCTTAATTAACATGCTCGCGGTGCCTCTCTTCGGCACTGATTTCAAAAGCCTCCCTACGGTCTGCGCCATTCTGATCATTTACCAAGGAGTAACTGACCAGTGGAATTTGCGCACGTACTGGGACTCCGCCTCGCTAAACGGCCGAGGTCTGACCGCGTCTTCGGTAATCGGTCTGATAGCTCTGCTTGGTGGGCTTGCGGTGTTTTTGCAATTCGAATCCTTGACTGGCGCAGTTATGGCTATATGCATGGTGGCCATGGCCCTCGTTCGATTGACGTCACGTGCGATATTTCGGAAGGCGCAGGATCGTAGTCTTCGACTCACCCGTCTCAGCTCTGAGGCCTAGAGATCCTTTATCGGAGGCGGCGGCGCGGTCCGATCCCGCTGAATTGCTGACTTCCCCGAGATTAGGATTATTTGACTAGTTTCCCCGCGATGTCAACAGGTGCTGATTTCTGGGAGGATGGGACTGCCCCCGGAGGTCTTGCCGGCTCGAGATCCGGTCGGAGGGGTCCTGGATTATACGGCCGCTATCTGGCCATTGTTCGCGGTTCGGTTCCGGGCATGATCTATGCAAATCTGCGTATCGCGGAGAGCTCTTCCCGGTCCCGTCCCGCGGAGTGGTGCAGTTTCTCGACACCGTGCAGGTCAGTTGGTTTAGTTTAGGCAGCAGCGAGTTCTGGGAGGATCACCGCCTCGTAGATGACCTCGACGGGGTTGTTCATTGTGGTCAGCTCGAGCATCGAAGCTTCGGAGAAGTAGCGACGTTCGCCGGCTTCCCATTCGTCGTGGTGCTCGATCAGGACTGAGCGCGCCAGCCGCAGCAGGGCGGCGGAGTTGGGGAACACGCCGACGACATCGGTGCGACGTTCGATCTCCTTGTTGACCCGTTCCAACGGGTTTGTCGACCAAATCTGTCGCCAGTGACGCCGTGGGAACGCCGCGAACGCCAGCAAGTCGGATTGGGCGTCGGTGAGCATCGCCGCGACTTTGGGGTGGGATCGCTGAGCATGGTGGTGACATCACGAACTTGCTTCTCGATGTGCTCATGGTCGGGCTGGGCAAGGATGGTGCGGATGATCGACGCCACCATCTCTTGAGATCTTTTCGGGACCACGGCGAGGACGTTGCGCAGGGACTGCACGCGGCATCTCTGCCAGCCAGCGCCTTGGAAGACAGTCCCGATGGCCTTCTTCAGATCGGTGTGGGCGTCAGACATGACCAAGTTCACCCCGTCGAGACCGCGAGTCTTCAACGACCGCAGGAAGCTCTGAGTATTTGAGGCTGTGGGGGTCAGTGAATATTGCCTTTGGGGGCCGCCGGTATTGCCTTTGGGTGCCGCGTAGCCGCGCGGTCGGGGGCCAGCGGCGCGCGACCGCGCGAGTATCTATGCCGTGATCTGGCCGGCGGTGTGTTCTCGCATGTTGTGGCCACCGGTCTCGACCCAGATGGTGTTGTTCACGATGCGGTCCATGATCGCGTCGGCGTGGACTCCAGAACCGAGGCGCTGGTGCCAGTCCTTCTGGGCGTACTGGGTGCAGAACACCGTTGATGCCTGGTCGTAGCGTCGCTCGAGGAGTTCCAACTGCATGCTCCTCGTGCTCTCGGTCGGCTCGTCCAGAAGCCATTCATCCATCACCAACAGCCTGAATGCTGCGTACTTGTTCAGGAACTTCGTTGACCCGGAGCTCTGGCATCCGGACGTAGCGCGCTCGCACCCGATGCAGGCAGGCCGCTTTCGCCAGCGCGCAGCCCAGATACGATTTTCCCGATCCGGTGAAGCCCTGGAACACGACGTTCTGCTGCCGGTCGATGAATAAGCACGTGCCCAAGCCGGCGATCACCGACCGGTCAAGGCCGCGCTCTTCACGAGGTCCAAGCGGCGCAGGTCAGCGTTGGGATAGCGCAGGTTCGCCCGACGGATCAGCCCCTCCACTTTGGTTTGGGTGAAGGCGGAATGGGCTTCATCGATGGCCAGTTTGATCTTCTCCTCGAACGCCAAACCCAGCGTCAGGACGTCGTCTTGAGCGTCGAACGCATCCAACAGGGTGGTCACTCCCATCTCGCGGAGATTGCGTTTGGTCACGAGCTTCGCGTTGATCCTTCGTGCCATTGTTGATTACTCCTTCTGCCGGGAGCCTATACACGCGGTAGAAGGAGCTAAGCAGATGGCCCCCAACAGCAATATTCGGTGGCCCCCAAGCACGCTACTGACCACACCGCCCGATGGCCCCCAAAGCCAATATCGGTGACCCCCAGCAGGCCTATTACTCAAGCTCGTCCCGAAGCCTTCGTTCTCGTTCTCGCTGTCGCTCACGTCGAACCCGAGGACCTCCCGCCGCCCGTCGGCGGCCACGCCGATCACGACAACAACGGCCTGGGACACGATTCGGCTACCTTCCGTTCCTGGCGATGCGGCGCATCGCGGCGGTCGATTCCTATCTCGCAATGCGTCGTGGACGGGGTTTCACACTCGTCGATGCTGGGTCGTTGTTGTTCGGCTTTGTCGTGTTTCTGCAGCGGAACGGGTCCGAGCGTCGAGGGCGAACGGCGCGAACTAGCCTCATCCACCGTATCAAATCCCGCCCATTGGCGGTCAGAACTATTAGGCTCTCCCTAAGCGAACCAAAATAGATCAAGATGTTATAGGTATCCCGGCTATTTGTGGGTATTTCCTAGCCTTGAGAGAACGAATGCCCGCTTTGCCGTCTGATGAGACAGAAAATGATTCGTCGTTGGTCGTCAGACGAGGAATAGGATGAGATACAGAAACCGCCATCTCGTTGGAGTCGTAAGGGAGACGGCTAGGAGAATGCCTCCAATCCTAGACACAGTCCGGCCGTGTGCAACGATTCTGGTCGTATAGAAGAACCATTAGTTCGTCAGTTTCACTGACCACAGAAAGCGATATACATTGTCTAAGAATATGAGGCAGTCTCAAGAATGTTGAACATCGCGTTTCTTTGCCTCGAATGGCCCAGTACGGTTCACTCTGGTGGCGTAGCCAGATATGCCTACAGGATTGCCTCAGCGCTTGCGTCTCAAGTCAACTTGACAGTCGTCACTTTTGAAGATGGGAAGCCCATACGCGGAGTTCGAATGGTGTATATTCCCCGTCCCAAGTCAAGATTCGGCCGATTTTACCTTGCTCCCTTTCGAGCGCGTAGGGCCCTAAAAATGCTTGACGTTGATGTGCTGCATTCCTTTGGAGATGACTGGGCCTTGTCGCGCTCAGGAACTCCAAGAGTCAGGACGTTTCTCGGCTCGTCGCTCTCGGAAGCCAGGTCATCTGTGGGCCTCAGGAAGCTAAATCACTATCTACTCGCCGTCACCGAATTGATTTCAAAATCATCAACTAAGAATCGAATAGCGATCGGCCCCGATTCGTACACCAGATTCGACTGCCACACGCTCATGCCACCGGTTGTTGAAGTGCGGCGACCTACGGACATCCTTCCCTCGATTGAAAGGTCCGTCGTTTTCGTTGGCTCGTTCGCTGGACGAAAAAGAGGGTGGCTCGTGGAGGAGGCAGTCGAACGGGCAGGGCGAATAGTGGGAGAAAACATCCAGCTCACGGTTGTCGGTCCAAGCGCCGACGCTTCATCCTGGCGCTCAACCACGACGCACATCTCAGGCGCCTCTGACACTGAGGTGATTCAAACGATAGCTCGTGCTTGGGTGCTATTGGCACCGTCACTCTACGAAGGCTTCGGGATACCTGTTTTCGAGGCGCTGTCTCTCTCCGTGCCCGTAGTCGCATCATCGAATCCAGGAACCGACTACCTAAGCGCGTTAATGGGCGAAGGCATTGCTTTGAAAATTGTCCGAGACGATAACGACTTTGCTTTAGCGCTGGCCGGAAGCATCTCAGTACGGGCACACATCAGCAAAGACGAAGTGACGCGAGTTCAACATTCAATTTCTGCCCTTCTTGTTCAGGCATCCCCGTCGAGACTTCTAGAGGAATATGACCGGGTTCTGTCAGCGACGGTTGAAATGTAGTCCAGAATCGACGGTTTAAAACTAGGCCACCCAAGCACGATAGATGGGTGATCACAGTGGAAGATTGGGCTTTGGTTCGTCGCCTTCACTTGAGCG
>NZ_SOHK01000011.1 GCF_004404055.1 Cryobacterium ruanii
CAATCTGGTCCCACATGAGGCCGGGAAGCACTGCGGCTTTCCGCACCTTTGGGGTACGTATAGATACATTACGGTCCCCACGCCCACCCGTCAAAACGCCACCCACCCGGGCGTGTCGCACCCGGCACCCACTGCCTATAGGCCAACAGGTAGCCGGCCGCAGGCTCAGCAACCCGGCCCACAATCGACCACGCTCCCACGCACTAAACCTGCGCCCGGGAGACCAGTGAAAGCGCAACCCCACGATGGAGGCTGGACCCTGCCCGACATAGGAGCCCAAACCGCAAATGGGATAGAAATTGGATGGGCGAATGTCGGGGGTGCGGGCCAGACTGGAAGCGTGAGCCGATCAGGAAAAACGACGCAGCGGTATCCGCTTGACCATCGCGCGTGGATTCTGCGCCTCGGCTTTCGACGGAGCTTGTTGCGGCCGGAGGATTCCGAGCGCAGTGATCGCGTTACCTATATCGAGCTGTTCTACGACCTCATCTTCGTCTTCGCGCTCACCCAGTTGTCGCGGTATCTGTACGCCAATCAGTCCTGGGTCGGTGCGCTCGAGTCGATCATTCTCGTACTGGCCCTGTGGTGGCTGTGGGTGTACACGACCTGGGTGACGAACTGGCTCGACCCAGCCAAACTTCCGGTGCGCGGCGTCGTTATCGGGCTCTCCCTTATCGGCCTTGTGATCAGTACGTCCATTTACGATTCGTTCGGCAATCAAGGGCTGGTCTTCGCCATCGCCTACGTTGCCCTCCAACTGGGCCGTACGGTCTTTATGGTGCTCGCCCTAGCCCGGCATGATCCGGCTCTGCACGCGACCTTCCTGCGTATTCTGCTGTGGCTCTCGGTCGCGGGCGTGTTCTGGATTGTCGGGGCCCTTATGCCCCTGTCGGTGCGGCTGCCCGCCTGGCTGATCGCTCTGGCGATTGAGTACGGCTCGGCGAGCCTCGGGTTTCGCATTCCCGGGTTGAAAGCGCCCGGCGTTGATGACTGGGATGTCTCTGGGCCCCACATCGCGGAGCGCAGCGCCCTGTTCGTGATCATCGCCGTCGGTGAGTCCTTTCTGGTGACCGGGTTTGCATTTGTCGACCAGAAGGCATCCGCATTCGGGATCTCCGGGTTGTTCCTCGCTTTTGTAAACGGAGTGGCCATGTGGTGGCTCTACTTCGATCACGGGGAGAAGGCCGGGAGCAAGGCGATTTCAGCCTCGAGCGAACCCGGCCGCATCGCGCGGCTGGCGTATACGTACGTGCACGCGATCATCATCGCGGGAATCGTACTGACCTCGGTCGCCGACAAGTCAGTGCTGGAGCACCCGGAGGACGCCATGACGCTTTCGGTTGCCGTCACCATCGTTGGCGGGCCGCTGTTCTACTTGGTGGGGCTGTTGCTCTTTCGCTGGATAGTCACCCGCACCGTGCTCGTATCGCACATCGTCGGGATCGCGCTGCTCGCCTTGGCCGGGGCGGCGGCAGCGGTCATGACTCCGCTCGGACTGGGCGCAGTGGCCTCGGTTATTCTGGTCACCGTCGCGGCGTGGGAGACGATTGCGCGGGTGCGCGCCGGCACGACCGACGACGACTCCGGCTAAGCGAACGCGGGTGGGGACGTTCGGCTCTAGCGCGCTCCGAACGCATCCGAGATACTGGCATAGGTGACATAGGTGACATAGGTGTCATCGCTGAATCGATCAGAAAGGCAATCATGGGTTCTCTAACGTATGACCGCGTCATAGTGGAGATCGAAGATCGCACCCTCGCGCACCTACAATTCGTGATCGTGCAGAAGCTGCGACGGGGCGAGAGTTTTCTGCTGTCCTGGCACGATTCCGCAGGGGTCGGTTCCGGTCGGAGCTCGATTTGGCTAAACCCGGCAATCCCGCTGTATTTCAAGTACGTCGGCGGGCACGCCGCCACGCTCAATCGCCAGTGGATCGAAGATCTCAGTCGCTCAGCCAACAGCGCTCCGGGACTGGTCATCGTCAGCGAGGCTGGCTTCTTGCCCGTCACGACCTCTGCTGCGCGGCCGAAGTCCACAATCGATGCGAGAACGACCGCGCGCACTGACACCGGGCTCGTTCCGTCCGGGTAACCGCGAAGCTACCAGTCTCTTTCGCGCTCGGTCAGCAGAATCACCTCGACCCGGAGCGCGACATCGTTTGTCGGGTCCAGTTCCAGGGCTCGCTCGATGCTTTTATGGCGCAACATCGCTGCAGGGTCGAATCGCGTCTTCACCGTTCACCCCAATTCGGTATAGGGCGTCCCCACCGGAGCACTCGTGCGGGCAAACGACAGCGGGCCCGCGAAATGCGCGGGCCCGCTGATCGAATCCGGCGCTAGCTAGTGCTTGGCGACCAGGGTCAGCACGTCGTAGGACGCGACGAGTTCGTCGTTCTGGTTGGTCAGCACGGCATCCCAGCGCACCTCGCCGTACTCGTCGGTCTCACGCGGCGTGATCTGCTTTGCGGTGAGCGCGACCCGGATGCTGTCCCCCGGTGAGACCGGCGTGACGAAACGCAGGTTCTCCAGCCCGGAGTTGGCGAGCACCGGTCCGGGGGCCGGATCCACGAAGAGGCCGGCGGCCCAAGAGACGAGCAGGTAGCCGTGCGCCACCCTGCCAGGGAAGAATGGGTTGGCCGCGGCCGCCTCTTCGTCCATATGGGCATAGAAGGTGTCCCCGGTGAAGTGGGCGAAAGTTTCGATGTCTTCGAGGGTCACCGTGCGGGAGTCCGAGACGATCTGGTCACCGATCACGAGCTCAGCCAGGCTCTTCCGAAACGGATGCCTGTCGCCGGCCCGCGCAGACGCGCCCTGGTGCCAGATTCCGGTGATCGCTGTGAGCATCTCGGGTGAACCCTGGATAGCCGTGCGCTGCATGTGGTGCAGCACCGCGCGGATGCCGCCGAGTTCTTCGCCACCGCCGGCCCGGCCCGGACCGCCGTGCACGAGCTGCGGAACCGGCGAACCGTGCCCGGTGGAGGTGCGGGCATCATCGCGGTCGAGCACGAGCACTCGACCGTTGAAGGCGGAGATTCCGGTCATCAGGGCGACGGCCACGGCGGGGTCGTGCGTAGCGATGCTGGTCACGAGCGAGCCGCCACCTTGGCGCACGAGAGCGATGGCCTCATCGAGCGTGTCGTAGCCGAGAACGCTCGACACCGGGCCGAAGGCCTCGACCTCGTGCACCGCGGCGGCCGCGGCGTCGTCGAAGCGCAGCAGCAGCGGCTCGACGAAGGCGCCGTCCGGGGCAACGGCGGTCGTGCCGTCCGCGTGCAACACCGCGGGGGCATCCGTTCTGCCGACGACCAACTCTCCGCCGGCGGCCTGCAGGCGAGCAACCTGCTCGAGCACTTCGAGGCGCTGGGCGGTCGAGGCGAGCGGCCCCATAGTGACGCCCTCCGCGCGGGGGTCGCCGAGCACGATGCGCTCAGTCACGCGCGCCTGCACGGCGGTGACGACGTCGTCCATCGCTGCGCGCGGCACGATGACGCGGCGGATGGCGGTGCACTTCTGGCCGGCCTTGACCGTCATCTCGGTGACGACCTGCTTGACGAAGGCATCGAATTCGGGGGTGCCTTTGGCGGCATCCGTTCCGAGGATCGAGGCGTTGATCGAGTCGGTCTCGTTGGTGAAGCGCACTCCCCCGGTCTGCACGGAGTCGCTCGCGCGCAGCTTCTCGGCGGTGGAGGCTGACCCGGTGAAGGCCACGAGATCGCCGAGGCGTACGTCGTCGAACAGGGTCGGCACGCTGCCGGAGACGAGCTGCAGGGACCCCGCGGGCAGCAGTCCGGAATCGGCGAGGATGCGTACGAACGCCTCGGCGAGGTAGCCGGACGGCGTCGCGGGCTTGACCAGGGTGGGCACGCCGGCCAGGAACGCCGGCGCGAACTTCTCCAGGGCACCCCAGACGGGAAAGTTGAACGCGTTGATCTGCACGGCGACACCGGGCAGGCGCGAGTAGATGTGGCGGGCGATGAATGAGCCGTCCTTAGAGAGAGGCTCGACCGGCCCGTCGACGTAGACGTGGGCGTTGGGCAGTTCGCGGCGGCCCTTCGAGGAATAGCTGAACAGCACGCCGATGCCGCCGTCGATGTCGACCCAGGAGTCGACCTTGGTGGCACCAGTGCGGCTGGACAGCGCGTAGAGATCCTTCTTCTGCGCGGTCAGCAGCAGCGCCATCTGTTTGAGTAGCACGGCACGCTGATGAAAAGTGAGCTCGCCAAGCGATTTCTGGCCGACGGTGCGGGCGTACTCGAGTGCGGCGGCGAGGTCGAGGCCCTGCGTGCTGACGCGGGTGACGACCTCACCGGTCGAAGCGTCACGAACGTCAACCGCAGCGGATGCGTCGGTGGGGGTCCACCAAGCACCCTGGACGTAGCTGGGCAGAATGGTCGTCATGGGGTCTCCTTCATGCTGCGTACGGGGTGCGGTCTCAGTACGGGCGGCCATCAGGCTTCATCCCAGCGGTAGAAGCCCTGGCCCGACTTGCGGCCGAGCTTGCCTTCGGCCACGAGCTTGCACAGCAGCGCCGGCGGTTCGAAACGGGCGCCGAGCTGCTGATGAAGGTACTCGGCAATGCCGAGCCGGACGTCGAGGCCGACCAGGTCGGTCAGTTTCAACGGCCCGATCGGATGCTTGTAGCCCAGCATCATTGCAGCGTCGATATCCGAGGCGCTCGCGACTCCCTCTTCGAGCATGCGGATGGCCTCGAGCCCGAGGGCCACTCCAAGCCTCGAGGACGCGAATCCGGGTGCGTCACTGACGATGATCGGAGTCTTGCCCAGGGCGGAAACCCAGCTTTGCGCATCCGCTATCAATTCGGGCGAGGTGGCGCTGCCGGTGACAAGTTCGACCAGGTTGGAGGCGGGCACCGGGTTGAAGAAGTGCAGGCCGAGAAAACGCGCCGGGCGCGCCAATTCGTCGGCGAGGTCGTCGATCGAGATCGACGAGGTGTTGCTGGCGAGGGCGGCATCGGCGGGAAGCTGCGCCTCGACCTTCTGCAAGGCCTCGATCTTGAGCGCCCGCACCTCGGGAACGGCTTCGACGACGAGTTCCCGGTCGGCGAACAGGCCGAAGTCAGCGCCGACGGCGAGGCGAGACTCGAGTTCCGGGCGGGTCTCCCCGGTTGCGCCGCGGGTGATGCTCGCGTCGACGGCGCGCAGCACACGCTCGCGGGCGGCCGCCGCTTCGGTGTCGTTGCGTTCGACGAGAGCCACGTGGGCTCCCGCGAGCAGAAAAGCGTGCGCGATGCCAGCGCCCATGCGCCCGCCTCCGAGCACGCCGACCCGATCCGGCACGCCGCTTTCTCCGCGATCGCCGAGTTCAAGTTCAGATACCGACATCAGACACGCTCCAAGATGAGGGCCGAGCCCTGGCCGACACCGACACACATGGTGGCGAGGCCGTGCCGGGCGTTTTCCCGCTCCATGCGGGCGAGCAGGGTGACGACGAGTCGAGCACCGCTCGATCCAAGCGGATGCCCGAGCGCGATTGCGCCGCCGTCGCGGTTGACGATTTCGTCGTCGAGGCCGAGGCGGCGGATGCACGCGATGGATTGGGTGGCAAAGGCTTCGTTGAGCTCGATCGCGCCGAGGTCGGCGAGAGTCAACCCGCTGCGATCGAGGGCGCGCTGGGTGGCCGCGACCGGGCCGAGGCCCATGATCTCCGGCGCTAGGCCGACGCTCGCGCCGACCACGATGCGTGCGCGCGGCGTGAGTCCGTATTTTTTCACGGCGTCGCCGCTCGCCACGAGGATCGCCGAGGCGCCGTCGTTGAGCGAGCTCGCGTTGCCGGCGGTGACGACGGCGCCGCCGGCGACGATGGGGCGCAATGCGGCGAGCCCCTCGAGGGTGGTGTCGCGGCGCAAGCCCTCGTCGACGAGCACCTCGCCTTTTTTAGTGGGTACGCCGACGATCTCATCCATGAAGTGGCCGGCGTCGATGGCAGCGGCGGCGCGCTGATGACTGCGGAGGGCGAAGGCATCCGCTTCGGCGCGGCTGATGCCGTCGAGCCGGGCGACCTCTTCGGCCGTCTCCGACATGGAGAAGGTGGCCTTGTCGCGGGCGGCAAGTTTAGGGTTCACGAAGCGCCAGCCGATGGAGGTGTCGAACTGAGCACCGGGCTTGGCCCAGGCGCGGTCGGGTTTGGCCTGCACCCAGGGTGCGCGCGTCATCGATTCGACACCGCCGGCAATCATAAGGTCGGCATCACCGGCGCGGATGGCCTGCGCGGCCATGGTGATCGCCGACATTCCCGAAGCGCACAGCCGGTTGACGGTGATGCCCGGCACGTGGTCGGGCAGCCCGGCGAGCAACCCGGCCATGCGGGCGACGTTGCGATTGTCTTCTCCAGCCTGGGTGGCGGCGCCGAAGATGATCTCTTCGACCAGCCCCGGGTCGATACCGGCGCGGCGCACGGCTTCGCCGATTACGAGTGCGGCGAGGTCATCGGGACGAACCGAGGCCAACACTCCGCCGTAACGGCCTACGGGGGTGCGTGCTCCTCCAACGAGGTAGGCCTCAGCCATGTTCTCTCCTGACAACGGTGTCTGCGCGGGCGTGCAGGAACGACTAATAAGTTACCGATCGTTCGGAAAGTAATTCTGGCAGATGTGGGCGGGTTCGCACAACCCGCAGGCGTCCGGGTACGCGAAAGGGCACCCACCGATGGGCGGGTGCCCTTCTCAGCCGTGTCGCTGAATTACAGCGAGCGGATGCTAGATGTTGGCGAGTTCGCGCACAGCCGCGTCACCGGGGGTGGCAGAGGTGTAGCTCGCGTCGATCTCGGCACGATCGAGCAGCTCGTCCATGCGGCGCTTGCGCTGCTTGGGGATGAGCGTCACGACCGTTCCGGTCTTGCCCGCGCGGCCGGTGCGGCCGGCACGGTGCAGGTAGGTCTTGTACTCGTCGGGGGCGTCGGCCTGGATGACCAGGTCGATGTCGTCGACGTGGATTCCGCGAGCCGCGACATCCGTTGCGACGAGCACATTAACGCGGCCGCTCGTGAGCATCTGCAGGTTGCGGGTACGACGAGCCTGGTTGAGGTCACCGTGCAGGCTCGTGGCCTTGACTCCGGCGTCCTCCAGCTGGTCGGCGAGCTGCTCAGCGTAGGCACGGGTGCGGCTGAAGATGAGCGTCTTGCCCTCGCGGTTGACGAGCTCTTCAATGATGCGACCCTTGTCGCGGTGCTCGATGACGAGCACGCGGTGATCGATCGTAGACGAGGCCTGGTCTTCACCGGCGACCTCGTGCACGGCCGGGTTGGTCAGGAATTCCTTGACCAACGAGGCAACGCCCTTGTCGAGGGTCGCGGAGAAGAGCAGCTTCTGCCCGCCAGCCTTGGTCTGACGCAGGATGCGCTGCACCGGCTCGAGGAACCCGAGGTCGCACATGTAATCGGCCTCGTCGAGCACGGTGACGACGACTTCGGACAGGTCGAGACGACCCTGGTCGATGAGGTCTTCGATGCGGCCGGCGGTGCCGATGATGATGTCCACGCCGCGCTGGAGCGCGCTGACCTGGCGATACTGGGGAACGCCGCCGTAGATCTGGGTGGTGAAAAGGCCAACGCTGCGGGCGATGGGCTGCACGGTGCGGTCGATCTGCAGCGCGAGCTCACGGGTCGGGGCCAGGATGAGCGCGCGCGGCTTGCGGGCCATCTTGCGATCCTTGGCTCCGTTGTTCTCCATGAGCTTTTCGACGAGGGGAGCACCGAAGGCGATGGTCTTGCCGGAGCCGGTCTTGCCGCGGCCGAGCACGTCGCGCCCGGCGAGCACGTCGGGGATGGTCGCAGCCTGAATTGGGAACGGTGACGGAGCACCGAGGGCGGCGAGCTCACGCACGATGTTCTCTCCGAGGCCCAGGTCACCGAAGGTCACACCGACGACGTCGGATGCCGTCGTCGCGATGGCTTCGAGACGCTCGAGCACGACGTCGTCGCCACCGGCGAAGCTCGGCTTGGCGCCGTTTTCGCTGCGCTTCGGGTAGAACTTGCTATCGCCGTCGCTCGGGCGGTCGCTACCGAAGTCGCGGCGGGGCGGGCGGGCGTCGTTGGATCGACGCGGGGCGCGGTCTGAGTAGTCGGGACGATCGCTACGCGGTGCACGGTCGCCATAGGAGGGACGCTCGGTGCGGGCTGGGCGGTCACCGTAGGACGGGCGCTCGGTGCGGGCCGGACGGTCACTGTTGTAAGCCGGACGATCGCTACGCGGAGCACGGTCACCATAGGACGGACGCTCGGTGCGGGGAGCGCTGGTGCGGTCACCGTAGGACGGACGCTCCGTACGCGCCGGACGGTCACTGTTGTAAGCCGGACGATCGCTACGCGGAGCACGGTCACCATAGGACGGACGCTCGGTGCGGGGAGCGCTGGCACGGTCACC
>NZ_SOHK01000019.1 GCF_004404055.1 Cryobacterium ruanii
ACACCCCCGCCGGAGCGTGGGTGGACAACCTTCTATGAAGCCATCGAAACGGGTCAGGCCGGCACCGACCTAGCCCAGCGGACAGGTCGTGTGAAAGCCACCGCTTTCGCGGGACAGATGGCTCTTGAGTCACGTCTGCCTACTCACCCTGCTGGGCGAACTCAAACTCACCGATGTCACCGACCGCATCCGTGTCGCGACCGAAACGTTGTATCAAGAACTGATCGATGCGGAAGAGAGCGCATTCATCGGCGCCGCCCCGTTCGAACGCTCCGGCGACCGCACCACTTACCGCAACGGCACCCGATCCCGGACTTTGAGCACCACGGCCGGGGACCTCGGCTTGAAGATCCCGAAGCTGCGCCGGATCGTTTTTCCCGCGCGGCCCCAAAAGGCAATCTGTCTCATAACCGATAGGGATCACAAGTCATGAGATACGAGACATCTCGTCGTCGCGACGGAGTCGCGACCTTGTGCCCCTGAAACCCGACTACGTCGGCATGATCCGTGCTCTCGGCGGGCAGGTCATCACCCTCGGCCGCGGGTACCTGAATATCCTCGATCCCGGCGAAGCAACCGCGTCCGCGGCGTAGCAGAAAAACACATCAGATTGTCTCAATAACTCAATGAGCGCACGGCTGGGGAAACCGCTATTTTTGACACGGTCCCTAGTCTGGTGTCGGAGAAGTCGAAAGCGGGAGCCAGCCCGCCGCGCTTTTACGGAAAACCGCAGGATCTAGGTGCGACGATCCTTCCGGGATCGCCCCTAGCAGTGGTACGCCCAGCGACTCGAAATACCGGCGATTGTCGAGCTCAATTTCGGACGGGTCGTTGGGCCAGGATCCGATGATGATACCCGCGACGGAGATGCCACGATTCCGAAGCGCTTCCAATGTCAGTTCGGTGTGGTTGAGTGTGCCGAGCCCGCTTCGGCAGACCACGATGGCCGCGGCATCTTGCCCAAACGACGCGGCAAGGTCGGCGAGCGTGTGATCGAACCGGTCGAGTCGCACGAGAAGGCCGCCCGCACCCTCGACGACAACCCGGTCGTGGCTGCGGGTCAGCCGACGGATGCGGTCGACGTGCTCGCCGAGCGTGGGCAGTGTCGCGAATTCACGGGCGGCGGCTGCGGCTGGGGCCATCGGTGCCCGAAGTCGGATGCCCTCGCTGACGGAGCGGACGCCGGAGAGTCGGGCGACCTCATCCATGTCACCCGGTTCACCCGGCATGACACCGGTCTGGGTGGGCTTGTCGACGGCTACGCTCAGGGTGCTCTTCGGAGGGCTCGGAAGCACAGCCAAGGCGCACGCGAGAGCGGCGGCGGTGATCGTTTTGCCCACATCCGTGTCGGTCCCGGTGACGAAGAGGATGGGGGTTTCGGTGGCGAGCGTCATGTGGGCTCCAGCGCAGCCATGACCGTCGTCGGCGTCTGGAACGACAGCAGTCGAATCCATTCGGGATCCCGCCCCGCGAGCACGAGCGTGGGGAACGCGCGCGCGGTCTCCTCGAGCACGGTGATGGTTTCGAGTTCCGCGAGTTTGGCGCCAAGGCACCGATGGAGCCCGTGGCCGAACGCGAGGGAGTACGCGGTGGGCGCGGCGCCGGCCGGATGATGCCCGCTGAGCTCCAGCAGCACCTCCGCACCGGCGGGAAGGTCTACTCCCCCCAGCGTGCTGTCCGTGGCCACCACGCGGCGCCAGGTGTGGACGGACGACTCGGAGGCGAGCACCCCTCGCACGAACGCAGATGCCGACGCTCCCTGCGACAGCTCGTGCCACAACGCCCGATTCTGGAGCGCGCGGTAGAACGCAATGTTGATCAACTGCGCCGTCGTCTCCTGCCCAGCGATCACAAGGAAGTAGCCGAGGGAGCAGATCTCGGCCGTGCTCAGCCCCGCGGCGTTGAGCACGCCGAACAGCGAATCGTCCCCCTTGCTGGCAGTGACGGTCTCGCGGAGCCATGCATAGAATTCGACGGCGCTGGTGGCGAGCTCGAGTTGGCGTTCCTCGTCGGGCCACCCCCAGAACAACTCCAGCGAGTCCCTGCTCCAGCGTTTGAGCAGCATCAGGTCGGGACAGTCGAACCCTGTCAGCTCCTGCATGATCACGGGAGGGATGTGGCGGCCGATGATGTCCGCGAGGTCAATCGGCCCGCTTCCGAGTGTCGCCGCGGCCGTCTCGCAGCGCTGTCGGGTCAGCTCCGTCACGCGCGGGCCGACCGCGGCGACTTTGGCTGGAGTGAAGAATGCGGCGACCATTTTTCGGACGGTGCGATGCCGGTCGCCGGTTGCGGAGGCGAGCACTGGTGGCAGGGTGAAGCGCGCGCGGCTGAGTACGCGCAGGGTCGCCACGCTGAGGGGAATCACGCTCGTGAGTGCGTTCGTCGGCTCGAATTCATCGACGCGGCGGAAGGCTTCCCGCACCTCGCCGGGATCGCGTACGACGTGGTATTTCCTGGGGTGCGTGCTCGCATCCGTTGTGATGGTCGCCGCGTCCGTGGTCATCAGGGTCGCTCCACGAGCATCGAGGAGATGAGGGCGGTCGCCCGGAGCAGCCGGTCGGGGTCGGTGCCTGCGTGTGCCGTTAGTCTCAACCGGGAAATTCCATCCGGAACGCTTGGTGGGCGGAAACAGCCGACGAGGATGCCCTCGTCGCGCAGCCGCTCGGTCACCTTCACGGCGATCTCGGGCGTTCCGACGCGGATCGACTGCACCGGGCCGGCCGCGCGATCCACCCCGCAGGACGAAGCAATCAGGCTCGCGACTCGATGGAGCGCATCCACTCGCTCCGGCTCGGCGAGGATGACGCGGCAGCCAGCGGCCGCTGCTGCCGCTGGCGCCGGTGCGAGCCCCGTGTCGAAGATGAAACTGCGGGCGGTGTTTACGAGGTGCTCCCGCAGCAGCTCCGATCCGAGAACGGCGCCGCCCTGTGCTCCCAACGCCTTGGAGAGCGTGGCGGTCACGACGACGTGCTCTGCTCCGGCGAGGCCGGCAGCATAAACGCCACCCCTTCCTGCTCCGAGCACTCCGATCCCGTGGGCCTCATCCACGACGAGCAATGCGTCGTACTTGGCGCAGAGAGCGGCGGTGTCGATAAGGTTCGGGGCATCCCCGAGCACGGAATATACGGATTCGACGACGACGATCGCCCGCGTCTGGGTTCGGTTGGCCAAAACATCGCCCAATATGGCGAGGTCCGAGTGCGGGATCGTTTCGATCGGCGAGCGCGACAAACGGGCGGCATCGACGAGGGACGCATGGATGTGTTGGTCGCTGAGGATCAGGGTGTCGGGTCCGCCGAGGGCGGTCAGGATGCCGAGGTTCGCCGCATAGCCGCTGGAGAACGCGAGTGCCGCCGGCTGACCCGTCAGCTCGGCTAGCGCCAGTTCGAGCTCAGTATGAACTGGAAGCGTGCCGGTCACCACGCGGGACGCGCGCGCGCCCGTACCGTACCGTTCGGTTGCCGCGATCGCGGCGGCCTTCAGCCGGCGGTCGGTCGACAGCCCCAGGTAGTCGTTGGATGCGAGGTCGAGCGGGCCCTCGAGCGCCCCGGCTCCCGCATCTTCTTCCCAGCCAGGTGCGATCCGGGTGGCACGCACGGTTCCGCGGCGGTCTCGCACCCGTGCCGCATCCGCGAGCCGGTCCTGCACAGCTACCATCAGCCGTGCACCTGCGCGACGGCGCCAGTGATGGCCTCACCGATGTCCGTGATGTCCTGCGAGCCGCTCACGTAGGGCGGCATTGTGTAGACGAGATTGCGGAACGGCCTCAGCCACACTCCCCGTTCGAGCGCCGCGCGGGTGACTGCGACCACATCGACGGGGCCGTCAAGTTCAATAACACCGACCGCGCCGAGGACGCGCACCTCTCGCACGAAACTGTACGAGGCGGCGGGTGCAAGCGCTGTGGCCAGAGCGGCACCGATCCGTGAGACCTGTAATTCCCAACCGTTCAGCAATGTGAGCGACGCGCTCGCTACGGCGCAGGCGAGCGGATTCGCCATGAACGTCGGACCGTGCAGGAGCACGCCCGGCGCGGATTGCCCAACTATCGTCGCCACCTCGGCTGTGCACAGCATCGCCGCGAGCGTGAGATAGCCGCCGGTGAGCGCCTTCCCCACACACATCACATCGGGAGCGATGCCGGCCCATTCAGTGGCGAATAACTTACCGGTTCGGCCGAATCCGGTCGCGATCTCGTCGAAGATCAGCAGGATGCCGTGTTGGGTTGCTGCCCGCCGCAGAGCTTTCAGGCACCGTGGCGCGTAAACATACATGCCTCCCGCGCCTTGCAGGATCGGTTCTACGATGATGCCGGCGATCTCGGCGCTGTGCATGATGATCGTCTCCTCCATCGCCTCCACCCAGGCGTCAACGGCTACATCGTCGGTGAAGAGCCGGCCACCGATAAGGGTGGCTTTGGGTGGCCGCTGAAGGAACAGCTGAGCTGGTACCAGGTTTGGGAATGCGGAGTGCATTCCGTCGATCGGGTCGCAGACGCTCATCGCCCCTACGGTGTCCCCGTGGTAGCCGCCCCGAAGCGCCAAGAATTGATGGCGGCGAGGACGGCCAGCAGACGCTTGATACTGGACGGCCAATTTGAGGGCGACCTCCACCGAGACGGATCCGGAATCGGCGAAGAACACGTGCGCGAGCGGCTCAGGTGCGAGTCGCACCAGTTGTTCGGCTAGTCGCACCGCGGGCTCGTGGGTGAGTCCGCCGAACATCACATGGCTGAATTGATCGATCTGTTTCCGGAGTGCCTCGTCGAGGACGGGATTCCGGTAGCCATGGATGGCGCTCCACCAGGAGCTCATGCCGTCGACTGCCTCGAAACGTGTGCCGTCCTCCGCCCTGAGGTGCAATCGCACCCCGGATGCGCCGGTGACCTCGTACGGCGCCGGACCGTTGAGCGCTGCGTATGGGTGCCAGACCAAACCGCGATCACGCTCCACGAGGGATCGCGCAGCCGCACGGGCCTTAGGCATTGGGCGCGACGCGCGTGCCAGCTCCCCGCTGGCGGAGAATGACCCCGGAATGGTGTTCCGCGCTGGGTGTGGCACCCAGAACCTGGAAGCCTGCGTCGGCGATCATTGCGAGATCTGCCTGGGCCTCCTGGCCTTCGCTGGTCAGGTAGTCGCCGAGAAAGAGGGAATTGGCGACCTGTAGTGCGAGCGGTTGAAGCGAGCGCAGATGCATCTCGCGACCACCGGCCATTCGTAGTTCGGTGCTGGGGCAGGCAAAGCGGACCAACGCGAGGATGCGCAGGCAGGCGCCGGGAGTGAGCAGCCACGTGCCTTCAAGCGGCGTGCCATCGAACGGCATCAGGAAGTTCACCGGGATCGATTCGCTGCCAAGGTCGCGCAGCGCGAACACCGCATCGATCAGCTCGTCGTCGGACTCGCCCATGCCGACGATCAACCCGGAGCACGGCGAAAGTCCCGCATCTTTGGCATGCCCCACCGTCCGTACCCGGTCTTCGTATTCGTGGGTGGTGCAGATGTCGGCGTAGCGGGATTCGCTGGTGTTGAGATTGTGATTGTACGCGTCAACCCCGGCGGCCTGCAGCTTCTCGGCCTGCCCTTCCTTCAGGATGCCGAGACAGGCGCAGACTTCCACCTGCGGATGCTCCTCTTTCAGACGGTCGACCATGTCGGCAACCCGAGCGACGTCATGGTTGCTCGGTCCTTTGCCACTGGCGACGAGACAGACTCTGGATGCGCCCGCCCGAATCCCGACGGTTGCCTGCTCGACAGCCTCCTCGGGCTTCAGCCAGCTGTACTTCAGGATCTGCGCCGCTGAACCCAGTCGCTGGGAGCAATAGTGGCAATCCTCCGGGCACAGCCCGGATTTCAGGTTCACGAGATAGTTCACCTTGACCATGTTGCCGAAGTGGGCGCGGCGGAGCCGGGAACCGGCGGCCACCAACTCCATCAACTCGTCGTCGTTGCTGCGAAGGATGATAAGAGCGTCAGCGCGAGTGAGCGTGCCGCCGTTCAGTTGCTGGGCGGCAATTATTTCAAATTTATTGAACACCGTTCAAGTATAGACTTAGAGGTGTGGCATTAATCGCCCGGATCGTGCCCGCGAAGGTGCATTAGGACTCACTCAACCCGACGGAGGATTCAAATGGCACTGTCGCGGGAACATATCGTCGACGCCGCGATGATGATCCTGCGCAGCTACGGTCTCGCCTCGCTGTCCATGCGCAACCTTGCCAAAAACCTCGGGGTGCAACCCGGAGCGCTGTACTGGCACGTCAAGAGCAAACAAGACCTGCTCGTACTGCTCGCCGACCGCATCCTCGCGACGACGCCGGCATGGACGGACCAAGTAGGGGCGCGTTCCGACCGGGCCGACGCGCGGCAGGTTGCGCTGGATATTCGCACAGCATTGACGTCCGTCAAAGACGGAGCCGAGGTGGTCTCGGTGGCCCAAGCCCTCAATCCGAGGCAATTGGCGCCACTGCAGCGATTGCGTGACACGCTTCCCGCCGATCTAACTCTGAGGCAGGCCGAGTGGGGCGTCCGAGCGCTCACCCACTACATCCTCGGCGCCGTGGCCGAGGAGCAGACCCACGCCGAGCTGATCCTGGCTGGCGTTGCCGTCAGCGAAGAATCGACCGCTTACACGACCGAAGCCTTCATCTTCGGAGTCGACGCATTCCTGCGTGGTCTCGGCGACACCACCCCGCCCAGCCCTGCGCCGTGATCGACCTCACAACCGAGGATCAACGCGCTGTTCCAAGAGGACAGCTACACGCCGACGGTTA
Organism: Cryobacterium ruanii; assembly: GCF_004404055.1. Classification (GTDB taxonomy): domain Bacteria; phylum Actinomycetota; class Actinomycetes; order Actinomycetales; family Microbacteriaceae; genus Cryobacterium; species Cryobacterium ruanii. The sequence goes on from NZ_SOHK01000019.1 coordinate 6,770, forward strand.
AAATTGAAATCTTCCAGCTTCTGAACTCACTCGGCTTGACGGCCCCCGATTCCGCGTCTTTCGCCGTCCTCCGACAAGTATGCGACCGGCTTGTTGCGTGCCACCGCGCGACCGCCACCCGTCCGGAGAGCACAGACGTCATCGCGGATGGCCGAGGTGATTGGATTGGCAGGATCACCAGGAGTTTAGCCCGCTCAGCAGACGATCCGACCGGCGCCGCCTCTGGCTCGTGGGAACTCATGTCTTGGAAGCGAAATCTCCCGCTCCCATCCGCTGGCTATCGATTCATGCTCGGTTGGCTCGATCCGTTGATGTCACGCGGTTTAACTTCGGATTGCAAGGGGGGGGCGGCTCCTCAAGCCGCTGCTGGCAGCGTGATTGAGTGCTCGGCCGACCAGGCGATAGAGGTACCACGCCGCGACACCGATGGCTAGTGACGAGACTGTTCCGAACCAGGGAGCGCTGGTCTCCCAAGTCGGGTAGACGACCCAGTGGGTGAGGTAGATGAACAGGGATGCGCTGGCCAGCAGTTGAACGGCCGGAACGAGGGCGCGTGGCGTTCGCAACCGTTCCACCCAGATCAGCGACAGTATTCCGGCCACCACGACTGCTTCGCGTGCTGGATCCCCGAAAAATCCGATCGTGGCGACGATCGCCGCCGCCGATGCCGCCACACGCTTCCAGCTATTGTCGGCGCGGGCGATGACCCAGCCGAGCACGAGAGACCAGAGCACGGTGACCGGGGTGTAGCGTTCAAGTCCTTCTGCTTCGATGCCGACGAGTGCGAATCGGGTTGTGACGGCTGCCGCGAACACGACGACCGGGAACGTCCACGGGTGCCGTCGTTCGAGGCGGTCGATCGGGTGAATTAAAAACATTGCAGCAAAGCCGAGCATGGTCCAGACGGCGGCCTCGAGAAACCAGAATTGCCATTGTTCGTTCCACTTGCCGTCGCCGGGGACGAGGTGATTGACCAGCAGCGCTGTGGTCCAGGTGTACTTGCCGGTGAGCACGGCAACTGCCCCTATCCACAGCGTGGCCGGAATCGCGATCTGGGCTGCGCTTCTGAGCAGGCGGCGAACGCGCGTGGCCCCCGCAACGTCGGCGAGCTGAAACCTGGCAAGGTTGTATCCGGCGACGGCGAGCAGCAGGTGTGCGCCGCCCTGCACAGTGATCAGGTCGGCATGGGTGCCGACGATCAGCACGATTGCGAGTGCGCGGAGAACGGCGGGAGTCTCGACCCGGGGAAAGCGGGCCCTCCACACTCCAACTGTCGCCGCTCCACGCTTCGCCGTTTCGCCCACGGCCGTGCTGTCGGCCTGTGGGGGAGGGCCGTCGGCCGATGACGCGAGGTGCCGCGCTGATTGTGCTGGCCAATCCCGAGGCAACGCCCCGAGGAGATCCTCCAGCCGCAGGGCCACCTCAACGTAGCTCAACGAATCCCCGCCGAGCCCGGCGAAAGTGTCGTCGATGGTCGCGTCTGGGCGCCCGAGGAGCACCATGAACAGGTTGCGGATCATGTCGGAGGTTGCGACCTGCCCGGGGTTCGCTGCTGTCGGCACCTCCTGGGCGTCGATCATCTGGGCGTACCGGACGAGCGAGGCAGGGTCGGGCTTGCCGCTGGCTGTGCGAGGAAACTCGCTAACGGTGTAGACGCGTATCGCGTGCGTGGGGATGCCGAGTCGCGCGGCGGCGCGGGTTCGTGCCCTGTCAACGTGCCGGGCCGCACGGATGAATACGAGCAAGCGTTCTCCGGCGCTTGCCGTACGGGCTTCGATTCCTTCCTCGGCGAGGAGGCGTTGGACGGAATCGAGGTCGACCCGGAGTCCGTACACCTTCACGAACCGGTTTAGCCGTCCAACGACCTCGAACATGCCGTCCTCGCGGTGCCGGGCGAGATCGCCGGTGCGAAGCTCGTGGACCGTGCGCCCCAACGCGAAGTCGGCGGGTGTCTCGGCGTAGCCGAGCATGACGTTGGGGCCTTCGTAGACGAGTTCGCCGACATCCGCTCCCGCCTCGGCATCGATGCGCAGGTGACCTCCAGGGATGGGGCGGCCGATGCTGCCGGCGGCGTGGTCGGCGAGCTCCGCGGGGACGTACGCCATCCGCGCAGTAGCCTCTGTCTGCCCGTACATCACGAAGAATTCGAACCCGCGACGCTCACCGAGGCGTGCGAAGCGGCGCACCGCTTCTGGGGCGAGGTGACCGCCGGCCTGGGTGAGGTAGCGGATGCTCGCGGGCAGCCGATCGGTGAAATTGCCCGCCTCGAGAAGCTCGAAGGTGTAAGGCACGCCGGCGAAAGAAGTGATCCGATGCGTCCCCGCCTCGTCCCAGAACGCCGCGTCGGCCACCGATCGCTCGGTGAGGACGACGCTCGCTCCCGACACGAGGTGGCTGTTCAGAACCGAGAGGCCGTAGCAGTAATGCATCGGCAGCGTGGTTGCTGCCCGGTCAGCAGGCGTGAGACGCAGGTACGCCGCAATTGCTTGCGCGTTGCTCAGCAGGTTCTGCCGGGACAACCGAACGAGCTTCGGCGACCCGGTGGACCCAGAGGTGCTCACCAACATAGCGAGGTCGTCGGAGAAGCTGTGCGTGGAGCCGGGCCGTATCTCCTGCAGGACCGGGCCGTCCCCGTTGCAAACGGTAATGACATCAGGGTCGAACCGTTTAGCCAGCGACGCGCGATGAGCCTGTGATGCTTCATCGTCACCCGGTGCAACCAGAAGCACCGGGTGGCCGCCTTCCAGAGCTGCAAGGTAGGTGACGATCGGCTCGACCGCATTTGCTGCCTCCAGCATTACGAGTCGGCGGACACTGCCAAGCTCGAGACGGCGTATGGCGACCATCCTGGCCAGCTGGGCGTAGCTGAGATCTCCACTGCCGGTGACGAATGCGACGTCGTCGTCTGAGCCGTTAAGGAGGGTCAGTCGTGGTGCGGGCATGGTGTGGAGCACGAGAAAACTTTCGAACGGTGCGCACGGGCTAGTTAGGTAAGGATACCCTATATTTTAAGAAACCTCACAGACCACGGAAGTTCAACTCGGCACTGAACCCGTGTCTGCAAACGGGGGCAAGGCCAGTCGGGCGGTTGCGACCGTGGCCCGCGAGACCGGCATCACCGAGTCTGAACGGAGGTAGCCATCAGGGATGCCGTCCTCTACGTGGACGACGTTAGAGTGGTCGAGCCATTCGTGGATTACAGCCGCATCGACGGCACCTACTTCGGCCCGGTGACCGTTCCCTCGGGTCACGTCTTTGTCCTTTGGTGACAACCGTGCTGTATCCATCGACTCGCGTGAGTTCGGTGCCGTATCGCTGAAGAACCTTGACGCGACACTGCTCTGGCTACGAAGCTAAGCGATATTCAAGGCGTCACGATCGATCGACGATAGATGCCTCACCTTCGAGAGCGGATGGCCAGTCGCTGCATTATTCGGTCGGCGCTGTCGCTGCGGGTGCGGCAATGATGATGGCCGCACCGATCAGGCAGATGGTTGAGCCGATGAAGTCCCACATGGTGGGTTTGAACCCGTCGACGAACACTCCCCAGGCGAGGGATCCTGCCACGAAGATGCCGCCGTACGCCGCCAGAACGCGGCCGAAATTCGCGTCGGGTTGAAAGGCCGCGACGAATCCGTATCCGGCCAGCGCGAGCACTCCGAGCCCAGCGAACCACCAGGGTTTGGATTCGCGTATGGTCTGCCAGATTAGCCAGGCCCCACCGATCTCGGCGATCGCTGCGAGAAGGAACAGGACAACGATCCGCAGTGCAGTCATGCCTTCACTGTCTCATAGGCCGGAATGGCGTTGTGGTACTTCTCTTGCGAGCGGATGCGGCTGCCTGGAAGGCAGATTTGTGCACCGTTTCGGTCGAACAGCGCGGAAAGAAGCATGTAATTCGCCGACCTTGCTTGCAGGGGTTTCAAGCAGAATCAGGACACCGACGAGGTCGCGGTGTTCCGGGAGTTCTCTAGGGCGGTGAACGGATCCCCCCACGAATTCGTCGTCGTCGATACCGCCCCGACCGGCCACACCCTGCTGCTGCTGGACGCCCCCGGTGCTCGCGGAGAAACCGATCGGCGTCGACAAGCTCGCCGCCGTCACTGCGCTGGAGCCGCAACCCGCCTGAGCTGGTCTGCTCAGCGGGCCATTCCGGGGAGCACCCTGACGAAGGTAATGTTCTTCGTCGGGTGCACGGTCTTGGCGGGTGCCCGCGAGAAACCCTTCGCGCCCTCGAGACGGTTCTGCCCGCGAAACTCGGCCAGGGCATCGTCGAAGACGGCGTTGAGCTGGGCGCCGGTGAATTCCTCCGCGGCCCCGTCGGTGAAGCTGATGCTGATGAGTGAGTTGTCGGGAAAGTGCCGGTTCATGCGGATGAAGCCATCGGCATCCTGCTGCAGGGTGATCATTGGTCTAGTTTGACCTATTTATGGGATGCAGCCTGTCGGGCACCGCGGCGCGGGTCGGTGTCCGTGGATAAACTGCAGGCATGACGGCTCTCATCCGCTGGGGAATCCTGGCCACCGGCGGTATCGCCCACCTGTTCACCCATGACCTCGTACAGAATGGCCATACCGTTCAGGCCGTCGGCTCGCGCAGCCAGGCCACAGCGGATGCCTTCGCCGCCGAATTTGCAATCCCAACGGCGCATGCCAGTTACCAAGAGCTCATGAACGATCCTGAGGTCGACGTCATCTACGTGTCGACGCCGCACCCCTTTCACGCCGAGCACGCTGCCCTCGCGTTGAATGCTGGCAAGCACGTGCTGATCGAGAAGCCGTTTGCGCTCAACGCCCGTGAGGCACGGCAGATCGTCGACCTCGCCGCGAGCAAGAACCTGCTGGTGCTCGAAGCCATGTGGACCAGATTTCTGCCGCACATGGCGCGCATTCGCGAGATTCTGGCCGCCGGCACGCTCGGCGACGTACGTAGCCTGCTCGCTGACCACACGCAGGATCTTCCCGACGACCCCAAGCACCGGGTCAACGCCCTCGCCCTCGGCGGCGGCGCGCTGCTCGACCTCGGCGTCTATTCGGTCAACTTCGGGCACGCCATATTCGGCGTGCCCGACACGATTCTGGCCAGCGCCTCGTTCAAGGCCACCGGAGCGGATGCGCAGGTCGCGACGATTTTTCGTTATGCCGGCGGTCAGATCGCCACGACGTTCTCGGCGAGTAACACCCTTGGTCCGACCACGGCGTCAATCATCGGCACGCACGGGCGCATCGACATCGATGCCGTCTGGTACGCGCCGACCGGGTTTCGGGTGTTCGACAAGCTCGGCGCTGTGCTGGAGACTTTCCCGCCCGCTGAGTTCATCGGGCGCGGTATGCACTTCGAAGCGGCCGAAGCCGAGGCGCTGATTCACGCCGAACAGAACTCGAGCGACATCATGCCGGTCGAGGAATCGGTCGCCATCATGCGCACACTCGACGCGGTGCGGGCCCAGATCGGGCTACGCTACCCGGGCGAATAGCCCGTCCGAAGCTCGTCGGTTACCATACGGAGGTGGAACAACCAGTGCAGACACCCGAACCCGCAACGGCTGGCGCTACCTCGCCCAGTGGGTTCGCGGCCGCCGGTGCCAAGCAACGCATTGCTGGGCACCGCCGGGCCTGGCTGATCGCCGCGGGCGCCCTCGTCTTCGTGATACTCGGCAGTGGGGCCGTGTTCGCCGGGGCCCAGACCGGCGCAAACGAGCCAGCGGCGGCATCCGTTCTGGTCACGCGCACAGCGACGCCGAGCCCCACGCCGACCGTTGATCCGGCCCGGCCGGTGCCCGCCGAGGCGACAACGGCCAGCCGGTTGCGCACCTGCTCGGTCGCCGGGCTCGCCGCTGACGCCCGCCTTGCCGATTTTCAGGCGCAGGTCAAGAACGCCACCACCGGTGAGGTGCTGTTCGACCGCGGCGGAACGACCTCGTCGCGCACGGCGAGCGTCATGAAAGTGCTCACCTCGGCCGCCGCCCTCAACGTGCTCGGCACCGACTACCGGGCCACGACCCGGGTCGTGAAGGGTGCCGAACCCGGCCAGGTTGTGCTCGTCGGCGGCGGAGACCTGACTCTGACACGGCTGCCCACCGGCCAGGAACCGTTCTACGCCGGCGCCGCCCACCTTGACGACCTTGCCACGCAGACCATGGTCGCCTGGGCCGCCGATCCGGCCAACCCGCCGATCACCTCACTCGTGCTCGACTCCTCGTACTTCTCGGGCCCCGACTGGGACGAGGGCTGGGCCCGTACCGAACTCGGCCTCGGCTACATGCCCGAGATCACCGCGCTCATGGTCGACGGCGACCGCGACGACCCCACCCGCAGCACCTCGGCCCGCAGCGAAGACCCGATAGCCCGGGCCGGTCAGGCTTTCTCCGACGCCCTTGGCGGCGGTCTCACGATCAGCCAGGCCGCCGCCCCGGCCGGCGCAGCACAACTCGGTGCCGTGCAGTCCGCCACGGTGTCGACGCTTGTTCAGCAGTCCCTCATTGTGAGTGACAACACGATCGCCGAGATGCTCGCCCGCCTCGTGGCCATCGAAAACGGCGCCGGCAACTCCTTTTCTGCGTTGCAGCAGGGCATCGTCGGCGGCCTGTCCGGCTACGGCATCGACACGACAGGCATGATCATCAAAGACGGTTCGGGCCTCAGCCCGCAGAATGCCGTGGCGCCGGCTTACCTGACCGCCCTGTTCCTCAAGGTTAACGCCCGCGAGGGCAATCTCGGCGTGTTGTTCGATGGCCTGCCGATCGCCGGCGGACCGCGCGGCTCGCTCTCCTACAGCGACCGCTTCGCCGGCGCCAATTCCGTCGCCGACGGCGCGGTCTTCGCCAAAACCGGCTGGATCGACACCGGCTACACCCTCGCCGGCGTCATCCACGCAGCCGACGGCACCCCGCTCACCTTCGCCATCTACGCCATCGGCAACGTGAGCTCGAACGCGAAAATCGCCATCGACACCCTGACTACCGGCTTCTTCCACTGCGGCGATAATCTCTCTAACAACTGACCCCTCGGAGGCGACATCGTGACCCGTGCACTGTTCATCATCGACGTTCAAAACGACTTTACCGAGGGCGGCGCGCTCGGTGTCGACGGGGGGGCGGCGGTTGCGGCCGGCGTGAGCGCGCTGTTGGCGCAGCATCCGCTCGCCTACAAGTATGTGTTCGCCTCCCGGGACTGGCACGATATCGGTAACGACAACGGCGGCCACTTCGCGCGCGACGCGGCCCCCGACTACGTCACGACCTGGCCGGTGCACTGCGTGGCCGGCACCGCGGGCGCCGAATATCACCCGGCACTCACAACGGGTACCGTGACCTTCCACATTCGCAAAGGCCAGGGCCGGCCCGCGTACTCCATCTTCGAGGGCACCACTGAAGCCGGGCAGACCGTGACAGCGTTGTTGAGCGAGCATGGGGTGACCGACATCGACGTGGTCGGGCTCGCCACCGACTTCTGCGTGCGGGCTTCCACCCTCGATGCCCTCGAACACGGCCAGCACGTGCGCCTGCTGACGGACCTGGTGGCCGGTGTCGCCGCAGAATCCACCGCGACCGCCCTCGCCGAGATGGCGCACGCCGGTACGGTGTTCGCCGCGAGCGACGCCGTCGAGTGACCCCGTTCGCGAGCAGGCTTGACGGGGTGCGCGTGGCCTTCGAAGCCACGTTGGGGGAGCGACCGGTTCTGCTCGTGCACGGTTTCGCGTCGACCGCCGCGCTCACCTGGAATGATTCCGGCTGGGTGCGCGCGCTCGCCGAGGGCGTTCGCTGTGCGATCACGCCCGACCTGCGCGGCCATGGCCGCAGCGACCAGCCGCACCGCGCCGCCGACTACGCACCGAGGCAGCTCGCCGCCGACCTCGTGGCCGTGCTCGACAGTCTCGATCTCGAGCAGGTCGATGTGATCGGCTATTCCATGGGCTCCCGGGTGGTCGCAGCCCTCGCCCGGCTGGCGCCGGAACGGGTGCGACGCCTCGTGCTCGGCGGGGCCGGACCGGTCGAACTGTTCGATACCTGGGATCTCGACGCCGTGAATCGGTTCGTGATGTCTGGTGACCGGTCCGCCGACCCGTCAATCGCCGCGGTGCTTGGCCCGGCGATCGCCGCGGGTGCCGACCGGGAGGCGCTGCTGGCCTGCGTGCAGGGGGTCGCGGGGTGCACTCTCGACGTGCCCGCGGGCATCCCACAGCTGTTTGTGGCCGGCGGTTCGGATTCGATTCCGGCCGGGGTTGCCGCTCTGGCGGCTGAGCGCGGCGCGCAATACCTCGAACTGCCCGGACGCACCCACTTCAACGCACTGACCGCGCCCGAGTTCAAGCAGGCGGCCCTGCAGTTTCTGGCCTGACCCTCACGCCAGCGTTGTTCGTCGCCACCATGACGTAGTCGGGCCGCGCGGGCACGGGCAAGCGATGCACGATGTGCGCGGGATGGTGGATGGGCAGCGCTCTCGTGCAAGTTGTCGGCGATGCCCCCGCATACGGTGGAGCCACGGCGTGACTCAAGGCGCCGCACTCAACGTGGAGGACTCATGACAACGCACGACACCTTGGCAACCCCTACGCTCGACACTCTCGACGGGCTGCTCGCCGCCATCACGCCCGCAGCCGGGCCGACGCGTGAGATTTTGGACCCCGCGACGGGCGCGGTCGTTGGCGTTGCCCCGGTGCACACCGTCGACGATCTCGAAGCCGCCATCGCCGCGGCGACGCTAGCCCAGCCAGCCTGGGCCGCCCTCGGGCACGAAGCGCGCAGCGCCGTCATGATGCGTGCCGCCGACGCGATCGATGCCGCAGCCGAGGCCCTCGCCCAGTTGCTGTCCCGCGAACAGGGCAAACCGCTCAACGGGCCCAACGCGCGCTTCGAGGTGGGCGCCGCTTCCGCCTGGCTGCGCACCGCGGCCGCGACTGCGCTGGAGTCGGAGGTGCTCATCGACGACGGCACCATCCACGCCGCGATCACCTACCGACCGATCGGCGTCGTCGGAGCGATCGGACCGTGGAACTGGCCGATGATGATCTCGATCTGGCAGATCGCCCCCGCGCTGCGCATGGGCAACGCCGTCGTCGTCAAGCCCTCCGAGTACACGCCGCTGAGCGTGCTCGCCCTCGTCGCCGTGCTCAACCAGGTGCTGCCACAGGGGCTCGTTACCGTCGTCTCCGGCGGCCGCGCGATCGGCGCCGGCCTAGCCGTGCACCCCGGTATCGGCAAGGTCATGTTTACCGGCTCGACCGCAACCGGTAAGGCCATCATCAAGTGCTCGGCCGACACGGTCAAGCGCCTGACTCTGGAGCTCGGTGGCAACGACGCGGGGATCGTGCTGCCAGACGCCGACCCGGAAGCCATCGCCGAGGGACTGTTCTGGGGTGCGTTCATCAACACCGGCCAGACCTGTGCTTCGCTCAAGCGCCTTTACGTGCACGAGGACATCTACGACGCGGTCTGCGATGCGCTCACAGCGATCGCTGCGAAAATGCCGATGGGTGTCGGAACCGACGAGAACAACGTGCTCGGTCCGCTGCAGAACAAGGCACAGTTCGACATCGTCGCCGGCCTCGTGCAGTCCGCGAAAGACTCCGGAGCTCGCGTGCTCATCGGCGGTGACCCCGACCTGGGCGCCCCCGGCTTCTTCTACCCGACCACCCTCATCGCTGACATCGATGACGACAACCCGTTGGTGCGTGAGGAACAGTTCGGGCCGGCGCTGCCGATCATCCGCTACAGCGACCTCGACGATGTCATCGCCCGCGCCAACAGCGTCGACGTCGGCCTCGGCGGATCGGTCTGGTCGAGTGACCTCGTCGCAGCCCGCGCGGTGGCCGCGCGTATGGATACCGGCACGGTCTGGATCAACGCGCACGGCGCGGTGCACCCGTTGATTCCGTTCGGCGGGTGCAAGCAGTCCGGCTACGGGCTCGAGTTCGGCGTTGAGGGCCTCAAAGCGCTTGGCGTGCCGCAGGTCATCAACGGCTAGGCATCCGCTCAGCTTGTAAAGAGTCCTCGTCGTCGACGGGGGCTCTTTTCTGCGCCCGGACCCCGTGCAGACGCGAGCATGAAAAGACCGTGCCACCCGGATCTGAACCCGGGCGGCACGGTCTGGTGCTACAGGAAATTACTCGTGGGTGCTGACGCCCAGCGGAATTCCGCGGGTCTCTTTCACGAGGGTGACCGCCACGAACGAGGTCGCGGCGAGCACCATGAGGTAGATGCCGATGGAGAAGGTCTGGCCGGTCTCATCGAGCAGCAACTGTGCGATGAGCGGGGCGAAGGCGCCACCGAGGATCGCGCCGAGGGCGTAGCCGATCGAGACGCCCGAGTAGCGCACCTGGGCAGGGAACATCTCGGCGTAGAGCGCCGCCTGCGGGCCGTAGGAGAAGCCGAGTCCGCTCGCCAGGATGATGAGCGCGAGCGCGAACCAGGCGATGTCACCGGTGTCGATGAGCAGGAACATTGGAATGGCCCAGATGAAGAGGAACGCGTAGCCGAGTTGGAAGGTGCGCACGCGACCGATCTTGTCGGACAAGATGCCGCCGAGCATGGTCGACACTAGCCAGAACACGGCGGCAACGGTGCTCGCGATGAGTACCGGGGTGCGCTCCATGCCGAGTCCGCCGGCCTCAGCCGGCTTGGTGGCGTAGGAGTTGAAGAACGCGATGAGCATGTAGCCGGCCGCGTTGTTGGCGATGAAAATGAGCGCGGTGAGGATGACCTGACGCGAGTGATTCTTGAACAGCTGCTTGAGCGGGGCTGCAGATTCCTTCTTGCGGGTCTGCATTTCCTTGAAGACCGGGCTCTCGGAGACCGCGCGGCGAATGACCCAGCCGACGACGATGAGCAGCACGGAGACGAGGAACGGGATGCGCCAGCCCCAGCTGAGGAAGGCCTCTTCGCCCATCGAGGTGGTGACCAGGATCATCACGCCGGTAGCGAGAATGAGGCCGACCGGCACGCCGATCTGCGGGTAGGCGCCGAAGAAGCCGCGCTTGTTGATGGGTGCGTGCTCGACTGACATGAGGGCCGCACCGCCCCATTCGCCGCCGGCAGAGAAGCCCTGCAGGATGCGCAGCACGATCAGCAGGATGGGCGCCCAGACGCCGATCTGGTCGAAGGTCGGCAGCAGGCCGATGAGCGCGGTCGCCGCGCCCATCATGACGAGCGTGAAGACCAGCATTGCCTTGCGGCCGATCCGGTCGCCGAGGTGACCGGCAACGACTGCGCCGAGCGGACGGAACAGGAAGCTGATGCCGAGCGAGGCCCAGGCGATGAGCTGAGCCAGCGGGGCGTTCTCGCCAGCGAGCGGGGCGAAGAACAGGCCGGCCAGTACGAGGCCGGCGGCCTGGGCGTAGATGAAGAAGTCGTACCACTCGATGGTGGTACCCACCATGGTGCCGGCAAGCACCCGTCGTTCTTCGCTGCGTTTGGCGCTGGCCGTTGGCGTGCGCTCGGTCGTTATAGCCATGGAATACTCCTTCGTATCTCACTGCGGTGCTGGGTCGGGTGCTGCTGCAAAGTGTGTGGACCGTGCGGAGAAACCGGTACTGGGGCAGTATGGCAGCAAAATCGACAATTACCTACCTATTGGTCAGTATTGTGCGGGATCGTTATTTTCCGGGGTGTTGGCGTGCGAAATCGAACCCTGTGCGGGGCGTTGGCGGGGCACTCCAGCGAATGAGACGACAGTCTGGAGGACATGCCCTCCACGAAAACACCCCCGACGCCGTCACGCGCGGCGCGGCTGCTCAGTCGCTTGTGCGTGCTGCTCGCGCTGGTCTCCGGGTGGTCCCAAGTGTGGATGCTCACCATGGCATTCGGCGTAGCCCTCCGTGGGTATGGCGCCGCACCCCTGCCCACAGATTCCGAGTTACGCGCAGCGCTGACTAACTGAGTTCGGCGACGATCGTGCGCGCGGCGGCGGTGAGCACGGCACCGATGTCGGCGGGGGAGTGCAGACTTGAGATGTAGACGACGGCGAGGGAGGCGGGCGATTCCCCTGGCACGATCAGTGGAACGGCAATCGACGACAGGCCGGGAATGACCTCGTTGTGGCTCGACGCGTAGCCGAGGGCTGCGACCTCTCCGGCCTCACTGCGGCGGTTTTCCGGATGGCCGAGCGCGGCCCACTGAGCGGCGCCCAAACCAGACTGGATGGCGATTCCCGGCGCGCCCATCTGCAGCGGATGCCGCGTGCCGGGCTGCTGCGCGACCGTCGCGTGGGCCTGTCGCGGCTCGATGCTCACGAGCGTGACAACTTTGCCCTGGTCGAGCACGGCGACGAACGCGGTCATGCCGAGCTCGTTGGCGATGCGCGTGAGCACGGGCAGGGCCGCGGCCTGCAGGTCGCGGGACACCCCGCGCGCCAGGGCGGCCAGGCGCGCGCCGAGCCGTACCAGTCCGGCCGGGTCACGAACGACGAGGCCATGATCTTCGAGGGTGCGGAGAATGCGATAAGCGATCGATCGGTGCACGTCGAGGGCGGCAGCGAGTTCGACGATGCTCATCGGCTTGTCGGTTTCAGCGAGAATCTCCAGCACGCGGATGCCGCGCGACAGGGTTTGCGAGTGCGCGGCGGGGGCGCGAGGCGCCGTGGGGCTGCTGCCGGAGGTCTCGGTGAATTCTGGAATCGACACCTTGGTATTCTCGCATCCGGTCGGGGTTGGTTGTGGCTCGGCGCGGCAGACCGAACTCCTGCACCAATTCACGCCAGGAGTGCGCCCGTTGACAAAGCGGCCGGCGGGTTCGCGCGTAGCGTGCTGGCATGGGCGCAATGGTGCGCATGACTGGAGGCATCGACCTCTGGAGCGCGGTGTGGATCGCGCTCACGCTCGCACGCACCGGTGCGAGCGTGGTCTGCGGGCTCGCGGGTACGGTCGTCGGCCCTCCGCCCAGCACGCGGCCGGACTCCTCTTCATGGCTGTCATGTGGCTGGCAATGCCGCCGGCTGCGCCCGTCGCCACAGCGGATGGCGCCACCCCCGTCGCCGTGCACGCGGCACACCCGCAGGCAGCCGGGTCGCTCCTGCTGCCACTGGGCTGGGTGTTGATAGCGGCATCCGTTGTCGTGGTCGTTCTCGTCATTCGCGGAACTCTCGTTCTGGTCGGTCAGCCGGGCCTGAGAAAACGGTGGGTGGCCGCGCAACACGCCAGCATGGGGCTAGCGATGTCGGCGATGACGGTCGGCATGATCGTTCCGCTGATGTTCAGCTGACGCGACGAACCGGTAGAGAGTCGAAGGTTCAAATCTTGTCAGCCCGACCAAATGTCCCGGAAAATCAGGGGTTTCCGGGACTTTCCGGCTAAGAGATTTGACTACCCCGTTACCTTGTTCGTAACCTCGGATGGTGTGAGTATCTGAGGGAGTTGGCCTGTCGGGTCCGGCATGATTGTTGCCCCCAGTCATTAATGATCCGGGGGGTGTTGTCACCGGACTC
>NZ_SOHK01000006.1 GCF_004404055.1 Cryobacterium ruanii
TTCACCCGCTACGCGCTCGTCGATCTCGAAGGAGTGGCCAAAACCCTGAACGAACGCCCTCGCAAAACACTCGGATTCAAGACACCAGCTGAAGCGATGAACGAGCTATTATTGAGCGTCATCACCGGTGTTGCGACGACCGGTTGAATCTGCCCAATATGCGTCGGCCCAGATCACCGCGTTCGCGATCAAGAATGGCTTCACCCGGTCGATGGGCTACACCGGGGTCTGCTGGGACTGTGAGACGATCAACCCATCAGGCCAGGTCGCGGCTTGACCCGTGTTGGGATTGACAGCCGGCCTCATCGCCGGCGTGTCCTTGCGTTGATCTGTCGGCCGCGACCGGGTCTGGTGCCTGAAGTTTCACCTGGCCAAGCCATGTCCCAATAGGGGCCTTTCCGTGGGCGTTCGCTGCCTGCGTGGATCGTCACAGTCCTGACTGACTTCCTCTCGTGGAATTGCTCGTCAACACCCCACGAAAGGCAGCCATGAGCTCATCTGTTCTGAAGCACCCGCGAAAGTCGCGACCAGCGCTCCACGGCGAAGGGGTGATCCTTGGCGTAGACACACACAAGGATGTCCACGTCGCGGCGATCCTGACGATCACGGGAGTTCTTCTAGCGACTCACAGCTTCCCGACGACACGCGATGGCTATGCAGCGACTTTGGAGTGGGTCCACCGGTTCGGGGACGTGAACGCGGCCGGTATCGAATGCACCGGGTCGTACGGTTCCGCGCTGATGAAGTACCTCCAAACCCAGAACGTTAAAGTGTTCGAGGTGAATCAGCCAGACCGAGCCCTGCGGCGCAAAGCCGGGAAAACAGATGCCGTTGACGCTGAAGCCGCGGCTCGGGCAGTCATCGCCGGTCGGTCCTTGGCGACGCCGAAAACAGGTATCGGTGCCGCCGAAGACCTACGCCAAATGCGGTTGGTGAAATCGTCAGCAGTGAAGGCACGAACGACCGCGATCAACCAGCTCAAAGGCCTCGTAGTCGGCGCAGAGCCAGCACTGCGCGATCAGCTCCGTGGACTCAGCACCAAAGCCCTCAGCCGAGCCTGCGCACTGCTGCTGCCCAGCACCGTCGAACGCATGCTGATGAGTGAACTCGCCACCCGCATCTACCACCTCACCGAGCAACTACGCCGCCTGGAAACGGCCATGACACGCACGGTGACGGCCTGCGCGCCCGAGCTCCTGGACCGCCCCGGCGTCGGCTACGACAGCGCCGCGGCGCTACTCATCGCCGTCGGCGACAATCCCGAAAGAATGAAGAACGAAGCCGCCTTCGCAGCGCTCTGCGGCGTCAGCCCGGTCGAGTTCTCGTCAGGAAAAACGACGAAGCGGCGCCTCAATCGCGGTGGGAACCGCCAAGCCAACGCAGCCTTATATCGAATCGTGCTGACGCGACTTCGGTGGGATGAAACCACCCAAAACTACCTACAGAACCGCACCGCGCAAGGGAAAAGCAAGCGAGACGTCATCCGCTGCCTCAAACGATACCTCGCACGCGAAATCTTCACCATCCTCAAAACCATCCCCGACCAGCACAAAAACCCCGCGCAGCACGAATTGACAACATAGGGGCATCAACGCGATGGCCGAAAGCTTCTTCGCGACGCTGAAAACAGAGTTCTACTACCGCCGAGTGTGGCCCACCCGCGACCGCGCCACCCGCGAAGTCGGCGCCTGGATCGAGGACCGCTACAACCGCCGCCGCCGGCACTCCGCGATCGGGCAGATCAGCCCAGTCGACTTCGAACTGCAATACTCGTCAGACACCGCGGAAGTTCAACTCGCCGCTTAACCCGTGTCCACTAACCGGGGGCAAGGCCACTACTGTGTGGTCTGCGGGCCGATTGCCGTCCTGCGAGGTTGAGACGGAGCGACGATGGGACTGTTCGACGGCAGCGGCAAGGTTATCTCGGCGTTCGAGCAATGGCGGGCTCGAGGTGGCGTAGAAATCCAGTGGACGAAGACGCGGGTGGATGGCACCACCACACTGGCATTGATGGCGCCGCAGCCATTTTTCTTCTATATCCGCCCGAAAGACGGGATCGTCGACCTAGTCCTGGGAACGGAATCCGGCCCGTACGCCGGAATGAAAGTATCCTTCGAAGTCGGCGACAACTCCACATCACCCGCCCAGATAATCGGGAACATCCTAGTAAAAATGGGGGAGCTTACTGGCGACATTCGCGACGATGAGGACGACGATGAAAGCCTCGATCTCGGGTGGGTGATGGTGGGTTTTTCGTTGCTGCTGGCGCGTGGTGCCCGTGCATGGAGCGAACACTACCGTTTCGTCGAGCAGTACATGGTCCCGATCTCGTTGAGGATGCGCGGCAAGGCTCCCACCGTTTCATTGCTTGGCGACCTCCTCAAGGAGCCATTGCCGGCTTCGGAACGCAATAGGCTATTGAGCCTGCAGGCGCAGGTCGCGGCGTAGTGCGGTTCGAAGAGAACCACATTGCGGGCGAGGCCGCCTGTCGGGTCTGGGGATTAAACCCAATAGCGGGCGTAAATCGCTATTATCCTCACGTTTCGAAGACGTTTGTCCTTCTGGGGTTAATGGCTAATCGTGGGTATCAGCACGCCGATGACTACGGGTTCAGGGGCAGCAGCCAAAAGTAAAATGCTCTGGCAGGAGGGACGACCACGCGACAGAACTGGGTCGAGCCAATTAGCGGCCGAGAGCGCGTCCTCTGTGGCACCTAGGATCCCCATCCGTACCGTGCGCGCCGTCACCCCGTGTACCACTGAGTGGTTCACTAAAGCCGCGCAAGCAACTCCACCTTCTTCTGCGCGAACTCTGCTTCCGTCAACACACCGGCCGCTTGCAGTTCCGACAACTTCTGAATTTGAGCCAGCACGTCTGTCTGGGCGGGCTCGGCGGTCACCGGCGGGGTTTTCGCGGCAGCGATGGTCGTCTCGAATACCTACTGAATCGCCGCGATGGTCTCCTTCTTGTACTTGACCAAGAACTCGATGGTGTTGACCATCGTCAGCACCTCAACATGACCACCCGTCATGGCATTGCCTCGGCTGTTCACGCTCTGAACCTGGGCGAGGTCTACGGAGATCGTCTTGTGGTCCAGCAGCACCTTATACGTGAAGATAATCCGCCTGGACGTCAAGGCAATTGCACCCGGGAGCTTCTCGGTCTTTCGGGTAGCTGTCGTCGTGACCGTCACGTTCGTCGGTGCGATGTAGATCACTGTCTCGTCGGGGGTTAGCCTCTCTTCAAGCGTATTGATGATGCCGCCCCTCCCGAAGGTGCTGACGTCGAACTGCTTCAGCGCTGCATCGGTGTCTTGCCGCATCTTGTCTCCCGTCGTGATTCTGATCCAAAACTAGGGTACTGGTGACGGTCGGTCCACTCGACGCGGCTCGCCCCGACATTCGCGGGCGCGTGCTCGCCGGAGTTGCAAGTATCCGCGGCCTGGATCCGTCAAGCCACGCGACCGACTCAGTCTTATGAGCTCTTCGGAGTTAGGTGTCTTGTTGGGTTTAGCGCGACGTTGGCCGAATGAGGGACAGGTTCTTCCAAGAATGGGAGTTCTCACACTTTCCAGCCGAAAAACTTACACATGCACCGCGCTACCTTCGCGAACCCCGATCGGCCACGTTTTGCCGCCTCGATACACGCCCATCGATATCTGCTGAGGTTCGCCTTGCGTCTCCAGGAGGGTCGCCGCAAGACAGTCGAAGTCACGGAAAAGGCTGTTGTCTCTCACCGCTCCAGAATTCAGGCCCGTAGGCGGGTCCTCCAGCGCGACAGATCTAGGGCTGGTCCACGCAACTGCCCAACACGCTGAGGCCGTGCCAGAGGGGAACCTTCCGTGACACAAAGACGGGCGCTTCTCCATCTCGCACGACGACCCCGTCCTCGTCGAACTGCAAGACTCAACGCATGATCAAACTTGGGTGGGTGCCAGCGGAAACGACCTTCGTCAACGGACGATGGCAGCCCAACTACGGGGGCGGCCCCGGCTTCACTTCGACAATGTGGTTGGAGCACTCGCGGGGACATACCGATCACCAGTGGCGGTCGTACTCGTTCGACGGAGACGAGGAGGTGGCACGCTTGCTGTTCACCCCAACGTACTCAAGTCACAGTGATCGACGGGCGCCCCAAGCCCTCTTGCTCGACACGATCGAGGTCCGCACGGACCTGCAGCGCAGCGGAGCTCACATCGGCCAAATTGTTGTTGAAGGCCTCGTGGACGACTACCCCAATTGGGAGATCTATGCCGGTCCTACTGCGTCTTCGGCGCGGTTCTGGGACGAAAAGTTGCGCTGGCCCAGATGCGAATGCAATAACTGCGATGGCCGCGACTTCGTTGTCTGGCGACCTTAGCGGTTGTGCGCGCGAGTGGTGGCTATGCTGCCCTTGGACATCACAGCGTCAGACGCGCGGGCTCTCTACAAGCCGCGACGGCCGATCGTACCGATCCACAGCAGATGGCACTTTCTCGCCGCGACTTGCTTCGGTCCAGCCAGCGGTTTTGGCGTTAGCGGCAGAGACCAGAGACCAGAGACCAGAGACCAGAGACCAGAGACCAGTAGAGACTAGAGACTAGAGCGCCTTATTGACCGCGGAAGTTAGTTTGGACCAGGCATTTCGTTCGTCGGTAGTCAAGGCGCTGTAACCGTTCGTACCGATCCAGGTCATGAAGGCCTTCGCGAGTTTCCACTTCGAGACCGGCTTGCCATGCTCGGCACTCAGGATTTGCATGATTGGCCGCGATGGTTGCGCCGAGATGGTCGCGGAGCTGTCCCAGCCCAGGCTCTTGGCGATTGTCGCGAGCGTGGTCCGGAACATATCCTCGATCTCAGCCCCGCTGACGGGAGTGGCAAGGAAATCAGCCACTCGCAGGACCGCTTTTTTCGGCAACAGGGCGACAAGAGCGTCTTGCTGTGCAGCAAGATCTCCGGCGCCATCCGAGTCGAGGAGGGCGGCCACTTCGAGGCTTTGACCCGCATAGATCGTGCAGAAGTACGCGACTTTGCTTGCGGTTCCAGCCGGAATAATGGCTGGGGAATTCTTGAGCGTCGCGGCACCCTCCGCGGTAGACGCCTCGTTCACCGAGTTCAGATAAAACATATCGGTGACGCCTTCGCAGACGAGATTCTTCTTCTGGGAAAACATGCTTTGCGCGAGTTCGTACCCTAGAGCCGCTTGGAGCGGGAACACGGAACGCGGATCGTCAACCTGGAGCCGCGAATGGATCTTTGTTCCGGCGGCCCGGTCTTTCATCTCTGCGATACGAACTAGGTCAAGCTCGTCCGAGCCGACCATGAACGGGGAGTGAGTGGAATAGATGATCTGGTTGTCTTCTCCCAGCAGTGAGATGGTCTTGCGAAACTCCTGTTGTTTCAATGCGTGCAAGCTCAGGCCAGGCTCATCGAGCAAGAGGATTGCCCCCTCAAGGTCGTCTTGTGCCTGGGAACGGAATACAACGAAGAAGGAAACGAGCCAGCGAAATCCTTCGCTTCGCTGGTCAAGCTCCACTTCAACGCCGAGATCATCGACAACCATGACCTTGAGGTATTGACCGTCTGCGACGATCCGCAGTTGCAGCGTCTCGTCGCCCCACACACGTCTGAGATCTTTAGTTAGCGTCACGCTCGCAGCGTTCAGCTGATATTGACGGCTGTCGAGCTTTCGCTGATATGCGACGACCGCGATATCGTGCTCTTTGCGCACGTCGCCATCGGTCTCGTAGTAGTTGGGCTTGGTCGGCGGCCCGCTCGCCATGCTAGAGAGCTCCCGAGCAGTGAACCCCAATAATTTGAGGAGGCAAAGATTCCCGAAATCGTACTCATTGTCGACATCGCCGCGTTCTTGACGTGCGGCGAGAGACTCTAGGTCGATCCGGGGACGAACTGTGAAATAGGTCGAATAATAAACGAGCAACGGGATGCGAGTCCGCAAGATCGCCACGGCCTCCGAAACTGCACTGCCCTTACTTGCCAGCTCCTCGATCTTCGCCCAACGGGTTGTCTCTTTGCCGTCTTCCTCGTCAATCAGCGGCAGTGCTGTGGTGAGAGCCGACTTGATCGTCGCTGCAACATCACCAGCAAGCGGTTCGCTTCCGTTGTTGGTTCCGATCTCATCGAGCAAAGTCAGCAGAGATGCCGGCGAGTCGTGTGCAGCCAGGTAGCTCCGGAGTCTGATGAGATCTTGTGTAACGTCTCCGAAAGTTGGCGAACTCGGGAACCCGTAAACGCTATACCGAAGATCGTTGTCCAGGTACTTATGCCAAGTGATGGTGGCCGTCTCATCCAGCTGCACCTTGGATGCAACAGCCGCTCGGTCTGCGTCACTCAGGGCGAACGTGGCCTCAGCAACCTTGATCTCGGACGGGGTCTTAGTGCCCCGCTGGATCTCGTTCAGGCGTGAACGCGGGTAATCGAAAAGGAAGTCCAAGGGAGGAGTGTCGGCTGTTGCGTTGATGGACTGTAGTGCTTTCAACACCGCGGTCTTACCCGCTTCGTTTACGCCCACAAGGATCGTCTTTCGCGGCTCAACTTCGAAGTATTCCGAGTCGATGACGGACCGGTAGTTCGTGACTCGTGCGCGCGTGATCAGCATTAATCTCCCTCATTGACTCCGCCGAGGCTACCTTAGGTTCGCTCCGCTGCAGTGGATTGGATTTCAGCGCGCGTAACGATCCAATAGTGGCATCACTAACGAAGTCCTGCCATTCCGGTAGCACTTCCGTCGATGTGCAGCGGAAGAAGGGTGCCCGTTAGCGGGACGCTGAGCGGGCACGTCCGCACGAATACTGGGATCTACGGGTCACGAGCCCGAGAGCGTCGCGTTTACCCTGCCCTTTGATCAGTCGCGCTCAGGTTCGTCAACTGCGACAGCGACGCAGGGCCTTTGCGCCCTTCGCAAGAGCCAAGGCTTGGCGATATCAACTAGATTCAGCGCGAGAGTAGAACGATGCCTCGGCATCACGGCGACGAGTGACGTCGTCGACGAGTTTTTTTCGGATTCGTCTTCTGCGTCCGTCAACGAATGCGAGAAAATCCGAGAGCTGCAGCGAAAGCTCGTCGAGGTCGTTCTCCTCTAGGTACTTTGCCCTTCTCGACGTTGAGTCAAAGTGCTTCTCGATCCAATCCGCGGGAAGCATAGCGAGTTTCTCAGTATTGCGCGTACCTTCAAGGAGCTGCAGGTTGGGGAGCAGGTTGAACGACTCCAAATAGGTGGGAATGTCGGCGTCGGCGATCCCCGCCTTGCTCAAAGCCTTGGCGCTGAAAAGCGACTTGGGAAAAATGTGATCCTCGTGGAAAATCTTGGATAGGTCCAGCCCCGGATACAGAGTGGCGAGGAGTGCGAACGTTCTCGGGCCGTTGTAGTCGGACGAGAGGAGTTCATCGATCTCCTCCTCACTGAACGTGAGCGCCTTGCCGAGAACTGCCATCTCCGTCTCCAGCGCGGCGGTCGGGAAGCCCAATGTAATGACTGACTGATCGATGGCTGTGCGCAGTCGTGTCAGCAGGGTATCCACGGCCGAACCCCAGACACCCTTCTTGAGAAGAGATCGCGTAACCCATCGAATGAGCACATCGCGATCCGCCGCTGTGTGCGAGGACTCAAGATAGGAACCAACGGCGCCGCGCTTGTGGAGGTAATACGCAACGACGATTGCCGAGTTGTTGGCAGTGAGGGTTCTGGCGGAGTAACCGGATTGCTTGAGCAGCGTTGCCGTGAGGATCAACGCCTCACGGATGGCCGACCAGCTGGCCTCGATCTTGGCGATGTTGTCGCGGGTGATGCTGGAAACCTGGAATCGTACGTCACCGCCGACGATCACGAGGGCGGTCTTGAGCACGAAGTCTTTCGTGAAGTTGAAGCCCAGGTCGTTGAGCTCGGTGACTAGCGAGCGGACCTCCTCGCGCGCACCGGGTTCCGTCGACCACTGATTCGTGGCCATGGAGAGCAGGAGGTCTGACTTCGTGAGCTTCTGGCCGCCGCTGTTGACGCGGATGAATATTTCTAGAACCTTATTGGGGTCCTGGTCCTCGACGAGAAAGTAGTTGATCGCGGGGGTTTTGTGGATGGCGGTATAGAGAGCGACGAGGCGACGCACACCCTCCCGCACATTGGTGATCTGGCGTGACGCAATCTCGTCCATGTAGGAGACCGGGTCATCCTCGAGCTTGAGCACGTCGCCGACTAAGAACCAGCGATCGGGGGTGCCATCGACAGGTTTGGCTTCCTCCCGAGTGAGGAAGCGGAGATCGTATAACAGCCCGAGTTCTTCTTCGCCCGTCGAGTCGACGAGGTTGAGATAGAGGCGCTTTGCCGGGTACGCATGCGTGGACCCCACCCGACCGTAGAGTTTGCGCACGGCGTGGCTTCCATACAGGCCGATGTTCAACGACGTGAGGCGTTGTTGGCCATCAAGAATCGCCGTCGTTCCGCCGCCGGCCGGCACTTTCTTGCGTACGGCATACGGGTGGTCTTTCTCGTGGAAGTCGGTGAGGAAGCTGTAAAAGACGTAGCTATCGGTAGTCTCCGGTTCGACTTTCCAGAACAGGAATGACCCAACGGGGTAGCCGCGCAGCAGGCTATCGAACAGCTGAATGATTTCGTCGGTGCCCCACACGAACTCGCGCTGGATGGCAGGCATGAGGTACCTCTGCTCTGCGATCTGCCTCAATACCTCTTCAACAGTCTTCGGCGTCTGAAATGCCATGATTCTCTCTCCCAGTGGGTCGGGCCGCCAGGGGCCTTAAGAACAGCGTAATGATGAGACTCGCTTAGAGCTTCAACGGGCGTCGCTCGGTAGCCCAGAATCGCGAGACGGTGTGCAATTACTACAACCGCTACTACGAAGCCCATCGCGCTGAGGTGAACCCCCAGGTCGCTGCGAGGCGAGACGCTGATCCCGAGCGCACGAAACAGATATTCCGGCAGTGCCGAGCGCAACGAGGCGGGTCGGGCCGAGCTGCAGTCCAATCGGCGCAGCGACCCGGAGATCTATGAGTCTGAGCTGGAGGCCAACGCCGCAGCGCGACGTCTCAAACGCAGCCTTCGCAGGTTCCGGCTCGCGGAGCAAACTTGTCTGACGGTATTTCTGACACTGTGTTTCGTGTATCGATTGAAGCAGTCGATTGAGAAAGAATTCACCCACCAATCATCTCGGTCCGTACTGACGTCACAAATTCTTCCAGCCCGCTTTCAGGATGAAAATAGACATGTGAAGCGGCTGCCCCGATTTGCGCGCGATTGAGTTGTTCCACAAATTTCTGCTCCAAAAGCACAGATCCCGACTTCGGCGCAATCGCTATTGCGTGCTGGCGCCCGATCGGCAAGAGATGTGTGGCTGCTTCGGTGAATGGAAGATTCCCGGCGCCACCATCTGACGTGAAGGACAGCACAGCCTGGTCACTCATCAGAAGTTCCCCCTCCGAAACAGTGAGGACTTCGAGCTCAGTTGTTTGAATTAATTTCGAACCGCGCCGAAACAGATCTTCGATGCATTCCTGAAACCATTCCGCCGACGATTCGACCACATGTCTGCGAAGAAGCGATTCCTGGGAGCCCAAATCTGAACCGGTGACGCTGTCCGTAGAGACATCAGCTATCGGGCGTGATAAGGACCTTATGAGGCTTGCATCGAACGCCAGCTTCGTGGCGTCACGTCGGAAGAAATGCAGCGCAATCGCCTGCTTCAGCACGTCCTCATCCCGGGCAGTCATGCTGCCGTCGGTAGCGGCAGTGAGCGCTGTGGGAAGCTGCGCTTCAACAGATTCCCAAAGTCGCTCCGCCTGATTCGGGAGATGAGCAACGAAGTCTTGCCGCCACGCAATAGATGACACATTTTTCGTGAGGGGGTGCTTGCCGTATCTCAGGTCGAACGATAGAAGGTCTCCATTTGGTCGCGCGAAGCGGCGCAGTAGGACCTTTGAGATCAAGTGCTGTTTTCGCACTATTTCCGGTCCAGATCCGTTCATCGTTAGTGCCCTTCACCCTCGGAACAAGTCAAGCACTTTTAACGCCCGCGACTAGTCGAGTCGCTGGTCCATCTCGAGCGCCCACCAAATACGCGCCTCACGTTGAGCGCGATTAAATCGGCTCAAGTCTGTCTTTAGGGAGCGCATCGAAGTGTTCCGCACGGATCGTCACACTGCCGGGATTGTTTACGTGGCGAAAGTTGGCGCGATAGTGTCACAAACGAGGTCGGGCTGGCTTCGGCGATCACGAAGAGTGAGCGAAACGAGCAACACCACCGTACACAGCTGGAGCGAGAAAACCTGATCTGACTAGGATATTTCGAAGGATAACCGCCAGAAAGTGGCCAGAGGTGCCGGTGGAGCAGTTCGGTAGCTCGCTGGACTCACATCTCAGACGTTGCGGGCTCATTGACTAGGGCACGTTTGAGATAGCTGTCGAGGCCGACGGCAATTCGCCGGTCACGTAAGGTATTGCCGTGACCACAAACGCACCATAAAGCCCAAAATCTGACCAGATTCAGGCCGTATCTCGCCGTACAGCGCGTACACTAAAGTCCATGAGAACCGCGGAATTCCGCGGAAGTCTGCCCCATATGCAGGTGCGCACCACTACCCCGACGCCTATCATTTGTTCTTGGTTCGAGTCCAGGTACCCCAGCTGTAGCAGGTGCAGGCGTCCGCGGCAGAATCACTTATCGCCCACCGCTCTTTTCGGGCCTAAAACAAGGCCTGCGACCGGAAACTGCTTAATAACCCCGTGCGGGGTGGGTCGGGCCCTTTGCTTCCCGGTCCGGTACGGAGTTACTACGGCACAGGCGGGCTGCTCACGACTTCGGTCGCGCACCTGTTGGGTATGGGCTCGACGACGCAAGTTACTCCCACCTTTCTCACCCAGCGTGAGCTCGGTGAGTTGCTCCGACTGCCCGAGCGCACGCTAGAGGACTGGCGCCTGACGCAGACGGGGCCGCCGTACCTGAAGCTTGGCTGGCACGTGTACTCGCTGCGGCACCGTGAGCCAGTGCGGTACGGCGAGGATCGGTGCAAACAGAGCGAGAATCGCGAGCGTCCGCTGCTGGAGGAGATGAGCCTGGGTCGTACTGAGGGTTAGGCGCGGCTGAAGCGCACCCGCCAGAACTCCGGGCCTCGTTCGATGTAGCTCACGTCGAAAGTGTCGGGCTGACTCTGCTGAAGTTCCGCCAGCATGTGTTGGGGGTCGTGCGGTTCGATCACGTCCAGGGTGAACCCCGGCAGAACGGCGTCGAGCGCCCCGAAGACGGCCGCATGCCGGATAGCGTGCGGAATGCTGCGGGCGTCGAGCACGATGGTTTCCGTCCCCGCGGTCGTCCCGTCAACGGTCCCATCTGCCGTCGGCTGGCAGAGTGCAATCAGCTCAGGACGCCGCGCCGGAGCGATGAGCTTGGCTACGGTGAGCAGGATAACCGTGTCCTCGACAGCCTCCAGCGAGTTGCGGCCCGGTGGCATCGTGATCAGGTCCCCGCGCCACCCTGACCACGATGCGCCACCCGAGGTGAGAACGACCCGTCCCTCGAGGACCTGCACGGTCGCTTCAGCCAGGTTGTCGTGTTCTCCTAGGCGTTGTCCGGCACGAAGAGCGATCAGCGTTTGCCGGAGGACGTGCACGTGGCCGCCATACACGGTCTCCGCGCTGCGACCACTGGATGCGTCCCGTGCGTGATTGAGATGGTGGCGCACGAGTGCGGTGAGCGACTTCTTCTGCATGTCGTTCTCAACTTTCATTTCCCTCATGCTCCGCTACCACTGCGCGCGTGTCAACGGTGCTGTGATTGCCGCGCGTGGCTGGTCAGTGCGCCCGTTCTCCGTTCGGAGCCGGCCACGCTGCCAGCGCGTGGAGTCCGCTGATTTTCGAGCATCTCACAATGCTGGATCTCCGTTTTCCGCGCGGTCTGGGTGCATACTGCCGCAGTTGAGTTGAAGGTCAATTAGATGACGAAGGGTGGTCCGTTGGCTTGACCGGAGGGGCAGGCTCTCGTCAGAGAACGAGACTTCGCCGCAAAATGAAACGGCGTGGGCCTATTTGGTTTCTTCAGGAACAGCGGCTCCGCGCGCGCTCCGGGTGCGCAGCCACGGGATGAGCCCACCGACGAGGAGCATTTCGATCTGCCGGGTCGAGAGTTCGTGTTGCACGGAGTAGACCTCATCCCGGGTTGTGTTGCGCACGAGGATCTCAGTTCCGTGCGAGAGAGCCTCCCGGATCCCGTCGAGCACGAGCACGTCACCCTGCGCGATGCGATCGTGATCGGCCGCATCCGCGAACTGGAGCGCCAGCGCGCCAAAGTTGGCCAGGTTCTGCCAGTGGATGCGTGCGAACGAGACCGCCAGCACCACCCGCAGTCCAAGGAAGCGCGGGGTGATCGCTGCGTGCTCTCTGGAGGAGCCTTGCCCATAATTAGCCCCGGCGACGATCATGTGGCCGGTCGTATCTCGGGTTAGCGCGGCGCGAGTCGGGTAGGTCGGGTCGACTTGGTCGAAGGTGAATTCGGCGAGCTTGGGGACGTTGCTGCGGAAAGGGAGCACGCGCGCACCCGCCGGCAGGATCTCATCCGTCGAAATGTCATCGCCCACGACCAGGGCGACGGGTGCCTCGATGTGTTCGGAGAGCGGTCCGAAGACCGGCAGCGAGGAGATGTTTTCGCCCTTGACCAGATGCACCCCAATGGATTCCTCCGGCGGTAAGGGCTTCTCGAGCATCGTCAGATTCACGCTCGACACCGCCGGAAGTCTGATCTGGGGATATTCCAAGCCGAAGAGCGCGGGCAGGTCCCGCGGATCGGTGATCTGTCCCGTCAGCGCGGCGGCGGCCCCCGTCTCCGGCGAACACAGGTAAACCGAGTCTTCTTGGGTGCCCGAGCGACCGGGAAAGTTGCGCGGCATCGTGCGCAGGCTGATGCTTCCATTCGCGGGGGCTTGGCCCATGCCGATGCAGCCCATGCAGCCGGACTGATGCAGCCGGGCGCCCGCCCCGATCAGATCCAGGGTGGCCCCCATGATGGTCAGGTCCTGCAGAATCTGCCGGGAACTGGGATTGACGTCGAGTGACAGGCCGGGGAATGACTGCCGCCCCTTCGTGATCGCGGCAACGATCGCGAAATCACGCAGGCCCGGATTCGCGGAGGACCCGATCACGACCTGTTCCACCGGGCGTCCAGCCACTTCACGTACCGGCACGACATTGCCGGGCGAGCTGGGAAGCGCGATTAACGGCACGATCGAAGCCAGGTCAATCTCCTCGGTCATGTCGTAGGTCGCATCGTCGTCCGCGAGCAGTTCGGTGAAATCCCGCTCGCGCTGTTCGGCGCGCAGGAAGGTTCGCACTTGATCATCGGCTGGGAAAACGGTGGTGGTCGCGCCCAGTTCGGCGCCCATATTGGCGATCACGTGCCGATCCATTGCGGTCAAGGCGGCGAGACCGGGGCCGTAGTACTCGACGATCCGATTGACACCGCCCTTGACGCCGTGCCGGCGCAGCATTTCGAGGATGACGTCTTTGGCGCTGGTCCACGGCGGCAGTTGTCCGGTGAGCTTCACGCCCCAGATTTCGGGCATCCTGATGTACAAGGGCTCGCCGGCTATGGCCAGGGCAACCTCGGTGCCGCCGACGCCGATGGCCAGCATCCCCAACGAGCCGGCGGCCGGGGTGTGGCTGTCGGAGCCAACCATCGTCTTGCCGGGGATGCCGAACCGCTGCATGTGCGTGGGGTGCGACACTCCGTTGCCGGCCTTCGAAAACCACAGGCCGAACCGCTGGCAGGCGGAACGGAGAAAGTCATGGTCCTCCGCGTTCTTGCTGTCGGCCTGCAACAGGTTGTGGTCGACGTACTGCACGGAAATCTCCGTGCGCGCGCGATCCAGTCCCAACGCTTCCAACTCCAGCATGACCAGGGTCCCGGTCGCGTCTTGGGTGAGGGTCTGGTCGATGTGTAGGCCGATTTCGGTCCCCGGCACCATCTCCCCGGAGACCAGGTGCGATGCGATGAGTTTCTGTGCGACGTTGTATGCCACGGGGAGCTTCCTTACTCGATAGCGGTGTCCGCCGACATTCGTCGATAAGGGATTGGCCTCCGGGGCATTCCGCTGATCCCCAAGGTAGGCCAGTCGTGGCGCTGAGGCTAGCCTTCCCAGGGAGAATGGACGTCCTCTGTACTGGAAAGACGGACCGGGAAGACGGGGCTCTGGAACAGACGAGCTACCGCAAGGAGAACTCCGATTTTTCTCGCGGTAGCTCGTGAATGTCTCACAACCTCTCTGCCTCGGAACGCATGGATTCTCAGAAGCCACACAATCGAGACAGGGCATACAGGGCTGAGCGGTTTTGCTTTGACCAGGTCGGCTCCCGTTTTGAGGCGCCCTGTCCGTTCGTTCAAGATTTCTCTTGCTCGGGTTGGTCTACTTTTCGGGGAGTTGGGGCGAGTATTGACCTCTGTATAGGCTCGTACCAAAAATGACTGCGCCGCATCGCGCGCTGACCAGCAGGGCAGCTGGCCTCCATTGGCGCTGAGGAGTTGGCAGGCACGCTTCATTGCCCAGCGCCAACTGAACACGGAACTGCTCCGGCTCTGCTGGTATCGCGAAGCGTCCGGATGAGCCCAGTCTTTCTTTGACTCTGGAACATGCGCTCCGGTTCCTCGTCCATCTCGGCGAATATCTGGAAGCGGCGTCCGAGAGCGTGTTTCTGCAAGCGGGCCACGTTGACGGCGGTTCTTGACACATTTCCATGGGCATGCCAAAATCACCTTAGATCGAATGATCGATCAATAAATGAATAAATATGCGTCCTGCAAGATACTGTTTCAAAGGAGAAACTCATGCACAGCATCAAATTGCAACCGACACGTACGGTGGCTTGCGCAGCCGCGTTGTCGCTCGCTTTGCTGTTTACCGGCTGCAGTACGACTCTTGCCCCGACCGTCGCATCCGTGGGCGGTGGCGAGAATGGCAAGACGATTGGGATCGCAGTCGCGGACCAAAAATCATTGTTCTACGTTGCAGCTGTGGACGGCATGGAGCAGGCTGCCGACGAGGCCGGTTATAAGCTCGTCACCCTATCCGCCAACAACAACTCCGGTCAGCAGGTCAACCAAGTTCAGGATTTGATCACTCAGCAGGTCGACGTCATCATTTTCATCGCCCAAGATGCCACGTCAGCAGCCGCCGGCGTCAAGCTGGCCAACGATGCTGGCATTCCGATCATTGCCGTCGACCAAAAGCCCGAGTCCGGCAACGGCAAACTTGCAACTTACATCGCGACGGACAGTGTCGCCGCGGCCGAGAAGCTATGCACTTGGATGTTCGATCAGTTCGGCGGCGCCGGCGATATAGCGATCCTCCAAGGCCCGCTCGGCTCTACCGCGGAGTTGCAGCGCAGCGAAGGCTGCGCAAACGCACTGGCGAACTATCCCGACGTTAAGGTCGTTGCTCAGGAATCAGCTGGTTGGGACGAGACCAAGGCATTCACCGCTGCGCAGAATATCCTGACCGCGAATCCAAACTTGAAGGCAATTTTCGGCGAAAGCGACGCCATGGCTCTGGGCGCAGCGAAGGCTGCACAGCAGGAAGGCCGCACCGGCCTGGTCTTTGTGGGTATCGACGGATTCCCGACGATGTTCACGGCGGTCGCTGACGGACTCACCCAGGCCACGATGGCGCAGCAGCCGTACCTCATGGGTCAAATGTCCGTGCAGGATGCGGTGAAGATCGCCGAGGGAAACGGCGAGGACATTCCCGAACTCCAGTACCAGGACACGGTGCTCGTCACCGGTGAGAACGTCGCTGACAACGATCCCGCGAAGTTCTACGGCCCGGACTTCAAGTAGTCGAACAGACCGTCGGTGGGAGACGTGGTTACCACGTCATGCCGTCTTCCACCGGTTCTATTCCGATCGCGATGAATGGATGACCGTGGTACAGACACTTGCACAAGCAACTCACAACGGCCAGGAGAACAGAGACTCTGCGGGTCTAATTTGCACCGGGCTTTCCAAAAGCTACTGGGGAGTCCCTGTGCTCAAGGGCGTTGACATTACGCTCCGGCCCGGTACCGTCATCGGACTCATCGGCGAGAATGGGGCGGGAAAGTCTACAACGTCGTCGATTATCGCAGGTGTAGTTGAAGCCGACGGCGGCTCGATGACCATTGACGGCGTCCCCTACGAACCATCTCGGCCTTCAGACGCACTGAAAAATGGTGTCGCGCTTATCCATCAAGAGATTCGGATGGTTCCGGAGCTGTCGGTAGCGGAAAACATCTTTATCGGGCGGCTGCCTCGTCGTCGAGGAGTGATCGATCGGAATCGCATCAATGACGAGGCGAGAAAATACCTCGAGCTCGTCGGTTCACAGACTGACCCGCGCCGCCCCGTTGCGGGACTTTCCATTGCAGCGCAGCAGGAAATCGAGATCGCACGTGCCCTCTCCCGCGAACCGAAGTACATCATTTTCGATGAGCCCTCGGCCTCACTCGGACAGTCCGAAACTCAACACGTTTTCGCCCAAATCGCAGCGTTGAGGCAACGTGGTGTGGGCATCGTGTACATCTCCCATCGCCTCGAGGAGATCAAAGAAGTCGCGGACACGATCGTGTGCCTCAGGGACGGCGCGTTGGTGGGAAATTGGTTGGCAAGTGAGATAACCAAAGACGAGATGGTCAAGGCAATGGTTGGCCGCGACTTCGTCTTCTCCCATCGGGCGCCAAAGCCCGCCACCGACGAGATCGCACTTTCTGTCACAGGATTGAGCAAGGCCGGAGTGTTCGCGGGCATCGACTTCGATGTTCGTCGCGGTGAAATATTCGGCTTCGCTGGTCTCGTAGGAGCTGGCCGAACCGAGGTCATGCGCACCATCGCCGGGGCAGACCAAGCCGATGCCGGAGAGATCCGGGTGCACGGCGAAGTCGTTCACATCAGAAACCCACGGTCGGGCATCGACGCTGGGATCGCGATGGTTCCGGAGGACCGGAAGGGCCAAGGACTCAACCTCGACCGTACCGGTGCAGAAAACATATCCCTTCCGTGGGAGAAGGCGCTGAGCTCAGCCGGAATTATCACGAAGAAGAAGGTGACGGCTACCGCGAACAAACAGCGAGACTTCCTTGACATCCGCGGACGACTCGACATTCCCGTGGGCTCTCTCTCCGGCGGAAATCAGCAGAAGGTGCTGCTGGCGAAGTGGTTGGTGAACGAGCCCAAGGTGCTCATCCTCGACGAGCCCACGAGAGGGGTCGACGTCGGAGCGAAGATGACGATCTACGAGACCATCAGAGCTCTAGCCGAGTCCGGCGTCGGCGTCGTCGTCGTCTCATCAGAACTGGAAGAAGTGCTGGGCCTGTCGCACCGCGTGCTCGTGATGTCCGGTGGCCTCCAACGTGCGATTCTCAACCGCGCGGACGCGACACCCGAAGTAGTCATGGCACTTGCGCTGAGCAACGTCCCAAAAGAATCCCCACTCGAGTCGCCGATCGACGGCGAAGAAGAGTTCCGTACGCCGATCAGCACGCAGGAGAACTGAATCATGGCCATAGTCGACCGCAACGTCACGCCACCCCGGCCTGACAGTACGCCCGCGCACAGCGAGATCGCGCCGCGGTCTGCTGCGTCCGGCAACACGAGTCGAGTCCGGCAAGTGATGAGCCAGATCCCTGGTCCCCTGATCGGCCTGATCGTGATATTCGTGGCACTCTCCTTCCTGTCCCAGTACTTCCTGACCCCTCGCAACCTGCTCAATATCCTTAGCCAGGTCTCAGCCGTCGGCGTCATGTCGGTCGGCGCTCTTCTGATCATCCTCCTGGGCGGCATTGACCTGTCTGTTGGCTCCGTGCTGGCGCTCAGCTCAATGTCCATGGCCGCGATGTACAAGATGGCCGGGTGGCCTTTCGAGGTTGCGCTGCTCGCGGGCCTTGTCGTGGGCGCCCTCGTTGGCCTCATCAACGGCATCCTTACGGCCTATGGCAAATTGCAACCGTTCATTGCAACGTTGGCAACGATGTCAGCGGCGGCAGGCCTTGCGTTGTTCATCACTAACGGCAACCCAATCACGGGGTTCCCCGACTGGTTTATCGCGATCACAGCGACGAGCATTCTCGGCATTCCTATTGAGGGCGTTATTCTGGTCGCCATATTCGCTATTGCGGCATTCTGGCTCAAGTTCAGGCCCTCGGGCCGTGCGCTCTATGCGATCGGTGGCAACGAGGAAGTAGCTCGCCTTTCTGGACTTCCCGTGCGCCGCGCCAAGATAATGGTCTACACCATCGCCGGATTACTAGCCGCAGTAGCCGGTCTCCTGGTCACATCACGACTCGACTCCGCTCAGCCCACCGCTGGCGCTGCTGACCTGCTGAATGTTATCGCCGTAGTGGTCATCGGAGGTGCCAGCCTCTCTGGCGGCTCGGGCAGCCTCCTTGGTACGTTCGTCGGCCTCCTCATCATTGGAGTCCTGAATAACGGAATGTCACTTCTGAACGTCTCTGCCAACCTCCAGCCCGTTGTCATCGGCGCCGTTATCGCCGCGGCCGTCCTTACGGACCGAAAGTCGAGCAGGAGACACTCATGAGCACATTTGCTTCAATCACCGATCCCACCGATCTCGACGCGATCCGCGCAGTTATAGCCTCAACTGCCGACGCGCCCGAACTGGTGCCACTCGGCATCCGCTCACTGGTGATCTCGCCCGAAGCAAGTTTCGGCTTGGTCCCCGCGGTGAAAGGCATGCTAGCCGTCGGGTTGACGGTAATGCGTCGAGTTGTAGTGCTCATCGACAAGACGACCATCTTGCGCGACGGCCGCGATCTCAAGCAGCAACTGTGCGAGCTCCTTGCCGAGGCGTTCGTGGTGGAGGTCGTCGTGCTCGGCCGTAAGGGAGAGCTACACGCCGACGAGGACGCGCTCGAAACGGCGACGGCCGCCATCAAAGGCTTTGACTGCGTCGTCGCGATCGGTGGCGGCACTATTTCCGACATCGGGAAGGTGGCCACCGACCGTCAGGGTGGGATCCCGCTCGTGATCGTGCAGACCGCCGCATCCGTCGACGGCTTCACCGACAACGTCTCGGTGGTGTTGCGCAACGGGGTGAAGCGCACGATACCGAGCCGGTGGCCCGACGTCGTGCTCGCCGATACGACAACGATCGCAGATGCACCCGTTGCCATGAACACTGCCGGTTTTGGTGAGGTGCTCTCTCTGTACACCGCTCCTGCCGACTGGGAATTGGCCAATCGCCTGGGTTTCGACGACAGCTTTCGGTTCACCCCGCGGGACTTCTTACTCGAGTTCGCCGGTGACCCCGCCACCTGGGCAGAAGGACTCGCCGACGGCGCCCCCGGCGCGGTGCTCGACCTCACCCGCATGCTCGCCATTCGCGGAATCGGTACAGGGATTGCTGGCACAACGGCGTGCCTCTCCGGTGTTGAGCACGTCGTTTCGCACATGCTCGACATGTATGCCGCCGCGCACAACCTGCCGACCGGCCTGCATGGAGCGCAAGTCGGCGTGGCGACGCAAATCGCGTCCGCAGCATGGGATCTGTTGCGTCGTAAGGTCGCCGGGGGTGAGATCGCCCTACGTTTCGCCGACGGCGACCTCGAGCACCAAGTGAAGCGCGCTTTCGATAATTGCGACGAGACGGGCGGTCGTGGCGAGGAGTGCTGGTCTGATTATTCTCGAAAAATCGCGGTGTGGAACGCCGATCCCGAGCGCATGAAAAGCCTCGTAGCCAGCTTGGTCTCCGAAGGTCTCGCCATCGCTGCTGCGGTCCCCGCACCCGAGTCCTTGTCCGCCGGCCTCAGAGCTGCCGGCTCCCCGTCCACCCCGGGCGACTTGGTCGCCTGGGTCACCCCGGAAATCTGGCGGTGGGCAGTAGCGAACTGTCATTTCATGCGAGACCGTTTCACGGTGGTCGATCTGCTCTTCCTCCTTGGCTGGTGGACGGCCGACGACGTCGACTCGGTGATCGCGCAGGCCTTTCTCACTGAGAGTGAACCGACGACATGAGCGATGAACGCGTGGTCATCGCGGTGGACTGCTCGACTA
Source organism: Cryobacterium ruanii (assembly GCF_004404055.1). GTDB lineage: Bacteria > Actinomycetota > Actinomycetes > Actinomycetales > Microbacteriaceae > Cryobacterium > Cryobacterium ruanii. The sequence goes on from NZ_SOHK01000006.1 coordinate 20,030, forward strand.
CCGGCGTGAAGGCGAGTGTCTGGAACGCGGATGGAACCGAAGTGGCCAGTGGACGCGCCGAGCTCGACTTGAGCATCCCCGAGCCGGGGCGCGGCGAACAGGACCCGCGCCAATGGTGGACAGCTATGCAGAGCGCGGTGCGCAAGGCCGTCGACGGCTTCGATATCAGCCGTGTTGTCTCCCTGACCGTGACTCATCAGCGCGAGACCTTCGTGTGCCTCGACGAGCACGGCGAGGCCGTGCGACCCGCGATGCTCTGGCTCGATTCCCGGGCCGGTGAGCAGGTCGACCGGTATGGTTCGGCTGATGTGCACGACCGCACGGGGAAACCACCGAACACAACCGTTTCATACTACAAATTGCTCTGGCTGGCCGAGCATGAACCCGAGGTGCTGTCCCGTACGGCGCACGTCGTCGAGGTGCATGGCTATCTGGTGCACTGCATGACCGGTCTCTGGGCGACCTCGACGGCAAGCATGGATCCCACCGGCCTCGTCGACATTCGAACCGGCGACTACGACGCAGCTGTCCTGACGCACCTCGGTCTCGACCGCTCTCAACTTTCGATCCTGCACCCGCCCGGAGACGTGATCGGGGGCCTCGCAACCGATGCCGCCAAGCTTCTCGGCCTGCTCCCAGGCACGCTTATTGTCGCGGGAGCCGGTGACGGACAATGCGCCGGCCTCGGAGCGGGGGTCGCGGCACCGGGACGGGCGTACCTCAATATCGGCACCGGCCTGATCTCCGGCACGTTCTCCTCCCGCTATCAGCCCGACCGTGCGTACCGAGCGATGCTCGGTACGATACCGGGCAGCTTCGCGTACGAAACCTTCGTAGGAGCAGGGACCTACATGATCTCCTGGTTCATCAATACGTTCACTCGTCCCTCGGAGACATTTCGCGGCGGGGTGGAGGCTACCCTCGAGTCCGAAGCGGCGGTCGTGCCCCGTGGCAGTGACGGTCTTTACGTTGTCCCCTACTGGAACGGAGCACTCACGCCGTACTGGGATCATGAGGCCCGCGGCATCATGGTGGGCCTCCAGGGCGTGCACCATCGCGCCCACATCTACCGCGCCGTGCTGGAAGGCGTTGCCTTCGAACTGCGGGTGAGTCAAGACCAAGTTGAGCAAGCAACGGGGGACAGCGTGGAAGAGTTCGTCGCCATGGGCGGCGGCTCGCAATGCCCTCTTTGGTGTCAGATAATCGCGGATGTCTTGCGCCGGCCCGTTGTATTGTCGCGCCAAAGGGAGACAACGTGTCTGGGTGCCGGCATGCTCGCGGCTTACGGTGCGGGGCTCTTTCCCAGCATCCGCTGCGCTGCCGACGCCATGAGCGCCACCGATCTTCGATACGAACCCGACCCGAAAGCGGCCGACGACTACGAAGCTCTTTATCGCCGGTACGCGGCGATCTATCCTGCGTTTCGCTCCTTTTTTCACGACCGGATTGAGGTGATGGCGTGACTGAATCGACCGCGTCCCGCCTCGACGTGCTCGCTGTGCCGACGAGAGACACCGCCCCACGGGCCTTCCCTCAGCGGGTCTACGATGCGTACCTGTTTGATCTGGACGGCACTATTTACCTGGGCGAGGAGCTTCTTCCCGGTGCGCTTCAACTCCTCGAGCACCTTCGCAAAACGAAACGCCGGGTGGTGTTTCTCTCGAACAACCCAACGCTCGACCGGGCTATGTACGTATCCAAACTCACGAAACTCGGCATTCAGGTTGCGTCCGCAGAGGTTGTCAACTCAGTAGTGAGCATGGTCGCCTGGCTCAGTCGCGAACACCCCGGTAAGACGGTTTATCCGATCGCCGAGCAACCACTGATTACAGCGCTGCAAAACGCGGGCATCCTTATGTCGTCTAACGCAGACGAGATAGACATCGTCTTGGCAAGCTATGACCGGGGATTCGATTATTCCAAGCTGCAAATAGCATTCGACGCCCTATGGAAGCGGGAGGCGATCCTTGTGGCGACCAACCTGGATCGCTATTGCCCGTTTCCTGGCGGCCGCGGTGAGCCGGATGCGGCGGCGATCGTCGCGGCAATCGAGGCGTGCACCGGTGTGTCTTGCGTCGCGAACGCTGGGAAGCCCAGCGTGATCATGCTCGAAACGGTGATGGCAACCCTCGGGCTGCGGCCCGATCAATGCCTTATGACGGGCGACCGGCTCTACACGGACGTGAAAATGGCCGTGGATGCTGGGATGGACTCCGCGCTCGTGCTCACCGGAGACGCCGACCTCGATTCCGTGGCCCGCACCGCTGCGGTGGACCAGCCCACCTACATTCTTGACCGAGTGGACCATGTCATTCCGTCGGCTATGCGGCATGAACTTGGTTGGTCTGATGTCGCATCGGTATCGCTTGCGGTGGGTCACAGAAGTGCGTAGCATAGACTTTCATAACGCGAATGAATATTCACTTGCGGACGCAGACGAAGACGTCAAGAGAAAGGCGGTTCCCAATGGCCGAACTGGCACGCGATACCCTGCGTGAGATGCAGCTCCGAATGTTGAGAATCCGAGCGTTCGACGAGCGCGCATCCAAGATGGTGAAACGGGGCCACATTCCCGGCACGGTTCACACCAGCATCGGGCAGGAGGCGCAGGTCGTTGGCGCCACTATGGCCCTCGGCACTGGCGATTACATGAGTGGAAACCACCGCAGCCATGGGCACCCCATCGGAAAAGGTTCACCGCTCGGCCCGCTCATGGCTGAGCTCGTGGGCAAGGCAACGGGGGTCTGCAAAGGCAAGGGCGGCTCGCTGCATCTCGCTGACTTCGCTGTGGGAAGCCTCGGCGAGTCCGGCATTGTTGGGTCCTCCATCCCCATCGCCAATGGAGCAGCGCTCTCGTCGAAGGTGCTGAACAACGGAAAAGTGGCGCTCGCCTTCTTCGGTGACGGAGCTGCCAACCAGGGCGTCCTCTACGAGTCGATGAACATGGCCGGCGTCTGGGACCTCCCGATGATCTTTTTGTGCGAGAACAACCAGTACGCGCTGAGCACGCCGGCTCACACCGTAACATCGGGCAACATTTTCGAACGTGCCGCTGGATTCGGGATGCCCGGAATCAGAGTTGAGGCAGGACAAGACGTTCTGGCCGTGTACGACGCGGTCTCCGAAGCGGTGGCTCGAGCGCGCGCCGGTGACGGACCCACACTGGTGGAGGTCATGACCTACCGATATAACGAACACTCGGAAGGACTGAAACTGGGCACGGACTACCGAAACGCCGATGAGCGTGAAGCCTGGTTGAAGAAGGATCCGATCGTACTTTTTCGCCAATATCTGGCGTCGCAGGGGTTCTCTGAAGAGGAACTCGATGGCCTCCAGGCCACTGCGCTCGCCGAGGTCGACGCGGCTGTCGCATTCTCGGATGCGAGCCCCTACCCTGATCTCTCGGTCGCCTTCGACGACCTCTACACCGATAAGGAGTCCGCAGCATGACTGTAATGAGCTACTTGGGCGCTATTGGCGCAGCCCAGCGCGAAGCGATGGACGCTGATGAGCGCGTCATCATCATCGGCGAAGACGTCGAAGCGAATGTCTATGGCACCACCGGCGGCGGCAAATCCCGCAGCGACAAGGGTGATTTTCTCCAGCGGTACGGCAAGAACCGAATTCGCAACACCCCGATCTCCGAGGAGGGCATTGTCGGCGCGGCCGCCGGCGCTGCGATGACCGGGCTACGCCCCATAGTCGATCTCTCCTATTCGAGCTTCCTCTACATGGCTATGGACCAGTTCGTAAACCAGGTAGCGAAAAATCGATACATGTTCGGTGGCCAGGCCTCGATGCCCGTTGTCTTCCGCTCCGCTATGTTCTACGGACTGAACACCGGTGCGCATCACTCGGACCGTCCCTATCCGATGTTCATGAACGTCCCGGGCCTGAAAATCATCGCGCCCGCCACACCCGCAGACGCCAAGGGGCTGCTTCGCTCCGCGGTCGACTCCGACGACCCGGTGCTCAGCTTCGAGGCCTGCCTGCTGTGGAGCACGAAGGAGGATGTCGATGAGAACGAGTTCTGGGTGCCGCTGGGCGTTGCCCGCACGGCGCGGGAGGGGACAGACGTCACAGTCGTAGCTATTTCGAGCTCAGTGCCGGAAGCCGTAGCTGCCGCGGAAGAACTAGCGAAAGAAGGCGTGTCCGTAGAGGTCATCGACCCCCGTACGCTCGTCCCTCTCGATCGCAATGCCATTCTGCGATCCGTGGCGAAGACAGGTCGCCTCGTTGTGGCGGAACCTGCGCACCGCACCTGCGGTGCCGCGGCAGAGATCAGTGCGCTTGTCGCGGAAGAAATCTTTGATTCTCTCAAAGCACCGATCATTCGTGTGACCGCACCGGACATGCAAATCCCTTTCAGCCCGTCGCTGGAAAAGCAGATGTACCCGACGAGGGCCACTATCGCGGCCGCCATCCGTCGCGTAGTCGACCTGCCGGCGCTTCAGCCGGTGGCAGCCGCAGTCTAATAACGAAAGAGGAATCAAATGGCTCGTATAGATGTGTTGCTTCCCCAGTGGGGAATGGGAATGAGCGAAGGGGCGATCGTGGAGTGGCTCAAGAAGGTGGGCGACCACGTCGACGAAGACGAACCCCTGGCGGAGGTTGAGGCGGAGAAGGTTGAGGAAACCTTGGAGTCGCCTGCTACGGGAACCCTGGTTGAGATCCTGGTCAAGGAAGGTGCCTCAGTCGAGGTCCGCACCGTTCTTGCTGTGATCGAAACCGAATAAACGCAAGCCTAAAAAAACAACGAAGCAGGAGGAGCCATGAGCGCATCTTTGGTGAACGCGCGCGACACCCGCGCACCGTACGACCTCGTCGTCGTGGGTGCTGGTATCAACGGACTCGGCATAGCCCGCGATGCGGCTGCGCGAGGCTTGCGAACCATCGTCATCGACCAGGAAGACATTTGCAGTGGTGTGTCTGCATGGTCGGGGCGACTGATCCACGGGGGTCTGCGATACCTCGAGCACAAGGACTTCGCCTTGGTCCGTGAATCTCTGAAGGAGCGCGAGCGCCTCTTCAAGCTTGCTCCGCACCTCGTCAAGCCTGTGCCGCTTCTCATGCCCTTCTACGCTCGCAACAAGCGGCCGTCGTGGTTGATCCGCCTAGGCATGATCGCCTACGACGTACTGTCCTTTGACAAGAAGCAGCCCAACCACAGCATTCTGACCAAGCGCGCGGTGCTGTCCCGCTTCACCGGGATGGAGCCCGCCGGACTTACAGGTTCGGCGGTCTTCATCGACGGGCAGGTCGAATATGCTGAGCGGCTCTGCGTTGAACTCGCGGTGGCAGCCAAGAGTGACGGAGCCGACATCGTCACTCATTCGCGAGTCGACGGGCTGCTGAAGGCCGATTCTCGCGTGACCGGCGTCCAGTACACCGACTCGATCACGGGCGAACGTCATTCCGTGAATGGGCGCGTAGTCATGAACGCCGCTGGCCCGTGGGTCGACCGCCTGCTCGCTGATTTTGGGGGAGTCAGCTCACCTCGTTTCATCGGCGGCTCCAAAGGAAGCCACATCGTCGTGGCTCCCTTCCCCGGGGCGCCTCGTGACGTTGTGTACTACGAGTCGCAGGCCGATGGCCGGCTGGTCCTCGTCATACCGTGGATGGACAGATACCTGATCGGGTGCACCGACAACCTCTACGACGAGGAGCCGGACTCTGCTCGCGCAGAACAGTCGGAAATCGACTATCTTCTCAACGAGGTCAACACTCTCGTGCCGGGCGCCAAACTCACCACCGGCGACGTCCTTTACACTTACAGCGGAGTGCGACCACTGCCCTACGCGCCCGGTGTGCCCGAATGGAAGATTCCGCGCAGTCACATCATCCACGACCACGCTAAAGACGGCGTCGAAGGCCTCTTCTCCGTTATCGGGGGCAAGCTCACGACGTTCCGGCAGCTGTCGGAGGATGCCGTCGACTTGGCGCTTCGCAGCCTCGGCGCCAAGAAGGTCAAAACAATCACTCTGACGAGCCCACTTCCGGGCGCTCGAGTCGCAAACTATGAGACCTTTTCAAAGGCATTCATTGCGAACGGCGCTCTGCCACCATTGGTGGCAAAGCGCCTCCTCGCGCTGTACGGAGTGCGGGCAGCGAACATAGCGGCTCTCGTGAGTAACGACGCCAGTCTTGCTGAGATTGTCGACGAGAAGTCGGGGGCTCTGGCCGCTGAAGTGGTCTTCGCCATCAATGAAGAATTTGCGCGAACTCTCACGGACGTTATGGCGAGACGACTTCTGCTGGCGTTCGAACCGGATCACGGCATCGAGGGCGCCGAGCGGATCGCGACGATCATGGCGGCGATCAACGGCTGGGACGAAAGCCGTATCCAGAATGAAATCGACGGCTACGTTGAGTGGCTCGGCCACCTGGCCGTCCCCGGCCGACCCGCAGCGCAAATTCCGGGTCGCGCGACATCCGTTGACCGGGAAAATGGATTGACCGTCGGCGGCGTCGGCCTCCAGGGCGGCCGGGCAGACTCGTGACAGGCAGATATGTCCTCGCGCTCGACGAAGGGTCGAGCAGCGCGAGGGCGGTACTCGTCGATACGGACGGGCGGATCGTTGCCGAGGCATCAAATCCGCTCACGCCCCTTTTCCCTAACCACGGCTGGGTCGAGCTTGACCCGGCCCAGCTGTGGACTGCGATGCGGGCAGCGATCGACGAGGTAATGGATCGGACGGGGCTGACGGCGCGTGATATCGCAACGGTCGGGGTGACAACTCACCGGGAGACCTGTCTGATCTGGAACCGATCCACCTCAGTACCCGTACACAACGCAATTATGTGGTCTTCACACCAGACCGATGAGATCGTACAACGTTGGTCAGAATTGGGGCTCGACGACGAGATCCGCGCGCGCACCGGGCTTCGGAACGACTCGTTTTTCTCGGCCCCCAAACTGGCCTGGTTCATTGAGAACGTGCCGGGACTCAAAGCGCTTGCAGGCTCGGGCTCGTACGCTGCCGGAACAGTCGACACCTGGCTTGTTTGGAACCTCACCGGTGGGCGCGAGCATGTCACCGATGCGACATCGGCGTCGCGAACAGCGTTGCTCAACATCGACGATCTCGTGTGGGACGACCGACTCTGCGACGTATACGGAATCCCGCAGGAGCTACTCCCCGAGGTGCGGGCTTCCAATTCGCACTTCGGCTACCTTGACCCCAGCATTCTTCCCGGCGGCGTCGGCCACCACATACCGATCCATGCGGTCGTCGCCGATCAACAAGCCGGTCTCTTTGGGCAGGGCTGTTTCGACGAGGGATCAGTCAAGAACACGTTTGGAACCGCTGGCGTGCTCGTCGCTAACGTCGGGAGCAGCCCACTGCTCCTCCCTGGAATGACCACCAGCGTGGCGATGAACATTCCCGGGCTCACCAGCTACGAAGTCGAAGGGGTGGTGTTCCACAGCGGGCAGACGCTGCATTGGCTGCGCGACAAAATGCGGGCAGTTGGATCCATAGCGGAGATGGAGCGCATTGCAGAACGGGTCACAGACACTCAGGGGGTCTACTTTGTTCCCGCGTTCGCTGGCCTCTGCGACCCTTACTGGGACAAAGATGTCCGAGCATCAATTTTTGGGTTGACTCTTGACACGGGCATCGATCAAATCGTTCGCGCGGCGCTCGAAGCCATGGCGTATCAGACGCGGGACAACCTTGACGCGTTGCGCGCCGGCGGTATGAACGTGACGTCGCTGAAGGTAGATGGAAAAGCAGTCTGTAACAACTTCCTCTGCCAGTTCCAAGCAGACATCCTCGGCATGCCGGTCGTTCGGCCGGAGGGCCTCGAACGCACAGCTCTCGGAGTCGCCTATATCTCCGGGGCGGAGGTGGGTCTCTGGAAAGCGCAGGACCTTGTGCGCGAGACGTGGCGCGTGGAGCGAGTATTCCAGCCCCGCATGAGTAGCGAACGTCGCGACCAGCTCTACGGCGGTTGGCAGGCAGCTGTGCGATCCGCGCGCATGATGCCGCCGGCACCGCCTCACTCGACTAAAGGGACGGTTCTAGATTCCGTCCCGATACTGGCCGCGCGCTGACGTGCCGGTCCAACAACTGAACCAATTGAAAGGATCATGATGACCCCGAAGACAGCCGAAAACTACGTCGCCCGCGCCCGCGCAGGCGGCTACGCAGTAGGTGGTTTCAATATGCACAACCCGGAGACCACACAAGCGCTGATCGAAGCGTCTATTCGCTCTCAATCACCAGTGTTCCTGCAAGTTGGACGGGCGATCGTTCCTCATATGGGCCTTGAGGCCGCGTACCGCATGACCCGTCGTGAACTCGACGGAACAGAAGCGGATGCTGTCATCCACCTCGACCACGGCACGTACGACGAGGTTTTCGAAGCCCTGCGCCTCGGATTCGACTCGATCATGTTCGACGGTTCCCACTTGCCGTTTGAAGAAAACTTGAAAACGACCCGCTACGTCGTTCAGGTCGCACACTCATTCGGCGTTCCGGTGGAAGCAGAACTGGGCAGCATTCCCGATGCGTCCAGCGGGATCGACTGGTCAGCGCACTATACCAATGTCGACGAAGCCGAACGTTTTGTCGCGGAAACCGGCGTTGACTTCCTGGCGATCTCGGCAGGTGTGATGCACGGCATTACCTCCGGAGATCCCCTGCCCTTGGATATCGAACGTATCCAGCGCATTCGTGATGTCACGGGCGTTCCCCTCGTTCTGCACGGAGCGTCGGGGGTACCGGGGTCGGACATCAGCGCCGCGATCGCGGCCGGTGTGCACAAGTTGAACGCCGACACAGATCTCCGCCATGCCTACCGGCGCGGTATCGAAGAGACCTGGGCCAAGGGTGACCGTCAGCTCGAAGACGCAATGTCCGAAGGAAAGCGCCAGATGATCGAAGCGACGATCGCAAAGATGCGCGAGTACGGGTGTGCCGGGGCGTCGGCGGCCACCGTTTTGACCGAAGCGCGGGCGTGATGACGCAACCGCTAGAACTCGACGAGGGCCAGCGCACCGAGCTTAAGGGGATGCGTCGCACCGCGGCGCGTCGCATGGTCGCAGCGTGGGAAGCGCCTGTGTTCCACCTCACGGTGGAAGTCGACATGACGGAGGCATCGCGTGCCAAGGAAGTTGTGTCGGGGGCGACAGTGACTGATGTGCTCGTTCGCGCCACCGCGCATGCTCTCACCGTTGTGCCGTCGGTGAACGTCCACGTCGATGGCGAAGCGGTCGTGTCTTTTCAACGAGCTCACGTCGGAATAGCCGTCGCCACGGAGAAGGGTTTGACAGTCCCGATTATTCACAACGCTGATCAGTTGGATCTCGAAGAGATCGCGCAGCGCAGGCGCGACATTGTCGGCCGTGCGCGTACCGGCGGACTGGTGCGTGAGGACATCACCGGAGGAACGTTCACGATTTCGAATCTCGGCATGCTCGGTGTGACACGCTTCGATGCCATCGTGAACGCGCCCCAGGCTGCGATCTTGGCGGTTGGAGCCACGATCCGCCGAAATGTCTGGACCGAGGATGGCGGGGCATGGCGCCCCATCGCCGAATTGACACTGACATCGGATCATCGTGCCTTGGACGGAGCAGTTGCGGCCGAGTTTCTGGCGGCGTTGAAATCGAAACTGGAGGCGCCGCTCTGACAGCGTGCATACGGTGGCGGCGGCTCGCTGCGCGGGCAACCGCCACCTGCGAATCACTCGCGCAGGAGACGCTCTGCCGTTTCCATATCCGTGACCAGGGTGTCGATCCAGTTGCCACGAAGGGCTGCGCGTACAGCCTCGTACTTTGACCTTCCGCCAGCGACGGCAAATCGTCCGCCACTGGCGGGAAGCTGGGCCAAAGTCACGCCGATCACCAGGGAGTCGAGCTCGCTCTCGATCGGGATTCCATCCGCATCGATGAACCTGAGGTTGATCTGTCCGACGGCGCCGAGCGACTTCGCCATTTCGAATTGTTCTACCGTGAAAAAGTTCCCACCCGGCTCCAATGGTGCATCGATATTGCAGGTACCAATACCGACCAGGGCGACGTCCAGTTCGTCCAACGCCGCGATTGCTTCGCGGGTGTGTGCGTCGTAGCTAATCATGGCTTCACGCACTTCCGCAGACGACAGAACCCCGGGAGCGCGGATGAACAGGGGCGTTCCACCGATCAGGTCGGCAAAGCGCTGCGTGGATCGGGTGGAATCATGCTGGAGCTGTGGCGGGCCGACGTCCCCGAGCATCTCGACGATGCGAGTAGCGCCGGACCTCTTTTTCGTCGGTTCGAGGGCAGCCACGAGTGAACGCAGTGACCGGCTCCACGAAGTGAAACCAATAGTTTTCCCCGACAGTTGCATAGCCGAGAGGATAAGTGCGGCGGCCTCGCCGAGGTCGCGATTGATTCCGGCCTCGTCGTTTGGATCTAGCGCTTCCACTACGTGAGCTTGGGACAAGCCGTAGCGACCCTGAAGATCTTCTTCGATTTCCGCGTGCAAGCCCTCCGGGATGACGACGATTGTTCGCACAATTTTCGCTTGCTCGGCGGCCTGCAACAGCCGGGAAACGCGGGCTTGCGATATGCCCAGGCTCGACGCAATCTCGATCTGGCGGATGCCGTGTGTGTAATACATACGCGCCACCTTCGTCATGAAGCGGCGCGGTTCGGGATCAGCCACGACTTTTCCTTTCACTAAGATCCTTAAGTGTATCAAGATTCGTCAATTGCAAGAATATCCAAAACGATCTAGGCTGCCCAAGTAGGTAATAAAAAAAATTATTGCTGCAAGGAGGCCGACAGTTGGCAATCCCAGAGCACGTCCGCACCTGTCGCCTTCGTTCGACCGCGTGCATTGGCCGCGTCACCAGCCGCAACAATTTCGCTGTGCGTTTTGCGGTTGAGAATCGCCGTGACGGCATCGCCGTGCGGCGCTCAGCGCCGTTCGACACATATTTCCTCTTCGAGACGACAAGAATCAAACGCTTTCGCCGTCAGACCAAGTGCAAAAGAAACTTGGATTGCTGCGCTGCTGACGCCTGGGTGGGGGAAGAGATTCAGAAGCACTTATCAGTTCGCGGCGATAAGTTCAGGTTCTTCCGACAGCTCCAGAGTGGCCTGGGAAGGACGTACCTCGCGGTGCGCCCACACATCCGAGGGCTGATCAGACAATCAAGTGGTCTCCTGACCTTGGGTATGAGAATGAAAGCTTGCACGCCATGACGGGGGTGAAACAGCAGTTGCCCATTCGCACGCCGGAATTATCACTGGGCCGGGTCGGAACCACAGCCCAAGATGACATCGATGAAAGCTTGCGTCTGCTGCGCGAGATGCAAGAAGACGTCAACGCTCATGCTCGGATCAGGGCATATCGCCCGGTTCCAACCGTGGCGTTCAGTCGGCGCGAGAGCTTGATGCCCGAATTCGCTGCCGCGTCGGTAGCTGCTCGTGGGCTCGGGTTTGACCCGGTGATTCGCCTCGCCGGGGGACGGGCGGTGGCGTACGACCAAACGTGCCTCGTCATCGATCTCATGGCCCCCCTGGCGCTCTACAACAATCACATTGCGGCTTTCGATGCCGGCGCCACCTGTTTCCGGGACGTGCTGAGAGACCTGGGACTCGACGCACGAGTAGGTCCAGTGGCCGGCGAATACTGCGCAGGGGACCATAGCGTGAACGCGCGGGGGCAGGTGAAGATCGTAGGAATCGCTCAGCGCGCCATGCGCCGGTCCAGACTTATCACTGCATGCATCGTTCTGGAGACGCCCGGCCGACTTCGTCCGGTCGTGGACGCGGTCTACAGCGCCATGAAACTGGATTGGTCACGAGAAAGCCTGGGAAGCGTACGCGACGAAGGGGTGCAAGGGTCACTTGATGAAATGGTGCACGAGCTCGTAACCGGGCTCCAGCAACGACACGCGGCATGGGCGCTGCCACAGACAGCCAGCATTCAAGGTGTTCTGGAGTAGCCTCTGTTCGTGCAGGGTGGATAGCCGCATATCCCCACCAAGAGATTTGTGTCGACTGCAGATCAGCGGATGTTATAGAGTGCTTTCGCTTCGTCAGGCGTAGCTATAGGACGGCCGACCTCCCGCGCGATTTCCTGGGCCTGCTGAAGCAGCTCGAGGTTCGTGGGATTGCGGGCCGGATCATAGAACAGCTCCAGTCCAGTCTTGATGTGGCCCCCAAGCTCGATCGCCCTGCGGAGGATCGAGGTGTCGTCGAGTGCCCCCTGACCCCAGATGGAGATGTACCACGGGTGCTTGATCTTCGCTTCCTCGATCATCCAGAGGTAGTAGTACAAGCTTTCCAAACTTGGCTTCATGCCGTTTGTCCCGATGGGATCCGTGGCGGTGAGGCCGTAGTCTCCGATGAGGTAGAAATCCCACATAGAGCCGGGTGTGGAAAGCCCGTTGTTGACATAGTGCATGGCGTGGCGAAGATGCCCTGGCTCGTAGACGCCGAACACCATGGGTGTGCCGTGTTCACGCAGCATCTTGATTTGGCTGCCAACGCGCTCGTAATTGAATCCGAATTCTGGGCCGACGAGGTAGCCCTCGGCGTCCGTTTCTGTAGCAAAGAGCGTGAGTCCGGTGTCGACACAGGCGATCCGAACGTTCGCCTTTTCAATAAGAAGGGGGACGTGCTGGAGCCCGTTCTCGTCGCCCTTAAGGCGGAGGTTGTTACAGGTGGTGGGGTACCACGTTATGTCCGGGTGCTTGTGCAGGACCTTGTCCCACGTGCGCATGTAGTCCTTGAACGCGTCTTCGCCCATGAGATCGAAACTGGTGTTGTGGGCGTGGATCGCGCCGGCTCCCGCCTCCCAACAACGAATCGCGTCCTCCGCAATTTCGTCGTAAGAAATTGGCGTGTTCGGGTTCATTTCTTTCGTGCGGATCCCATTGATGTGCGACTCAATGATGACCGGGTAATCCCAGTGCGGCTTCATGTCTGCGTATTTGTCGAGGCCAGTGCCCATGGTTCACTTCTCTTTCTCGCAATGACTGCATCCGCAGCGATCCAATTATTCGGCGAAACCGGACCACGACATTGGGTCCATGCTCGCAGACTCTAGCGCAGGTTCAAGAGGCCAACGTGAAATCAGTACGCCATCTGACCAGCGTCGGACGTTGTGGCAATGCCAACACAGCTCCATGCTTACTAATTGCGATCGGCGTCAACGGCAGAAATTTTAACGATGACGGCGGCTGATCGCTGCATGCGAATTTTTCCGAGCCAGCACGATCTGTTGACACGCAAACCCGTATGGGATATAAAATGAATATACACTCAGGTACTGAATATAAAATTCATTGCCTGCGCGGCACAGAACAAGGAGGTTCTACATTGTCGAATTCGTTCGATGTTCGTCCATACGAGATCCGCATCCCCGACGCAGATCTTGACGACATGATGGAGCGGCTGAAACGAACACGATTTCCCCAAGACTTCGGGAACGAAGATTGGCGCTACGGCTACAACACCGAGTACCACCGCACCCTTATCGACTACTGGATCAACGAGTATGACTGGCGCGCCGTAGAGCGTCAGATGAATAAACTCCCACACTTCAAAGTGGACGTGATGGGCGTTCCTCTCCACTTTATTCATGTGCGCGGCAAAGGTACTAACCCCATGCCCCTGCTCCTCCACCACGGTTGGCCTTGGACGTTTTGGGACGTGCGCAAAATCATCGAGCCTCTGACAGACCCGGTGAAATTTGGCGGCACAGAAGCTGACTCGTTTGACGTGGTTCTCATCTCATTACCCGGTTATGGGTTCTCGTCACCACTGACGGAGACGGGCTGGAACTTCTGGAAGACCGCCGATCTGGAAAACGTGCTCATGAAGCAGATTCTCGGGTATGACCGTTACGCAACCGCGGGGGGCGACTGGGGAGCGCTGATCGCCCAACAGCACGGTCACAAGTATGAAACAGACGTCATCGGGGTGTACACGCACTTTCCCGCTCAGATGTCGCACTATCTCGCAGAACATCCCGACCAGCCGGACGGGATCACATACGACTCTGCCCTGGGACTGCCGGCGGCGAGCGAGTACTCCGCTGACGAAGACGGGTGGTTTGATCGCGGCAAATTGTTCGTCGAGAATGAAAGCGGCTACGGGGAACTCCAATTGACGAAGCCACAGACACTCGCGGCGCTCGTCACCGACTCCCCGGCAGCCCAACTGGCTTGGATCACCGAGAAGCGTTACTTTTGGGGGCTCGCGGAACGTGGCAGCGGCACCAAAGCATTCGAGAGCGTCTGGCCCAAAAATGATCTGATCACGACCGCCGCGGTGTACTTTCTCACGGGCACGGGCGGGACGTCCTCCCGCTACTACTGGGAGTGCCGCGGAAATCCCTGGACGCCGAGTCACAAGCGCTTCCCCGTCGTAGGAGTGCCGACGGCGGTCTCGATTTACCCGGGTGAGATTTACAAGCCTCCGAAAACCTGGACGGAGAAGTATTTCAACCTCAAGCAGTACCGGGTCCACAGCAGCGGTGGCCACTTTGCTCCTCTGGAGGAACCGGAGATCTACGTCAATGACGTTCGGGATTTCTTTCGAACGCTGCGCTGAAGGACAGCCCTTCGGTGCCGAATCGTAACGAATCGGTCACGAGTGAGCTATCCGGCAAAATCCTCTTGCGGGCGTACATACAATGCCCCTATCCTCACAATGAATCAAAAATGATTCATTGAATAAAAATGCAACCGACCTAAGTTCAAGCCTTACCCACCATCAAGGAGTCAAAGATGTCTCTCAAGAAAAAACGTGGAGCGCTCCGCCTCGCCGCATTCGCGGCTGTTGCTGCGCTCGCGCTCGCCGGCTGCACGTCGACCGCGGGTGGAACCGCCACGGGTTCCTCTGGGCCGATTGCAAAGGAGGACCTCGTCCTCGTTGCATCCGTCATCAACACCACCAATCCCTACTTCATTGCCAACATTGAGGGGGCTAAGGCTCTCTCGAAAAAACTTGACATTCCGCTCGAGATCATCGACTCGCAGGGTTCGTCGCAGACTGAAATCTCAAAGATTCAGGCGATTTTGGCCCAGGGCAAGAAGGTCGTAATGTTCGTCAACACGGTAGCCAGCTCGGACACCCCGACGATCGTAGACGCTGTGAAGCGTGCCGGTGGCTACGTATCGATCTGGTGGAACAAGCCCGACAACTTCGAACCCTGGGACTCGGGCGACAACTTCGTGGCCTTCCAGAAGCACCCCGGCGTGGACTCCGGCCGTTGCAACGCAAAAGCGATCGGTGACGCCCTCGGCGGCAAGGGCAACGTCATCATGTTCCCCGGCGTGCAGGACAGCACGACCAGCCAGACGCGTGTCGCCGGCTTTGAAGCGGAAATGCGTGAAAACTACCCCGGGATCAAGATTCTCGAGAACCAGCCTTCGAACTGGGACCCGCAGCTCGCCAACCAGAATGCGAAAGATCTGATCGCCAAGTACGGAGATCAGATCAATGGCGTCTGGAGCGCCGATGACGGTATGCAGCTCGGCGCGATCCAGGCCTTCGACGACGCCGGCCTGCTCGACAAGGTGAAGTTCGCCTCTGACGGACTGTACCCCGACACGGTGGCCCTGATGGAGAAGGGCTATGGCAACAACGCCATCGTCGGCGAAACCTTCCACCGCGGCTACATGGCCTCCGCTATCGGTCTGTATACGGCCTACCTGGCGGCGACTGGAGAAATCGTTCCGTCTGAACTGCCCAAGGACAAGCGCACGAGTTTTTTCGACATCAAGTGTGTAACGCCCGACACCCTGGGCGACTACCTGAAGTACGACACTCCCACGGCGGCAGCTGATTTCGTCGACCAGCTCGTCGAGAAGGGTCCGTGGGACACCGAGCCGGCGACCCTCATTGGCGGCGGTGGGCCCGAGGTCCTGCCCAAGCCGTAGCATTACGGCCAGCCTGTTCCCGGCCCTCGTCTAATCGATGAGGGCCGGGAACAGGCGCATCACCACTATGCGATCGGTTTCTGCGAGGAGAATTCTCATGGTTGACAAAGTTTTATCGGAACAGGGCGCGGGCAGCATAAGCACCACCGCGATCAGGATCCGCGAATCCGGCATCGAGCGCCGCGCTCGGTTCCGCGGTCTCGCCGAGCCACTGAGCCTACTCGTGGCGCTGGCCGTCCTTATCGGTGTGTTTTCCTTGTTCAACGAACGTTTTCTGACTGCCTCTAACTTTCAGAATGTACTGACCCAGTCCGCCATCCCGTTGATCGTAGCCGTGGGAGCGACCCTGGTCATCCTTCTTGGATCCATCGACTTGTCCGTCGAGGGAGTCATGGGGGCAACCGGAATGACTTGGATCTTGCTCAGTGCCAACTCGCGCGGAGGAGGGGACCTTGGGCCATGGGCCTGGGTTATCGCGCTCGGCGTGGCACTCGTGCTCGGTGTGGCCAGCGGCCTCATCTTCACGGCACTGAAGGTTCCCTCATTCATCGTCACTCTGGGAATGTGGTACGTCGGACTCGGAATCGCAACCATGCTCTACGGGACCGACCTTCTCCCTCGTCTCGAGGATGAGGGACTGAAGGGCTGGACCTCGCGAATTAGTTTCGGGCTGCCAAACTCTTTCTGGGTGGCGCTGCTCGTCATCGGTCTCGGCATGTTCGTTCTACGCAGCACCCGGATCGGCCGGGTGACTCTCGCCATTGGAAACAGCGAGACCATCGTGCGCTCGGCGGGCCTTCCCGCTTTCCGCGTAAAGGTCGCCGTCTTCGCCATCGCCGCTCTTTTGAGCGGTCTCGGCGGCATCCTGGCCACTGTTCAACTCGACATCGGGTCACCCACCGTCGGCTCCGGTGTGCTCTTCATCGTCATCCCTGCTGTTGTCATCGGAGGGACGCACCTCGGCGGCGGAAAAGGGGGGATCCTGCGCACGGTACTGGGCGTATTCCTGCTCACGATCCTCAATAACGGCTTGATACTCTCCGGCGTTGAGTCGAGTTATCAGTCGGCTGTTACCGGCGCGATCCTGGTCGCCGCCATCGTGTTCGCCGCGTGGTCGCAGCGCGACAGATTGCAGGTGGCAAAGTGAACGACGTAACTACAACTCCCGCAGTGCTTCGCCTCGACAGCGTCTCCAAAAGCTTCGGATCGAATCGTGCCGTTCGCGGAGTGTCGCTTAACATTCATTCGGGTGAAGTCATCGGCCTGATTGGAGAGAATGGCGCGGGCAAGTCCACGCTGCTCAAGATCCTCTCTGGCAACTATCGCCACGACGAAGGAACAATCGCGGTAAACGGGCAGACAATCCAGTTTCGCGGACCAGCCGATGCCCTGCGCGCGGGGATCGGGGTCGTTCACCAGGAGCAATCACTGTTCACGAACCTCACCGTTGCCGAAAACATCGAGGTCAACACCCCAATGGGCCGCGGCGGCGTCAATCGGCTAGGGCTGTACAACTGGCGACGCCTGTATGCCGACGCAGCCAAGGCCCTCGACCTCATCGGATCGCACTTGAATCCGAAGACGCGGGTCAGCGACCTATCGTTCGTCGACCGCCAGATGGTCGAGATTGCACGGGCGATCCGGGTTAGTGCTGCCAGCCACACGACGCCTCTCGTGATCCTCGATGAACCGACCGCGATCCTGGAGAGGACCGAGACCGCGATCCTGGAGAGGGAAATTTCTAAGCTTCGCGACATCGGCTCGGTAATCTTTGTCTCGCACCGACTCGACGAGGTCATGCGCATCTGCGACCGCGTGGTCGTCATGCGCGATGGTGAATTGATCGCCGATCGTCGAGTAGATGACGTGACCGAAGAGGAACTCTTCCGCCTCATGGTTGGGAGGGAGACCCACGCTGCCGTTCGAAACCGGCGCAGTATTGAGCCGACGAGCAGTCCGGTCATCTCGATCCACGACCTCACCCGGGCCGGCTCCTATGCGGATGTGTCGATCAATGCCTACCCCGGCCGAATCCTGGCCATTCTGGGTACCAGCGGCTCCGGCCGCGAGTCCGTGGCTCGAGCGATATTCGGGGCCGAAGGCTTTGACTCCGGATCGGTCTCGATCGCGGGCTATTCCGGACGCCAGTTGTCCATCAAGCATGCCGTCGACCTTGGAGTCGGCTACGTCCCCGCGGAGCGCAAGACTGAGGGAATGGTGGGGGGAATGCCAGCGGATGAAAACATTACGCTCACACATCCCGGCTCCGCGGCACTCGGGCCGTTCGAACTTCCCCGACGCAGGCTGTCTCTGGCACGGATGTGGTTTGAGAAGTTGGACATTCGGCCAAGGGAACCAGAGCATATGCTGCAAGACTTTTCTGGCGGCAATCAGCAGAAGGTTGTGCTCGCCAAGTGGTTGAACTCTTCGAATTTGAAGGCGCTCGTGCTAGACCACCCGCTCCGAGGCCTCGACCCGGGCGCGGCCGAAACAGTCAATGCGCAGATCCGGTCGGTGTGCGATGACGGCACCGCGATCATCCTCATACCCGACACGATCGATGAGGCGTTGGATATCGCCGACGACATCGTAGTGATGCGAGACGGTCGGATCTCAGGGGTCTTCGACCTCGGCCACGATAATCCCGCGACTCTGGACCTTCTCGAAAGGATGCTCTGATGTCCAAGATTGACAACGAGACAACAAAGATTGCCGTCCCCGCCCGCGGTAAATTGCAGTCCGTGAAGCGCATCGGAGGTTGGCATGCGATTGGCCCGATCGTCATCTTCCTCGTAATACTCGTTGTCGTTGCGATCCTCACGCCAGCTTTCATCGGGGGAGGAGGATTAGCGATAATTGCATCGTCGTCGGCTCCTATTCTTCTTCTGGCCCTCGGGCAGGCAATGGTGCTCAATGTCGGGTCCATCGATCTGTCGAATGCCGCGATTGGTCTGTTGGGTGCAATCCTGCTTGCGCTCACGCTCGGGCCTGTAGCGGGTCTGTCGCCGCTGATCGTTCTCCTTGCCACCACGGCTTTTGGAGCTGTGAACGGTTTGATCCTCGCCTACGCGCAGGTACCGTCCTTCGCGTTGACACTCGGCACCCTGGGAATTTTCCAAGCTGTGGCGCTCGTGGCCAGCGGCCGCACGACCGTCTACGTCTCCAGTAACGGGGAGGGCGTTCACGCCTTGTACGAAAGCGGAATCGCGAATGTGCCGATGACGTTTTGGATGGGCGTCCTCCTTGCGGTCGCTCTCTGGGTACTTCTGCGCTACACCCGCATAGGTCGCGGGATGACGGCCATCGGGAAGAACGAGTCTGCGGCGATCTTCTCCGCGGTCCGAACGCGCTCGCTCAAGGTATTGGCCTTCGCTCTCTCGGGATTCGCCGCCGGACTCGCCGGCATCGCGATTATCGCGCAGGCGGGGTCCGCGTCGCCCACCGGCCTCGGCAGCGACTTGCTGCTTCCCGCCATCGCCGCGGCCCTGATCGGAGGAACGTCAATCTCCGGGGGTGTAGTCAATCCGCTCACGGTAATCTTCGGGGCGCTGACGGTTGCCCTCGTTCCTATCGCGACGACCGCAGTCGGCATCGAGGCTCAAGCGCAGAGTTTGGTCTACGGTGCGGTCATTATCGGGGTAGTTGCCCTCACAATGTCGCGGAACAAAACAAGCATTGTCAAGTAACAAACGAGAGGGATCACACATGACTGCTGCGAACATCCTAGAAGCGACTAACTCGGGCGTGCTCAACGATCTTGAACCTCGCGAGGTATTCCGATTCTTCGAAGTGCTTACGAGCATCCCGCGAGGCTCAGGCAACGAGGAACAGGTCGCCAACTGGGTCGTGGATTTCGCGCGCTCGCTCGGACTCGAGGCGACAAAGGATGAACTGCACTGTGTTCTCGTGCGTAAGCCCGGTCAACGAGGTCTCGAAGATGCAGCGCCGCTGATTCTGCACGGCCACCTCGATATGGTGTGCGAAAAGGCAGAGGGTGTCGAGTTCGACTTCGTAAATCAACCGTTGAGCCTGGTGGTCGACGGCGAGTACATCTCGGCAACGGGAACATCTTTGGGGGCGGACAACGGAATCGGAGTGTCCTACATTCTCGCGCTGCTGGAATCAGAGGAGATTCCGCATCCGCCGCTAGAGGCAGTCCTGACAGCCATGGAGGAAAAAGGGAAGATGGGGGCCGGACAATTCGACGTCGCGCAACTCACCGGGCGTCGCATGATCGACTTCAACTGGATCACCGACGAAGAGATCCTCGCGGGGTGTAGTGGAGACGTGACATTCACGGTTGATGTCCCAGGCGAGTTCGAGCCGGCACCGGACGCGTTGACGACTGCTCGTTCGCTTGAAGTGCGCGGTCTCAATGGCGGTCACTGCGAATTCGACATTCAGCTGGAGCGCGCGAACGCTCTGCAGGTGCTGGCCCGCGCGGCCCACAAGCTGTCGGGTGCACACGAGTTGCGCATTGCCGATCCTTTTGGAGGTGCTCAGAATAGTGCTATCCCCGCCGACGCATCCGTAGTCATCGTTTTTAATGACAGGGACACGGAATCTATCAAGGCTCTCATCGCCGAGCTCGATGAAGATCTCAAGAATGAATACCAAATATCTGACCCCGCGATTCGTGTCGAGCTCAAGGATGCAGAGCGTCCCGATGTTGTGTTCTCCCGCGCAGCCGGGTTGCGGCTCATCTCTGTTCTGCGCCTCATCCCCCATGGGGTGGTGAGTTGGAATCTGCACGTACCCGGTCGGGTAGAGACATCGAACAACGTCGGAACGGTGCGGACGACTCCCGAGGGTGCTCGCGTGATGTCGACGGTCACGTCGGCTGTTACATCGCGCAAGCACGAGTTGATCGAGCGGGTGCAGGCACTCGTGGCGCTTGCAGGTGGCGGCGTAGTGTGCGAGCTCTATGGCCTCGACGCTCCAGAGTTTCCCTATCGTCCTCAATCCCAACTTCTTGCCACGGCATCCGAGGCCTATCGGGACGTGCTCGGCAAGGAGCCTAATGTCGAGGTGTCGCAGTGCTCTCTCGAGCTCGGGATGTTCAGTAGGCGGGTGCCGGTGGCCGATATCATCTCGATTGGCACCGAGCTTCAGGCCTTGCATTCCGCCGTAGAAAGGGTAAATCACAAGTCAGTGGAACGTGTCTGGCCGTTGATCAAGGCGGTCGTTTCGCGGCTGAGATAGACAGAAGCGGTCTGGGAACAATGTGGTCAACGGGCCACCGCCGTTCGCCGACGGACGTCGTCGTGCTTTCTGTTCACGCTCCGTGTCGAGTCGCGGAACCTCGACCATACTTCCGTTGTTTCATTCACCTTGAGTCGACGGCTTGGGCCGTTACCTCTACGGTGGTGAGTTCCACTTGACCGCTGGAGGAGGAATCGGTTGCCGGTTTCCGTGGTGCCTCGATGTGTTCAAAACGCTAAGCGGGGTGCGCCCACTCGATCTGATTACCTTGCTTTCATTGGAGGCAAGGCACGCTTGATCAACTGTGCCCACTTAGGCCAGACTGAACCATGGACGCCATTCAGGAAAGGCATGCGGTCGATGACGTGGCTCGTCGGCTTGAGGTGCGATACTCGGACGTTCCCGCGGATCGAGTGCATGCGGTAGTGACGGCATGTTATGACTCTTTGTCAGACAAGCCGATCAGAGATTTCATCCCGGTTTTGGTCGAGCACGAGGCCCGCTCCCGTCTTCGCGCCGAGCGACCGGAGACTCACAGCACGCGTGATGCCGGTTCTGCTGGGTCGCACGACAAATAGTTTGCTCGTGGTCGTCTGGCCTGAACATTCGCGCCTGGCTCAAATCGATGAATTACCGAGGAAGGGCTTACGCTGGCGGTGAGCTTTGCGCCACCAGTGCCACGAGGGACAGGGAGCCACACGTGCACTGCGCGCGTCAGGTCGGCGACGAACCCGGGGCGCATGTATCGGCGCGGTTGAAGCCACCAACAGTTCCAGGGCTGCGGCATCGGTTGGGCCGGGGTCGGCAATGTACGTCATCATTCGTTGTCCGCTGCCGCCCGGGAGGTGAAGGACCTCGAAACTGAGGTCGAAGTCTCCAACCTCGGGGTGGTGGAAACGCTTTACACCGCTCACGCACTGTTGGACTAAGTGCTTCGTCCATATTGCAGCGAAGTCGGGGCTCTTGAGGGTGAGTTCGCCGATGAGGTGGGTCAGCTCGGCGTCGTTCTGGTGTTGGGTGGCGATGAATCGCAAGAATGCCACGGCGAGGGTGGGCCGATCAAATGGCCGGCCTGGCGCGTCCAAGTCGGTGTGCCCGGCGACGAGCAGATGCCCGAGCGGGTTCCAAGCCAAAAATTCGTTCCGTCGGCGCATGATCACGGTCGGCCAATGATCACGGTCGGCCAATGATCACGGTCGGCACGTGCTTCATCGCGTTCAGCAGACGAATTTGATTTCGAAACAGATTCAGTGCCCCGATGGTATTCGGATGACACCGCATGGGAATGGCGGGTACGGATCGGAAACCCTGCGATAGCGCTGCCGCCTGAAAATCTGGATAAGGATTTCCCTCGGCACCAATATCGCTCAGCGTGACTACTGTGCCGGTGCGGTAGGCACCAAGGCACGGGCCGGCGCCGGCTTGGTGTTGGAGTGCTTCGACGTACTAGCTTTGTCGCTCGTGGAGACGATGACCCGAAGTTTGCCATGTAGGTCCGCCGATAACGGACCAGCTGCCGTAGCGTCGAGTCACACAATGCATTGATCGACCAGGGTAAGCAAGAGATCAGCAGATTCGTACTCTCCCACCAACGCGTGAGCGAGTGCCACGAACGCGACGCTGACGAGCGCGGCGCCTGACAAAATCGGCAGGCCAGCCACTGTGGACTCCAACTCTGGGGCTCGGGAACGAACGCTTGTAGGTAGTGGATGTCGGACTACGGCGCTGGACTGTCAGCGACGGTGAAGAAGTAGGCCAAATACGACGGTGTAAAACTAGGCCACTGTTGTCTTATTATTGTGCCGCGTTCTGGGCTCGGACTGAAGGCAGGGATTCGATTCCGGTGTTC
>NZ_SOHK01000002.1 GCF_004404055.1 Cryobacterium ruanii
GCTCAAGTGAAGGCGACGAACCAAAGCCCAATCTTCCACTGTGATCACCCATCTATCGTGCTTGGGTGGCCTAGTTTTAAACCGTCGATTCTGGACTACATTTCAACCGTCGCTGACACTCTGCCTGATGGAAGATTTTCCTTCAGATTTAGGGCTGCGCCCGGTGCCTGAACCGAGGTCACGGCTCGCTCAGGACGACCTTGCACCTATCCAAGGTCCGACCACCGACGTCGAGCGCTCTTCGCCGCGGTCGGCGTTGCTCGCCGTCGAGTCGCTCGCCGATGCGGACCCGGCGCTCCTCGCCCGTCCAGCGCTGCCGGTCGTCTTCATTTCTGACGAACCCGCCCTAAAAAACTGCAGCTCTCGAGCAAGAGACTTTTCTTCTTCGTTGAAACACTTCAGGACCTGGCTGCGAGGCATGAGGTGGTCGTACATTTGGGGGACCCGCGACAAATCACACCGGAACTTCGCGCTGCGATCAAGTGGGCCCGGTTCCATGCTTTGGAAAATACGTCGACGCCACCGTGGAGGTTCGTCTGCATCGCTTGATTGGTGCTGAATCGCTCGGGAAGCGTGCGCGTGACGCGTGCAGCGCCGCCGCTGCGCCGGGCGAGGGCGTTCAGCCCGCTGCTGTGGCGTGGTCCTGCACCAACTCGACCAGCCATTCCTGCAGCTGTTGACCACCCGTCGATGGCGCATTGAAAGGCTCGTGTTGTTGTTCGTGCAAAGCGGTCGCTCGGCTGGTCTGCGGCGTGTGGCGCTGCATAAAGTCAGTCAGCGGACAGGCCGATAGCGGCAGCGGATGCGGTGATTCCCAACGCAGAAATTTCCAATGGTAGGCCAGTGCGCCGAGTGCGGTCGTCACCATGCCAGCGCTTAGGGGGAATTTGTATGCCGCGACCCAGCCGGGTATCGACGAGGCGGGCATCGGTCGGGCAAGGAAATATCCTTGGCCCAATGGCACCCCGAGCACGACCGCAGCTTCGGCGAGGCGGACATCCTCAAGGCCCTCCGCTACGACACCGATCTTGAAATCACGTCCCATTTGTGTGAGTGTAGCGAGCATGCTGAGTGTCTCCAGCGGGCGAATATTCAGACTCGCGAATAAGCCGCGGTCCAGCTTGATCGAGTCGAAAGGCAACTCTGACAAACGCTTCAGAGTCGCATGACCGGAACCGAGGTCATCAAGAGCCAACCCGATTCCGAGTGTTCGCAGGTCGTTGATTGCAGCGATTTGCACTGCGGACTTCGCTGACTCCGTCTCCAGCAGCTCGAGCGAGAGACGGCTCGGATTTATGTTGTGGCGTTCCAAGGCGCCCTTCACCCAACCGGTACAGTTCGAGTCGTAAAGCGTTGACGGAGACAAATTGACCGAAACGCGGGTGGATAGCCCCTCCCTGTCCCAGCGGGCAAGGCAACCTAATGCCTCGTCAAGACCAAGACGAAACAGCTCATCGTGACCAGCATCGTCTAAGAAGGAAAGGAACCGATCGGGACCGACAACGGTGCCATCGACAAGTATTAGTCGCGCCAGAGCCTCGACTCGGCTTAAATCTCCGGTGCGTAAGTCAACGACGGGCTGCATGTACATGGACAAT
Organism: Cryobacterium ruanii; assembly: GCF_004404055.1. GTDB lineage: Bacteria > Actinomycetota > Actinomycetes > Actinomycetales > Microbacteriaceae > Cryobacterium > Cryobacterium ruanii. The sequence continues at coordinate 1,599 of NZ_SOHK01000002.1, forward strand.
CCGCCATTGAAGAGGCGCAACCGATCGGCTTCGAAGCGCTGGTTCAGCAAGGTCTGTTCCGCCTGCGTTGCACGCGACTCCATAAGAATCGCTGTCGCCTGTGTGCCGGTCTCGATTACCGGCGGTGCTAAATACCACCAGCGCTGACGATCGTGTCGACGTCTCTGAGCCACTTTTAATGCCACCTCCGCGACGCGGAGACAATCCAAAATGTCATCGCTGTCCAGCGGGCAAAAAGCGACTCCCATGCTGATGGTGACACTCACGCTTTTCCCCAGCACTTGAAACGGGCGCTCAACAGCCTCGTGCAAACGACGAAGGACCGCTTCCAGTTGGTCATCAATATCTGCACTGCCGCGTAGCGAACCGAGGTCGTCGATCACGACGGCGTATTCATCGCCTTTCATGCTCGCCAGAAAGACGCCTTCACCGGTCAAATTGCGAAGCCGACGACCCAGCGCACGTAAGAGCTCGTCACCTCCGCGGAGTCCAACTTGCTCGTTAATCCGACGGAATTCGTCAATATTGATTAGACCGATGGCCGTGACACTCGCCTGCAGGTCTGTCCGGTCCCGCGCTAAGTGCTGCTCAAGGTAGCGCCGGTTAGGCAGGTCCGTGACAACATCGTGCAGCGCTTGGAAGCGCAAAGTGTCTTGGAACGCTCGACGTGTGTTAATGTCACTTTGCGTACTCACGTAGTGAGTAATCTCGTTTGCCGGACCTCGGAGCGGTGTAACCTTCAAACCGTTCCAAAACGGCGATCCGTCCTTGCGGTAATTCAAGATGTCACCCTCGAAGGCGTCTCCGGCCCGCAATGTGGCGCTGATAGTGGCGACAACTGCACGATCTGTACCGGGGCCTTGAAGCAAGCGACAGTTGCGGCCCAGCACTTCGTCAGCGCCGTATCCCGTAATCGTGATGAATGAATTACCCACATGCAAAATGTTCTGTTGCGCGTCCGTAATCAACGACATTCGCGCCGTCGCCGCGAACGCCCGCGCCAAAAGTTCTGCGCTGGCCGCAGGTGTTCCATTGGAAAATGAGTGCATCATCAAAGTCTGACATAGGGACTGCCCCCGGTTTGGTTGACTCCTGACCGGCATCTTATTCATCATGTATTCGATGTGCGTCTTCGGCCCTACCACTTCCGAATAGAAACGCCAGAAGTGGAAGGTTAGGGTGCGAGGCCGAGTTGTTCGAGCATGCCCTTTTGGTCGCTGCTTCCCCATCGCTCGACAAGCTTCCCGTTCTCAAACCGGCTGATTTGCATGCCACGAACGGACACCGCTTTCCCGCTAGCGGCGTGGCCCATGAGGGAGCCTTGGTGGGTACCGGTGAGGGTATAAGCGAATGCGACGTCGGTATCGTTTGCGACTAGCCGCTCGACTTTAATGTGCAGGTCTGGAAAGGCGGCAATCATTTCGCCGAAGAACGCTTTGTAGCCTGCCGGGCCAGGGCCTTGGCCAGGGGCAGGGTCGTTGTCGACCGCGTCCTCGGCCACGAGGTCATCGAGGAGGTCGAGTTGCCCACTGTTGACGGCGTCACCGAACTTCTGCTGTGCGGCAATATTCGCTTCTTGACTCATGCGTGTGCTCTCTTTTCAGGATTTATCATGGATCGATTTGGTGGGGGCCACAGGGTGACCGTACCGCCGTTGACGTTCGGTACTTCGCCGACGACGGCGCTGGACTCAGCTGAGCGAGCTTTTTGGACAAGTTGTTGATCGCGTGTGGTGCTGGCGCAGTCGAGGCGGACAGGGACAGGCATGCACGCTTTGACGGATGCGGTATCGCAACTCGTTAGACAGGCTCCCGTCGTTTGCGTGGCTACCTGCGGAGTACTTTTTGCAGCCAGTCGTTGAGCGGCCGCAGCGCCGAAGGCGCGTAGGCATACTCCAGAGTGACAGCATGCCCAAAGGTGGGCAAAGTTACCTGGTCAACGCTTTGGGCGCCGGTATAGAGGGACGCTTGATCAGGACCGGCCGGTACAGGGAACAAGGCGTCGCGTCCTCCAGCGATAATCAGGACCGGAACCTCGATCGATGGAACGTTCACCAAGTCGACCGCCACAGCCGAAGCGAACGATGCTGTGTCACCACACGGATCAATAGTCAGCAACTGCAATGCGGCACTCTGCACGGCCGGTTCGGCGCTATTGAATAAGGCGGCCGCAGCTCCTTCTGGTGGCCCGAAGGGAGCATAACCAGCTGGGCCAGCGCCGCCGACGCGCAGACCGCCGCTCGCGCACACCGTTGCGGCATACGCGGAATTGTCTCTAAGGAGCTGCGATTGCACACGATCGGCGTAGCCGATGACGACCAATCCGTCGATGTCGCCGAACGAGTAGGCCGCGACCTGGGCGATCTGACCACCGTAGGAGTGACCGGCGAGGACTACCCGTGAAAACTCCGGAGTCTGCCCCGATGGAGTTACCTCATAGGATCCCGCGCGCAGGTCGAGCACGATCTGGTGGGCGATGTCAGCGCGGGATCCCACACAGATGCTGTTTCCCTCGGGTTTGTCGCTGCTGCCGTATCCGAGTCGGTCGATGACAACCGACACCTGGCCGGCTTTTGCCTGACTGGTTGCAAAGTTATAATTTTGTGCTTGGGCGAAGTCCCAGAAAAACTCCCCAAAACTCAGACCGTGCAGGTAGAGAGTCGCGCCATTCACCGTTTTACGCCGTAGCTCCTTCGTGGGGCCGACGATGTGGCCGCGGACGGTGTAGGTTGCCCCGTCACTGGCGCAGGCCACTTTGGAACGGTTGACGTTTTCAACCTCGAAGGAGACCGGCAGGCTGGTGACGTCATTGGCTTTGATGCTGGAGCCATCTTGGTTTGCAGCCGCAGCGGACGTCGGTGACGTTGCCGCGTTGAGTACGCTCGTTGTTCCAAGAAGAAGCGCCACCACTGCAATGACTGCCAGCCCCGATCGGCTCGAACGAAGTCGCCTTTTTACGGATGAATCGGATCGTGACACGTTGTTCTCCAAACGAAAGTGACATGGCGCCGCGCACTGGCACGTAGCGCGTGGGGTGGGGCCGTAGTGCGGGAAAGGCACGCCTCGACAACGAGATCATGCGCGGGGCACGGGGCCAGTATTTGTGAAGATCGACGAACTGGTCGCCAGCGTAACCCGAATGGGGGGTGCCTGCAAGAGATACTTGAGGAATCCCCGATGTGGACTCACCGGCAGTGGGGACATCACGCCTGGGCCTAGCCGTACCGAGCCGTCTGATTGGTGACACTCGGTTGAACGGAGCCGTTCTGATTTAGGTCTGGATACGGTCAGTGCGAGACAAATCTAGGGCGTGGGTGCGCTCGGCTCTGCTGATAAGGACCCGCGTGCTCGTCGCCCGAAATCTTTTGCCACCACCGCCGTCGCGGAACCGGCACGCTGTACGGAGGGCGGCGCTACGGACTAATAAGTATCTATGCCTCGTTGATACCGAGCTCGCGGGCCACGGTCGCGATCGCCCTGCCGGTGTTGATAATCAGCTTCACGGCCTCGTCTTTGTACTCAGGAGTGACCTCCCTACGCGTCTTTGCCAGGTGAATATTCTCTCTTGTGAGGTGTCCAGTCAACGGGGGCAAAGCCACCGTGGGCAACGAACAACCTCGCGGTCGCCGCGCTCATCGGGATCTACTTCGCCGACAACGCCATCGTCACTTTGGCTGCCGCACAATCAGCGATCACCGAAAACAGCGAATAGGTTCGCGTCACCGCTGACGACCACCGCGTCACCATCCAGACGAAAGCCCCGCGAGACCCAGACCGAGGCCAGACCGAGTCATGCCAGCACCTCCATCGGGATCGCCGCGAACGCCCGCGCGACCAGCCGGGGTTTGATCATCTGGTGTCGAGGCTGTAGCGACTTCGGCGCACCGTGGACTTGACCACCGAACTCGCCCGTCAGGAGATCAAGCACGCCCGCGGCAACCTCTCCCACCGACTGGTCCACGCTCGACAGCCCGATTGCGGCAGCGACCGGTGTGTTGTCGTAGCCCGTCACCGGCACCCGCTCAGGGTTGGCAATCATCGCCCCCAGTGCCAGCGAGTCGCTCGCGCAGAGGACCGCGTCCAGCGGCCCCGCCGTGCGCCGCAGGCTCTGCATCGCAGCAGTGCCCTCGGCTACACCGTCGACGGTAACCACCTCGAGTGCGACCAGGTCAGCCTCGGTCACGTCGCCGCGTTCGTGCATCGCATCGTGCCAGCCGCGGCGCCGGTCCTCGCCGGTATCCGACGAGCTGGGCCAGCCGATGTAGCCAATCCGCCGCGCGCCGGCGTTCTGCGCCGCCTGGGTCGCCTCATGCAGCCCGGCCCAGCCGTCCACATCCACCCAAAGGTGCTGCGGGTCGCTCACGTCGTCGGTCCCCCACGGCCGCCCAAAGGTCACGAAGGCGATCCCGTTCTCGATCAGCCACTTCGTGCGGGGGTCGCCAGCAAAAGTGGACGTAAGCACGAAGCCGTCTACGTCGGCCCCGTCGTTCAGGCGCTGCAACTGGATGATCTCGTCTTCGGGGCTGGTGGCGGTGAACAGCAACACCCGCAAACCCTGCTTGTCGGCCTGCTCCGTCAGAGCGTGCAAAAACCGATCCAGCACAGACCCCGATATGCCGTCGATCATCGGATCCAACCGGATGCCAATGGTCGAGCTGCGTCGGGTACGCAACCGCCGCGCCGAGGCGTGCGGGCGGTAGCCGAGTTGCGCGATCGCGGCCCTAACCCGTTCGCGCGTATCAGCACGCACAATGCCGGGCGAGTTCATCACGTTCGAAACGGTTTGGCGGGAAACGCCTGCCGCCAGTGCAACATCAGTCACCGTTGGCATCGAAGCCATAGTCGATCCTCCCCACGAAACCTCAGTATGTATCGATCCAATATTGATTCTCCACAGGGTACCGCGTTTGCAGAGGCTAAAGGCTCACTACATTTGATCGTTCCAAGAAATTATTTGATCGATCAAATAAAGTCAGCTACTGTGAAGACCACACAAGACGTGCGCATTGTAGCGCGACAGAAGGAGCATCAAGATGCAACGACGCAACTCCCGCTTGCTAATCGGCGCAGGTCTCACCGTGGTCGGTGCCCTCACCCTCAGCGCGTGTGGTTCCGGATCCGGTTTTAGCAGTGGCTCCGCCACTACCGGCGGCGAACTCACCAGCGATTCCTCGCAGGGCCTCTCGGTTCTGATCGGTTCCAGTGGCGACGCCGAGACCGCTGCCGTCAACGCCGCCGTGGCCGCCTGGGCCGAGACCGCCGGCACCAAAGCCGAGGTCAGCGTCGCGAGCGACCTCAATCAGCAGCTCGCCCAGGGCTTCGCCGCGCAGAAGCCCGCCGACGTGTTCTACCTCTCAACAGATGCACTCGCTGGGTATGCGTCGAACGGTTCGCTGCTCGCCTACGGCGACGATCTCGCCAACAAAGACGACTTTTACCCCAGCCTGGTCAGTGCCTTCACCTATGACGGCGACTTCTACTGCGCTCCGAAGGATTTCTCCACCCTGCAGCTCCTCATCAACACGGACTCCTGGGCCAAAGCCGGGCTCACGGATAGCGACATCCCCACCACTTGGGACGAGCTCGCGACGGTGAGCGCAACGCTCACCACCGGCTCCCAAGTGGGCCTCGCCCTCGGCAGTGAGTACGCCCGCCTGGGCGCGTTCATGGCCCAGGCCGGCGGTAGCCTGATGAACAAGGACAGCACCGAGGCCACCGCAAACAGCCCGGAGAACGTCGCGGGCCTCGAATACGCGCAGACGCTCCTTAACGACGGTGTGATGAGCTATGCCAGCGAGATCGGCGCGGGTTGGGGCGGTGAGGCGTTCGGAAAGCAGCTGTCCGCCATGACAATCGAGGGCAACTGGATCACCGGCGCAATGACGAACGACTTCCCCGACGTCAACTACACGGTAGCCGAGCTGCCGGCAGGCCCAGAAGGCAAGGGCACCCTGCAGTTCACCAACTGCTGGGGCATCGCCGCCGACAGCCCCAACCAGACTGCGGCCCTGGACCTGGTGGAACAGCTCACCAGCAAGGACGCCCAGCTGACCTTCTCCGAGGAGTTTGGCCCGATGCCCTCGATCATGTCGGCCGCCGACGAGTGGAAGAGCGCCAACCCCACCCTGGTTCCGTTCCTAGACGGCGCGGAGTATGCCAAGGGCGTGCCCGTCGTGCAGGGCGCCGCGGATGTCGTAAGCGACCTGAACGCACAGCTCGAGTCGCTCAAAACCGGGAACGCGCGAGCAATCCTCGACTCCACACAGAAGAACCTCGAAGCACTACTGAAATAGCCCGCCATGTCGATGCCTGCACGCATGCCTCGCCGCTCCGGTATCCGGGGCGGCGAGGCCGCCTCGGGGTGGCTCTTCACGGCTCCGATGATCATCCTGCTCGGGATGTTTTTGGTCATCCCGGTGCTAATGGCACTCTGGGTCAGCTTCTCCGACTGGAACGGTCGCGGCAGCCCGTTTTCCGGCTCCGTTGCTTTTGTGGGCTTGGATAACTATTCCGCTCTGGTCGGCGGCGGCGGCCTCGCCGAACAGGACTTCGGTACGGCGCTACGCAACAACGCCTGGTACGTCCTGCTGGTCGTACCGATCCAGACGATGCTGTCCCTGTTCTTGGCCGTTTTGGTCAACCGGCAGATTTTGCGCGGCCGCGGCTTTTTCCGCACCGCGTTCTATTTCCCGTCGGTCACCAGTTCTGTTGCAATCACGGTGCTGTGGCTGTTCCTATTCAGCGCCAGCGGCGCCGTCAACAAACTGCTCTCATTCATCGGCGTCAACGGACCGAACTGGTTCAACGACCCTAGCGGAGTGCTGCACAACATCTTCGGAGCGTTCGGCGTCGAGACGGGCCCGGCCGCCCTCACCGACAACACGTTCCTCGGCATCTCGTTCTGGGAATGGCTGGCCGGGCCCTCCGTTGCCATGAGCGCCTTCATTTTAATGGCTGTGTTCACCACCAGCGGCACGTTCATGTTGTTGTTCATCGCCGCGCTGCAGAACCTCAGCGGAGATGTCGCCGAGGCCGCCGTAATGGATGGCGCCAACGGTTGGCAACGGTTCTGGCAAGTCACCCTCCCCCAGCTGCGGCCGACCCTGTTCACCGTGGTCACCCTCGGCCTGATCGGTGCCTGGCAGGTCTTCGACCAGATCTACACCGGCACCCAAGGCGGACCGGGCAAGACCACGCTCACCCCGGCCTATCTCTCTTATCAGGCCGCCTTTACCAACCAGGCCTGGGGCCAGGGCGCCGCGATCGCGTTCATCCTGTTCGTGATCATCGTGGTCTTCACCCTGTTCCAACGTTGGCTACTGGTTGAACGTACGGTCTCCGCCCGGCGGATGCGCTTGTACCTGCAAACCCCAACCTCCGGAGGTTCCAAATGACCACCACCGTGCGGGCCCGCATGCGGCCCAGCACTGCCTCCCAGCGACTGCACGACCTGAGCCGGCCACAGCTACCCACTAGCGCGATCGCCGGCCGGTCGCTGCTCTACGCGATCCTGATCGTGCTCGCGATGATCTACATCGCCCCCTTCCTGGTGCAGGTCGCCACCTCCTTCAAAACGGATGTCGAAGCCGCCACCAATCCCATCTCGCTGCTCCCGCAAACCTGGTCTACGGCCGCGTACGAGAGGTTGTTCCTCAACTCGGACTTCCCGATCTGGTTTCAGAACTCCGCGATCGTCACGGTCTTCGTCACGCTCGGCCGCGTGTTCTTCAACTCTCTGGCCGGCTACGCCCTGGCCCGGCTGCATTTTCGAGGCCGCAACGTGATCTTCGCGCTGCTCATCGCTGTGATGAGCGTGCCCGGGGTGGTGCTGCTGATCCCCAAGTTCCTGGTGATCAACCAACTTGGCATCTACGACACCTATGTGGCCATGATCGTGCCGCTGCTCACCGACGCCGCGGGCGTCTTCATCATGAAGAACTTCTTCGAATCGATCCCGGCCAGCGTCGAAGAGCAAGCACGCATCGACGGGGCCGGCAATTTCCGAGTGTTCTGGTCGATCGTGCTGCCGATGGCCCGGCCGGCCCTAGTCACGATCATCATTCTGTCGTTCCAGGGCTCCTGGAACGAGCTGTCGCACTTCATCGTGGCCACGCAATCGCCCGAACTGACCACACTCACGAAGGGCGTGGCCTCGCTGGCCTCCGGGCAGCTGAGCCAGGGCACCCAGTACCCGCTCAAGCTCGCCGCAGCGGCGATCATGACCATCCCGGTGGCGGTGATGTTCTTCATCTTCCAGAAACGCATCATGAACACCACCGACGGCTCCGTGAAGGAGTAGCCGGCACCCTTCGTTTCTCCCCAGATCCACACCACAACACCTTGGAGTCGTACCTCACTCATGTTCTCTCACCCTGTCCAGCCACTGCTCCATAATTCCGCCACTGTTTTAGCCGCTCCAACCCAGGCATGGTCCGGGTCCGACGGATGCACGACGCTCCCAATCCATGGCCTCTACCATGCCGACACCCGCGTCCTCTCCGGCTGGAGCCTGCGGGTCGGCGGGTCGGCGGGCGAGCCAATCGGCTCGGCTGCTCGCGGCGCTGGCGAGATGACGTTCAGTGCGCTGCTGCGCCACCTTGACGACCGCACCGCCGACCCGCGATTGCGACTAGAGGTTACCCGCAGAGTCACGGCCGGCCACCTAACCGAGAGCATCACTCTTATTTCCGGACTGCAGCACGCGATTGACACGACTGTTTCCGTGCGCCTGATTCCCGATTTCGCGGACATGCAGATCGTCAAAGCCGGCCTTGGTAGCGGTGCTCAGCAGGTCACGTCTGGGGCAGCCGATCGCCGCGAGGCCCCGGTCGTCACCTTGAAAGAGACGGGCACCGGCATCCATCTGACCACCCCGACCGTAGCTGCTCTGGTGAGCCTGAGCGGTGACGGTGTGCCTAGCACGGCTGCCGCAGAAGTTGGCGGCGACTGGTCGGTCACTGTGCCCGCCCGTGGCAGCGTCACCGTGCAGTGGACGATCGATATTGAGCATGCAGCAACCGTGGTGCAGGCGGCCTCGGGCCTGCCCGAGTGGGCCGGGGTATCGGTGAGCTCCGGCGACGCACGCCTGGGCCGCTGGGTGCAGCGCGCGCTCGACGACCTCTCCGGCCTGCGAATGGCAACGACAGCGCGGCCGGATGAGGCATTCCTCGCCGCCGGCGCCCCTTGGTTCTTCACCCTGTTCGGCCGGGACTCACTCTGGGCTGCGCGGTTCCTGCTTCCCCTCGGCACCGACCTCGCGGCCTCCACCCTACGGTTACTCGCCCAGCTGCAGGGTACCCGGAACAACGCTGAGACCGCGGAACAGCCCGGCAAAATCATGCACGAACTGCGGCCCGCCGCGTTTACGATCCCCGGCGAAGATGTGTCGCTGCCGCCGCTCTACTACGGCACCGTCGACGCCACTCCCCTGTGGGTCTGCCTGTTGGCCGACGCCCACCGCTGGGGCATGGCCGATGCCGAGGTCGAGGCCCTCCTGCCACACCTCGAGGCGGCCCTAGCCTGGATGCGCGACTTCGGCGACAGCGACGGTGACGGATTCCTCGAGTACGTCGACAGCACCGGGCACGGGCTCGCTAACCAGGGCTGGAAGGACTCCGGCGACTCCATCCAGTGGCGTGATGGAAGCCTCGCCACTGGGCCTATCGCTCTCTGCGAGGTTCAGGCCTACGCCTACCAAGCCGCGACCGATGGCGCCGACCTGCTCGACGCATTCGACCGGCCCGGTGGCGACACCTGGCGCGCCTGGGCCGAGGCGCTCAAGACCCGGTTTCGCCAGTCGTTCTGGATCGACTCACCGCAGGGCCGCTACCCGGCTGTGGCCCTGGACGCGTTCAAGCGCCCGGTCGACACCGTCACCAGCAACATCGGCCACCTTCTCGGTACCGGCCTGCTCTCCGCCGAAGAGTCCGCCCTCGTCGCTGCCCGTCTGGTCTCTCCCGAACTCAGCTCCGGCTACGGCCTGCGCACCATGTCCACCGACTCGGCCGGGTACTGGCCGGTGAGCTACCACGGCGGCTCGGTCTGGACCCACGACACCGCGATTGCCATCGCCGGGCTCGGCCGCGCTGGCTTCGGTGCCGAGGCAGGCATTTTGATCACCGGTCTGCTCGCAGCGGCCGAATCGTTTGACTACCGGATGCCCGAACTCCACTCCGGCGACGCTTCCACCGCTGCCAGCGCGGCGGGGTCCTACCCCGCCGCATGCCGGCCGCAAGCCTGGTCCGCGGCGGCCGCAGTGTCCGTGCTTAGCACAGTGCTCGGCCTCGAACCGAACCCGGTAACGGGCGAGATAGCGTCCACTCCCATCAGCCCCGCTATCGTCGGAAACGTCACCCTGAACGGCCTGGCCGCCGCTCTCCGAGTCAGCTGAGGTTTACCCTCGCTCACCCTGTCAGCGCGCGGCCAATGACGGCGACCACGTCAACATTCTGAAGAAAGCCCCGCCGGGATCCTTCGGTGGGGCTTTTTCACACTCCCGAATCGTCACCGGATATGACGCGGTCATCGTCAAAAACGCGGCGGTTACAATCCGTAATTGCGCTATCTTGACCCGCCGCAACTTCCGCCAACGGGGCGGGAGCGTGCGCCGTCGACGGCCCGAACCAGCAGTGCAGACGTGCGACCTCTTGGCGGTCTTGACACCACATTTTCAGTGTCAAGTGGCGCATCGAGCTCAGTCCACGAGGGGCGGCAGCGACCCCATCGTCTTGCATCCCCTTGGATATGAGACATGCAGGTTGCGAGACCCGTCGGATATAAATCTGAAGCCGATGATCTCCGGCGAAAACCGCGATTCTGATATCGTCTATTTAGTGGATGCGTGCTGCGTTCATGCGTCACGGGACGACCTCGGATGCTGCGGTTTGTAGGGGGACGGCCTCCGATAAAGGCAGGCTTATGTCCATCAAGCGCCACGCGGATTTTCACACCCCCACCCTGGTCCGCTCGAACGATGGCTGGCGGACGCTGCTCAACCGATCAACGGCGATGACCCTCGCGATCGCATGGCTAGTCTCGATCGGCGTGCTGACAGTCGGCCATGATCTTGTCGCCGACCCGCCGAGTGTGGCAGTCGCGGTTGGCGTGTTCCTGATCGTCCTCGCGGCGATCATGGTCGCCGCGTTCGGAGTCGTCCACCAGGCCGAGGAGCTGGCCCACAAGCTGGGAGAACCATTCGGAACGCTGATTTTGACGTTGACCGTCGTCATCATTGAAGTGGTCCTTATTTCCTCGGTCATGCTTGGGCCGTCGGGATCGACGACGATCGCACGCGACTCGGTGTTCGCCGTCATGATGATCATCATTAACGGAGTAATGGGTGTGTCCCTCCTCCTCGGCGGCATGAAGCACGGTCCGCAGCGCTACAACATGGAAGGCGCATCGGTCTATGTTGCGATGATCGCCGTGTTGTCGCTGTGCACGCTCGTGCTGCCAAACTTCACAGTGTCCACCTCCAACGGGAGCCTGGTGCCCGCGCAAGCCATTGCCGTCTCGGTACTGGCGGCGGCACTCTACGGGTTCTTCATCTACCTGCAGACGGGGAAGAGCCGGGCGTTGTTCAAGCAGCCCAGCCACGCTCAGGCGATCTTTGGAAGCGTCACTACCGCCGATATTTCCGAAACCCGCCCCGACTCTCCTTCAACCGCTGCCGTCGGCGTCGGCAGGGGCGAGCTTGTCCGGCGGGTGCTCCTGCTGGTCGGGACCGTTCTGCCGATCGTGCTGCTCTCCCACGACCTTGGGATCATGGTCGAAGCTGGTATCGCAGCCTCGGGTGCCCCAGTCGCGTTGGGCGGGGTGATCATCGCGATCATCGTCTTCACGCCAGAGGCGATCACCGCAGTTCGGGCATCGCTGGCTGACGAGGGCCAGCGCACCCTCAACCTCGGGCTCGGGGCGTTCGTGTCCACGGTCGGGCTCACCATCCCGACAGTACTGATCATCGGCCTAGCGACAGGCCAAGAGGTCATTCTTGGAGAATCGAACGCAAACATGGTGCTGATCGCAGTGACACTAGCAACGAGCATCATCACCTATTTCTCCCCGCGCACCACTGCCCTCCACGGAGCTGTCCACCTGGTGCTGTTCGGCATGTTCGCCGTTCTGCTCTTTGCTCCATAATCTCTTGGATCTCAGTCGAGCGAAATTCCCAACGCGATCGAGATTCGACTCGGGTGCGACCTGATGCTGCGCTGGTTGGCGAACGACCTGCAGGCGATCGTTCATGAGACAACTCACGTCCTTGCATGTCAATGCACTTATTCCACGGGAATGATTCTCAGCTGAGATCGGGTGCTCTTAACGCCCGGCGGTGACGGTTTTCGTAGGTCACGACGATCATGTGAGGCACGGTTAGCCCCGCCAAACCGATGAACACCACCTGCAGAATCTGCTCGCTCAGGGAGCCATCGGGGCCCAGCCAAACCAGCACAACGCCCACTACGAGGATGGGCACCACGGTGTACACCATCACCATCAGGGCCGACAGCCGTCCGCCATCACGTTCGGCCTGGAACCCTGCCTTCAGGTGCCGAACACTGTGCAGCGCGCAAAAGTACAGCAGAAAGAAGACCAACGGCTCTGTCGCGAGGGCGAGCATGGTCGCGAGCAGAATTTCGATACTTTCGTGTGCCCGGTGTCGCAGAGCCACCAACGCTGCGAGCAGCAAGCTGGCCAGGGCGAGCGGCCCCAGCCACTCTTGCACGCTGGCCACCACCGCGCCTCCGTCTCCGGCCAGCACCACGTAAGCGGCACTCACCTGCGCTGGATGCGACAGCGCCGGGACACTGAGAAGTCCGAACCCGGCGAGAAACCGCAGCCAGGGCGCTCGGTCGGCATTCCAATCGGACCCGAAGTGCAAAGCAGACACGAGCAGGAACGTGACCAGGCTCGCAACCGGAGCGATCAGCCAAAGCAACACCACGACGACCACGACGAGAATGTAGGCCATGTTGAACCCGGCAAAGCCCAGTCGGGTGCGCCACAGTCCGGCGCGGCGCGCGATCAGCGGATCGAGGGCGCCGTGGGGCAGGCCCAGAATCCCGACTAGCACGCCAAGGAGCACGACCTGAATCGTGAGCGAGGGCAGTGGCAGGCCCAGCCCGAGCACGACCAAGGTGACCAAGGCGAGACTGGCGAACACCACCGTCTCGACGGGCACCCGACGCCAGCGCGGCTTGACACGGGCGGACCCCGCATGGAACAGAGCGGCTTGGCCGATCATCACTGCCCACTCGTAGTCGTGCTTCGCGTCGCGATGACGGCCGCGCCGACCGGCGCGGCCGGCGCCGGGGTAAACCTGGTGGGCGCAGCCAGCTGGGCGATGAACGGGCTCCACGGCAGGCTGGAGATGATGCGCGCGTAGTCTGCGGCCCGCGCACCGTCACTGAGGAAACGCACCAGTGCGGCCGGGGGAACGCCGTCGGAAAGAGCGAGGAAATACTCTGCGGTGCGTTCCGGGTGCGCCCGAACAGCCTGCAGAAAAATGCGATCGAAGGTGCGTCTCAGTCGAGGCTCTTCCGGATGTCCCACGGCCTCCCGCCCCGCGAGCAGGCGGTCCGCGCACAGCTGAGCCCAGCGTGCAATGCGCAAGAACCCGTAGCCCGAAGCGGCCCGCAGTGCACCGCCAGCGTTACCCGCGTGCACCACGCCCTCGATCGGCAGTCCGGCCTGGCGGCCCAGTCCCATGGCCAATACGCCGCCCTCTGTCCGCACCCGGCGGGCGTCAGCCAAGCCGAGCCCGGTAAGCACCTGATCCAGCTCCGGGATCAAGCGGTCCCGGTCGATCGGCGCCGTGCCGAACCGAGTCCACTCCACGATCGCGCGGTTCGGGCCCAGCGGTAAGGCATACACAAAACGTAGGCCTTCGGCGTCGGACGCGAGGGACCCCATCAGCGTCACCTCGTCAGGATCGAACGGCAGCGGACGGTCACGTTCCAGTTCTAGGCCCACGAAGCTCTGGTACAGCATGGCCGCAGAGGCCCGGGGCCGGGTATCGATCACCTGACGCGCCAAAAGCGTGCCCGCGTTGGTCTCCACCCGAACTCCGCCCAAAACCGCCGTGACCGTGCCGGCACGCACCCCGAGGCGCAGCTCGACGCGCGGCGACTCGGCAATGTCGGCCTGCGCGCTCATGTAAAAATCGCTGCCCCGAACGTACTGGTATGCCAGCCCGGGCACTTGGTGCCGCACGTTCCTGCCCCCCACATCGGAAAAAGTCCATGTTTTCCAACGTCGCGAGACCAAGTACGACAGATCATGCTGTTCCGGTCGCCAAAAACACCAGCTGCGATCGTCTCGATAGGCGGTACGAGGTTCTAGCAGGACAACGCGCGGGCCGGAACACTCTCGAGCCAACCGGGCCGCCAAAGAGAGCCCGGCCAAGCCCGCGCCCAGTATCACGAGGTCAGCGTCCGCGGCATGAATCATCCGTGCTCCTTCGCACTCGATCTCGTGCAAGGGTGCGGATCGGGTGATGTACAAAAACAGCCTAGCGAGAAACACAAAGCTGACCGGTATTTCTTGAGTCCGTCCGGCATTAACTGGCGAACTTGCCTTAACCGGAGTACGTTATGACACATAACCAGGTTAGCTATCTATTTTCGGTTCGGTCGCCATCATTTCGGCGAATTCTCGTAAACAGTAGAGGACATCTTGATACCTGACTCCCTAACCCAGATCCAGTACGACACCATCTACAACGTATTCTCCCTGGTGATCGCTTCGCAGCTGTTCACGTCTATTTTTCTGGTTATCTGCCTGCCGCGAGTGCTTCCGCGCTACCGCCAGGCCATGACCGTTGCGGCCATCGTCTGTGGCATCGCGGCATACCATTATTTCCGTATTTTTAGTTCCTTCACCGAAGCGTTTGTCACTGACGCCGTTGGTGGCCGCGGCAACTATACGCAGGTCGCCGGAGCATCCTTCAACGAGGGCTACCGTTACGTGGACTGGCTGCTCACCGTTCCGCTGCTTCTGCTCGAGCTGGTCGCCGTGCTGGCACTTGCGCGTAAGGTGCAAAGCAGCCTGCTCACGCGACTGATTCCCGCCGCCGCCCTCATGATCGCCCTCGGCTACCCCGGCGAGATGGCCTCGGACAACCTGACCCGCGGCATCTTCGGCCTGCTGTCCTCGATCCCGTTCGCTTACATCCTCTATGTGCTTTTCGTCGAGCTAACTCGATCGCTGGAACGTCAGCCCGCCACGGTGCGCAAGACCATCAGCCTGCTGCGACTACTGCTGCTGGCAACCTGGGGCGTCTACCCGATCGCCTACCTACTGCCCGGTATCGGCATCGACGGATCCGACGCCTGGGTGGGCCTGCAAATCGGCTACTCCGTGGCCGACATCCTCGCTAAGTGCCTCTACGGCCTGATCATCTACCGCATCGCGCGCATGAAGTCCTTCTCGGACGATCAGACCTTCGCCGACTCCGAACTGTCGTTGGAAGATGCGAGCAGCCTCAAGCGATCCACCCTCAGCAACTAGATCACCTAGAGTCACCCGTCACAGGGCTTGCACGGCTAAAACTTGGTCGTGCAGGCCCAATCTGAAGTGACTGCTACCCGCAAGACGTTGCGCAATATCATCTTCGAACGGCATACCGAACGAGGGTGTGCATTCGTGAGAGTTACGTGCCCATATTACCGATCTGGGACGCAGATCAAAATGAAGCGCGTCCGAATTAGAGAGGCTGTCACACCTCAATACGTAATAAAACATTGCCATAACACCACCGCTGTCCCTCTGAGCTGCTGCGGGCATTTCAAACAGCGGAATTAGTGGATTCTTCTACCGTGCCAGTTCTGGCTGGTGATAACCATAGCGAAGGTCATTAGGCCGGCGATATCCCCGCGCGGAATGCCGGCGTCGGCTGTTGTAAAAACCGTCGATATACCGGATGACGTCGCTGCGGGTGAGCACTTCGTCTGTTCCGCGGCAAGAACGGCGTGGATGCGCCGGTAGCCATAGGTGCCGTCGGACTGCTCGAAGAAATGCTAAACCCGGGCGAACAGCACATCTTCACCACCGAATCCCGCTTGGCAGGCTCCGATTTCTAGGAATCAACGTATTCGTACTTACTTACTCCCGCTGCTGCCGCGCGAAGTATGCGCTGGCTTTTTCCAAGAAAGCGGTCTCTGCCCGCAACTCCTGAACTTCCCGCTCAAGCTCCTTCAAACGAGCCCGTTCCGACACCGGCAATTCAGTTTCCGTAGCCCCGTTGTCCTCACGGTATTCGTGGAGTCAGTTCCGAAGCATCTCGGCGCCGACGCCGTACGCGATGACGACGTCCTCATCCGCTATACCTGCCGAGAGAACTATCACCGGCGCCCTGGCCTGTCCGGGGTTAGGTCTGCGGCCCGTAGCGCAAGCGTAGGGCCAGCGCTGCCAGCGCGGCTCTTCGGACTCCAGCGAGAGAACCGCGAGTTGCGGAGGGCGAATAACATCCTGCGCAGCGCGTCGGCTTTTTTCGCGGCGGAGCACGACCGCACCTCCATCAAATGATCACGTTCATCGACGTGAACAAGCACAAATACCGGGCCGAGCGGATTTGTAAGAAAATGCAGATCACCCCATCGACGCACCACGCGGTCATCTCCCGGCCGCCCTCGCAACGATCGAAAACGGATGAGGAGACCATGGTGAAGATCACAGACGTCTAGAAGAAGAACTCTGGCGTTCACGGTGTGCGAAAGGTCCACGCCCAACTCAAACGATGGAGCGGATGCCCGCGGCTGCGGCCAATCCCTACTCGGCTTCGGTGCCGACTCTTCCAAAAGTGATTGCGGGGTGTTTTTCAGAGGCCGCGCTGAATGTCGGGGCTACCAGCTTGTGCACGCCTGAGCAGGCCCCGGAATAGAGGTGTTCTGTCAAGAAGATCCAGGACCACACGGCACTGTGCGTGCTCGCATGGCGCCTGGACCGCAACCTTGATCGGACGCTTGCAGCTAGTGCAGAACTCCGCAGGCGACCGGGTCTGTTGCCTCGGCGGGGAGGGTGGGGTCAAGCTCGCTTGCACCCTCGGGATCGCTGAGGTTGTACGTTCCGTTGCCGTCGTAGTCGTTTCCGTGGATCACGACGACGCCCTCACCATCACGGATGGCTTCAGCGATCTGCGCGGCAGTGCCGAGCCCTTCGGCTCCCGGGTAGCCGGTTCCGGCGACGTCCGTGAATCGGATGTTGGTCCGGAGGTAGCTATAGGAGCCGTTCTTCGAGACGGGGAACCGGGAAACGTCCAGGAAACTGGCCGGCGAGGTGTCGCCGCTGGTATTCAGGGACACCACGACGGGGCCGTAGGCCGGTACCCCCTCGACGGTGTTCAACCGTCCGTCACCGTTACTATCCAACGCCAGCGTGGGGCACTCATTCATGGCCTGTTCCCCGTAGTGGATGTGCTGGGCGTGCGGAGCATCGGGGGTCAAACCCCGCGCGCGGATTCCGATCGCCCGGATTGTCTCGCCGCGAACAACGGCGAACGCCCTACCCGACGCTCCGGAGTCGTTAAGCTCCGTGAGGTTAGCCGTCAGCACCACGTTACCGCGCACCGATTTCGGGACATGCGCCGACGCCGGCGCAGCGCCCAGCGACACAGCGATCACCGCAGCTGCACTCAACCCGAGAACCAGTTTGATGTTCTTCTTCACGATTCACTCCTATGTGTCCTCGCCCATCGGGACGATCCCGACGATTAATGCGACAGCGTTGATACGTAGCCCTCCGTCAAATGCATTGTTATTACTCGCACGCACGCACGCTTGCGGCGAAGAGTATCCGCAAATCAAGCTTCCTGACAGTGGTGGTTGCCGATTTTGTCCGCTGCTCGCACATGTCCTTTTCATCACGATCCTGGTCTGGTGAACGGATCGATGAGACCGTCGATGTGCCAGACCTGGTGGAAACAGCACTCAGAGATTGACCTTCGGCTACTGCGATCAGCTCGCGCCGTGTCGGTAGACCTGCGCCACGACAAATTTCACGAGGCGATCGAACTGGCGTCGGTTCTCCTATAGCCGAGCCTTCAACCAAAGTGCCCTCCGCGAAACTCTTCACGAAACGGCCCCGATAGAAGCATCCACTCAGCGGGACGTGACCCATTGAAAACCCGGGGCATTATTTGTCAGCCCTGATTCCGCGCCTGCACCGTTGGTACCACCGCGTCCCACGACCTACGGCTCGACTTATCTGGTGTTCCCGGCCATCGGATGCGCAGACCGTGCGGTGAAACCGTTGCAGCCTATTTCGGCCTAGCGATATTCCTGCGCCACGCAGAGAAACTTGTGACAGAGCCGGCATGTGGTTGGGTAAGCCATGGCCATGGATGAAGTTCCACGGTAGTCCCGGCGTATTTTTCGAAGCTCGGGACCGGGGCCCAAGTGATTGCAGCGCGCAGTCCTGGAGTGATTTGCCTCGGGTCTCCGAGATGCACAATGACCTCTCGCCGCGCAGCGAGGTCTTGCAGTGTCTCAACGAAGAATATGAGTCTTTTGCTCGAAAGCTGAAGCTTTTTCAAGGCCGGTTCGTCAAAAATGAAGACGACCGGCAGCAGCGGATGCGCGAGCATCGCCGGATCCGCATCGCCAAGTGACTCGACGGTGAGCAACACCGATTGCGGCGTCGAGCGCTCGACGACCGTGGTCGGACCTTGAGTGGTTGCAATATCGTAGTCACGAACGAGCCGTGGACTTGGATTCGATACTGGGCGCGGATCCAACTGCGGAGGAAAATTCTCGATCGGGCAGGCCCGATTGAGGGGGCAGACCGCACACAGTTGAGGCGCACGTTTTTCGACCTGCCAACGCGCGAATCCATAGGGTTTGCCGGTACCCGCGCCGACTGTCCATTGCCACCCGAGCAGGTTTGCGGCACGAGAACCGTCTAAGAGGTGGCGATGAAAATACTCCTGACCGGCCGGCCATCCTTTTCCGGATCGGACCGTGTAGTGCGAAGCGAACCACATACGGGTTTGGTTCACCAACCAGCCATCTGTTTCCAGGCTCGAGACCACCCAGTCAACGCAGGTCATCTCACGCGGCAACGCGGCTGGCGCGAACTCCCCCGACCAGACAACGTCGAAGCGCAAATTATGGTGCAGATCCATGCCGACGCGAGCATATAAGTGACGAGCGTACTCCTGCCAGAGCAGTTCGTCGCGGAACTTGGCGACGTCAGAAGGGGGACCTGCAACTGTGCTCCAGACCTCCCGCAGCGGAAGTAATCCGTGGCGAATGTAAGGCGACAACCGGGATGCTCCGCGATCCGAGTCTGGAAGCACCTGGTTGCGCTTGGCGGCATACCCTGTGACGTCGAACGAATCGAGTGCAGCATCCGCCGCTGATTGGCCACCGCGAATGACCGGACTCGCCTTGATCTGATCGCTTACCAGGTGCGACAGGTATCGATCGACGACGGCTTCCGGGGAGATACCAGCTAGGTCAATAATCACCCGCCAAGTCTAAATTGCAAAGATGAAGTATCTCCGGATGTGAATCTTGCGGGGTTCGATTTTTTTACCTCGGCTTCAGGAATCGAACGTCTTAGATTCTGTCGGCCACAGCGACGAGACGGGTGCACCCCGACGACGTCGGCCACACAGCCGGATCGGCGAATCGGCAAGAGGATGCTGCCCTCGGCGTTCCGCGAGGCGCACGATGAACGGGACACGGGACACGGGAGGGGTCTATCAGCACCTTTCCTCCGTTCACGTCAGGAGAACTCTCTGCGGGACGCTTTCTTTGTGTCAGTTCCGGCGTCGTGGTGCTTCTGGCGGGTGTGGATCAGCCGGGGAATGCTGCGTCGTAAACCGCGCGGAGCTCGGCGCTGTCGGCCCCGGTGACGCCGCAGCCGGTGATCGTTCCAGCCACAGCGCCGACGAGGTAGCTTTGGCCGACCTCGAACGGCACGCCCGAGGAGTCGGCAGTCATCGCATCGCCCTGCGCGACCTCCACGCGGTCGGCGACGTCGCCGGCGAAGCGCTCCGTGACCTCCAGCATTACGGTGTCGCCTTGGGTCGGCAGCACCGTCGCGGCGAACGCCTGCTCCTGCGCTGCGACGGTCGCCGGCACGAGCGCGAGGCAGCTGCCGCTCGCGAGGCCTTCGCCCATGGGAGGCTGCAGCGCCTCGACGGTGGGTTCCGGGCCGCGGAGGACGAGGGGCGCGACGATTGCTGCGGCGATGGCGATGCCGGCGGCGACGCCGACCATTGGCATCCACCGCCGGAAGGTGCCTCGCGGCGCCTCGGGGGTGACGGTCGTGGTGGTAGAAGACTGGTTGGTCATGATCTGCTCCATTCTGTGGTCGAGCCATGTCGGCGAGGCAGGGAGCAGCGCGCGGGCCGGATCGGCGGCGCGCAGCTGATCGCGCAGCGCACGGTCATCGTCGTGCATCTTCGCTCCCTTCGTCATAAGTTATATGTCCGGTCGGGGTGCCGGATTTCAATAGCTCCTGCTTGAGGCGCGCCTTCGCACGGTGGAGACGGATCGCCGCTGCGTTCGCGCTGATGCCGAGCACAACGGCAATCTGCGGGCTCTTCAACTCGTCCCACGCCCACAGCCGCAGGATCTCGGCGTCGTTTCGACGCAGGCCGGCGAGGGCAGTGGTCACGCGGGCCGCCTCTGCGGCGCCATCGACAGTGGATCCTGCGGGATTCTCGTCCGCAGCGACCGGCGGCGGGTCGATGGCGATGATGCGGCCGATGAGACGGGTGCGACGACGCTCGGCGCGGCGGGCGTTGCTGAGGCATTGCCCCGCGACGACGATCGCCCAAGGGAGGGCGTCGTCGGGCACCTCGTCGAGGCGGCGCCAGCACACCAGCAGGGTGTCGCCGATCACGTCGTCGGCCGTCGCGGCATCGGTGCGGCGGTGCAGGTATCGGCGCACAGGGTCGACGACGAGCACGACGAGGTTGCGCATACGCTTCTCGCGCTCAGCATCGGTGTCGGTGTCGGTCACAACTCTCATACTGAAGTATGTCCGACAGGGCCGCGGGGATTTCATGCAGGGTGTTCTAGCAGCGTTCTACCCTGTCAGCGTCTTTCTCGTGGCCACGTCAGTACCACCCTAGGTGGGTCTTGCAGCCAAAAGAGGCCTGGATCGACGCGATGTCGAACGCCGCATCATCGACAATTTTCGGTCATCCCGCGCGTTGACATCCGCGCACAGTGCGTCGATCACTGGCGGTTCATGAAGCCGTGCAAGACGGCGCTACTGGTAGCCCGTGGCCGGCGGCGGGAAACCCGCATGGACCGCCACGGGCGCGACCAGAGCGCCACCCTGCGAGCCGGCGCAGCCCGCGAAAATATAAGCAGCATGGATGACCGTAAGCATGGGGGCCTTCTGACTGTTCTCATACCGAAAAATAGTGACGCAGCGACAGATCCGACGACCGACGCCGCGGCCGCGCGCTGTGCGACCCACGAACGGTCCGCCAATCTCACTCCAACTAACGCACGCACAACACCGGCCAACACTTGTGCAATAATCTGCGTATGAATGCAGATAAAAAGATGTGCACGCTTGATGCGGATGGGGAGTACGTCGAGTTGGCAGTAGAGGTCTTCACGATGCTCGCCGATGCCACACGCATTCGCATCATTCTGGCACTCCGCGACACGGAGTTGTCGGTGAACCAGCTTGCCGAGACGGTCGATAAGTCTCAAGCAGCCGTCTCCCAGCACCTTGCGAAGCTGCGGCTCGGGCGCATCGTGGCCACCCGTCGCGAGGGCACTCGGGTGTTCTACCGTTTGGCCAATGAGCATGCCCGCCAGCTCGTCGCGGATGCGATTTTTCAGGCGGAGCATGCCGTCGAGGGCACACCGGCGCATCACCGGCATCCCCTCGAGCGTTCTGCTGACGCTCACGATGAGGGCGCTCATGCTTGAGGTCCTGCGCAACCGAACGTATCGCCGATTGTTCAGCGCGCAGATCGTGGCGCTGGTCGGCACCGGACTGCTCACCGTGGCGTTGGGCCTGCTCGCGTTCGACCTCGCCGGCGGCGACGCCGGTATCGTGCTCGGCATCGCACTGACCATCAAAATGCTTGCCTATGTCGGCATCGCCCCCGTGATCGCTGCACTGACGGCGCACGTACCGCGCAAGAACCTGCTGGTGTCAGCGGATGTGCTGCGCGCGATCGTCGCGTTTTCCCTGCCGTTCGTCACCGAGGCCTGGCAGATCTACGTGCTCATCTTCGTACTGCAAGCCGCCTCGGCCACGTTCACCCCGGCATTTCAGGCCCTCATCCCGGTGATACTTCCAGAGGAAAATGAATACACCCGAGCGCTGTCGCTGTCGCGACTGGCTTACGACCTCGAATCGCTCCTGAGCCCCATCCTGGCTGCCGCCCTGTTGACCGTGATCAGCTATCACTCCCTGTTCGTGGGAACCGTCATCGGCTTCGTTGGCTCCGCTCTGCTCGTTCTCACAGCCACCCTGCCGGCACACCACGTCTCCCCTCCGACACCCTTCTGGGAGCGCCTCACCCGTGGCGCACGAGTCTTCTGGCGCACCCCGGAATTGCGCTCCCTGCTTGCCATGAACATGGTCGTCGCAACGTCGACCAGCATGGTCATCGTCAACACCGTCGTACTCGTGCAAAGCCACTTCGGCGGCGCTCAGTCCGACTTCGCCGTCGCCCTGGCGTGTTACGGATTCGGGTCCATGCTCGTTGCGCTCGCGCTGCCGCGGGTACTCGAGCGCTTTGCCGACCGCAACATCATGCTGCTTGGCTGTGCGGTACTGCCCATCGGGCTTCTCGCCCTCGCCGGTATTGTTTTCGCGCCAGCAACGCCCCTGGCCTGGTCTGGTCTCCTCGTGATCTGGTTCGTGCTCGGCGCCGCTACCGCGCTCATCCTGACGCCGTCGGCACGACTGTTGCGCCGCTCTTCCGACGAGACTAATCGTCCGGCCGTCTTTGCCGCGCAGTTTTCGCTCTCTCATGCCTGCTTCATCGTGACCTACCCACTGGCCGGGATACTCGGAGCCCTGCTCGGGTTAGCGCCAACTGCAGCGGTGCTCGCCGGCATCGGTACAATCGCCGGCATCATTGCGCTTCGGGCGTGGACGACTCATCCAATATCGTCGGCACCCGTGGAGTCACCGATCGCCGCCTGAAGGAAAGGATGCTCGTGGCCGTGCTCCCCGCAGAACGGGTTGTCACGATCCGCGGTTTGACCGCCCCAATACTGGCATTCAGCATTTAGCGCTCGCCGTGAGGTAATCTGACTGCGAAGACACTGGCAGTTATGGGCTGTGGGCAGAGAAGTAGGTGAAATGAACCTGAAGCGCGCGATACGACGCCTGGTTGCGCCCGCCTCTGTGTCGCCTTTCATCTCCTTGCTCGCACTGGCCGCACTGCTCTTTGCAGTGTTTGCCATTCATTCCGAGGCCACCGGGCATGCCATGCACACGCCGGTCCCTGCTTCATCAAGTGCTACTGCTTTATCGACTGTGCCTGAGCAGCAATCTTCGGTGATGGGTATGGCTGCTGTCATGGCTGCTCCCGTCGTCGCCGCGATCTCGTCCGGGAGCCTGGACGGCATGCTCGATTGCACTCTGCTGGCGATGACGTGCGTTTCGCTACTCACTCTCGTCGTGATGGTGTTCCTGACTCGGCTTCCGGCCACGTATCGGCGCCCACTCGATGCTGTCGGCATCATCCTGGGCTCATGGCGCACCCGCGCCCTGCCGGTTCAGCGACCCAGCCTCACCCTTCTCTCCATCTGTCGCGTTTAGACCGTGATGCAGTTCCGAGCCACCACGTGGCCTCGGCAGCTCTGCCGTGCCCGCGGCCGCTCGGTTTCTACCACTTGACGACGAATGGACAAACAATGCTCAAAACACGAACTTTTATCTATGCTGCTGTGACTTTGGCGGCCGCTCTCACGCTCAGCTCCTGCGCTGGCGGCAGTCCCGCCACCGACGCAGCCAGCCCCTCCGCCAGCCAAACCACGGCGGCGTTCAATTCAGCGGACGTGACCTTTGCGCAGATGATGATCCCCCATCACGAGCAGGCCGTGCAAATGAGCGATGACCTCCTCGCTAAGGACGGTATCGATCAAAGCGTGATCGACGTCGCAACTGAGATCAAGGCTGCCCAAGAACCGGAGATTACGCAGCTGAGAGACTGGTTGACGGCGTGGGGCGAAGATGACAACAGCATGTCGGGCATGGGCGGCATGGGCGGCGGCTCTGACGGGATGATGTCCGACGACGACATGATGGCCCTGCAGAACTCCTCGGGAGCAGAGGCCAGCACCTTATTCCTGGAACAGATGACAGTGCACCATAAGGGCGCTATCGCGATGGCGCAGCTCGAAATTGATGATGGTGAGAATGCGGATGCCCAGGCGATGGCCGCCAACATCGTCAAGACGCAGACGGCCGAAATTTCCGTCATGGCCGAGCTCCTCACCTCGCTCTAGAGCGACACATTCGGGCGGGCCCCGCTTCGGAAAGCCCGCCCCTGGAGCCCACCTTTCGTTTTATGAATTACTTGCAAGGACATGAGTATGTACTGCCGTAAAATCCCCCATCTGATGCGCGTCGCGGGGGCGGTGCGCCGTGGATAACACCGGCCACGTCGCTACGGCGCCCCACATCTCCGGCTCCATTTCACCAATGTCGCGACGCGATCTGCGCGCAATGGAGAGCATGCTTCGCATGGGTCGATCCGGCCCAGCAGAAGCTACACCACCCGCGAAGGCTGCACCTCGGCCGATCTCGCTGCGCCAGCGTGCTGCGGCCGGCAGCGCCATGGCGATGATCGCACTCTTTGCGATCAGCACGTCCCTGCCTGCGCTTGCGGTCAAATCAGACGCACCACAAGCCGCTGCTGCGAGCGCCGCGCAAACAAACGATCTGCAAAGCGTCAGCGCCGCCGGGACAGCATCCGTTCTCATTGAACGCGACGGGTACACCATCACGGAAGCACCTGAACCGGCCTCGTACACCGAAGTCGCCAGCAACGGGGAATGGGCCAGCTTGAGTCCGGGCCAACTCAGCGATCAAGGCTGGGCTTTACCGGTTCTGGGCCGGATATCCAGCCCCTTCGGTTCTCGCCCGAACAAACCTGTTGATGGTGTCGGCGACTTTCACAACGGAACCGACATAGCCGCACCCTGCGGCCAACCCGTCTTCGCGGCGACCGGAGGCAAAGTTGTCACCTCGGGCCAGGAGGGCTCCTATGGCAATTGGATTCTCATCGACCACGGCAATGGCATCGAAACGGGATATGCCCACAACAGTCAGCTCCTCGTCGACTCCGGCCAGCTGGTTGTGTCCGGAGAAATTATCGCCATAGTGGGATCAACCGGTGCCTCCAGCGGCTGCCACGTGCATTTTGAAACACGTGTCGACGGTGAACGCATCGATGCGGAAACATTCATGAAAAACCGGGGGGTCTCTCTTGGCTAGATTCATCCGGTCACGGGGCCGGCTTACTACACTGTCCGTCGCGTTCGTTGGCCTCGTAGTTCTCGCGGGTTGCACCAGCAACAATCCCGATTCGGCTGCGGTATCGACCAGCACCACCTCGATGGCGAACGCCTTCGAGCACGTACACGGCCTCGGCGCCGACCCCCTCACGGGTGACACCTACGCGGCTACCCACCAGGGGGTGTGGCTCATTCCCACCGGAGTGCTGCCTGACACCTATCTGACCGGAGCGCCACGAGCGAACACAACCCAACCGCTACAGATCGCCGGCCGAGCGCAGGACACGATGGGCTTCACGGTGGCCGCGCCCGGTCAGTTGTTGGCGTCTGGTCACCCCGATCCGGCCGCATCCAGCGATCTGGCGCTGCCCAATCTGGGACTTATCTCCAGCACAAACGGTGCGTCTTCCTGGACGGCGCTGTCGCTAGCGGGAAAGACCGATTTTCACGATCTGGATGCCGTCCCCCTCGACGACGGCACCCTACGCGTCTACGGGTACGACGCGGGCGCTGGGACCATTTCCGTCAGTGACGACTCAGGAGTCACCTGGACAGCGGGAGCGAAACTCGCACTGCGCGACCTGAGCGCGGATCCGTCCCAGGCCGATCGGCTCTACGCAACGACCGCTGCAGGCGTCATGGTGAGCGCCGATGCGGGTCGCACCTTCAGCGCATTGGCTGGCGCACCCGCGCTGCTCCTGCTGGACACCATCGACGCAAACGTGGGCGGAGGAATCGTTGGTCTGGATCCCAGCGGCGGAGTCTGGCGCCAGGACGCCGAGACGTGGACGCAAACCGGAACGACCGAACGCGCCCCCGAAGCGTTCACCGTCGTCGGCGGATCCTCACCCTGGCTCCTCGTAGCGGACGCATCCGGAATCGCCGCTAGCAATGACTACGGGAACACCTGGACCGCACTGGTATCGCTGTCTTTTTAGCATCCGCATCACCGAACGACACCAGCCATCCGCTCTGAATATGAGCGGTTGCTATCCAGTAACAACAGATACCCCTAGAGGTATAATGAGACATCATCAATACGGAAGGAAACGCATCATGATGTGGGGCAATGGAGCTTTGGGGTGGTCCTGGGGATTCGGACTGCTGGCGATGGTCGGCATCGCAATCCTCGTGTACGTCATCATTCGCTTATCGACCAGAAACGCCGAGCGTGGCCCCTCGTCACCCTCCCCCTCAGCGCCATCAGATCTCACCAGCGCACGGAAGATCCTCGACGAGCGATTTGCCCGCGGAGAACTAACGGCAGAGCAGTACCGCGAACAGATACGGGTGCTCGGCGAAAGCCGATGATGATTGACATCAGCCGCCGAAACGCTCTCATCCTTGGCGGTGTAGGAATTGGCGGGGTGGCCATCGGCGGGACCGGATTCGTCGTGAACCAAAAATTGAGGAGGCCGGAGGCCTCGAAAGCTGCGTCCGGGGTCGCTCTCGTGCAGCCCCCAGAATTGCGCAGCTCCGACGGCGTGCTGACGGTGGCCTTGGAGTCATCGTCTCAGCAGGTCAACATTGCCGGCCGGGACGTGCGTGCATTCAGTTACAACGGGGGCGTCCCCGGCCCCACACTGCGCGTTCGAGCGGGCGATATCCTGAATGTCAGCCTGCGTAACGGCCTGACCGATCCAAGCAACCTGCACGTGCACGGCCTCCACGTCTCGCCCGAGAACAATAGCGACAACATGTTCGTCACCGTCGCGGCCGGCGACTCTTTCGATTATCAGTACGACCTCCCCGCCAATCACCCGCCGGGCGTGTACTGGTATCACCCGCACCACCACGGTTTCGCGGCCGATCAAGTATTCGGCGGGCTTTACGGCGCCATCATCGTTGAAGACCCGGACCCCATCCCGACCAGCCGGGAACGCGTCCTCGTCATCTCCGACATCACCGTCGATTCATCTGGCACCATCGTAACTACCACGGCGATGGAGAAGATGTCGGGTCGCGAGGGCGAGCTCATTCTGGTCAACGGACAACTCTCCCCCGCACTGAGCGCTGGCGCAGGCGAGCGTGAACGCTGGCGGGTCATCAACGCGTGCACTTCCCGCTTCCTGCGGCTTCGACTCGACGGGCAACAACTCACCCTTCTCGGCATCGACTCGGGCCGGTTCGAATCCGCGCGCGACGTTGACGAGGTGGTCCTGGCCCCGGGCAATCGCGCAGACTTACTCGTGACCGCGCGTGCCGGCACATCCTCCCTTCGCGCTCTCCGCTATGACCGCGGTGCATCCGGCGGAATGATGGGCGGCGGCACGACCAGTTCCGCCGATGTCGCGCTGGCGACGTTCGCAGTCGCTGGCGCCGGCGCCGGCGGATTCACCGCGGTACCCGACCAGCTCGCACCACGGGACCTACGTTCCGCTACCGTCACCGCTCGACGCGAATTGGTGTTCGCCATGGGAATGCGTGGCGGTATGAGCAGCGGCATGATGTCCGCCACGATTAACGACCAAGCATTTGATGCCACCCGCATTGACACCACCGTGCAATTCGAGAGCGTCGAAGAGTGGACGCTCACCAATACCAGCACCCTCGACCACCCTCTGCACCTGCACGTCTGGCCGATGCAGATTATTGAACAGGATGGCCGGCCAGTCGAGTCAGCGATCTGGCAGGACGTTGTCAACATACCGGCGCGCAGCACGGTGCGCGTTCGGATCGCGTTCGACGATTTCAGCGGACGAACCGTCTACCACTGCCATATCCTCGACCATGAAGACGCCGGAATGATGGGCATCATTCAAGCGCTGTGAACACGTCATCAGGGTCTGATTGGCAACACACGAACTCGTATCACCTCAAATTCGGACACCGCTTTTTTTCGGAGGGCTGCTTCCCGCCTGACCGCATTCGGTCTTTGGCATGCCTCACGACGGTCTGCGTGGCAGAGTACCCACTGATGGTCACACCCGAAAATTCTGGCGGTGAGAAACAACGACCCTGATCACGACGGGCACCACGGAGAGCACGACGATGCCGATCAGTACGAGGTCGATGTAGCGCGCGGCGAAGTCGGCGACGCCCGAAATGTGAGCCAGCCCAAACCCCAGCAGCACCACCCCGGTCGTCCACAGCACCGCGCCGGCAATGTTGAACATCGTGAACAGGCGCCGCGGCATTTTGCCCACGCCGGCCGCGACGGGAGCAAAGGTGCGAACGACGGGCACGAAGCGGGCGATCGTGACGGCCGCCGGTCCGAAACGATCAAAAAAACCCTGCGTTCGTGTCACGCTTTTGCGGCTGAACAGGCCGGAATCGCGGCGGTCGAAAATGCGGCGGCCCGTCGTACGCCCGATGATGTAACCGAGCTGGTCGCCCAGCGCGGCCGAGACCGCAATGGTCGGGATGACAACCCAGAGCGGCTGGACAATCACCCCGCTGAAAGTGAGAACGCCGGTGAAGAACAGCAGGGTATCACCGGGCAGGAAGAAGCCGACGAGCAGGCCCGTCTCCACGAACACGATCGCGCACACGACGACGAGGCCCCAGACGCCGGCGCTGGCGATCACCGACTGCGGATCCAGAAAACCGGAGGCGGACATTGCGGTGACGGTCATAGTGTTCATGCTGCAAGGGCCTTCGTGGAGTTTTCTGAATACGGGCCGGGCATCCGCTGCCGAACGCAGAAATTAGATCGTGGCCGTCAGACGTGCACCTGCGCTGCGTGCGCGGCGAGTGAGCACGATCACCAGGATGAGAATCACGGCCAGGAAGAGCACACTGGTTCCCGTGGTTCCGAGCCCCAGCCCGCCGTCGGCAAGGGGCTGGGAGAGCAGATCGCCGGTGGAAGCGCCCAATGGGCGGGTCAGGATGTAGGCAATCCAGAATGCGAGCACAGCGTTGAGATGGAAGACGAAGTACGCCACGGCGACCAGCGCGATGGCGGCAGCGAAGACGAGCAGGGCCACGAGGAAGCCCAGGTTCAGTCCCTCGGCGACGAGGTCGCCCGCCGCGGTGCCGAGGGCGAATGTGAACAACACGGCCAGCCAGTAGAACGTCTCTCTCCGGGTCGTGAAGATCGAGTGGATGGAGAGGGTCTTCTCCGAAATTGCCCAAACGGTGAAGGTTGCAGCCAGTGCGATGGCGAAGACGACCGTCGTGACCCACAGGGGCACGCCGAGGCTGTCGGTGAGGTTGTCGGTTATCAGGGTACCCACAACGCTGATGAGCACAACGGCCAGCCAATAAACGGCCGGGGTGTATTTGTGCAATCTAAACTGCACGATCAGTGCGGCGACCAGCAGGACCGCCATAATGACCGAAGTGATGGACAGGCCCAGGCCGAGGTCGACGTTGAGGAAGTCGGCGGCGGTCTCCCCCACGGTGGTCGCGAGTACCTTGATCACCCAGAAGATGAGGGTCACCTCGGGTACCTTGGTCAGAATATGCCGGACGGGCGAAACGGTCGCAGGGAACGTTAGGGTCGTGGACAAGTTATCCTCCTGGGATGGGGTCGGTAGCACTAGCGAACACGGCGCCGTCTAAGACTTCTCACAGAAGCCAGTATCGCCGCAGGAGATCGCCGAATTTGCGGTCTTTCGTTTGACGAACGACTTTGCTCGGTCACGGCGTAAATCAGGCCAGCTTCGCCCGCGGAACGGTGAGGCAGATTGCTGTGCCCGCGGCAGTGCTATCGACGACGTGCACGGCTCCGCCGTAGCGCACCGCAATTTCGCGCACCAGGGACAGGCCAATTCCAAACCCGGTACGGGACTCATGGCCGTCGGCATCTGGCGGGACGGAATGGGCGAACCGATCGAAGATGCGGGCGGGGTCGATGCCGTGAATGCCGGGGCCGCGATCACGCACGGTGACCGCCACCGTCTTCTTGGTCACGGCCACGCCCACCGCGATGATCGAGCCGCGTGGGGCGAAGCGCACAGCGTTATCCAGGAGCGCGACGACGCATCGGGTGATGCTGGAGTCGGGCACCCTCACCGACGCGAGCTGCGGGGCATCCAGTTCGATGCTGATGTGTTTGTCGACGGCGATGAGTGCCATCGACTGCACGGCGGCGTCAACAGCAGCGACCAGATTGACGACGGCGGTGTCGTGCACGGCCGCGCCGCCGACTTCGGCCGATTCGAGCAGGTCGTTGACGATGTTGATGAGGTCTTTCGCATCGCTGCGGAGCTCCGCGACGACCGAGGAGGACGGGTCTCCAACGGGGAGGGTGCGTTGAAGAAGCTGCAGGCGGGCATCGAGCACCGCAAGGGGGGTGCGGAGTTCGTGGCTCGCGTCGGCGATAAACGCCCGTTGGATATGCAGCACGTCGCCGAGGGGTTGCACTGCCCGGCGGGTGACCAGCCAGCTCAATACCCCGGCCAGAACGATCAGCGCCACGCCCAACACCGCGGCAGCGCGCAGCAGCTTCATGGCGCTGACCTGCAGGTTCTCGGTGTCAGGCACGGGTTCAAACAACTCACCGGGCGATATCTCGGACAGGATGTAGACGAACACGGCCACAATGACCACCGCCACGACCGCAGCGCACGCGAACGCGACTCGGGTGCCGACGATGCGTGAGGCCCGACGGATGGCGAGGGTGTCGCTGTCAATGACGGGAATTTTTCTGCGGTTCATGGTTGTCCCAGGCGGTAGCCCTCACCGCGCACGGTGAGGACGATGTCGGTGTCGGTCTTGCGCCGCAGGTAGTGCACGTAGGTATCCACCGTTCCGGCGGTGTCCGCGGCGCTGAATACGGTTCGCAGGATCTGCTGGCGGGAGAACGTTCGTTGCGGGGCATCCGCTAGCAGTTTTAGCAGTTCGTTCTCCTTGACCGTCAGCAGGATACGCCCGTCATATGGGGAATAGATCGTGCGACTGTCCGGGTAGTACTCCCACCCACCGACCACTATCGTTCGACCCTCCCCGGTGAACACTCGACGGATGGCTCGCAGCCGGGCGAAGAGCTCCTCGAATTCGAAGGGCTTGACCAGGTAATCGTTGGCGCCGATGTCGAGCCCGGCCACTTTGTCCCCGGTGGTTCCCAGGGCCGTCAGAAGCAGGATGGGGGTGGTGATCAATTTGCGGCGGAGGGCTTCAACCACTCCCAGCCCGTCTAGCCCGGGCAGGCGCCGGTCAATGACCATCACCTCGAACTCGCCAGCGAGGCCGACGGCGAGACCGACCGCACCGTCGGCGACCAGGATGACATCGTAGGTTTCCGTGAGCACGTCCCGGATCATCGGGCCGAGCTTGGCATCGTCCTCGATCAGCAGCAGCCGGGCACGAGCTTTACTGTCAGGGGGCATCCTGGGTTCCTCCGTAGGCGGGTCCAGCAAGCAGGCCGGATCGACGTTCGCTCCAGTGTGACAGTGAAAGTCGCCAGGCCACATTCATCAGCGCCGCGGCCCCAGGAATACCTCGTATCCACTGACGTTGCACCCCGTAATGAATAACTCACCAGAGCTCCAGCCTCGCACCCGCACCGCTCTCGTAGTCGGCGCCTCCGGAATCACCGGATCCGCCGTCGTCGATCAACTGTCTGCCGGGGGCTGGCAGGTCCTCGCCCTCGCTCGCCGGACGGGCCGCGCGATGCCCGGGGTGCGCTGGATCCAGGCAGACCTGCGCTCCGCCGCCGACCTCGCCCGTGTACTCGCCGACGAGTTGCCTGAGCAGGTATTCTTCACGGCGTGGTCCCGTCAGGCCACCGAGGCACTCAACATCGAGGTGAACGCCGGCATGGTGCGCGATCTCCTCGCCGCGCTCAGCCACGCGCCGGTGCACCACGTGGCCCTCGTCACCGGCCTGAAGCACTACCTTGGCCCGTTCGAGGCCTACGGGCAAGGCAACATGCCCGACACCCCCTTCAGTGAAGATGAACCACGACTCGACGTGGCGAACTTCTACTACGCACAGGAAGATGAGCTGTTCGCAGCATCCGCTCGACAATCATTCACCTGGTCGGTACACCGCTCGCACACCGTGATCGGCCACGCAGTCGGCAACCTCATGAACATGGGACTCACCCTGGCCGCGCAGGCCTCCCTGTGCAAGCATCTCGGCATTCCATTCGTGTTCCCCGGCAGTGAGACCCAGTGGAACGGCGTCACCGACATGACCGACGCGACAGTCCTCGCCGAGCAGATGGTGTGGGCCGCAACCACGGATGCCGGCGCCAACGAAGCATTCAACGTCGTCAACGGCGACGTCTTTCGCTGGCGGGCGATGTGGCCGAGAATCGCCGCGTACTTCGATGTCGAGCCGCAAGGCTTCATCGACGAGCCACGTCCCCTCGAGGTTCAGATGGCCGGCCTGGAACCGGTCTGGGCCGAACTCTCCACTGCGTACGGACTCGTCGAGCCCGACCTCGGGCGCATCGCGTCATGGTGGCACACCGACGCCGACCTCGGCCGCAATATTGAGGTCTTCACCGACATCACCAAGAGCCGCCTCGCCGGGTTCACTCCGCACCACCGCACGATCGATTCCTTCACCACCCTCTTCGACCGGTATCGCGCTGAGAAGCTCATACCTGACTCAGTACCTGATGAGTAGACCACGCACTTCGGCGCCGGAGACCGCGGCGGCGCGCGCACCGATCTAGCCCAAGCCGGCGCGACCGATCACTCCGACCTTCATGCCGGCCCTTGGCCCCGCCCATGGCCATGGTGGCGTCGTAGGCGGGGGGCGGGCATCCGTTGCCATCGAACCGAGTTCGAAGAAGACCTCGCCTGGGAGTTTGACCAGAGCGCCGCCTGGGACGCCGCGTCAAATGAGCTCTTCCGTGAGGAACAGCGCGAGCAGATCGCCAAGGATTTGAGCCCGGGAGTGATCGCCTACGATAGCGGCGAGCCGGTGGGGTGGTGAGCGGTGCAACCCCGCACGCGGTATCCACGTCTTCTGCAGGGCACAATTGTGACGGTGGGGTGGGCGGAAGCCGCGGAGGACGCATCCGTTACGGCGGTCACCTGCTGCGTGGTGCGGGTCGGGTACCGGCGGCGCGGTAGTGGCGAGGCGCTCTTGCGCGGGCGGTGGAGCCGGCACGGACCTTGGGGTGGCGCGTACTCGAGGGTTACCCGGTGGCTGTAGCTGCGAAGTTTCACGTCTCGTCAGCGGTACACAGAAGGCGGGCCCACGTGCTGTGTGCACGTGGGCCCGCCGGGTTCCTGCGAGGGAACTTTGTGGATAGAGCTGGTTAGCCCTTCTTGATGACGACCGTGGAGTTGTCGGGGGTGTAGTAGTTGCGCTGGAAGTCAATGATGGTCGTGGTCTTGGCGATCACGGCACAGTTGGCAACCTTGGTGTCCCGGCCGAACTTGTTGTCCTTAATGACCGTGCCTTTGAGGGGGCCGTAGGCCTTTTCGGCGATGTTGACGGTGCAGGCGCCGTTGTTGGCGTAGTTGTTGGTGTATACGAAGTTGGATACCACACCGCGGTCCTGGGTGATCTGCACGGCGGCGCTGTGCGAGTCGGTCAGGCGGTTACCGGTGACCTTGACGTTGTTCCCGCTCTGTACCTGGATGGAGTCGTCGTGGCTGGGCGATCCGCCCTGGTTCGGGTCGTTGAGGTAGTGCATGTGGTCGTGGATCCAGCTGTTCTGAATGAGCACGTTACTGCCCGTGACGTGGATTCCGTCGATCACGTTGTTGATGTCGAGGCGGGTCGCGGTGAAGTTGTAGCCGTAGATGCCGTTGGCGTGGGGTGAGGCAACCGTCGGGGACAGTTCGGTGTCGGTCACGACGAGGTTGCTGAAGCCGCCGAGGTTGTTAATGAGGGCGCCGGGGCCGTTCATGGTGCGACCGCGAATGATCGAGTTCTTGATGGTGACGTTCGCCGCCTGGATTTTGACCAGTCCGCGAATGTCGAGTCCGTTGAGCACGGTGCCTGGCGTCGTGACGTTGATGTCGCCGTTGACGACCTTGAGCACGGTGCCGGACGGAACGCCGGTGTTGGTCGTCGTCGGCGTACCGCTGGTGGGCGGGGCTGGTGTGGGTGCCAGGGCTGGTGCAGGCGTGGGGGCCGGTGTGGGGGCGGGCACGGTCTTGGCGGTGTAGCCGACGATGGTCATATCGACTTTGACGTTGGCGGTGGCGCTGGCGACGGTGATGGTGCCGTCGGATTTGCTGGTGACCGGCACGGTGTAGGTGCGTTTGGGCCCGTCACCGGTGGGTGCGGTGAAGTAGTAACGCTGAGTGTTTTCCGGGCCGATGAGAACCTTGATGTCGGTACGGGCGGCGGCGGTGGTATCGAACATGACGTCGACCGAGGCGGCGTCGGCGGGAATGGTGCCGAGGTCGCGGGTGACCTTGTTGCCGGCGGGAACCGCAACCGACGTCGTGTTCTCGGCGGCCTGGGCGGGAATGGCGGCGAGGCCGCTGAAGGAGACGGCGAGAGCGCCGGCCGCAGCGACAAGTGCCAGGCGGCGAGACGGGCGAACGGCGGAGCGCGAAGCGACAGCAGTAGTGGAAGACATGTTTCACATTTCGTCTAGTGCACGGAATCGGGAGGTGCGGATGGAGGCTGTAGGGGCCGAGGTGACCTAGATGAGCATTGCCCACAATGGGCATTCCCACAAGTCAACACATGGCTTTCTCAGCTTCACCCCCCGTTCGCGGGTAGACAGATAGCGCGCGACGAGCGCAAAAAAACGGCCGGACCTGCGTTAACAGGTCCGACCGCATCCGCTCAACGGATTTTGTGTTTCATGACAATGGAGCAGGTTTAGAACCAGCCATGCTCCGCGGTCACGGCCAAGAACTACCCTTTCTTGATTGCGACGAGGGTGTCATCGGGAACGAAGTAGTTGTGCGCGAAGTCAATCTTGGTCGTTGTCGGAGCTATCACGGCACAGTTCGCCAGACGCGAATCACGACCGAAGCTGTTGTCGGTGATCGTCGCTCCCCTAATCGGACCATAGGATTTTTCGGCAATGTTCACGGTGCAGGCTCCCCCGTCGGCGAAGTTGTCACTGAAGG
The DNA here is from genome assembly GCF_004404055.1 of Cryobacterium ruanii. Lineage (GTDB taxonomy): Bacteria > Actinomycetota > Actinomycetes > Actinomycetales > Microbacteriaceae > Cryobacterium > Cryobacterium ruanii. Next base: position 36,981 of record NZ_SOHK01000002.1, read on the forward strand.
TGAAGTTGGATACCGCTCCCCTGTCCTGCGTGATCTGCACTGCAGCGCTGTGCGAATCGGTGAGCCGACTGCCGGTCACAGACACGTTGTTGCCAGCCTGGACTTGAATGCCATCATCGTGGCTGGGTGATCCGCCCTGATTCGGGTCAGTGCGGTAATGCATGTGATCGTGGATCCAGGAATCTCGCACGCTCACATTGCTGCCCGTGATGTGAATGCCGTCGATGACGTTATTGATGTTCAAACGGGTCGCGGTGAAGTTGTATCCGTAGATGCCATTGGCATCGGGCGAAGCGGTGCTCGGGGACAGCTCAGTGTCGGTCACAACGAGGTTGCTGTATCCACCGAGGTTGTCGATGAGGGCCCCCGGTCCGTTCATGGCACGACCACGAATGATGGAGTTCTCGATGGTGACGTTGGGCGCACTGATCTTGACCAGACCACGAACATCGAGGCCGCTGAGCACGGTCCCTGCCTTCGTGACGTTGATGTCACCCTCGTGCACGGTCAGGGCGGTTCCGGTCGGAACACCCGTGTTGGAGGCGCCCGGCGAGCCAGTTGTTTCCGGAGCGGGCGCAGGAGCTGGCGCGGGCTCAGGAGCTGGCTCAGGAGCGGGAGCTGGAGCTGGCTCAGGAGCGGGAGCTGGCTCAGGAGCGGGAGCTGGCTCAGGAGCCGGAACCGGCGTGGGTGTCGGACTCGGCGTCGGACTAGGACTCGGCGCCGGGCTGGTTGCGGCGCGGTCAAAACCATCCACGGCAAGGTTTAACGTGACGTCGGCGGTACCGCTGGCCACAGTGACCGTGCCGTCCATCTCTGGCGTCACGGGAACCGATATGGTCTTGGTCGAGCTGGTGCCGGCCGGCGCGGTGAACGAGTACGTATTCGCGTCTTTCGGACCGACAGCAATCTTCACCTCGGTCCGGGACGAGACCTCGGAGGTAAAGAACTTCACGTCGACGGATTTCAAGCCGGCGGGCACCGAGCCCAAATCGGTGGTCACGCTTCTGTCGGCTGGGATCACAATTGAGGCACTGATCGTGTCAAGGTCGCTAGTACCAGCATGGGCCGGGATTGCTGCGAGGCCTGAGATGGCAATGCCGGAAACCGCCAGTGCTGAGAGAATGGCCAGTCGCGGGGCCGTGTGCGGGGTGGTGCTGCCGCCGACAGCCTGAGTTGTGACGATCGGGCCGGCGACAGATGAATTCTTATTTATCGATGGTGTGCGGGTGTTTCTCAATGCCATTAGTTACGTATATTCTGAGTCGCGCACAAGTTCGGGAACGTGCAGGTGAGCGGCCGTAGGGAGCCACAGTGTACCGATGAGTATTCCCCACTTAGGGTGGGCACGCAAATCGACTGTACTCGTCTTCGCAGCCACGACAGACACTCGGCACCCCAAAAAAGCGGCCGGACCTGCGTTAACAGGACCGGCCGCTTCGAGTCTGCGAATTTAGCGTTTGCGCTTCTCGCGCACGCGCATACTCAGGTTTATTGGGCTGCCCTCGAAGCCATAGATCTCGCGCAGACGGCGCTGGATGTAGCGACGGTAGCCCGGGTCGAGGAACCCGGTGGTGAACACCACAAACGTCGGCGGGCGGCTCGAAGCCTGAGTGCCGAACAGGATGCGCGGCTGCTTGCCGCTGCGCACGGGGTGCGGGTGGGCGGCAGCGAGCTCGGCCAGGAAGGCGTTGAACTTGCCGGTGGCGATGCGGGTGTCCCAGGACTCGAGCGCGAGCTCGAGGGCCGGAACCAGCTTCTCCATGTGACGACCTGTTTTGGCCGAGATGTTCACGCGCGGGGCCCAGGCGACGTGGGCCAGGTCCTGCTCGATCTCACGCTCGAGGTAGCGGCGACGGTCGTCGTCGATCTGGTCCCATTTGTTGAAGGCGAGCACGAGTGCACGGCCCGATTCGATGACAAGGTCGATGACGCGGATATCCTGCTCGCTGATGACCTCGGTCACGTCGAGCAGCACAACGGCTACTTCGGCCTTTTCCAGGGCCGCGCTGGTGCGCAGCGAGGCGTAGAAGTCGGCGCCCTGAGAGAGGTGCACTCTCCGGCGGATGCCGGCGGTGTCGACGAAACGCCACACCTTGCCGCCGAGTTCAACCTGCTCGTCGACCGGGTCGCGGGTCGTGCCGGCGAGCTCGTTGACGACAACGCGCTCCTCCCCGACGACCTTGTTGAGCAGGCTCGACTTGCCGACGTTCGGGCGGCCGAGGATGGCCACACGGCGCGGGCCCCCGACCTCCTGCTTGGCAACGTTGGAGATTTCGGGTAGCACGAGCAGAATCGCGTCGAGCAGGTCGGCGACGCCACGACCGTGCAGGGCGGAGACCGGCCACGGCTGGCCGAGGCCGAGCGACCAGAGGCTGGCCGCTTCGGGTTCCTGGCGCACGTCGTCGACCTTGTTGGCGATGAGGAAAACGGGCTTGCCACTCTTGCGCAGCATGCGCACGACGGCTTCGTCCGTCGAGGTCGGGCCCACGTTGGAGTCGACGACGAACATGACGAGGTCGGACAGGTCGATGGCGATTTCGGCCTGGGCGGCGACGGAGGCGTCAATGCCCTTGGCGTCGGGCTCCCAACCGCCGGTATCGACGAGGCTGAACTTGCGCTCGTGCCATTCGCCCTTGTACGCGACGCGGTCCCGCGTGACACCGGGGGTGTCCTCGACGACGGCCTCACGGCGGCCGAGGATGCGGTTAACCAGCGCCGACTTGCCCACGTTCGGGCGGCCGACGATGGCGATCACCGGAACGGCCGGCAGGTACTGGATCGCGTCGGGGTCGTCGGTGACGGCCTGCAGCACGTCGAGGTCTTCCTCGTCGAGGTCGTAGTTGTCGAGGTCCGTGCGCAGCGCCGCGGAACGCCGGGTGGCGAGTTCCTCGTCGAGGTTGGCGAGTCGTTCCGCCAGCTCAGTATCGAGCGCTGTGCTCGTGTCGTCGTATTCGTTACTCATTCAAAGCCTGCTTCATGCGTGTGTGGTAGACGTCGATGACCGCTTCAATGGTCTGCTCGAAGTCGAGATGGGTGGAGTCGACGGTTATCACACCGTCTGCAGCGCTCATGAAGTCGACAACCTGTGAGTCAGCGCGATCGCGTGATCGCAGCTGTTCCGCCACGGTTTCAGCCGATTGGGTCGTTATTTCCGCAGAGCGTCTAGTCATTCTAGCCTCTTCGGATGCAGTCAGTAGAATGCGCACTTCGGCCTTGGGGGCAACAATGGTCGTGATGTCGCGTCCTTCGACCACGACACCGGGCCGATCCACGTTCTCGGCGATGCTCCGAAACAACTCGGTGAGCGCACCACGCACCGCGGGAACGCGGGCGACGGCACTGACCGCGGCGCTGACTTCCGGCGAGCGGATGGCGTCGGTCACGTCGACCTGGCCCACCGTGACAAAGTACTCGTCGGGGTCGGTACCGATCGAATAGTCGAAGTCTTTCAGGAGCGCGGTGACGGCATCCGCTTGGCTGCTGTCGGTCTTGCGGTCAAGTGCGAGCCAGGCCAGCGCTCGGTAGGCGGCGCCGGTGTCGAGATAGGCGAAGCCGAGGCGGCGGGCGGCGGCACGGCTCACGCTCGACTTGCCGCTGCCGGCCGGTCCATCGATGGCGACGAGGGTGGGGAGGGAGTGATGTGCCATGCGGTTAACCAGCAATCCGCCAGCCGCGGGCGGCCAGCTCTTCGGTGAGCCGGGTGACGGCCTCGGGCAGGACTGAGATTTCGGCCAGGCCGATCTGGGCACCCGGCGAATGTTCCAAGCGTAGGTCTTCGAGGTTAACGCCGAGTGCGCCAATGTCATTGAGCAGGTGCGCGATCTGGCCGGGCTGGTCGTTGACCATCACGACCATCGAGGAGAACCGGCGGTCCTGACCGTGTTTGCCGGGCAGGCGAGCCACACCGGCGTTGCCGCCGGCGAGTTCTTCGGCGACTTTGCGCTGCGCGCCGGGGGCGGCCGGGTCTTCGAGGGCCTCGATGAACCGGTCGAGGTCGTCGCGGTAGGCCATCAGTACGTCACGCACCGGTCCGGCGTTGGCGCCGAGAATCTGCACCCACAGGTCGGGGTCGCTCGCCGCGACGCGGGTCATGTCGCGCAGGCCCTGGCCGGCGAGGTTGAGCGAGGAGTGTGCTGCCCCGGTGAGGCGGCGGGCCATCAGGGTGGAGATGACCTGCGGCACGTGCGAGACCAGAGCAACGCCGAGGTCGTGCTCCTCCGGGGTCATCTCGACCAGAATGGCGCCGAGGTCCAGAATGAGGTCGTCAATGGCGCCGGCCTGCTGGTAGCTGATCGCATCGTGCGCGGCCACGACCCAGGGACGGCCGATGAACAGGTCGGCGCGGCCGGAGAGCGGACCGCCTTTCTCCCGACCGGCGAGCGGATGCGACCCGATGTAGCGACTGATATCCGCTCCGCGTGCGCGCAACTCGGCGAGCGGGGCCAGCTTGACGCTCGCGACATCCGTCACGATTGCGCCCGGATAGGCCTCGAGCTCACGAGCGACGATCTCGGCGGTGACATCCGGCGGCACGCAGACCACGATGAGCTGCGGCAGGTCGCCCTCTTCTGCGGCGCGGCCGGCGCCGTAGTCGATGGCGATGCGCAGGTTGGTCGGTGAGGCGTCGGCGAGGATCGTGTCGATTTGGCGGTTGCGCAGGCCGAGGCCCACGCTGGTTCCGAGCAGGCCGACGCCGACGATGCGCACCGGGCCGACGAGGCGGCTTTCAGCCATGGTTCAGTCCTTGTTTCAGTATGTGATTGGTCTCGCTGGTCGCGGTTGCGGGTCGTTACTCGGTGTCGGGCCGGGCCGTGGGCGCCTGGCGGGACACGGTCAGCAGCTGGCCGAGTTCGTCGCGGGTGAGTTCGCGCACGGCGCCCTGCTGTAGGGTACCGAGGTTGAGCGGTCCGAACTGGCGGCGCACGAGGTCGACCACGGGATGACCGACGGCGTCCAGCATCCGTCGTACGATGCGGTTGCGCCCGGAGTGCAGGGTGAGTTCGACCATGCTGTAGCCGCCGCCCGGAGGGGTTGTGAGGATACGTGCCCTGTCGGCGTGGATGGGACCGTCGTCGAGTTCGATTCCGCTCTGCAGCTGGCCGATGGTTTGCGGCGAGACGCGACCCTCCACCTTGGCGATGTAGGTCTTCGAGACGCCGAAGGATGGGTGGGCGAGAACATGGGCGAGGTCACCGTCGTTGGTGAGGATGAGCAGTCCGCTGGTCTGGGCGTCGAGGCGGCCCACGTTGAACAGGCGTTCGTCGAACTGGTCCGTGAATTCGCGCAGATCGGGACGTCCGCTTTCGTCCTGCATCGATGAGACGACGCCGACCGGCTTGTTGAGCATGAGGTAGCGGCGGGTGGTGTCGAGCTGCACGGCCACATTGTCAACGGCGACCTGGTCGGTTTCGGGGTGCACGCGGCGGCCGAGCTCGGTGACGACCTTGCCGTTCACCCGCACGCGACCGGAGGTGATGAGGTCTTCGCTGACGCGGCGGCTGGCGACGCCGGCCGAGGCGAGCACCTTCTGCAAGCGTACGCCGTCGGCCGCGGCCTCCGGGTTGAAGTTGGGGTCGCGGGGGGCGCTGTCGTTGGTCGTATTGTCGTGGGTCAAAGCAGATCCTCGAATCCGTCGGTTCCGCCGTCGAGCAACGGCGATAAATGGGGTAACTCGTCGAGCGAGTTGATTCCGAGCTGGGTGAGCAGCAAGTCTGTGGTGGCGTAGTTGATCGCGCCGGTTTCACTGTCGGTGAAGGCCTCGGTGACCAGGCCGCGACCGAGCAGGGTGCGCACGACGGAGTCGACGTTGACCGCGCGGATGCTCGCGACCTGGCCGCGGCTGATCGGCTGCTTGTAGGCGATCACGGCGAGGGTTTCGAGGGCTGCCTGACTGAGCCGGCTGGGGTTCTGAGTCTGCACGAAGTCGGTGACGAGCTCGTCGTGGGTGGCGCGCACGTAGATGCGCCAGCCGCCGGCGACCTCGCGCAGTTCGAAGCCGCGGCGCACCGTTTTCGTGCCGTCGGAGCCGCTTTCACCGTCGAAATCAGCCACCAGCCGGGCCACGGATGCCGCCACCGCGTCGATCGAATGCCCCACGGCGGTAGCCAGATGCACGAGTCCCTGTGGTTCGTCGGCGACCATGAAGACGGCTTCGAGCTGGCGGTCGAGGGCGTGCGCGGCGTTTCCTGCCTGTGAAGTTGTGTCGCTGACTGGCTGCGAGTCGGATGCCGCGGCATTCGTTTTCGAGGTGCGTGATCGGCTGTCTGTGGTCTGATCTGCCATAGGTCTGAAATCTGTTGTCATGCGGTCAGTTGTCATGCGGTCAGTTGTCATAGTCGGCTCCAAGCGTGGCAAGGTTTTCGTCGGACCACGCCTGCCCGTTCAGGGACTGGGTATTCCAGCGCAGGGTGAGCTCGCCGAGGGGCTCGATTTGATCGAAGGAGAGGGCGCCGTGGCGGTATAGCTCGAGTACCGCGAGAAAACGGGCGATGATGACGCCCTTCTGGTCGGTGCCGGCGATGAGCGCACGGAACGATACAAGCTCGCCCGGCTGCAGCATGGCTGCGATGTAGGCGGCCTGCTCCCGAATACTGACGAGCGGCGCGTGCAGGTGGTCGAGGCCCACAACGGGCAGCTCGCGCGGTGCGAGGGCCACGGCGGCCAGGGCAGCGAAGTCGGCGAGGGAGAGTGTCCAGACCAGCTCAGGGGTCGTCTGGCGGTACTTCTCTTCGAGGCGCACCGAGCGCACGTGGCGGCGGGTCTCGGTGTCGAGCTGGCCGGTGAACCAGGTCGCGGCTTCTTTGAACGCGCGGTACTGCAGCAGCCGGGCGAACAGCAGGTCGCGGGCTTCGAGCAGGGCCACATCTTCGGCGTCGACGAGTTCGCCCTGCGGCAGCAGTCCGGCCACCTTGAGGTCGAGCAGCGTCGCGGCGACGACGAGAAACTCGGTGGCCTGGTCGAGTTCTTCGCTCGCGTCGAGGCTGCGCAGATAGGAGATGAACTCGTCGGTGACCTGGCTCAGCGAGATCTCGGTGACGTCGAGTTCGTGCCGGGTGATCAGTTTCAACAGCAGGTCGAACGGGCCCTCGAAGTTGCCGAGGGCGACCGAAAACGCGGGCTTCTCGGCCGCGCTAGGCGACTGCGCCACGGTGGATCAGTTCGCGGGCCACCTGCAGGTAGGCCTTGGCGGCCGCGTGCTCCGGTGCGAAGTCGGTGATGGGCACCCCGGCCACGCTTGCGTCAGGGAATTTCACGGTGCGGCCGATGACGGTTTCGAGCACGCTGTGGCCGAATGCGTCGACGACCCGCTCGAGTACTTCGCGGGAGTGCAGGGTGCGGGAATCGTACATGGTGGCGAGGATGCCGTCGAGTTCGATCGCCGGGTTGAGGCGGTCACGCACCTTATCGATGGTTTCGATGAGCAGGGCGACGCCGCGCAGGGCGAAAAATTCGCACTCGAGCGGGATCAGCACACCGTGGCTCGCGGTGAGTGCGTTCACGGTGAGGATGCCGAGCGACGGCTGGCAGTCGATCAGGATGACGTCGTAGTCGCCGGAGACCTTGCGCAGCACGCGGGACAGAATCTGCTCGCGGGCCACCTCGTTGACCAGGTGCACTTCGGCGGCAGAGAGGTCGATGTTGGCAGGAATGACGTCGAGGCCCTCGACCGAGGTCTGCTGGATCGCGTCTTTCGGGTCAGCCTTGCCGTTGAGCAGCAGGTCGTAGATGGTGGTGACGTCGTGGGTGGGCACTCCGAGGCCGGCTGACAGGGCGCCCTGCGGGTCGAAGTCGACGGCGAGCACCCGGCGGCCGTAGCTGGCCAGGGCGGCACCGAGGTTGATGGTCGTCGTGGTCTTGCCGACACCGCCCTTCTGGTTACAGAGGGAGATGATCCGGGCCGGACCGTGGCTTTTCAACGGCACCGGTTCGGTGAACTCGTGTTTTTCGCGTCCCGTAGGACCCACCGGCGTCTCGTCGAAACCGGGTAGCGAAATCCGCTCGCTCAACTTACGCGTCACTGGCCCGTCCTTGATTTGTCCTGCACCCATTACCTAGTCGATTGTAGCGAGTGGAACGACCGGTCGCCGCAAGGATCGCCGAGCACCCGCCGCTCCTATCTGCCCCCGCCTGCTCCCCACCCCTCTCGAAAGCGGATAAATCGTTTCGTCAGCACCCGTGAAGCAACGATTCTTCCGCTCTCGCGGGCGGTCAGCGCGCTCGGGGATGGGACAGGGTGTACATGTCCCGCAGGGTGTCCGCGGTGACCAGGGTGTAGATCTGGGTGGTGGCGACCGAGGAATGGCCGAGCAGTTCCTGCACGACGCGCACGTCGGCGCCACCGGCGAGCAGGTGGGTCGCGAAGGAGTGTCGCAGGGTGTGCGGCGACACGGGCACGGTGAGTCCGGCGCGTTCGGCGGCCGCGCGAATGATCAGCCAGGCGTTCTGCCGGCTCACTCGCTGCCCGCGCAGGCCGAGGAAGAGAGCCGGCGTCGACCGACCACGGGCCGACAGCATCGGCCTGGCTCGCACGAGGTAGTCCGAGACTGCGGTGCGGGCGAAGCTGCCGACCGGCACGATGCGTTGTTTGTCGCCCTTGCCGGTGAGGCGCACCGAGTCGAATACCTCCATGAGCACATCGTCGACGTTGAGGTTGACTACCTCGCTCACCCGGGCGCCGGTCGCGTAGAGCAGTTCGAGCAGGGCCTTGTCGCGCAGGCGCTGCACATCGTCGCCGTCGGTCGCCGCGAGCAGCGCGGTGACCTGCTCGATCGAGATCGCCTTTGGCAGTCGCAGTGCAAGCTTGGGCGGTTTGGTGTCGTGCGCGGCATCCGCTTCGACGAGGCCCTCGTCGAGGAGGAAGCGGTGGAATCCACGCACCGTTGACAGGATTCGGGCGATGGATGCGGCGGTCAGCGGAGATTCCGCACGCAGGCCGAGATGCTGCACGAACGCCGAAATGTGCTGCCGGGTGACAGCCCGCAGATCACTGATCGGTCGCGGCGGTGACTGAGCGGAATCAGCCGCCAGCCACGCCGAATACAGGCCGAGGTCGCGGCGGTAGGCGGCGACGGTATTCGCGGCGAGGCCACGTTCGACAGCCACGTGCCGCAGATAGGAATCCACCGCCGTGGCGATCGACACGCTCAGGCCGTGATGTTACGCGACTGAAGGCTGAGCGGATGCCGCGGCCACGGCGAATCCGCCGGCGCGAGCGTGCTCCAGTCGCGTGAACGCGCCACCTGAGCGGCCAGAACCCCCACGATTAGAATCGGGTTCGCGATGCGCCTCGCCATGACGGCGTCGACACATTCGTCGAGCGGCACCCAGCGCAACTCGATATCGGCTTCTTCGTCGGTGCGCTCGAAAGCGGCAACCATTGAGACGCCTCGGGCGAGATAAACCCGGAGCGCTTCGTTGCTGCCACCGGGCGTGGTGTAGAACTCGGTGAGCAGCGCCCACTCGGCGGCGACGACATCCGCTTCCTCGGCCAGCTCGCGCTGGGCGCCGACGACGGCATTCTCACCGGTCACGTCGAGCAATCCGGCCGGCAGTTCCCAGCCGCGCAGACCGGTCGGGTGCCGGTACTGCTTGATCAATAGCACCCGATCGTGCTCGTCGAGGGCGAGAACGGCGACCGCACCAGGGTGGTCGATGTATTCGCGGGTGATGCTCGAACCGTTGTAGGCGAACGAATCGCGGCGCACGTTCCAGATAGCGCCGTCGTAGACGATGTCGCTGGCGGTCACCTCGACCGGCACTACGTCATCCTGCAGGAGATCTTCAGGCACTGAGTTCTTCCTTCACCTCGAACAACCGGCTCGCTTGCTGGCGGTCGAGCGCTGCTTTGATCAAGCCGCGAAACAGCGGATGCGCGTGGTTTGGCCGTGACCGCAGCTCCGGGTGAGCCTGCGTGCCGACGTAGAACGGGTGCTCATCACGTTTGAGCTCGACGTACTCGACCAGGTGACGGTCAGGGCTGGTTCCGGAGAACCACAGGCCGGCGAGGGCGATCTGGTCGCGGAAGGTGTTGTTGACCTCGTAGCGGTGACGGTGCCGTTCAGAGGCTACGTTTGCGCCGTACAGTTCGGCGACCAGGGAGCCTTCGGCGAGGGTGGCCGGGTAGAGGCCGAGGCGCATGGTGCCGCCGAGGTCGCCACCGGCAATGATCTCGACCTGCTCTTCCATGGTTGCGATGACCGGGAACTCGGTCTCCGGGTCGAATTCGCTCGAGGATGCGCCGAGCAGGTTGGCCTTGTTGCGGGCGTACTCGATGACCATACACTGCAGGCCGAGGCACAGGCCGAGCACGGGGATGCCGTTTTCACGGGCGAATTTGAGGGCGCCGAGCTTGCCCTCGATGCCGCGGATTCCGAAGCCTCCGGGCACGCAAATGCCGTCGAGTTCGCCGAGCAGGCGGGCCGCTCCATCGTCGGTTTCGCAGTCGTCGGAGCCGATCCAGACGATTTTGACCTTCGCCTGGTTGGCGAACCCGCCGGCTCGCAGCGCCTCGGTGACCGAGAGGTAGGCATCCGGCAGGTCGATGTACTTGCCGACCAGGCCGATGGTGACCTCGTGTTTGGGGTGGCGAACGGCCTCCAGCAGGTTCTCCCAGCCGGTCCAGTCGACGACGTCGGCCGTGAGGCCGAGGGCGTTGACGATGTACTTGTCGAGGCCTTGGCTGTGCAGCATGGTGGGGATCTCGTAGATTGACGAGACGTCGGGACAGTTGACCACTGCGTCTTCGTCGACATCGCACATGAGCGCGATCTTGCGCTTGTTCGACTCGGACACGGGGCGGTCGCTGCGCAGTACGAGGGCGTCGGGCTGGATTCCGATAGAGCGCAGGGTAGCCACGGAGTGCTGGGTGGGCTTGGTCTTCTGCTCGCCAGCCGCACCGAGGAACGGTACGAGCGAGACGTGCACGAAGAACACGTTGCCTCGGCCGAGTTCGTGGCGCACCTGGCGGGCTGCTTCGAGGAACGGTTGGGATTCAATGTCACCGACCGTGCCGCCCACCTCGGTGATGATCACGTCGGGGCGAACCTCATCGCTCGCCTGCAGGCGCATGCGGCGCTTGATCTCATCGGTGATGTGCGGGATGACCTGCACAGTGTCACCGAGGTACTCACCGCGGCGTTCCTTGGCGATCACCTGCGAGTAGACCTGGCCGGTCGTCACGTTCGCGGACTGGCCGAGGTTGATGTCGAGGAAACGTTCGTAGTGTCCGATGTCGAGGTCGGTCTCGGCGCCGTCGTCAGTCACGAAGACCTCGCCGTGCTGGAACGGGTTCATCGTTCCCGGGTCGACGTTGAGATAGGGGTCGAGCTTCTGCATGACGACCCGCAGGCCGCGCGCGGTGAGCAGGTTTCCGAGGCTGGCCGCCGTCAAGCCCTTACCGAGCGAGGAGACAACACCCCCGGTCACGAAGATGTGCTTGGTCGTGCCGTCTGATCGGTCCGTAATTATATTTTCCACCACGGGCTTCAATGCTATCACCTGGATTTGATCACTCACTTTTTGAGGGGACGAGAGTTGGATTGGGCAAGGTCGAGCAGTTCCCTGGCATGTTCGAGGCCGCTTTTCGAGTCGGGCAGGCCCGAGAGCAGACGGGCCATTTCGGCGGCGCGGTCGTCGCCGCGCAGCTGCCGCACGCTTGAGGCCGTGACGGATCCATCGCTGTCCTTGACGACGCTGAGGTGGTTGCCGGCGAACGCGGCGACCTGGGCGAGGTGCGTGACGACGATCACCTGCGCGGTTTCGGCGAGTCGGGCGAGCCGACGGCCGATTTCGATCGCGGCGGCTCCGCCCACACCGGCATCGATCTCGTCAAAGACGAAGGTGGGAACCGGGTCGGTGGCGTTGATGACGACCTCGATGGCGAGCATCACCCGGGACAGTTCACCACCGGATGCCCCGCGCGCCAACGCGCGCGGCTCCGCGCCCGTGTGCGGCTGCAGCAGCAGGCGCACGAGATCGCTACCGGTGATCGTAAACTCGGGACCGGGCAGGGCCTCCACGTGCAGCACAGCGTCGGGCATGGCCAACGCGGCGAGCTCGGCGGTCACCCGGGCGCCGAGCTGTTCGGCTGCCGTCTGGCGCAACGCGGTGAGGGCGGCGGCGAGGGTCGTGACCAGTGTGTGGTCGGCATCCGCTTCGCTGCTGAGCTGTTCGATGCGGTCAGAATCGGAGTCGAGCTCGAGCAGCCGGATGCTTCCGACCAGCAGAAATTCGATGGCCTCCTCGAGGCCGCCCGGGTATTTGCGGGCGAGGATGCCCAGTTCGGCGCGGCGTTCCTGCACGATTTCGAGTTCGCGGGCGCCGTCGGCGTCGAGACCGGCCAGGTAGCTGGAGAGTTCGGCGGCGATGTCGGCGACGACGAAACCCACGTTGGCGATGGCGGCAACGAGCGGCGGTAGGGCCGCATCGTGGCCAGCGACCCGGTCGAGGGCACGCCGAGCGGTTTCGAGCAGGGCAACCGTGTCGGGAACGTCGTCGGGGTTGTCTTCGGCCGAAATGAGCTGACGGGCCTGTTCGCCGGCCAAGCGAAGTTCTTCGAGGTTGCCGAGGCGTTCGGCGCGTTCGGCGAGTAGGGCGTCCTCGCCGGGTTGCGGGGCGACCGTTTCAATCTCGGTTAGCGCGGCGCGCAGGTCGTCGGCCTCGCGGGCGCGCAGGTCTCGTTCGGTGACGAGCCGGTCAAGATCGGCCTGGTTGGACTGCCAGCGGTGGAAGGCGTGCTGGTAGTCAGCGAGCACTGCGGCGAGGTCGGGGCCGGCGAAGCGGTCGAGGGCGTCCCGCTGCGCGGCGGCGGAGCGCAGTCGCACCTGGTCGCTCTGGCCGTGCACGACGACGAGGTCGTTGCGCAGGTCGCCGAGCACGCTCGCCGGAGCGCCGCGCCCGCCGACCACCGCGCGGCTGCGTCCTTCGCTCGAGACAGAGCGGCCGAGGATGAGCTCGGGGCCGTCGAGGTCTCCCCCGGCGTCACGCACCCGTTCGGCGACCGAACTGGCGGGGTCGATGACCCAGCGGCCCTGCACGAAACTCTGCGGCTGGCCCTGGCGCACGGTGCCGGCATCCGCTCGATCGCCGAGCAGTAGTCCGAGCGCGGTAACCACCATGGTCTTGCCGGCGCCGGTTTCACCGGTGACGGCGGTGAACCCGGGGCCGAGCGGCAGCGTGGCCTCGGCGATGACGCCGAGGTCGCGAATGAACAGCTCGTCGATCACTCGCGGCCGACCGGTCCGCGCCAGCCCGTGACGGGTAGGTTGAATTTATTGACCAGGCGGTCGGTGAACGGGCCGATGTGCAGGCGGGCCAGGCGCACCGGCACGCTGGAACGGCGCGCGATCACGCGGGATCCTTGCGGGAGGTCGTGGGTGCGGCGTCCGTCGGCGCACAGCACGGCCCGAGCGCCGGTGCGTGAGAGCACCTCGACGGCGAGGGAGGATTCCGGGCCCACCACGAGCGGCCGCGCGAACAGGGCGTGAGCGCTGAGCGGAACCAGCAGCAGGGCTTCGACACCGGGCCAGACGATCGGACCGCCGGCCGAGAACGAGTACGCTGTCGAACCGGTCGGGGTGGACAGCACGACGCCGTCACAGCCGAACGACGACAGCGGTCGACCATCTATTTCGACGACGACCTCGATCATACGTTCGCGGCTGGCTTTTTCGACGGTGACTTCGTTGAGTGCCCAGGTTTCATAGACGACCTCGTCGGCGACCTTGACCCGCACCGAGAGGGCGAGTCGTTCTTCGACCTCGTAGTCGCCCTTGAGGGCGCGACGCACGGCCTCGCCGAGGTCGTCGCGCTCGCTCTCGGCGAGAAACCCGACGTGGCCGAGGTTGATTCCGAGCAATGGAGCCGAGCAGCCGCGCACGAGTTCCGCCGAACGCAGAATGGTGCCGTCGCCGCCGAGCACAATGACGAGTTCAAGTTCGGCAGTTCGCACCGTGTCGCCGAGAATCGCGATGTGCCCATTCAGCTCGGGGCAGGCCGCCAACAGGTCGGCGCGTTCGTCGATGGCGAGCACCGGCACAGCCCCGGCGGCGAGAAGTTGCCTGCAGACCGTTGAGGCGGCTTCGACGGAGTCGGCACGGCCGGTGTGCGCAACTATCAGAAAGTACCGCGGGGTGTCACTCAACTCGTCACGCTCCCACCAGTGCTTCGATCCGATCCATCCATTCTGTCGGATTCGAGCCGCTCGTGGCGTTCATCCAGCACAGATACTCGTGATTCCCGGCCGCCCCGATGATGGGTGAGGCGATCACGCCGCAGGTTTTCAGGCCGAGGTCGTGACCGGTCCACAACACACCGGCCACGGAGTCGCTGCGCAGGCCCTTGTCGTGCACGATACCCTCGCGAATGCCGCCGCGGCCTACCTCGAACTGCGGTTTGATCAGCAGCACGAAGTCGGCGCCGGGCGCGGCCGTGGCGACGAGGGCCGGTAGTACGGTGGTGAGCGAGATGAATGACAGGTCGGCCACGACGAGGTCGGGTCTTTGCGCGACTCCGGATGCCCCGGCGAGCGTTTCCGGGGTCGCATAGCGAATGTTGTACCCCTCGACCAGCTGCAGCCTCGGCTCGGTCTGCAGCTGCGCGGCGAGCTGGCCGTGGCCGACATCCGCGGCGATGACCTGGGCGGCGCCGCGTTCGAGCAGCACCTGGCTGAAACCACCGGTGCTCGCACCGGCGTCGAGCGCCGTGCGGCCGGTGACGCTGATGTGGAAGGCGTCGAGGGCGGCGTTGAGCTTGTGGGCGCCCCGGCTGACGTAGTGGTCGGTCGCGGCCACCTCGAGAACCGAGTCCGCTGCCACTTGGGTGCTGGCCTTCACGACCGGCACCCCGTTGACGGTGACGAGACCGTCGGCGATGAGTTTAGCGGCGACCGTTCGGGAGCGAACCAGCCCACGATCGGCGAGGGCAACGTCGAGGCGGGTGGCGGGCATCCGTTCTGAGAGGCTATCAACCGGAGTGGCGTCGTTCACGGGCATAGGTGCATCTGTTTCAGGGTCGTATGGGGTGTCGGTCATGCCATGCCCGTCGGGTCGGTATCAGCGTCTTCGAGCCGTGCGAGCAACTGCTCATGCAGCCGCCCGAACGCTTCGGCGCGCTGTTCGAGTGGCTGGGTCTCGATGTCGGCCAGCTGCGCTGCGACATCGACCGGCTCGGGTTCGGGTTTCACGCTGTCTAGGCTACTGCGCGAGATACAGTCGCTCCGGTACGTTGAGGCCGTAAATGGCCCGCCCGGACCGGTAGATCGCAGCGCACGCGGCGCGCAGCAGGTTGATTCCGCCGTCACCGTCCTTGACGATGTGCACGTCGTTACCGGTGACGCGCACGCTCGCGCCGTTCACCGTGGCGGTCGTGCCGTCCTTGGAGAACACGGTCTCCGGGTAGGGTTCGTGCAGCTGCTGCAAGTTTTCGAGGATAAACGCCGGGCGCGATTCCTTATCGGCAGCAAGGACCTGCTTTGCCCGGTCGATGCCGGTGAGCACGAGAACGGCGGGAATTCCGGCCCGGTTCGCACCGAGAATATCGGTGTCGAGACGGTCACCGATGAAGAGGGCGTTCTGTGCGCCGAAGCGCCGCGTGGCCTCCAAAAAAATCGCCGCTTCGGGCTTGCCAGCCACGAGCGGGAGCCGGCCGACTGCCGTGTGCACCGCCGAGACGAGCGTGCCGTTTCCGGGGGCGATGCCGCGGGCGACCGGAATGGTCCAGTCGGTGTTGGTCGCGATCCACGGAATGCCCGTGCCGACGCCGTCGGCGTTGAGAGCGAACGCCGCCTCGGCCAGATGCACCCAGCCGACCTCTGGTGCAAAGCCCTGAATGACCGCCGCCGGCTTGTCGTCGGCCGATCGGGTCACCACGAATCCGGCCTTAACGACCTCGTCGACGAGACCGTCGCCGCCGATGACGAGGATGCTGGCACCGGCGTCCACCTGCTCCGCGAGCAGCCGCACGGCCGCCTGGGGAGAGGTGACGACATCCGCTGCGGCCACGTTCAGCCCAAGCTGGGTGAGGTGGTCGGCAACTGACTGGTCGGTGCGCGAGGCGTTATTGGTGATGTAGCCAACGCGAATGGTCTCGGCGGCACGATTCAGGCTCTCGACAGCGAAGGGAATCGCTGCCGGGCCCGCGTACACCACACCGTCGAGATCGGCCAGCAGAACGTCAACGCCGGCGAGCGGCGTCGGCGGCTCAGGCTTTCGGCGATGCAGCATCCGGCTCCGTCGCGGTGTTGTTGACACTGTCGCTCGAAGCGGATGCCGCAGCGTCGGACCCAACGTGCGTCACGTCGATCTCTTCGTCACCTTCAGCGGTGGTTACCGCTGCGGTCACGATGTCGTCGGTTTCGTCGATATCGAACGCGGCTGGCTGGTCGACCGACCCGAGCCCGGCTGCGGAGACTACCCGAGCGGCTTCACCAGCAGCCACTGTTTCGTCGTCATCATCATCATCAACATCGCCGGCGGCAAAGTACGCGCGGGCATCGTCGTCGTTCTCTTCTATCTCTTCGATTTCAATGGTTTCGTCATCGTCATCGGAGGCGCCCAGGGCGGCGTCGGCGCGGGAGGCCCGCTCGAGCCACTCATCGGCTTCGTCATCGCGGCCGAGCTCGGTCAGCACCTCAGCGTAAGCAGCGAACAACTCTGGACTGTAGGAGAAGGCCGTGTTGGGGTCGAGCTGGGGAATTTCGAGTTCGACGAGCGCGGCGTCCGTTTCGCCAAGGTCGAGGCGCGCACCGGACATTGCGATGGCCAGACCCACCTGCACGGACGGAGAGAGCGTGCTGCGATCGACCGACCGGCCAAGCTCGAGGGCACGGTCGGGGCGGTCGACGCCGCGTTCGCTGTCGACCATAAGGGGTAGCTGGTCGTTCGAGCCCGAAATACGACGGTAGGTGCGCAGTTCGCGTAAAGCGAGGGCGAAGTCGCCGGTGGCGTACGCGGTGATTGCGAGGCTCTCGCGCACGACACCGATGCGGCCGGCCCGACGGGCGGCGCTCATCACGTGCTGGTGCGCGAGCTGCGGGTTCTCGTCGATGACGCGGGCGGCCATTGCAAGGTGTCGGCCGACAGTTTCGGCGTTCTCCTTGGTCAGCGTCTTGAGTTCGTTGCGCGCAATGCGGTCGAGATCATTGGCCGAAATGTCGTCGGGAAGTTCCGGGTCATCGTGGCGCGGACGCACTGAACGCAGCTCGCGCTGCATGCGCTGTTCTTCGGTCATCTCCTCTTCGACAACGCGGGCATCGCGGTCGTTTCGGGCCGGAGCGCCGTCACGGGTCCACAGCTTCTTACCGGCATCGACGCGCGGCGCACCGGCACGGTTCGGTGAACCGCCGCGCTGGGTCCACGGCTTGTTGTCGTTTTCGCTGCGTGGGCGGTCATTGCTCGGCCGGTCACTGCGAGGGCGGTCACTGGTGGGCCGGTCGCTGCGTTCGGGCCGGTCGCCATCCTTGGCCCACGGCTTGCGGTCCCCGCCCTGCACAGGCCGGTCCGAGTTGCCGCGGTACGGAGCACGATCGCCCTGCGCCGGCCGGTCCGAGTTGCCGCGATACGGAGCACGGTCGTTCCCGCCGGAAGGCCGGTCCGAGTTGCCGCGGTACGGAGCACGTTCGCCCTGCGCCGGACGGTCCGAGTTGCCGCGGTACGGAGCACGATCGTTCCCGCCGGAAGGCCGGTCCGA
>NZ_SOHK01000020.1 GCF_004404055.1 Cryobacterium ruanii
CTGGGCTTGAGCCCGACGAGCCCGCAGGCGGCCGCGGGAATGCGGATGGACCCCCCGCCGTCAGAGCCCGGCGCGAACGGCAGGAGCCGGGCGGCGACCGCCGCTGCGGCGCCGCCGCTCGATCCGCCGGCCCCGAGCGCGAGGTTCCACGGAGTACGAGCGGGCGGCGAGGCGTGGCTTTCGGTGTAGGAGGCGAGCCCGAATTCGGGGGTGTTGGTTTTGCCGAGGCTGACTCCCCCGGCATCGTCGAGGGCCTGCACGAGGTCGTCCGACTCATTGGGCACGTAGTCGGTGAACAGGCGCGACCCGAACCCGGCGCGGACCCCGGCGCGCAGGTGCAGGTCTTTGTCGGCGAACGGGAGGCCCCAGAGCGGCGCGGTACGCGGCATCCGCTCTTCAACAGAGCGGGCCCGGGCGCGGGCGGCATCGGCGGTCACGGTCACGAAAGCGCCCAGTGCCGGGTTGAATTTCTCGATGCGGGCGAGGTAGTGATCCGCGAGCTCGATCGGGCTGATCTCGCGGTTCTGCAGGGCCTGCCATTGTTCCAGGGCAGTCAGTTCGTGTGGATCAGCCATATCCCGAGCCTAGTTCGACCGGGCCAGGCCACCGGCCACCTCTGGTGATGCCGGCCCTGGGAGGCTAGCCTCGAGCCATGGCCAGTGCTTTGTACAATCCCATCGGCACCACCGCGCTCATCACCGGTGCGTCGAGCGGACTCGGGGTCGGGTACGCCCACGAGCTCGCCCAGCGCGGCGCGGATCTCGTGCTCGTCGCCCGCCGGCAGGCCCGCCTCGAAGCCCTCGCGGTGGACCTGGCTGAGAAATACGGAACGGTCTCGACCGTCATCCCCCTCGACCTCAGCAAAGCGGATGCCGTTCTCGAGCTGGTCAGCGACCTGCGCGAGCGGGCGATCACCATCGGCACCCTCGTGAACAACGCGGGCTTTGCGACGTTCGGTACCGTGCTTGACTCCGACGAGGAGCGGGAACGGGAGCAGGTTGCCCTCAACGTGCATGCTTTGACCGCGCTGACCCACGCCTTTCTGCCCGACCTGGTCGAGACCGCGTCACTGCAGCCGCACACCGCGGCGCTCGTGAACCTCGCGAGCACGGCGGCGTTCCAGCCGGTGCCGCGCATGGCGGTCTACGGCGCGACGAAGGCCTATGTGCTCAGCTACACCGAAGCGGTGAGCTACGAAACCCGGGCGAGCGGCCTCAAGGTGACGGCGATCTGCCCGGGCCCGGTTGATACCGAGTTTTTCGAGGTCGCCCAGACCAGCGGCGGCAAGAAGGGCACGCCGCTCACGGTCGAGGAGGTCATGCGGGCGTCCTTCGCTGCGCTCGACCGGTCGGTGACGCCCTCCGTCGTTCTGGTCGGCGCCCGCAACGCACTGCTAGCCCGGTTCGCGAGCATCTTTCCCCGCCGGGCCGTGTTGAACGCCGTAGGCCGCCTAAACACCCCCCGATGAGCGCGAGAGCGCAAAAAGTGCCCGTTTGACGGTGTCAAACGGGCACTTTTTGCGCTCTCGCGTGGTTACTTGAGGCTTTTTTGGAGCAGAATGGTGCCGAGCCAACGCTCGAACTTGAACCCGACCTTGCCCATGCGGCCGATCTCCTCAAACCCGAAGTCGCGGTGCAGCTTGATCGAGGCATCCGCTCCCTGGTCGGCGATGACGGCGATGATCTCCTTCAGGCCGGCCGTTTTGGACCGTTTGATCAGCTCGGCGAGCAGCTCACGCCCGAGTCCCTTGCCGGTCGACGCGGCGCCGAGATAGATCGAATTCTCCACCGTAAATCGGTAAGCCTTCTTCTGCTTCCACGGGCTGACCAAGGCATAGCCGAGAATCTGACCGGCCGGCGACACGGCCACGATGAAGGGCATGCCCTGCTTATTCAGGTAATAGAACTTGTCGCGCCACTCGGTGAGCGTCATAGCATCTTCGTCAAAAGTTACGGTGCTGTTGGCAACGTAGTAGTTGTAGATCTCGCGAATGTGCGGCAGGTCGGTTGCCCGCACCTCGCGCATCTCGTATTCGAACGGCGCCTCGGCCGCGATCTCCGGCCGTAGGTGGCGGGGCAGCCGACGACGAGGCTCGTATTCTTCCTCAAGCACCGGGCACTCCCCTTTCTGGTTGATTCCAGATTACCGGAAGCGCCCAGTCAACCGGCGCAGCCCCCTGCTCGGTCAGCAGCCGGTTGGCCCGGCTGAACGGCGCCGATCCGAAGAATCCGCGGCGGGCCGAGAGCGGGCTCGGGTGCGCCGACTCAAGCACGGGTGTGTCGCCGAGCAGGGGCTTCAGCGCGCCGGCGTCCTTGCCCCAGAGAATCGCCACGAGCGGATGCTGCCGCTGCACCAGCGCACGAATCGCCTGGTCGGTCACGGCTTCCCAGCCGTGCCGTCGATGCGATCCGGGCGCGCCAGCGCGCACGCTGAGCACCCGGTTGAGCAGCAGCACGCCCTGCTCGGACCAGGCCGAGAGGTCGCCGTGCTCGGGGCGCAGCAGTGCGAGGTCGACGCCCAATTCGGTGTAGATGTTGCCGAGGCTGCGCGGCAGCGGCCGCACGTCGGCGTTGACCGCGAAGGCCAGGCCGATCGGATGCCCCGGGGTCGGGTAGGGATCCTGTCCGACGATGAGCACCCGCACGGCGTCGAACGGCTGGCGAAACGCGCGCAACAGGTGCTCCGGCGCGGGCAACACTGTGTGCCCGGCCGCCCGTTCGATGGCCAGGAACTCGCCGACCCTGGCCAGGTCACTGGCCACCGGGGCGAGTGCGGCGGCCCAGCCCTGATCGATCTCGCCACTGGCGGCGAGGGCATCGAGGTTCACGCAGTCACCAACCGAAATATGCCGGGGCGGCGGCACGCAACACCACGCGATAGCGCGTGCGGCGGCATCCGTTCAGTGGCTGTCACGGGCAGGTCAGGCGCCGATGGTGCTCACGAGCACGCCGCCATCGGCCTGGCTGACCCGCCAGACGCTGCCGGCGCCGAGCACGCGCAGTGCACCCTCGCCGACCACGAGCACGGTGTTCTCGTCGATGGCCAGGCCGCCGTCGACAAGGCCGGCCTCGGTCGCGGCGATCAGCCGGGACAGGCTGCCGGACTGGGCGGCGTGCACGTCAACCGTCACATCGAGCAGGCCGATGCCTTGGGCGAGGGTGATCTCGTCGAGCCCCTCAGAGACGTGCTCGGGCGTGACCTCGACGCCGCCGATGCGCCAACCGCCGATCAGGGCGCGTTCGGCCGCGATCATGGCCCCGGCCGAGAAGCCGAGGTAGGGCACGCCAGCCGAGACCTGGCGGCGAATCTCACCGGCGATCGAAAGCAGGGCGGCAAGGTAGTCGGGCGTCACTCCGCCACCGATGATGATGCCGTCGACCGCGCCCAAAGCGGTCAGGGCGGCCGTGTCGCCGGGCGCGAGCACGGTGCGGCGGGTCTGCACGCCGGCGCCGAGCGATGTGGCGAGCTCTTCGGCGTGCGCACTGCCCGGGCCGACGGTGATGATCGACACGATCGGTTCATCGCGGCCGGCCTGGCCGGCATGAGCGGTCACCTCGGACCGGAAGCTCGCGAAGACCGGAATGTCGTGTGCGAGGTCTCCCCCACCGCCGACGAGGTGCACGCTCACGCTGCAACCTCAGCCGTCACGTCGGCAGGCAGATCGGCGAGCGCCTCGGGCGCGATGTTCTCTGGCGAGCCCGGCACCGGCGGCAGCGCCGACCAGGGAAACACGATCCACTTGTCGGTTTCACGCCAGGTGAAATCGGGCACGTGCACGGTGCGCGGCTTGGTGTAGAGCGTCGCGGTGCGCACCTCCATCGCGGTCTCGCCGAGCAGGCGCATGACCAGCGCGAGGGTGTGGCCGGAATCGGAGACATCGTCGACGAGCAGCACCCGCTTGCCGGCGAGGGCCGGGGCGTCGAGCATCGGCGCCGACAGAACGGGCTCGGGCAGGCGTTCGTCGATGCCGGTGTAGAACTCCACGTTGATGGAGCCGCAGTTCTTGGTGCCGAGCGCGTACGACACGGCGCCGGCCAGCAGCAGCCCACCGCGGGCGATGGCGATCACGACATCAGGGTGAAAATCGCTCGCCCGAACGCGTACGGCCAACTCGCGCGACGCCGCGGCGAAGTCGGTCCACTGCAGAATCTCGCGATCGGTCACGGATGGTGTGGGCAAAGCCTCGGCATCAAGTGTCATCCGTCAATGCTAGCGACGATCCACACGGCACAAAACGGATGCTGCGCAGGCAGCTGGCCGCGCGGCATCCGCTCGCACGGAAAGAACGCTATGGAACCTGGCGCTGGTCGACGCCATTGTAGGCCGACAGCGGACGAATGAGCGCGTTGCTCTTCTTCTGCTCGATGATGTGCGCGGTCCACCCGGTGATGCGCGCCGCAACGAAGATCGGCGTGAACGTGAGGGTGTCGAACCCCATCAGGTGATAGGCCGGGCCCGAGGGGTAGTCGAGGTTCGGCAGGATGGCCTTGCGCGTGGTCATCGCCGTCTCGAGGGCCTCGTAGAGTTCGAGCAGTTCCGGCTTCTGGTAGTGCTCCGTCAGGGTGACGAGCGAGGCACGCATCGTCGGTACCCGCGAGTCCCCGCTCTTGTACACGCGGTGGCCGAAGCCCATGATCTTGCGCTTGTCGGCGAGCGCCTGCTCGAGCCACGGCTCGGCCCGCGCGGCCGAGCCGGCTTCGAGGCCGATCTCGGTGAAGGTGTGCATGACGGCTTCATTGGCGCCGCCGTGCAGGGCTCCCTTGAGCGCCCCGACCGCGCCGGTCACCGCCGAATACAGGTCGGACAGGGTCGAGGTGATGACCCGAGCGGCAAACGTCGACGCATTGAAGGAGTGCTCTGCATAGAGGATCATCGACACGTCGAAGGCGTTGACGACGACGAGCTCCGGCACCTCGCCGAAGGCCATATGCAGAAAATTCGCGGAGTAGCCGAGGTCGTCGCGCGGTTCGACCAGGTCGAGTCCGTGACGGCGACGCTGGTCGTAGGAGACGATCGCGGGCAGCTGGGCGTACAGGCGAATCGACTTGGCGAGGTCGGATTTCGCCGAGGGGTTCTCGGCCTCCGGATCGCTCGCGCCGATAACGCTCACCGCGGTGCGCACGACGTCCATCGGGTGGGCGGTCAGCGGCAGCTCGTCGATGATGCGCTTGATCACCGGGCTGAGGTGACGCAATGAGCGTTCGAGGGCTTCGAAGTCGGCGAGCTGCTGGTCATCGGGAAGTTCGCCGTGCCAGAGCAGGTAGGCGACCTCTTCGAAGCTCTTCTTCGCGGCGAGCTCCTGCACCGGATAGCCCCGGTAGAGCAGGGAGTTGGTCTCCGGGTTGACCTTGGAGACCGCGGTCGTGTCGACGACGACGCCGGTGAGACCTTTATACACGTGGGGTTCCACAGTTTGGGTGTCAGACATAGTGCTCCTTAGACCTGCGTCGAACTGGGCGTCGAAATGTGCGGGTGCAACGTGAAGTCGAAGATACCCGAATCGAACTGGCTGTACGACTCATAATCGAGCAGTTCGTACAGGTCGGCCCGGTGCTGCATCTCGGGCAGCATCGTGGCGAGCGAACCGTGCTGTTCGATCGCGTCGAGTCCGCGTGCCGCCGAGCCCATCGCGAGGCGCAGCAGCGACACCGGAAAGATCACCAGGTTCATACCCACGTTCTCGAGCTGATGCACGGTGTACAGCTCGCCCTTACCGAACTCGGTCATGTTCGCCAAGATCGGCACCGACACGGCCGCCCGAATCGCCTCGAACTCGGCCAGGCTGCCCATCGCCTCGGGGAAGATCGCGTCGGCCCCGGCGTCCTGCAACTGCTTGGCGCGCGTCACAGCGGCGTCCAGCCCGTCAACGGCACGGATGTCCGTGCGCGCCATCACGAGAAAGTTAGAGTCGCGGCGCGCGTCGACGGCCGCGCGGATGCGCTTGATCGCGGTGTCGGCATCCACTACCTGCTTGCCGTCGAGGTGGCCGCAGCGTTTCGGGTTGACCTGGTCCTCGATGTGCATGCCCGCCAGGCCGGCATCCTCGAGGGTCTGGATCGTGCGTGCGACGTTCATCGGCTCCCCGAAACCGGTGTCGGCGTCGACGATCGCCGGCAGATTGGTCATGCGGGCGATCTGCTGCGACCGACCGGCCACCTCGGTGAGGGTGGTCAAGCCGATATCGGGCAGGCCGAGGTCGGCCGAGAGCACGGCGCCTGAAATATAGACCCCCTCGAACCCCTTCTGCTCGATGAGCTTGGCCGAGAGCGGGTTGAACGCGCCCGGGTAGCGCAGGATCTTGCCGCTCGACAGGCCGGCCCGCAGGGCAATGCGCTTGGCGGCGGCGGTCGTGCCGGCGTACAGCATTAGAAGATGCCGTTCGGGGTAGCGATCGACGCGAGCAGTCCAGGCTTTGCCACGATGGTCAGGCCGCCGAGGTCGGCGGGCCTGAGCTCCGGCAGGCGCTGGGCCAGGGCGAGGAAGCGTTCGATCTCTGCCTCCTCCATCACCGGTGCGGCTAGGGTGCGGAACTTGTTGATGTACTCGGCGCGGGCGAACGGGCGAGCGCCAAGCGGATGCGCGTCGGCCACGGCGATCTCGTCGACCAGGCGGGTTCCGTTGGCCAGCTCGATTTCCACGCGACCACCGAAGGCTTTCTCGGCCGGGTCGAGGGAGTGGTAGCGACGCGTCCACTCCTGATCTTCGGTCGTGGTGACGGTATTCCACAGGGCGATGGTGTCGGGGCGGCCGGCACGCTCGGGGCTGTAAGAGTCGACGTGGTTCCACGTACCGTCCTGCAGGGCCACCGTGAAGATGTATGGAATGGAGTGATCGAGGGTTTCGCGACTCGCGGTGGGGTCGTACTTCTGCGGGTCGTTGGCGCCCGAGCCGATCACGTAGTGCGTGTGGTGGCTGGTGTGGATGACGATGCTCGTGATTGCACCGGCCACCAGCAGTTCAGGGTGTTCGTTGTGCAGCTTGCGCGCGAGGTCGATCCAGGCCTGCGCCTGGTACTCGGCCGAGTGCTCCTTGGTATAGCTGTCGAGGATGGCGCGCTTAACGCTGCCGGCGGCCGGCAGTGACACGTCGTAGGAACCGTCTGGCCCGTCGAGCAGCCAGGCGATGACGCCGTCCTCGCCCTCGTAGATCGGGGTCGGGCTGGTCTCGCCGCGCAGCGCCCGGTCAACGGCTTCGACCGCCATCTTGCCGGCGAACGCCGGGGCGTGGGCCTTCCAGCTGGAGATTTCGCCCTTCCGCGACTGGCGGGTCGCGGTCGTGGTGTGCAGCGCCTGGCCGACGGCCTGAAAGATGGTCTCCTTGTCGAGGCCGAGCAGGGTTCCGATGCCGGCGGCGACCGACGGGCCGAGGTGGGCGACGTGGTCGATCTTGTGGGCGTGCAGGCTGATCGATTTCACGAGATCGATCTGAATCTCATAGCCGGTGGCGATGCCGCGAATCAGGGCGCTGCCGGTCAGGCCGCGCGACGCCGCGAGATGCTGGGCGACGGCGGTGATCGGCGGAATATTGTCACCGGGGTGCGAGTATTCCGCGGCAAGGAAGGTGTCGTGGTAGTCGAGTTCACGCACGGCAACACCGTTGGCCCAGGCCGCCCACTCCGGCGACACCCGGCGGGCCGGCGCGAGACCAAACACGGTCGCGCCGTCGCCACCGTTGGATCGCGGGTGCGCGAGCGCCTGGGATCGTGCGGCGATCACCGGGCGCCGGGTCAGGCTCGCCGCGGCCACGGAGGCGTTGTCGATCACACGGTTGATGACCATCTCGGTCACTTCCTCGGAGACTAGGGCGGGGTCGGCGGCGACCTCGGCGATCTTCCAGGCCAGCTGGTCCTCGCGGGCCAGATTCTCGTCGCTCTTGTGAACTCGAACGTGGTGAAGCTGCACTGTGGATCCCTTCGTTAGTCGGCCGTAGTCGTTGATCGACTAGTCGCCGAGCCCGCATCGATCGCCGCAAGGACGCTCAGTAGGCTTTGGTGAAGATGAATATGGGTGGCATGGCCGGCCAGCAACGGATCGCCGGCGATGATGGCATCGATGATCAACAGGTGCTCCCCCGCTGCGGCACGCAGACGCAGCGGATTCCTCCGGGCGAGCCGACGGATCCGAGCCAGGTGGGTGCGTACGGCGTGCAGGGCGCCGACGAGAAAGGGGTTCTCGACGGCAGCATCGACAGCGTCCTCGAGCTCGTCTATCAGCACGTAGTAGCGGTGCACGCCGATGTCGCCCTGGTCCAGAAGATCCGGCGCGGTAAGAAAAGCGTCGCGCAGCTTTAGGAAAGGTGCGGGATCACGCCGAGTCGCGGCCAGGCGACTGGCCTGTACCTCGAGCGCCTGCCGCAACTCGTACAGCTCGGAGATGCTGTCAACGGAGATGTCGGTCACTTCGAAGCCGCGCCCACGACGGCCGACGACGAGTCCGTCGGCGATCAATCGGGCTACCGCTTCCCGCAGCGGGGTGCGGGACACGCCGATGCGCTCCGCCTGTTCCACTTCGAGCAGGGCGGCGCCCGGGGCGAGGAGTCCGTTGAGGATCTCCCCGCGCAGTTGACGGTACGCCCGCTCACTGGCGCGGAGCGGTACGTCTAACCCCAACATTGCGGTTTCTGTATACACAATAGCGATCCTATTCCACGGTGCCGGGTTATATGCAATACTTCAACCACTCTTTGTATACAGAGACTCTTCGATGGAGAAGGTAGACATGAACGGCGAATCAGGTGGGGGCTATCGGGAGGCCTGGCGACGCAGCATTTCGTCGCCCGATGACTTCTGGCTGGAAGCAGCCGAGGGCATTGACTGGGTCGTCCCGCCCGTGTCGGCGCTGGACCCGGCCGGTCCGGCTACCGGCAGCTGGTTTCCGGGAGGGCGGCTCAACACGAGCTACAACGCCCTCGACCGGCATGTTCTCGCCGGCCGCGGCGCCCAGACCGCGCTGATCTACGACTCTGCAATGACCGGCACCCGGGTTCAGCTGAGCTACCTCGACCTGCTGGGGCGCGTCGCCAAGTTTGCCGGAGCACTGCGAGCCAACGGCGTCGGCACCGGCGACCGCGTCATCATCTACCTGCCCATGATTCCCGAAGCCGTCGTCGCTATGCTCGCCTGCGCGCGCATCGGCGCGGTGCACTCGGTCGTATTCGGAGGTTTCGCGGCCGCGGAGCTGGCCGTGCGCATCGATGACGCCCAACCGAGTGTCATCGTCACGGCATCCGGTGGGCTCGAACCGGGTCGAGCCGTCGAGTATCTGCCGCTCGTCGACAAGGCCATCACCCTCAGTCAGGGGTCGGTGCACACCGTCATCGTGCGCGATCGGGACAGTATTCCGGGGTCAGCGGCCGACTACCAGGACCGCTCCACCGACACGGTCTGGCTGGACTGGGCCGACGAAGAAGCCAAAGCCGCGCCCGCCGACCCGGTTGCCCTCCGTTCCGACGACCCGCTGTACATCCTCTACACCTCCGGCACGACCGGCAAACCCAAAGGCATCATCCGTGACAATGGCGGCCACGCCGTCGCGCTGAACTGGTCGATGCGCCACGTCTACGACGTAGGGCCGGGTGACGTTTACTGGGCCGCCTCGGACGTCGGCTGGGTGGTCGGGCACTCCTATATCGTCTACGCACCGCTGTTGGCCGGGGCGACCACGATCATTTACGAGGGCAAGCCGATCGGAACCCCGGATGCCGGCGCGTTCTGGCGCGTCGTGGATGACTACAAGGTCAAGGTGCTGTTCACCGCGCCGACCGCCATTCGCGCGATCCGCCGCGTCGACCCAGACCTGCTCGAACTGAAGAATCACGACGTGTCGAGCCTGACCAGCCTGTTCCTGGCCGGCGAACGCCTCGACCCCGAAACCTTCCACTGGGCCAACGACGGGCTCCACTGCCCGGTGGTCGACCACTGGTGGCAGACCGAGACCGGTTGGGCCATCTGCGCCAACTTGCTCGGCATCGAGGAGTTGCCGACCAAGCCGGGCTCGGCCACCGTTCCGGTGCCCGGGTATGACATTGCCATCCTGGATTCCAGGGGCAAACCGATCGACAAGGTCGACAGGGACGGCAACATCGCTATTCGGCTTCCGTTGCCACCGGGAACCCTGCTCGGGGTCTGGGGCAGCACGGAACGATTCACTAGTTCCTACCTCACCGCGTTTCCCGGCTACTATGCCACCGGAGACTCCGGCCATTTCGACGCCGACGGCTACCTCTTCGTGATGGGCCGCACCGACGACGTCATCAACGTGGCCGGGCACCGCTTGTCGACCGGCTCGCTCGAAGAGGTCCTCACGCTGCATCCGGCAGTCGCCGAGTGTGCGGTGCTCGGCGTGCACGACCCGGTCAAAGGTCAGCGTGCCGCTGGTTTCGTCACCCTCAAAGCCGGTAGCAACGTTGACCGCAACGTTCTCGCCGCAGAACTCGTCGCCCTCGTCCGGGAGCATGTCGGCCCGGTTGCAGCATTTCGCGACGTCACAATACTCGACCGACTGCCCAAAACGCGGTCGGGCAAGATTCTTCGCAAAACCATTCGGCAGATCGTCGACGGAGAAGAACATACCGTTCCCCCCACCATCGAGGACCCCACCGTTCTCGACGACCTGAAACGGGCGCTGTCAACATCCGTTTCTTAACCCGGTCGAGACCACGCCTTACCCGACCGCGCACCCAAATTTTTCTTGACACCCCTATTTTTCGTCCCTGAGGCAAGGAGGCCCCATGAGTGAAGCAGTGAAAGACGCCCCACCGAACTCCCGTATTGATTACGAGGCGTATGAGAAGACGCCTCAGTTCTTGCACATGAAGAAGACCCGCAACCGTTTCGTGGTGCCGCTCTCGATCTTCTTCCTGGTTTGGTACATCGCCTACGTTCTCGCCGCAGCGTACCTGCGCGATTTCATGGCGACGCCGGTCTTCGGCAGCATCAATATCGGTCTGCTTCTCGGCCTCGGGCAGTTCGTCACCACCTTCGTCATCACGATGAGCTACGTGACCTTCGCCAACCGCAAGATCGATCCCCTGACCGAAGAACTTCGCGGCGAACTTGAGCGGATGGAACAGCGATGAACGCTTTGCAGATTCTGGCCGAAACGGTCAAGCCGGTCGAGAACAACCCGGTATTGAACATCTCGATCTTCCTCGCCTTCGTGGCGGTGACGCTGATCATCGTGATCCGTTCGGGGCGCAACAACAAGACCGCCGCAGACTACTACGCGGGCGGCCGCTCCTTCACCGGGCCGCAGAACGGCTTCGCCATTGCCGGCGACTACCTGTCGGCGGCGTCGTTCCTCGGTATCGTCGGCGCGATCGCCGTCACCGGCTATGACGGTTTCATGTACTCCATCGGATTCCTCGTTGCGTGGCTCGTGGCCCTGCTCCTGGTCGCCGAGCTGATGCGCAACACGGCCAAGTTCACCATGGCCGATGTGCTCTCCTTCCGGCTGAAGCAGGGCCCCGTGCGCATGGCAGCAGCCACGACCACACTGGCCGTCTGCTTCTTCTACCTGCTCGCCCAGATGGCTGGTGCCGGCGGACTCGTCTCACTGCTCCTCGGCATCAACGACAAGCTCGGCCAGTCCATCGTGGTCACCGTCGTCGGTGGACTGATGATCGTCTACGTACTCGTGGGAGGCATGAAGGGCACCACCTGGGTGCAGATTGTCAAGGCATTCCTACTCATCATCGGTGCGTTCGCCATGACCATCTGGGTACTCGCGATCAACGGCTTCAGCCTGTCGAGCCTGCTCGACAGCGCGGTTGCGGTCTCCGCTGCCGGCACCGACATCCTCGCGCCGGGTCTGAAGTACGGCGCCAACCCGCTCGACTTCGTCTCGCTCGCCCTCGCCCTGGTTCTCGGAACCGCCGGCCTGCCGCACGTGCTGATGCGTTTCTACACGGTTCCGACCGCGAAGGAAGCTCGTCGCTCGGTGGTCTGGGCCATCTGGCTCATCGGCGCGTTCTACATCTTCACCCTGGTGCTCGGCTTCGGTGCCGCGTCGCTTGTCGGTGCAGAAACGATCGAGGCCGCTCCCGGCGGCGTGAACTCGGCCGCCCCTCTACTCGCGCTCGCTCTCGGCGGACCGCTGCTGCTCGGCTTCATCTCGGCCATCGCCTTCGCGACGATCCTGGCCGTGGTGGCCGGCATCACGATCACGGCGGCAACGAGCTTCGCGCACGACATCTACGGCTCGGTCATCAAGAAAGGCAAGGGAAACCCCGACGACGAGGTCAAGGTCGCCCGTCGCACCGTTGTCGTCATCGGAGTTTTGGCCATCGCCGGTGGCATCGGCGTGCAGGGGCAGAACATCGCCTTCCTGGTGGCACTGGCCTTCGCCGTCGCGGCGAGCGCCAACCTGCCCACCATTCTCTACTCCCTGTTCTGGCGTCGTTTCACCACGCGGGGCGCGGTGTGGAGCATGTACGGCGGACTGTCGTCGGCTGTACTGCTGATCATCTTTTCGCCCGTGTTCTCGGGCACGCCCACCTCCATGTTTGGCGAAGGTGTCGACTTTGCGTTCTTCCCACTGAGCAACCCGGGCATCGTCTCGATCCCGCTCGGATTCTTCCTGGGCTGGCTCGGATCGGTCACCAGCACCACGAAGGAGAGCCCGAAGCTCGCCGCCGAAATGGCCGTGCGCTCACTCACCGGACACGGTGCCGAGAAAGCCGTCGAGCACTAACCCGCATAGCAATGAACGGGCCGGCCAGGATTTCACTCCTGTCCGGCCCGTTTTTGGTGTTTCTTTGACTACTCGCGCACCTTCAGCTCACCGCGGGCGATTCGGGTCGGAGCCGCCTGGGCGACCGGCTTGATCACGATCAGGTCGAGGTTCACGTGCGCCGGCCGCTCAACGCTCGACACGATTGTCTCGGCGATATCCTCCGCCAGCAACGGATCGGGCACGTTATCGTACGCTGCGATCGCCTTGTCGGCGTCACCGTTGAAGCGAACCAGGCCGAACTCATCCGTTTTGACCATGCCCGGCGCGATCTCGATCACCCGGATCGGTTCGCCCGAGAGCTCGAGGCGCAACACCTCGGTCATCGCGTGCGCGGCAAACTTCGCCGCGTTGTACCCGCCACCACCGAGGTAGGCGACATGGCCCGCAATCGACGTGACGGTCACGATGTCCGCCGACCCGGCACCCGAGTCGATGCCGGCGCGCAGCAGCGGCAGAATGGCCGTGGTGACCCGTTTGACCGCGAGCACGTTGATCTCGAACATCCAGGCCCAGTCTTCAATGCTGCCGGCCTCGACGGTATCGAGTCCCTTGGCACCGCCGGCATTGTTGACGAGGGCGTGCACCGGACCCGTCTCAGCGAGGTAGTCGCGCAGCGCGTCGACATCTGCTTGCACCGTGAGATCGGCGGTGTAGACATCCGCTCCCGTTTCTGCCTGCAGCACAGCCAGGCGATCGGCACGCCGGGCGACCCCCACCACGTCCCAGCCGTGCTCGCGGAACAGGCGCACGCTCGCCCGTCCGATTCCTGAACTTGCTCCGGTCACAACCACTCGTCGAGTACTCATTTCTCCATTGTGGCGGGAGAATGGATTCAATGAGCACCGCACCGACGAACTCAGTGGGCATGACCACCACTCACACGCACAAGCGACGCGTACCCCTCTGGGACAACGCGCGCTGGATCGCGATCACCCTCATGGTGATCGGTCACGCGATCCTCAAACTCATCGCCGAAGCGGATGCCGCGTACACGCTGTACCTGTTCATCTACGCCTTCCACGTGCCGGTTTTCGTGGCCGTGAGCGGCTATTTTGCCAAGTCCGGGCCGCCCGACGCGCGGCAGATGCACCGGCTGCTCACCGACATCATCCTTCCGTATGTCATCTTCGAGACGATCTGGACCGGCGTGCGCTGGCTTCTCAGCGGCAAGCTCGTGCCGGAGAAGTTGGTGCCCGACTACTCGACCGCGAGCTGGACCCTGTGGTTCCTGCTCGCCCTGCTGGTCTGGCGCATCGCCCTGCCCTACCTCGTGCTGCTGCGCTACCCCCTGCTGATCAGCATCATGATCTCCATCGGCGCCGGCTACCTTCCGAATATCGACGGAACCTTCACCCTGGCCCGCGCGCTCGGGCTGTTGCCGTTCTTCGTGTTCGGCTGGAAGCTGCGCCAGTGGCTGCTGACCGACACCTGGCTGGAGCTGCGCGCCGGTATCATCTGGCGCTGGCGGGCAGGGGCAATCGGGCTGTTCGCGCTGATCTACCTGATCATTGCGCTGAACATCGAGACCCTGCGCGACCTGCAGGTGCGCCGTTTCCTGCTGTACAACGAGGCCTACGGGGTCTTCGACTATTCCGAGTTCTGGGCCGGCGGCATCCGCTTGGCGGTCATGCTGCTCGCTTTCGTGCTCATCGTGGCATTCCTGATGCTGGTTCCGCGGCGCACGACCTGGTTTACCGACCTGGGCGCAGCGACGATGTACATCTACCTGCTGCACACTTTCGTGCTCTACCCGCTGCGCGAAACCGGTGTGCTCGACGGCCCGCAGCCGGGGTGGGTGCTGCCGGGCATGATCGTACTGAGCGTAGCCATCTCGATCGCGCTCTCGCTCCCCGTAGTCCGACGGGTGTTTCGGCCGATCGTCGAGCCGCGGGCGCGGTGGCTGTTCCGGTCAACGGCGGCCACGCCGACCGATACCATCGTGGTGCCGAGCCGCGATAATAGGTGACCATCCGCACAACATGACGTTGTGTTTCGCCGCCTGTTGCACGGCCATTCAGGCCTCCTTAAGCTCGGGCCAAAGCGCTGGAGAGTCCGCGCTGTTTGAGCCGGAGGCTATCGTGACCGACAATTCTTCATCGTGGAAGTTTGAAACCAAGCAGGTTCACTCCGGCGCTCATCCCGACCCGGTCACCAATGCGCGGGCCACTCCGATCTACCAAACCACCTCCTACGTGTTCAACAGCTCCGAGCACGCCCAGAACCTGTTCGCGCTGGCCGAGTTCGGCAACATCTACACCCGCATCCAGAACCCCACTCAGGCGGTCGTCGAAGAGCGTGTCGCCGCCCTCGAGGGCGGCACCGCGGCACTGCTGCTGTCGAGCGGCCAGTCGGCATCCACTTTCGCGGTGTTGAACATCGCGCAGGCCGGCGACCACATCGTGTCGTCGAGCTCGATCTACGGCGGCACCTACAACCTGTTCAAGTACACCCTGGCCAAGCTCGGCATCGAGGTCACCTTCGTCGAGGACCAGGATGACGCAGCCGAGTGGGAGCGCGCGGTACGTCCGAACACCAAGCTGTTCTTCGCCGAGACCATCGGCAACCCGCGCATCAACGTGCTCGACATCTCCCTTGTAGCGGATGTCGCCCACGCCGCCGGCATCCCACTCATCGTCGACAACACCATCGCCACGCCGTACCTGATTCGCCCGTTCGAGCATGGTGCCGACATCATCGTGCACTCGGCCACTAAGTTTCTCGGCGGTCACGGCACCATCATCGGCGGCGTGCTCGTCGACGGTGGCAAGTTCGAGTGGTCGAAGAACGTGGAGAAGTTCCCCGGGCTGACCGAACCGGACCCGTCCTACCACGGCGCGAGCTACACCACCGCCGTGGGCGACGGCATCGCCTACGTCATCAAGGCACGTGTGCAGCTGCTGCGCGACCTCGGAAGCGCCATCGCCCCGGCAAGCGCCTGGCAGCTCATCCAGGGCATCGAGACGCTCAGCCTGCGCATCGAACGCCACGTGCAGAACGCCCAGGACATCGCCGAGTGGCTTGACAACCACGACGACATCGCCTCGGTCAACTACGCCGGACTGCCGTCGAGCCCGTGGTACGCCGCCGCTAACAAGTACGCGCCGCTCGGCGTCGGCGCGGTGCTCTCCTTCGAGCTCAAGGGCGGGGTCGCGGCTGGCCGCGCCCTCGTCGACAACCTGAGCCTGTTCAGCCATCTCGCCAACATCGGCGACGTACGCTCCCTCGTGATCCACCCAGCCTCGACCACGCACGCCCAGCTCACCCCGGAGCAGCAACTGACCGCCGGCGTCACGCCTGGTCTGGTGCGCCTCTCGGTTGGCATCGAGAACGTCGCCGACCTCAAGGCCGACCTCGAGGCCGGCCTTGCCGCCGCCCGCGCCGTCGTCAAACGCGACCGCGCCGACGCCTAAAGCCGGCCTTCGCCCGGGCGCACAACGTAACATGCGCCCGGGCCGTTCATTCCGCCGCCAGAATGGACGTGTATGGAATGGCAATCATCAGCAGACACGGTCCCGTCGAGCTTCATCACCGAAGCCCAGGCGCGCTCGGTCCTCGGCAAGCCTCCGGCTACCGGTGCCTGGCGCGACGGCGACCCGGTCGGCCACCGCCAGTTCCTGAACCTTGGCCCGCTCACCTTCGAAGCCGGTGGCGGCCTGCCGGCGAGCCGCCTCGCCTATGAAACTTGGGGCTTACTCAGCCCGGCCGGCGACAACGCCGTGCTCGTGCTGCACGCCCTCACCGGTGACAGCCACGTGGTCGGTTCCCCCGGCCCCGGCCATGAAACCGGTGGCTGGTGGGACGGCATCGTCGGCCCCGGACTGGCCATCGACACCGATGTCTGGTTCGTCGTGGCACCGAACATGCTCGGCGGCTGCCAGGGCAGCACCGGACCGGCCTCGCTCGCGCCCGACGGGCTGGAATGGGGCATCCGCTTTCCGTACCTGACCATTCGGGATCAGGTCACGGCGCAGCGCGTGTTCAGCGACCGGCTTGGAATCGACCGCTGGGCGGCCGTCGTCGGCGGGTCCATGGGCGGCATGCACGCCCTCGAATGGGCGATCGAGACCCCCGACCGGGTCGACCGCCTCATCATCCTGGCCGCGCCGCCCCGCACGACCGCCGACCAGATCGGCCTCAACTCGGTGCAGATCCAGGCCATCCGCACCGACCCGGCCTTTCGTGCCGGCGACTATTACGACGAAGCGGATGGCGACGGCCCGACCCGCGGGCTTGCCCTGGCTCGTCGCATGGCCCTGCTCAACTACCGCAGCCCGGCCGAACTGAACGCCCGCTTCGACCGCGGCTGGCAGAGCGGCATCAGTCCGCTCGGCGCCAACGGCCGCTTCGCCGTGGAATCGTACCTGGACTTTCACGGCAACAAGTTCACCCGGCGTTTCGACGCCAACAGCTACATCGTGCTCGTCGAGGCGATGAATTCCCACGACGTCGGTCGCGATCGGGGCGGTGTTGCCGCCGCCCTCGGCCGGGTCAGCGCCCGTTCGGTTGTCGTCGGAATCGACAGCGACCGGCTGTTTCCGGTCGCCGGTCAGCGCACCATCGCAGCCCACCTGCTCAACAATATCGACGGCCCCACCGCGGTGGTGTTGGAATCCGGATATGGTCACGATGGTTTCCTCATTGAGAACGCAGCAATCGGTGTCCAGATTCGGCGGGTGTTGCACTAGGGCAATCGCGTACGTGTGGCGCCCGGTATGGTGCTGATAGACACGTTCAACTCCAACCGGACAGGCATCCATGCAACGCATTCTCAAGGAGCGCGACCGGCTCCTGCGAAGAGCGGTGCAGGCGGCCGGGCTCACCGGCTCGGCGACGACACTCGCGTGCCTGCTCGTGCCGGGTGGTCTGGAGGCCGACGCCCGTCTGTGGGCCGTCGTGCTCGTGCTCTTTCTGGCTGCCGGCCAATACCTGCTCGGCAGCACCGGGGCACTGCGCTGGGCAGTGCTGACCGTGCTCAGCGGTGTGGCCATCATCCTGATCGTCGGCTTTGCCAGCCATCCCGGCGTTCCCCCGAACCTGATCGAGGAAAGCGTCATCGGCATGGTCTCCACCGCACCGGTGTGCGCGGTCGCGGCCGTGTTGCTGACCAGCCTCCGCCGGCTGCTGCTGCTCGTGTTTTTCTTTATACTCACCATTTCGAGCGTGGCCGTGGTCACGGTCGATGCACCCGACCGCACGGTATTGTTGGCCCTGACCCTGAGCATGTGGCTGGCCTTCACGCTCGCGTCCTGGTGGATCGCGCAGAGCGTGCCGCGCGTGATGCACCGTATCGCTGCGATCGGCCGCGCCCACCGGGCCGAACGGCACGCGAGCGAGCTCGAAGCGCAGCGCCGCCAGGACGCCCGCCTGCTGCACGACACCGTGCTCGCCACCCTGACCCTGCTCGCCCACTCCGGCGTCGGCGTGAGCCCGAATGCCCTGCAGAAGCAGGCCGGTGATGACGCCCGGCTGCTGCGCCAGTTGCGCCTCGGCGGCCTGCCAACCCCGAGCCGTTCCGGGGTGTACAGCCTGGAAGCGGCGACCGCGCTCACCCTCGGCGACACCCTCGACGCCGTGCGCCAGCGGTTTGAACGCATGGGCCTCACGGTCAACTGGCACGGCAGCGGCCAGGTGCAGCTGCAGAGCACCGTGCTCGATTCCTTCCTGCTGGCGCTCTCCGAATGCCTCGAAAACGTGCGCCGTCACTCCGGAGTCAACCACGCCGACGTGACCATAACGGATGACGACACCACCGTTCGCGCGATGGTCACCGACACCGGGGTCGGCTTCGATCTCGGCCAGGTCGGCTCTGAGCGACTCGGCGTTGCCGAATCCGTCATCGCCCGGTTGCGGGACGTTGGCGGCAACGCTCGCCTGTTCTCCTCGCCGGGCGCGGGAACGACAGTTGTCCTGGAGGTTCCCAAGTGAGCCAGTTCAGCGACACCGCGCCCACCGCCACCCAGCCGCGGGCGCGCGGTGTCGGTTTGCGTCTGCTCGGCGGCCCCTCCGAACGCAGCTGGCCGCCGGCATCAGCAGGTCGGCGCAGCCGCGCCGACCTGCTGCCGCTGCGGTTTCCGCGCACGATCCTGCGAGGCGACGGCCGCATCATCGTTTTTCGGTCGGACCAGAGCGGTTTGGGCGCGCGCCACCTCGGCATCGGCATGAGCATCAGCGGCGCCTGCATCGCGGTGTTCCTGCTCGTGCGGCTGCTCATTCAGTCCGACCCGGGGCGTATTCCGGTGCTCAGCGTTCTGGCCTGGGTGATCCTGCTGGCGACCGCCGTGGCCGTGAATCTCGCCGTGCGCAAACTGGCGTCCCGCCTGCCGCTGTGGTTGTTCCTCGCAGCCCTGGGTGCCTGTACGGTCGTGGTCGCACTGGACCTGGCCGGATCGTGGGCGGCCGCCGGCGCGGCGGACTTCCCCACCGCGGCACCCGCTGTCGGCGCTTTTCTACTGTCGATCGTGACGCTGCGAGAGACCGGTGATATCGCCATCGCCACCGTTGCCCTCGGCCTGGCCATGAGCGCGGCGACCCTGTTCGAAAAGCGCACCGACCTGTTCTCTCTCGGCCCGGACATCCTCGCCATCGCCCTCGCCGTGGCGCCGCCGCTCGTCGGTGCCAGCATCGTGCAGGCGTTCCGGCGCATGGTGCAGCGCGAACTCGACCTCGTGCTGGTGCAGAGCACGGTGTCCCAGCCGCGATTCGCGGTCGGTATGCTCGCCTCCGAGCAGCTGGCCCGGCTCGACCTCGACGCCGAGACCCTGCTCGATGATGTGGCCCAGGGCCGCACCGCCCTTCCGCTCGCACCGTTGACGGCTACGACGGCGGCTTCCCTGGCCACCCAGCTGCGTTTGCACCTGATCGAGGGCCGCACCGAAACCTGGCTGCACCACGCCATCACCGAGAGTGAATTCCTCGGTCCGGTTGTCGCGCTGAGCGACCCCGCCGGCCTTGCCGGCCTGCTGTCCCCGCCGCAACGCGACGGGCTGCTGCTGACGATCTGGTTGCTGATCGGGGATACGGCCCGGTCGGGGACATCCGTTTCGCTGCGCCTTGGACCGATTGCCCCCACACATGGGGTGGGTCCGCACCGCAAGGTGCGTTTTCCGGTCGAATTGACCACAACTGGGGTCGCCCGGCGGCGTGTCGATCCGGAAACCTGGCAGGCGATTCGTGCGGTTGGCCCGCATGTGGACTCAAATCGGTCCGGAAGCCTGCGGGTAGACATCGAGTGCAGCGTGGACAACCCCGCGGATGCCTAGTATTGGGGATTTTGACGATAAGGTGCAGGCAGTAGGAGGCAAAAAATGACGACAACAGACCGTCCCATTCGTTTGGCCCTGGTTGATGACCACAGGATGCTCCTGGGGGCGCTCACCGAGTGGATCCGCAGCGCCGCTGATGACATCGAGATGGTAGCGGCGGTGACCACCTGGCCCGAACTACTCACGCATCCCGAATTTCCAGTGGATGTCGTACTGCTCGACCTCGATCTCAAGGACAACATTCCGGTGTCCCTGAAGATTTCCACGCTCAAGACGACCGGCGTGAAGACGGTGCTCATGAGCACCTACTCCGAACCGGCGCTGGTGCGCGAAGCCCTCGCGGCCGGCGCGCTCGGCTACCTCGTGAAGAGCGAGGAGGCGAGCATGATCGTCGACGCCATTCGCGCCGCGTACAACGGCAAGTCGTACATCTCGGCCGAGCTGGACTATGCGCTCAACTCCACCGAGAATGTCGAAGGGCCGCGCCTCAGCGCGCAGGAACGCCGAGTTATGGCGCTCTACGGAGCCGGCGAGCCGGTCAAGGCCGTCGCCTACCAGCTCGGCATCTCCGAGGAGACTGCCAAGAGCTACCTCAAGCGAATTCGCGAGAAGTACCGCCTCGCCGGGTACGACGTGGGAACCAAGGTCGCGCTGCGCAAACGTGCCATCCACGACGGCATCCTGTTGCAGACGGACTAGCGCTCAGCATCCGCATGATTGACCGGCCCGTGTTTCGACACGGGCAGGTCAATTGCGTTAGCGCGAGCGCAAGACCGGGATCAGCTGGGTTCCGTATGGCACGTGCTGGCCGGTCTGGCGACGCCGTCGATCGATGCTGAAGGTGAGCAGCGTCAGGAACACGCCGATCACGCTCAGGCCGACGCCGATCCAGACCGGGGCGAGATAGCCGAGCCCCGCCGCGATCGCGATTCCGCCGAGGGCCGCGCCGAGTGCGTTGCCGACGTTGAGCGAGGAATGGTTGAGCGCCGCGGCGAGGGACTGGCTCTCGTGGGCGACGTCCATCAGCCGGGCCTGGATGGTGGGTGAGAGAGCGGATGCCGCCGCACCGACCAGGAACATGCCCACCAGCAGCCCGGCCAGTAACTGCGCCGACAGGCCCAGCGTGACGAGCGCGATGATGAGCACGCCGAAGGCGATGTACATGGTGCGGCGCACACTCCAGTCGGCCAGCGCTCCCCCGGCAAAATTGCCGGCCGTCATGCCGAGGCCGACGACCACCAGGATGAGCGGCACTGCGGCGGCGGCGAGCCCGGTGATCTCGATCACGAGCGGCGCCACGTAGGTGTACACGGCGAACAGCCCACCGAAGCCGATCGCGCCGATCGACAGGGTGATCCACACCTGCAGTTTGCGAAATGCCCTCAGCTCGGCGCGCATGGTGGCCTTGGGATTGCCGGCCTGGAACGGCACGAACACGGCGACGGCCACGAAGGTGAGCGCGAAAATAGCGGCGACAACGAGGTAAGCGACGCGCCATCCGCTCAGTTGTCCGATCCAGGTGATCGTTGGCACCCCGATCACGTTGGAGATGGTCAAGCCGGAGAGCACGATGGCGATGCCGCGGGCCCGTTTGCCGGGGCCCATCAGGTGGGCAGCGACGAGCGACGCAATGCCGAAGTAGGCGCCGTGCGGCAGCCCGGCGACGAACCGAGCGGCAAGCACCGTCTCGAAGGTGGGCAGCAGCGCCGAGGCGATCGTGCCCAGGGTGAACGCGGTCAACAGGCCGAGCAGCAACTGTTTGCGCGGCCAGCGGGCAGCGGCCGCGGCGATGGTCGGCGCACCGACGACAACACCGAGGGCGTAGGCCGAGATGAGCCAGCCGGCCTGTGCGTTGGCAGCATTTGGTGCACTCGCGTAGAGGCCGGGCAGCAGGTCCGCGGCGAGGTTGGGCAGCAGGCCCATGGCAACGAATTCGGTCGCACCGATGCCAAACCCGCCCAGGGCGAGGGCAAACAGGGCAAGACGAATGCGGGTCGACGACGGCTTCGTCGACCCGTCAGGAGTGAGGGGCATGCGTAAAGCCTAATCCCCATGGGGCTCTCCTGACCTGCCTGCCTGCGCATCATCCGCGCGACCGGCGTTGCGGGCAGGAGCGAGGTCAACGCTTGAGGTGTCGCAAGATCGTGGGACGGCGTAGCTTCAGGCGGTGAACTCCGGAGTGCAGCGATGCAGGCAGCGGCTGGCAGTTTCAACCTCGGTGGCTACTCACGATCTACGGATCCGAGCGCTCTGAGAAGCTCACCAATTTGGTGGTGGCGTTCCAGGGGATGCCGAAGAGGAAGCTCGGGGTAGATCTGGTAGATATTGCGCCGCCCGTCGCGTTGACGCGTGAGATAGCCATCCGCGACGAGTTCGGCGATGATGCGCTGGGCGGCGCGTTCGGTGATGCCCACCTCTACTGCAATATCGCGCAACCGCATCCCAGGGTCTTGAGAAATACAGAGCAGAACGTGAGCGTGATTAGTGAGAAAGGTCCAGTCGGCCATCTGCTCATCATAAACGACACACGCTCCGCAATACACGCTAGTGTTGTCACGTATTAATTAGCGCATGTTGACGGGATGTTCACTTCTGGAGTCGCGCTTCTTTTTCGGACTACGCGCAGAACAAATCAGAGAGCCACAATGTGATCGATCCCATCATTCTTTTTTTTCTGCTCGGGGCCGTTGCCGGCCTGTTGCGATCAGAGTTGCGCCTTCCAGCGGCGATTTACGAGTTCGTCAGCATCGTGCTGTTGCTCGCCATCGGCCTCAAGGGCGGCGTGGAACTCGCCAGGCAGCCCTTCACCAGCCTGCTGCCACAGATGCTTACCGTGGTGGCCATGGGTTTTGGCCTCACCCTGCTCGCGTTCCCCGTACTGCGTTATCTGGGCCGATTCAAGCGAACGGATGCGGCATCTATCGCCGCCCACTACGGTTCCGTGAGCGTGGGCACCTACGCCGTGGCCGTCGCCTACCTCGGCAGCCAACAGGTCTCGTTCGAAGAACACATGCCGCTGCTCCTGGTTCTGTTGGAAGTGCCGGCAATTCTGGTGGGAATCGTTCTCGCGCGAGGCATCTCGCGCCAGACACGGTGGAAGTCGATCGCCCATGAAGTGTTTCTGGGGAAAGGCATCGTGCTACTCCTGGGCGGACTGCTCATCGGCTGGGTGGCTGGCCCGGACGGGTTGTCGTCGATCGAACCGCTGTTCGTTGATCTCTTCAAAGGAATTCTTGCCCTCTTTCTGCTGGAAATGGGCTTGATCATGGCGACACAGATGGGAAGCCTGCGCAGACATGGCCCATTTCTCGTGGTCTTTGCAATCGCAATGCCGCTCTTTTCGGCGCTGGTGGGAACGTGGCTGGGGTGGTTCTTGGGCCTCTCCATCGGCGGGACGACCATCCTGGCCACCCTGGCCGCTAGTGCGTCCTACATCGCGGTACCGGCGGCCATGCGCATCTCTGTACCCGAAGCCAACCCCACCCTGTCCCTGGCCGGTGCGCTCGGGATAACATTCCCCTTCAACGTCCTGATCGGAATCCCGCTCTACCACGCACTCGCCGTGTGGGCTCAAACGTTCGCGAAAGGTTGAACCCGATGCACAGCCATACACGCAAGCTCTTGACCGTCATCACCGAAGCCGCCCTTGAAAGCACTCTCGTGCGGGATCTCGATCAGCTTCACGCCCACGGCTATACCATCACTGACGCTCGCGGCAAGGGGAGCCGCGGCACTCGCAACGCCGGCTGGGAAGCGAATGGGAATATCCGCATCGAGGTGGTGTGCGACACAGTGACGGCTGTGAATATCACCGCCTATTTTCAGGAGCATTACTACGACGACTACGCCATGATCCTCTTCGTGAGCGATATCGAAGTACTCCGACCTGAAAAATTCTGAGAAGCAACTCGGGTTCCTTCGGTGATTTGCCGCAGATATCGGTGTCTGTCCGTTCGATCTGCACCCAATGCACGGTGCCCGGAAAAACCCGTGTCGGTCACGTTCACTCGTGTTCCACCTTGCGTCCCCGCTGCCGCACGACCAAGACGGGGCATGTCGCGTGCCGCACGCACTGCTCACTCACGGAACCGAGCAGCATCCCCGCGAGGCCGCCACGACCGCGAGATCCGACCACGAGTACACGAGCGTCTCGTGAGAGGGCAATGAGGCTCTTCGCGGCGCTGGCATGAACCACCCGGTAACTCACCACGACCGCGAGATGGTTCTCGACGCTGGTCCGCGCGTCCCGCACCAGTTCATCGTGGACCGCTGAATGGTACTCATCGAAGGACGAAACATATCCGAACTCCCAGCTTGACGGCCGCGGAGCTGTCGCGATGGACCACGCCCGCACAACAACGACGGGAACGTGCAACTGGTCGGCGAGTTCAAGGGTCATGGCCAATGCATAATCGGCACAGTCTGAGCCATCGTGTCCGACCACGATGCTCATGCTCGGGGCCGGTACCAGTTCAACGATGTCGATTGCGCCGTCAACACTCATGTGGAGTTCTCCTCATCGGTAACGCAGGTGACAGCGCTGCCGGGCCGCAGGCCAATAAATGGCACCTAATTGGCTCTACCGACGGCAAATGCTGTGAAATGACAGGTCTAAAGCACGCTTTCAGATTACCGAATTATGTTTCATACGTCTATCCTTGTCCGAAGAACCGCGGATGCACCCACTCACGACGACAGGAAGGTCACCGATGCTCGAAGTTACTGCGCTCCGCTGGACGCTGACCATCGCACTCATTCTCGGGCTGCTCGCGCTGGACCTGGGCCTGGCCGCCGCTCGGCCGCACGTTGTCAAGTTCCGCGAAGCTGCGATCTCGTCGATCCTCTACATTGCTGTGGCGATCGTCTTCGGCCTGGTTTTCGCCGCCCAAGTGGGCTGGGGTTTCGGTTCGGAGTACTTCGCTGGCTATATCGTTGAGAAGAGCCTGTCCATTGACAACCTCTTCGTTTTCGTCATCATCATGTCGACCTTCGCCGTTCCGGCACAGTATCAGCAGAAGGTTCTCATCTTTGGAATAGCACTAGCCCTGCTTTTGCGCGCGATCTTCATCGCTCTGGGGGCAGCACTGCTCTCGCTGTTCTCTTTCATGTTCCTGATCTTCGGCCTGGTGTTGGTCGTTACGGCCGTACAGCTCTACCGGCACCGCAACGTCGACCCTGACGTGCACGACAACGTACTGGTCCGTGTGGCCCGTCGCGGCCTGACCGTCACGAAGGAGTATGACGGCGGTCGATTGTTCACCCGCAGCGCCGGCCGTCGTGCGGTGACGCCACTTTTTATCGTGCTGCTGGCAATCGGCAGTACCGATCTATTGTTCGCGCTGGACTCGATCCCAGCGATTTTCGGTATTACCGAGGAGCCGTACATCGTCTTCACCGCCAACGCCTTCGCCCTGCTCGGGCTGCGTGCACTTTTCTTTCTCGTCAAGGGACTTCTCGACCGGTTGGTCTACCTCTCCACCGGTCTGGCGCTCATCCTCGCTTTCATCGGCGTGAAACTTGTTCTGCACTGGGGTCACGGCATCGACGACCGCGTTCCGGAGATCAGCACCAACCTGAGCCTTATCGTCATCGCTGTCGTCTTGACGGTGACCACGATCGCCAGCCTGATCAGGGTGCATCTGGACCCGACCATACGCGCCCACTCCGGCTCACTGACTGCCGAGGACCGGCCCGACTCCGAACGGAGAAGCTAATCGCCCAACGGGACCCGACGCCCGTGTGGTATTTGGCTTAGTCGGATTCCCCTTGCCGCATGGCCTTCTCCAGTCGCTCGAGCTTGCCGATCAGTTCTTCGGAGTGACCCGGACGGATGTCGGCCTTCAGCACGAGGGAAACGCGCGGCCCGAAAGCGCCCACCGCCTCGGTCGCCGCCTTGATCACGGCAAAGACTTCGTCCCAGTCGCCCTCGATGGTGGTGAACATGGAATCGGTGTGGTTGGGCAGGCCGGAGGCGCGCACGATGCGCACGGCGGCGGCGACCGCCTCGTGCACTGAACCCTGCGAGTCGGCGGCAACGGACGGTGCGACAGAAAATGCTACGAGCATTGGTGGCTCCCTGGGTTTGATGACCTGAACTTTACTAGTGACCAGTTTTACTCGGCCGGGCCGAGCCGGCGGCGG
Organism: Cryobacterium ruanii; assembly: GCF_004404055.1. Classification (GTDB taxonomy): domain Bacteria; phylum Actinomycetota; class Actinomycetes; order Actinomycetales; family Microbacteriaceae; genus Cryobacterium; species Cryobacterium ruanii. The sequence continues at coordinate 26,135 of NZ_SOHK01000020.1, forward strand.
CGGCCGAACGACCGCACGATGACCTTACCTATTTCCTCGACGCCGAGGGCGGAAGACCCCACCAGGACCGCCAAACCCCATTGGGGTGCGGTCAGTGCGGTGGTGTCGAAGAGCCCCTGCAGAACCTCGAGTTGCACCACGCAGATCTGCAGGATGATGACGGCGACCAGTGCCACCCAGATGCTCCGGTTCGTCAAGGTCTGGATCGAGAATACGGAGTTCGTGTCGGAACGCACGTTGAGCAGGTTGAAGACCTGGTAGAACACAAACGTGGTAAACGCCAGAGTGCTGGCAAAAGCAGCGTCAGTGGCGCTGTCCGGAAACAGGTATGGAGCACAGGTCAGGACGGCGATGGTACCAGCGGCCATGACGATACCCAACCCGAGGATCCGGAGGAGCCGGCGACCGGTCAGCAGCCGTTCATTCGCCGGGCGAGGCTGTTTCTGCATCGTGCCCGGTTCCGGCGAATCTACGCCGAGGGCGAGGGCGGGCGGGCCGTCCATGATGATGTTGACCCAGAGAATCTGCAGAGCGGTGAACGGCGCCCCACCGGCCAGCCCGGTGATACCCGCGATCAGGAAGATGAGAACAAACCCCCATGCTGTAGTGAGCTGGAATCTCACGAACTTCAGGATGTTGGCGTAGATTCCGCGGCCTTCCCTGACCGCGGACACGATGGTGGCAAAGTTGTCGTCCGTGAGGATCATATTCGCTGCACCCTTGGATACATCCGTGCCGGTAATGCCCATGGCAATACCGATGTCAGCCTGTTTCAGGGCTGGAGCATCGTTGACACCGTCCCCGGTCATGGCCACGATATTGCCCTTCATTTGCAAAGCCTTGACCATTCGCATTTTGTGTGTGGGAGTGACCCGAGCCAGCACTCCGTATCCGGCAGCGCGTCTACTCAGCTCGCCGTCGTCCAGTTCGTCCAGGTCGAGGCCGGACGCGGCGTCGCCGGAGATTCCTAAATCCTTTGCGATGGCGGAAGCCGTGACCAGGTGGTCTCCCGTGATCATATGCACTTGGATGCCGGCTCCACGCGCCACGGCAATGGCCTGGGCAGCCTCGGCACGGGGAGGATCAACGATTCCCACGATTGCGTAGATCGTCAAACCGGTGACCAGCGCTTGCAACGATTTCTCGTCGTCCGGGAGAACCGTGTCCAGTCGCCGCCCAGCGATCATGAGTGTGCGCAGGCCGTCTCCGGCCAGGTCGTGGATGGCATCGTGGATACGTCGACGATGCTCATCGGTGAGCGGCTGGATACCGTCCGCGGTGAGTACCGAGTCGGTCAGCTGCATCAGCGCGACGGGGGCCCCTTTGGCCAGACACCGGTAGACCGTCACCGGCGCGGAGAGGTTCGAATGCGGCTTCATCACCGCCAGCCGATGGAAGGTAGCCATGTATTTGTACTCTGAATCAAAAGGAATCTCAGCCACGCGCGGATAATCTCGCCGGGCTCCGGCGACGTCGAGACCGCCCTTTTCGGCCAATACGGCCAGCGCCCCCTCCGTCGGATCTCCCACGAGACGACCGTCACCGATGACGGCATCGTTGCAGAGAGCCATCGTCAGTAGTGCCTCGGTCAAATCCGGCACCGGCAAGGTCTCCGGGATCAGGATTTCTCCGTCGGTGGAATAACCCGTGCCGGTGACCCGAAAGTCATGTCCATGAATGTGCAGGCGGAGCGCAGTCATCTCGTTCATGGTCAGCGTGCCGGTTTTGTCCGTGGCGATATGGGTCACGCTGCCCAAAGTTTCCACCGCCGAGAGCTGCTTGAGGATTGCTCCCCTGCCGGCCAGCCGCACGGCGCCCATCGCCAGGGTGAAGGCCACGACCGCCGTGAGTCCCTCCGGAATGGTCGCCACGGCCAGCGACACCGAGGTGATCAACAAATCGGACCACGACTGCCCACGCAGCAAACCCAGTATGAAGACAACAGAGACCACGATCAGGGCCACCACGGTCAGCTGTTTTGCCAACTGGTCGATCCGTCGTTGGAGAGGCGTGCGTTCGGCTTTCACCTCACCGATCAAAGCCGCAATTGCGCCGACCTCCGTTCGCATTCCGGTAGCGGTGACGACCATGGTCGCCCGGCCGCGGGTGACTTCGGTGTTCATGAAGAGCATATTGTCACGGTCGCCAATGGGCAGGTTCAGAGCCGCGAGTGGCTTCGTCGACTTGGCGACGGGTTCGGATTCTCCGGTCAGCGTGGCCTCGGCCACTTGTAACCGCGATTCTTCGATGATTCGACCATCGGCCGGAATGGAGTCCCCGGCATCCAGCAGCACGATGTCTCCCGGCACCAGCGCACGCCGGGGTACTTCGAGCTCGATACCGTTCCGGCGAACCACCGCCGTACCCGCAGACATGATTCGCAGCGCCTGGAGGCTGTTTTCGGCCCGTCGTTCCTGCAGATAATTCAAGGCCGTATTCAGGATGATCACGACCAGGATCACAGCGGGCGTCTCCCATTCCCGTGACACAGCGGCGCTCACCGCCGCCGCGATCACCAGCACGAGCGTCATCTTCTCCGCCAGCAGCCCGATGATCTTGCGCCAAGCCGGTACCTTCCTCGGTTCGAGGAGAAGATTGGGTCCATATTCTTCCTGTCGGGCCTCGACCGACGCGTTCGGCAGACCGGCGGCAGGTTCCACGTCCAGCCGTGCGGCGACGACCGAGGCGGAGAGGGTGTGCCACGCCACCAGTGGGACCGGAGACTCTGTACCGGCACCGGGAGCGTCTGACGGGTGGGATTTCACACTCATAGCAACGCTCCTGAAGTCGAGCGGTATAGTTCCCGGAGCGCCCAGCCGAGCAGCACGAATTCCAGCAGGTTGCGCCCGGTCAGCACGAGCACCATCAACGGGTGCGCCGAAATCACCCAGTCGTACAGGGAGGGGTAGACCACCTGGGTGAGCGCGGCGAGCGCAAGGCCGAGCAGCGCGGGCGTGCGCCACGCCCGACCGTTCAGCACGAGTCCCAGAATAATCGGTGCGGCGAGCCAGCTGATGAACTGCGGCGATCCCACCTTGTTGAACGCGATCAGGGCCACCGTCAGCGCGAGGGTCAATGGCGGCAGTACGGCCAGGGCGCCGACCCCCCGATGCTGGGCGCGCATACCGAGCAGCAGCACGCCGGCGGCGGCGAGCGCCAGCAGCGGGGTCATTGCGGCGCTCAGGGCGGTGACCCCGGCGCCAGCCACCTGAAAGGTGAGAATCTGCTGGTCATAGTAGATGAAACTTCCCGGCACGCCGAATGCGGCCTGCCAGAGCCACGGCACGGCGACGGGCGATTCGATCTGGATCCCCCGACCCTCCTGCTCGCCCACGAAACTCAGCACGTGCACGCTGCTCCCTCGGCTGAGGCTGAGCGCCGCGGCCACCCCGATAACCGTCGCGCTGACCGCGACGGCGACTCCGAGCATCCGCCAGCGCAGTTTCGACGTGACGAACAGCGCGGCGAGCGCGGCGACCGGCCAGATCTTGATCCAGGTGGCGATCGTGAGAAGCACTGTTCCCCAGAGGGGTTTGGTGCGCAGCCAGAGCAGGGCGACAATGCACAGCGGCACCGAGACCGCGTCGATGCGCACCAGCGCAATCGGGCCGAGCAGGGCCAGGAAGGCGAGCCACCACCAGGCCGCGGTTCGGTGTGAGCGCGTCAGCACGACGAATGCGCCGATGTTCAGCCCGATTACCAGTAGGTACCAGGTGGCAAGGTAGGACGGCCCGCCGAGGGCGAATGCACTCAGAATGGGAATGAGGGCGAGCACCGGGTAGACGAAATCCTCGGTGATGCCGACGATACCGCCCGCCGCCGCAGTTTCGGCCCAGTCTCGGTAGACGACCTCGACGTCGCCGAGCGGATACCCCGGCCCGAACAGGGCCACAGCGATAAGCAGCAGGTGCACGAGCGCGAAAGTCGACCACAGCGCGGCGAGTGGATGCCGCAGCACCGTTCGCGCAGGCCCGGTTCTGGCCGCGCTCTCATTGTGAATTCGCACGCTTTTACCTTTGCACAACAGGGCGCCTCGCGCGCCGTCCGTCGCTCGAGCAGATCAGACAGTGCAGGCAGGTCAGGTCGGGCCAGGCAGGCAGGTCGGGCCGGGCAGGCAGGCAGGTCGGGCCGGGCAGGGCAGGGCAGGGCAGGGCAGGGCAGGCCGGGCCTACCTGGTCGGGCGGGGCCCCGGATCGATCCCGTGATCGAGGAACGCGGCGACCGCCCGCGGCACGGCATCGGCAATGTCCAGGGCCGCTATCGGGCCACCGGCCGAGGCCAGCTGAGCGGCTTCGGCGTGGAGGAGCGCGGCGGTCGCGGCGAGTGGGGCGAGGGAGGTCACATCCGCTTCGAGCTGGTCGGAATGCGTGGCGAGGAGCGCCCCGAGAATGCCGCCGAGCACATCGCCCGATCCGGCCGTCGCCAGCCAGGCCGGCCCGATCGAGACGGTCAAGCGGGCGCCCGACGGCGAGGCAACGTGGGTGACGGCGCCCTTCAGCAGCACCGTCACGTCGAACAGTCGGGCCGCGCGAACAGCCCACTCCCCCGGGTTCGCCGCGATCTGCGAAGCGGAGCCTGGCTTTGCTTCGTCGGCGAGCATCGCCGCGAGCTCACCGGCGTGCGGGGTAATCACGGTCGGGCCGATCGCGCGCGATACTAGGTCGAGGGCGCCCGCGTCGATGACGGTGGGCAAGCCCTCGGCGAGGGCCGCTTCAAGGGCGGTCGTGACTGCATCCGTTCTCGTGGTGGCGTTGATGCCGGAGCCGAGCAGCCAGGCTTGCACGCGGCCGGGCACGGTCACGATCTCGGGGCGGCGCTGCAGCACGAGGGTGGCGGCGCGGCGCGGACCGCGGTAGCGCACCATGCCGAGACCCGTGCGCACGGCCGCTTCGACGCCGAGCACGGCGGCGCCCGGGTAGTCCTTGGAGCCGGTGCGCACGCCGAGCACGCCGCGGGAATATTTGTCGTCGCCGGCTTGGGGCCGGGAGATCCAGTCGCGGGCCTGTTCGGCCTCCCATTCGAGCCAGCCGCGCGGTTTCACCATTCCTCCACGATAGGTCGTTTCAGACCTGGGCGCGGCCTCCGACTTTCGCGAGTGCGCCCAATCTCGGTGGTCGCTACGGTAACCGTACGAGCGAGCACCCAGCCGGGCGCGGCCTCGTTCAGTAGCAGTGGGGCTACTCGCGGCGGGTGGCGTCCTGCACTTCGCCGACGAGTTCCTCGATGATGTCCTCCAGGAACAGCACCCCGGTGGTCTCTCCCTCGGCGGTGAACGACCGGGCCAGGTGCGCCCCCGAGCGACGCATGGTCGCCAGGGCGTCCTCGAGGTCGGTATCTTCGAAGATCGAGATTAAGGCCCGAACGCGTTTGGCCGGGATCTGCCCCGCGTAACTGTCCGGCGCCGCCAGCGTTGCAGCACCGGCCGAGGCGATATCGAGGTCGAGCACATCCTTCAGATGCACATACCCGGTGAGGTACCCCTCGGCGTCGGCGAGCACGTAGCGGGAGAACCCGTGGCGAGTAACGGCCTTCTCCACATCGGCCGGCGTGGCCGACTCCGGCAGGCTGACCAGTTTGCCGAGGCTCACGGCCACGTCGCGCACCTTGAGGTTGGTGAACTCGAATGCCGCGCTGAGGGCGCCGGTCCCGTCGCTCAACACACCCTCTCGGGTGGACTGGGTGACAATCGTGGCGACCTCATCGAGCGTGTAAGCGCTCGTCGCCTCGTTCTTCGGCTGCACTCCGAACAGGCGGAGCACCCCGTTGGCGCAGGCGTTGAGGGTGACGATGAGGGGCTTGAAGACACGGGCGACAAACACGAGCGGTGGCGCGAGCAGCAGCACAGCGCGGTCCGGCACGGAGAACGACAGGTTCTTCGGCACCATTTCACCGAACACGACGTGCAGGTAGGAGACCAGCAGCAACGCGACAATGAACGCGATGGTGCCGATCACGCCGTCGGGCAGGCCGGTCAGCCCCAACGGCACCTCGAGCAGGTGGTGGATCGCCGGCTCGGACACGTTCAGAATGAGCAGCGAGCACACCGTGATGCCCAGCTGGGAGGTCGCGAGCATGAGCGTCGCGTGTTCCATCGCCCACAGCGCGGTCTTGGCGCTGCGTTTACCGGCCTCGGCGAGGGGTTCGATCTGGGAGCGGCGGGCCGAGATAACGGCGAATTCCGCCCCGACGAAGAAGGCGTTGGCGGCGAGGAGCACGACCAACCAGGCAAGTCCGGCCCAGTCGCTCATCTGTCGCTCACCTTCCTGCGATCGGTCTTGGTCCCTACACTCAGAACGGGCTCCGTAACGGCTTCGGGGGTGAAGCGCAGCCGGTCGATGCGGCGGCCCTCGAGCCGCTCGACGGTGAGGAATCCGCCTCCCACCGGCACTCGGTCACCGATCACCGGGAGTCGGCCCAGCTCGCTCATGACGAAACCAGCCACCGTCTCGTACGGACCCTGCTCCGGCACGACGACGCTGGTACGTTCGAGCAGTTCATCGGGACGCAGCATGCCGGGAAAGGTCAGCGAGTCTGGGGAACGCACCACGCCGGCACGAGCCCGGTCGTGCTCGTCAGCGACCTCACCGACGAGCTCTTCAACGAGGTCTTCGAGGGTGACGACGCCCGCAGTGCCGCCGTACTCGTCGACGACGATCGCCATCTGATAGCCCCGGCCGCGCAGTTCACCGAGCAAATCGTCGAGTTTCATCGTCTCGGGCACGCGAACCGGATCGGTCTGCAGGGCCGACACCGGGACATCCGCTCTTCGGGTGCGGGGCACGGCCACCGCCTGCTTCACGTGCACGATGCCCACGACGTCGTCGACGCTTTCGTCGACGACCGGAAAGCGCGAATAACCGGTGGCGCGGGTGAGGTCGATGACGGCCTGCGCCGAATCGGTGCGGTGGATGCTCGCGACGCGCGGCCTGGGCGTCATGACGTCGGAGGCTGTGTGACCGGAGAACAGCAGTGTGCGATGCAGCAGGGTCGCGGTGTCTTTTTCGAGCAGTCCGGCGCTGGCCGACCGACGCACGAGCGAGGAGAGTTCTTCGGCGGTGCGGGCGCCGGAGATTTCTTCTTTCGGTTCGATGCCGATGGCGCGCAGCAGGCCGTTGGCGCTGTTGTTCAAGACCAGCACGGCCGGTTTGAACACGGTCGTGAACACGGTCTGGAACGGGATCACCAGGCGCGCGGTCTGGATCGGCAGGGCGAGGGCGAAGTTCTTCGGGACCAGTTCGCCGATGACCATCGATACCAGGGTCGCCATCACGATGGCGATCGTGCTGCCGAACACCGGAACGAGGTCGACGGGCAGGCCGACCGAGGTGAGAGGGCCGCGCAGTAGCGACGACAGAGCCGGTTCGATCGTGTACCCGGTGAGCAGCGTGGTGAGGGTGATGCCCAGCTGCGCGCTTGACAGGTGCGTCGATGTGATCTTCAGCGCGGAGATGGTGAGTGCGAGGCGAGTTTCCCCACGATCGCGTCGAGCTTCGAGGTCGGCGCGGTCGAGATTCACCAGAGCGAACTCGCTGGCGACGAAGAGGCCCGTTCCGACGGTGAGGATAAGGCCGAACCCGAGCATGACCAGCTCAGACAAGAAGTTCACCGCCAGCGACTACGGGCGAGGGCCGATCTGATAAACAAAGGTGTTCAAGAGATGAAAATTCAGCGGTGGGAGGGTCATCCATTATTCCCCCGAGTATACCGGGAGCACCTGTCCGCGCGCCCGTTACCCAGCGGATGCGGCCCCCGCGAAATACCGCCGGCGCTACCAGGAGACTGGCAGCGCCTTGCCCTCCTCATAACCGGCCGCCGATTGGATGCCCACGAGCGCCATCTCATGAAAATCGGCGACGGTGGTGGCCCCGGCGTAGGTGAACGAGGAGCGCACCCCCGAGGTGATCATGTCGAGCAGGTCCTCGATCGACGGCCGCAGCGGATCGAGGTAGATCTTCGAGCTCGAGATTCCCTCCGCGAACAGGGTCTTGCGGGCGAGTTCGTAGGCGTCGAGGCGCTCAAACCGCGCCTGAACGGCCTTGGTCGAGGCCATTCCCCAGCTTTCCTTGTAGAGCGCGCCGCGGGCATCCGTATTGAGTGTGCCGGGCGCTTCGGCCGTTCCGGCGAACCAGGAACCGATCATGACGGATGCCGCGCCAGCGGCCAGTGCCAGCGCCACGTCCCGCGGGTAGCGCACTCCGCCGTCGGCCCAGACGTGGGCGCCGAGTTCGCGGGCCGCGGTGGCCGTTTCGAGTACGGCCGAGAACTGGGGCCGACCGACGGCGGTCATCATGCGCGTGGTGCACATGGCACCGGGGCCGACTCCGACCTTGACAATGGTGGCGCCGGCGCCGACCAGGTCGCGCACGGCGTCCTTGGTCACGACGTTGCCGGCCACAATCGGCAGCCCAAGGTTCAGGTCGGCGACGATGCCGAGCGCGCGCAGCATTCCGGCCTGGTGGCCGTGTGCGGTATCGATCACCAGAATGTCGACGCCGGCCGCGGCGAGCGCGCGCGCTTTCGCAGCGACGTCGCCGTTGATGCCGATCGCCGCCGCGACCTTGAGCCGCCCGTGCTTGTCGAGGGCGGGCTGGTAGAGGGTGGAGCGCAGGGCGCTCTTGCGGCTGAGCGTTCCGACGACGACGCCGTGGTGCAGCACCGGGGCGAAGTCGATGTCGGCCTCGGCCATCAGGTCGAATGCGCGGCGCGGTCCGTCGACGTCATCGGCGTCGAGGGCGGTCAGCTCACCGTGCAGCAGGTCGCCGAGGCGAGCGTCGGGGAGGGCGGTCGCCAGGCGACTCGCGACGATGCAGCCGAGGTAGTCCCCACCGCTGGAGTGGATGACGATTCCCTGCCCTGGAACGGCCGGAACCTGCCGCAAAGCCAACTCGACGGTGTCGTCCGGCGCGAACACGAACGGCGTGTCGAAACGAACCGACTGATCCTTTACCCAGCGGATTGCCGCATCCAGGTCTTGCAGGTGCATGTCCTGCGGCAGCACCCCGAGTCCGCCTCGCCGGGCGAGCGAGGCCGCCAGTCGCGGCCCCGTGACCGAGTTCATGTTCGCCGACACGATGGGGATAGTGGCACCGGTGCCGTCATTCGGTGCCAGTGAGACATCCAAGCGACTGGTGACGGCCGATTGGCCGGGAACCAGAAACACGTCGGAGTAAGTCAAATCATGGCGGGGCGTCGTTCCATAGAACTGCATATCAAGAACGCTAGCCGTTCATCAGGGTGTTTATGGTCGTGCGGGATGGGATTAGGCTAGATGGCAGACTGACCTGGCGGTCAAGATCGTCAGCGTCATGCTCAATGAAAGCGCAGATTGACCCGGCGATGGACTATGCCGAGGGCATCCAAATTCAAAGCAGAGAGTGGGCGATCCCACGGTGTCAAGCCAGGTAACCGGTGGAGCTTCTGACGAGACAACGTCGGGCGAATTCGGAGCAAACGAGTGGCTCGTTGACGAACTGTACGAACGATTTTTGATCGACAGGCAGTCGGTGGATGAATCGTGGTGGCCGGTGCTTGAGAGTTACCACCAGACCGCGAACACCCCGGCAGCTGCCCCGGCACCCGCGCCGGCACCCGCGCCGCTAGCACCCGCCCCGGCACCCGCAGCACCGGTCACCGAGAACCAGCCGACCGCCCGCACCACCTCGAGTGCGCCGAAGCCGGCCCCGGTACCCGCCGACGCTCCCGTCACGAGCCCGCTGGCCGTCGTCGTCGACGAATCCGCGCCGGTCAAGCAAGACAAGGTCTCGCCGCTGCGCGGCATGGCCAAGTCGCTCGCGACCAACATGGTCTCCAGCCTGACCGTACCGACCGCCACAAGCGTGCGCACCATTCCAGCCAAGCTGCTCATCGACAACCGCATCGTCATGAACAACCACATGAAGCGGGCTCGCGGCGGCAAGGTCTCGTTCACCCACCTGATCGGGTGGGCGCTGATTCGCGCGCTCAAGATGTTCCCCAGCCAGAACGTGTACTACGACGAGGTCGACGGCAAGCCGTCCGTCGTCGCCCCCGCCCACGTCGGTATGGGCCTGGCCATCGACATGCCCAAGCCCGACGGCACCCGCGCCCTGCTCGTTCCGGCGATCAAGCGTGCCGACACGATGACCTTCGGCGAGTACCTCGCCGCCTACGAAGACCTCGTCACCCGGGCCCGCCAGAACAAGCTCACCGCCGACGACTTCGCCGGTGCGACCCTGTCGCTGACCAACCCGGGCGGCATCGGCACCGTGCACTCGGTGCCGCGACTCATGAAGGGCCAGGGCTGCATCATCGGCGCCGGCGCCCTCGACTACCCGGCCGAATTTCAGGGCTCGAGCGTCAAGACGCTCACCGGCCTGGCCATCTCGAAGACCATCACCCTCACAAGCACCTACGACCACCGCGTCATCCAGGGCGCCGGTTCGGGCGAGTTCCTCAAGATCGTGCACGAACTGCTGATCGGCCAGCACAACTTCTACGAGGAGATCTTCTCGGCGTTGCGCATTCCGTACGACCCGATCCATTGGGCACCGGACATCAGCGTCGACCTCGCGAGCGCCGTCGACAAGACCGCTCGCGTGCAGGAACTGATCAACTCGTTCCGCGTGCGCGGCCACCTGATGGCCGACATCGACCCGCTCGAGTACTCGCAGCGCAGTCATCCCGACCTCGACATCGCCACCCACGGACTCACCTTCTGGGACCTCGACCGCTCCTTCGTGACCGGCGGTTTCGGTTCCCAGCGCCAGATGCTGTTGCGCGACATCCTCGGTGTGCTGCGTGACTCCTACTGCCGCACGACGGGCATCGAGTACATGCACATACAGGACCCGGCCCAGCGTAAGTGGGTGCAGGAGAAGATCGAGAAGTCCTACGTCAAGCCCACGCACCACGAGCAGATGCGCATTCTTGGCAAGCTCAACGAGGCCGAAGCCTTCGAGACGTTCCTGCAGACCAAGTACGTCGGGCAGAAGCGGTTCAGCCTCGAGGGCGGCGAGTGCACCATTCCGCTGCTCGACACCATTTTGCAGGGCGCTGCCGAGCAGGGCCTCGACGAGGTCGCGATCGGAATGGCCCACCGCGGCCGCCTGAACGTGCTTACCAATATTGCCGGCAAGACCTACGGCGAGATCTTCCGCGAGTTCGAGGGAACGCAGGACCCGCGCACCGTGCACGGTTCCGGCGACGTGAAGTACCACCTTGGCACCACGGGCATGTATCGCGGTGAAGACGGTGCCGAGATTCCGGTGTCGCTGGCTGCCAACCCGTCCCACCTTGAGGCTGGCGACGGCGTACTCGAGGGTATCGTGCGGGCCAAGCAGGACCGCAAGCCGATCGGCACCTTCTCCACTCTGCCGATCCTCATCCATGGCGACGCCGCGATGGCCGGCCAGGGCGTCGTGCTGGAAACCCTGCAGATGTCCCAGCTGCGCGGCTACCGCACCGGCGGGACCGTGCACATCGTCGTCAACAACCAGCTCGGCTTCACGACCCTTCCCCAGGATGCCCGCACCAGCGTCTACGCGACCGACGTCGCCAAGACCATCCAGGCACCCATCTTCCACGTCAACGGGGATGACCCTGAGGCCGTCGTGCGCGCCGGTGAACTCGCGTTCGCCTACCGCCAGGAGTTCAAGAAAGATGTCGTCGTCGACCTTATCTGCTACCGCCGTCGTGGCCACAACGAGGGTGACGACCCCTCGATGACGCAACCACTGATGTACAACCTGGTTGAGGCCAAGCGCAGCGTACGCAAGCTCTACACCGAGGCGCTCGTCGGTCGTGGTGACATTACCGAGGAAGAGTACGAAGGCGCCCACCGCGACTTCCAGGACCGCCTCGAGCGCGCCTTCATGGAGACGCATGCCGCGCAGACTGCGTCGATTCCGATCATCACTCCCGAGATGGCCGCCGCGGCCAAGGCCGAGTCTGAAGCGCAGGCCAGGGAGGACGCCGCGGGCGAGCCCGAGACGACCGGTGTTCCCGAAAGCGTCATCCAGCTCATCGGTGACGCGTTCAACAACAAGCCGGCCGGGTTCACCGTGCACAGCAAGCTACAGCAGCTGCTGCAGAAGCGCCTCGACATGAGCCGCAACGGCAACATCGACTGGAGCTTCGGCGAACTGCTCGCACTCGGCTCGCTGCTGATCGAGGGCACCCCGGTGCGCTTCGCCGGTCAGGATGCCCGACGCGGCACGTTCGTGCAGCGTCACGCGGTGCTGCACGACCGCGTGAACGGCCAGGAATGGCTGCCGCTGGCCAATCTGAAAGACAACCAGGCCCGATTCTGGATCTACGACTCCCTGCTAAGCGAATACGCCGCCATGGGCTTCGAGTACGGCTATTCAGTGGAACGCGCCGACGCCCTGGTGCTCTGGGAAGCTCAGTTCGGTGACTTCGCCAACGGCGCGCAGACCATCATCGACCAGTTCGTCTCGTCCGCCGAGCAGAAGTGGGGGCAGCGGTCATCCGTTGTGCTGCTGTTGCCGCACGGCTACGAGGGGCAGGGTCCCGACCACTCGTCGGCCCGCATTGAACGGTTCCTGCAGCTGTGTGCCGAAGAGAACATGACCGTGGCGCGCCCGTCGACTCCCGCGTCATACTTCCACCTGTTGCGCCGCCAGGCGTACATGCGCCCGCGTCGCCCGCTGATCGTGTTCACACCCAAGTCGATGCTGCGCTTGCGCGGCGCGACAAGCGCCGTGGCCGAACTCACGAGCGGTAAGTTCGAGACGGTCATCGACGATGCCCGAATCTCCGACAAGAGTGCGGTCAAGCGGGTTCTCTTCATGGCCGGCAAAATCTACTACGACCTGCTGAACGAACTCGAGAAAAACCCGAACCCCGAGATCGCCCTCGTGCGCGTCGAGCAGTACTATCCGCTGCCCGCCGTCGATTTGAAGAACGTGGCCGCCCAGTACCCGAACGCCGAACTGGCCTGGGTGCAGGACGAACCCGAGAACCAGGGCGCCTGGCCGTTCTTCTACCTGGAGACCAACAAGCTCGGCCCGCGCGCCATGCGTCTGTTCTCCCGTCCGGCTTCGGCCTCGCCGGCCGCGGGTTCGGCCAAGCGCCACGCGATCGAGCAGGCCAAGCTGCAACGCGAGGCTCTCACTCTCTAACGGTGACGGTGTGGCAATGGAGGGTGGCTCGCGTCACCCTCCATTGCTGTATCCGGGCCGGCAGGGCGGCATCCGTTTGCACGCGTGCGACGTGTACAGCAGCACGCGCGTTGCCAGGGCAGGCCGACGGTTCTAGGCTCGGGTCAACCCGAGGAGAAGACCCATGCCTATTCGCACTGAAAACCAGCTCGGGGAGCCGTGCTGGATCGACTTGATGACGAGCGACCCGGCTCGCTCGATCGCCTTCTACGCCGCCCTGCTCGGCTGGCGGGCCGTTGATACCGGAGCCGAATCGGGCCGGTACACGATGTTTTTCCACGGTGACGCCGCCGTCGCCGGTTTGACCGCACAGGACCCGTCGAGTGGAAACCGGGATTTTTGGACCACCTACCTCGCGAGCGAGAACGTCGCTGAGTCGGTTCGGGCCGCGACCGCTGCGGGAGCCGCCGTGCTCGTTCCGCCACAGACCGTGGGAAATCAGGGGCGGCTGGCTGTGCTGACCGACCCGGCCGGAGCGGCTGTCGGCGTGTGGGAAGCCGCCAGCCACAGTGGGTTCGGCGCCGATAACGAGATCGGCACGCCGGTATGGCACGAACTGATCACCCGAGACTTCGCCGGAGCGATCGCCTTCTACAAGGAGGTGTTCAATTGGGCCCCGGTTCCACTGAGCGACACGACCGATTTTCGGTATAGCACCTTCGGCCACGACGAAGCGATGACCGGCGGGGTCTACGACGCCGATGGCATGCTGCCGCCGGGCGTACCGTCACTTTGGCAGGTCTACCTCGGCGTCGCCGACGTGCGGGCGTCCGCAGTGAAAGTGCGCGAACTGGGCGGCACCGTGCTGCGGGAACCGTGGGACTCCGACTTCGGAACTTTCGCTCAACTAGCGGATGCGACCGGCGCGGCCTTCCTGCTGGGGCAGGTCGAGTCCGCGGCGTTCTGAGTCGTCAGTGCCGGCCTGGTCGTCAGTGCGAGGCCTGCAGGGCACGCAGCTTGAGCAGAACCTGATCGCGCAGGTCTTCTGGCGCGGTCTCCTTGCAGGCACGCTGCATCACATCGGTGAGGGTTCGCCCGATGAGGTGTTCGCTGCTGCAGTCCGGGCAGCTCGCGAGGTGCTCTTGGATGTCGGCCGCATCATCTTTGCGAAGTTCATTGTGCAGGTATTCTTCGAGTTCGGCCTTGGCCTTCTCGCAACCACAGTCGGTCATAAATCTGCGCTCCTGGATGTTTTCTGGACCTGGCCCGTACCCAGCCCGCGCTCGGCCGCGTAGCCGGCCAAAAGCTCGCGCAGGAGTCGCCGGCCACGGTGCAGGCGGCTCATGACGGTGCCAATGGGGGTTTTCATGATTTCGGCAATCTCCTGGTAGGAGAACCCTTCGACGTCGGCGAAGTACACGGCGAGTCGGAAGTCTTCGGGAATGGACTGCAGGGCGTCTTTGACGGCGCTGTCGGGAAGGTGGTCGATGGCCTCGGCCTCGGCCGAGCGCCCCGCCATTGCCGTCGTCGATTCGGCGCCGCCGAGTTGCCAGTCTTCGAGCTCATCAATCGTGCCCTGATAGGGCTCGCGCTGCTTCTTACGGTACGCGTTGATAAAGGTGTTGGTAAGGATGCGGTACAGCCACGCCTTGAGGTTGGTGCCCTGCTCGTACTGCGCGAACGCGGCGAAAGCCTTGACGAAGGTCTCTTGCACGAGGTCCTGCGCGTCGGAGGGATTGCGCGTCATGCGCATGGCCGCGGCATACAGCTGGTCGAGAAAAGGCAGCGCCTGCTCCTCGAACAACCCGCGGGTCAGCTCGCGCAGTTCGGCCTTAGTCGGCGCTCTGGGCGTGAGTTCCGGGTCGCTGCTCGACGAGTCTTTCGAGTTCACGGGCGTGTCTGAAGTCATCACGGACAATTCTAGGCTGTTACCCACAGCCGGGGGTCGTTCTAACAGCATTGACACCGCTACGGATCTCCCTCAGATTGTTATCACCGACTATTCTGATAACCGATGTTGATCTCGAGATATTCCAAGCCGGAGTTCGATCCGTACGGCGATAATTCACCGACCGAAGCGGATGCCTGGTGGCCGGCGCCCACCATGGACGCGCCCGTGCAGGCGGTTCTCGCTTTGCCGGGCTCGAAATCCCTGACCAACCGGGAGCTTGTCGCATCCGCTTTGGCGAGCGAACCGTCGCTGTTGCGGTCACCGCTGCACTCGCGCGACAGCGACCTGATGGTCGACGCGCTGCGCCAGCTCGGCGCCACGATTGAGGCCGTGGCCGGCACCGGCGCGTTCGGCGCCGACCTGCGCGTGACCCCGCCGGTCGAACTGCTCGGCTCCACCACGATCGACTGCGGCCTGGCCGGCACCGTTATGCGCTTTCTGCCGCCGCTCGCCGCCCTGGCCCTCGGACCGACGACGTTCGACGGCGATGCCGGTGCACGCCGACGCCCGATGGGTCCCATCATCGGGGCGCTGCGCGACCTCGGCGGCGACATCAATGACGATGGCAAGCGGGCCCTTCCGTTCACCGTGCACGGCCGAGGAGCGGTCACCGGCGGCGCCGTGACCATCGACGCCGGCACGTCCAGCCAGTTTGTCTCCGGGCTGCTGCTGGCCGGCGCACGGTTCGAGCAGGGGCTGCACCTCACCCACTCCGGCGAACGACTGCCCAGCCTGCCGCACATCGAGATGACCATCGAAGTGCTGCGCGCTCGCGGAGTCCTCGTGGCCACCCCGAAGGTCGGCGAATGGATCATCGAACCCGGTGAGCTCGCCGGGCGCACGGTCGACATCGAACCCGACCTCTCGAACGCCGCGCCCTTTCTCTGCGCCGCGCTCGTCGCCGGCGGCAGCGTCACGATCACCGGCTGGCCCGAGCACACTACGCAGGTCGGCGCCGACCTCGAGCACCTGCTGCCGCTGTTCGGTGCGACCGTCACCCGGGTCGGCGACCGCCTCACGGTCACCGGCGGCGAGCACATTCAGGGCGTCGAGCTCGACCTCTCCACCGGCGGGGAGCTCGCGTGCACGCTCGTAGCACTGGCTGCCCTGGCAGAAACGCCGAGCACGATCACCGGCATCGGGCACATTCGCCACCACGAGACCGATCGCCTCGCCGCACTGGCCACCGAGATCAACCGCCTCGGCGGTCGAGTCACCGAATTGCCCGACGGCCTGCAGATCGAGCCGGCCCCCCTGCACGCCGGCCAGTGGCTCAGCTATGACGACCACCGCATGGCCACGGCGGGCGCGCTGATCGGCCTGCGGGTGGCCGGTGTCGACGTGGAGAACATCGGCACGACCGCCAAGACCCTCCCCCAGTTTCCCGAGCTGTGGCACGCGATGATTACGGAAGCGGCGCTGTAGATGCCGGTGGAACCCCCGGCCGGAGACCCGGCGTTCGTGAACCGGGCCAGCGACGACCGTGATTGGCCGTCCGATTCGCGCGGCGCGGATGCCGGCACCAGGACCGACAAGGACACCGGAACGGGCACCGAGGATCTGGCCGGCGATCCCGGCGACACCTGGTGGGCCTCCGCCGAGGACGACGAGCCGGAGTTCGACGAGGCGAGCGTGCGCGTGCGTCCCGGCCGCAAGGGCAGTAAACCCCGTTCCAAGACCAGGCCGAGCCATCAGGACGCTTTGACCGGGCGGATCCTCTCGGTGGACCGCGGGCGCTACACGGTGATGCTCGACGAGAACCTATCTACCGAGCGGCGCATCACGACCGCCCGGGCAAGCGAGCTGCGCAAGCAGGCCGTCGTCAATGGCGACCGCGTCGACATCGTCGGCGATACCACCGGCGCCGAGGGGAGCCTGGCCCGCATCGTGCGCATCGTGCCGCGCGACACCCTGTTGCGGCGCAGCGCCGATGACACCGACGCGGTCGAGCGGGTGATCGTGGCCAATGCCGACCAGATGCTCATCGTCGTTGCGGCGGCCAACCCGGAGCCTCGCATCCGCTTGGTGGATCGGTATCTGGTCGCGGCCTACGACGCCGGCGTGAAGCCAATCCTGTGCATCACCAAGACCGACCTCGCCGACCCGGCCGCGTTCCTGGCCAACTTCGCTGGGCTCGACCTGCCCGTGTTCCAGAGCGGCGAGGGCGGCATGCCGATCGAAGCCATCTCAGCTGCCCTGGTCGGTCACGACACGGTCTTCGTTGGGCACTCAGGCGTCGGCAAGTCCACCCTCGTGAACGCGCTCGTGCCCGGCACCAACCGTGCCATCGGTGTCGTCAACACCGTCACCGGGCGCGGACGCCACACCTCGTCGTCGACGGTGTCGCTGCGCCTTCAAACGGATGCCGGCCGCGGCTGGGTCATCGACACTCCCGGCGTGCGGTCCTTCGGCCTGGGCCACATCAACACCGACAACATCCTCAAGGCGTTCACCGACCTCGCACGCGTGGCCGAGCGCTGCCCGCGTGGCTGCACCCATCTACCCGACTCGCCGGACTGCGCGATCATCGAGGCCGTCGAGGCGGATGAACTCGGCGAGACCGGTCGGGTGCGCCTGGATTCCTTGCAACGCCTGCTCGCGACGTTCGCCCCCGCCCGCTGACCCGGTTCGCTGGGCCTGCCGCAGATACGATGGAAGCATGACGGAATCAGCACGCCTTGCAGTCGGCGACACGGCCCCCCAATTCACCCTGACCGACCAGGATGGGGCATCCGTTTCACTGGCCGATTTCACGGGCAGCAAGGTCGTCGTCTATTTCTACCCGGCGGCGATGACCCCCGGTTGCACGACCCAGGCCTGCGACTTTCGGGACAACCTCGGGTCGCTCAAATCGGCCGGTTATCAGGTGCTCGGCCTGTCGAAGGATGCGACGGACAAGCTCAAGAAATTTCAGGAGCATGACGCCGTGAACTTTCCCCTGCTGAGTGACACCAATTTGGACGTGCACCGTGCCTACGGTGCCTGGGGCGAAAAGAACCTGTACGGCAAGATCGTGACCGGCGTGCTGCGGTCCACATTCGTGCTCGACGAGGCCGGCATCATCACTCACGCCCTCTACAACGTCAAGGCCACCGGCCACGTCGCGAGCCTGCGCAAGAAGCTCGGCGTCGACGCCTGAGGTTCGGCCCGATCGGCCCGTCAGCGCCCGCACAGGCTCTCTCGGCGCCGATCGGTACAGGGCTGGTCAGTCGGCTTCTGGCTCGGGTTCGTGACTGGTCGCGGCGACCACGCGCGGATTGAAGACCAACACGAGCACGATGATCGAGGGCAGCAGCAGCGCCCAGCCGACGTCGGGCCGGGCGTAGGACCCCTGAAAACAGCCGATGGCGATCATTATCTGCACGAGCTGCCAGGTGACGGCGGCACCGCGAATCCACGGACGTCGGCGCAGCGCCCCGACAGTGATCGCGCTGACCCACACGGCAGCGACCACGGTGAGTGCCACCAGGGCGAGTGACGCGCCCACCGAGTTCGGGGTTTCCACGAGTAATTCGAGCACCCACCAGGCGCTGAGGAACCACAGGGCGAGGGCCTCGATCGCGAGGAGCGCGATGAACACCCCCAACATGGGGGCGCGGCGAAGCGCCCGGAGGTCAATCCAGGCCGGACGCCCTGCACCAGAGCCGCTGTTCACAGCGAAAAGCCATACAAAACTATTGATTTGATACCTCTATTATGGGACGATATTTGAGGCCCGGTTGACGCTCACAGGGACGTGAGCTGTTTCAACGCGGTTATCGCGCAGATCCCACTTCCCTGCAACCGGCCATCACCCCTGAAACTCTGGCCAATCGGCCGTGCACTCATGTAATAAAAGGAGCATCCCTATGGACTGGCGCGATAAAGCTGCCTGCCTCACCGCCGACCCGGAACTTTTCTTTCCGGTCGGCAACACTGGACCCGCTGTGGACCAGATCGAAAAGGCAAAGTCGGTGTGCGCCCGATGCAACGTCACCGAGGTGTGCCTCCAGTACGCACTCGAGACCGGACAGGACTCCGGAGTCTGGGGCGGCCTGAGCGAAGACGAGCGCCGGGCGCTCAAACGCCGCGCTGCACGTGCCCGCCGCGCCTCCTAGCGAGCGCGCACAACGATAGAACGCGAGCCTGCGGCCATCCGGTATTCCGGAGGCCGCGGGCTCGTTTTTTTGTGCCCGCCAGCCAGGCCTCGCGACCGAGCGAAACCGCGTCCGCTCGCGGGCCCACCTTTAGACGTGGGCCACGTCTAAAAACTGAGCCCTCGTTTCGGTTCCGGGTTCCATCCAGAAGAAAGCGGGGGCTAGCCTTCCTGCATGAACCGCAGGGGGATCTCGATCGTGACCTCGGTGCCGCTGCCCATCATGGTGTGCCAGTCGATGGTGCCGCCGAGTTCACCCTGAATGAGCGTGCGCACGATCTGCGTGCCGAGGCCCGAGCCGACCTTGCCCTCTGGCAGACCGGCGCCGGTGTCACGCACCATCACGGTGAGGGTCTCATCGCTGCGCTGGGCCTCGATCGATACCTCGCCCTCACGCCCCGCGAGACCGTGCTCGACCGCGTTGGTCACGAGTTCGGTCAGCACGAGGGCGAGCGGAGTCGCATAGGCGCTCGGCAGCGTGCCGAAGCTTCCAAAGGACTTCGGGTGCACGGTCGTATTGTGAGCGGATGCGACCTCCACCGTCAGCAGCAGCACCCGTTCGAACACGGCGTCGAAGTCGACGATCTGGCTGAGCCCCTCCGACAGGGTGTCGTGCACGACAGCGATGGCCGCGACCCGCCGCATCGCCTGGGTCAGCGCCTCGCGCGCCCGATCAGATTGGGTCCGCCTCGCCTGGATGCGCAGCAGTGACGCCACGGTCTGCAGGTTGTTCTTGACCCGGTGGTGGATTTCCCGGATGGTGGCATCCTTGGTGATCAGTTCGCGTTCCTGATGCCGCAGTTCGGTGACGTCACGCGACAGAATAATGGCACCGACCCGTTCGCCGCGATTACGGATGGGAATCGCCCGCAGCGACACTGTCACCCCGCGCGCTTCAATGTCGGTGCGCCACGGCGCGCGTCCCGTGACCACGAGGGGCAGGGACTCGTCGACGACGGCGGTGCCGGTGAGCAGGCCCGTGGTGACTTCGGCGAGCGATTCGCCCTCGAGTTCCTCAGCGAAGCCCATGCGGTTGAACGCGGAGAGAGCATTGGGGCTGGCAAAGGTGGTCAGGCCGTCTCCGGAGAGCCGCAGCAGGCCGTCCGACGCGCGCGGGGCACCGCGGCGCGGTCCGGTCGGGGCGCCAAGGTCGGGAAAGTCGCCGGAGGCGATCATGGCGAACAGGTCGTTCGCGCAGTCGTTGAACGTGAGCTCCTGGCGGCTCGGCGTGCGCGCCTCGCTTAGATTGGTGTGGCGGGTAAGCACCGCCACGGGGGTAGGCGCCACTTCGGAACCGGTCGTGCTCAGGCGACGCAGCACCGGAATGGCACGCACCCGGGTAGGAGTCTCCTCGTACCAGTCGGGAGCGTCACGGTCGACGATCTTCGCGGTCTCAAAGGCTTCGGTGACCTGGTTGCGCCACTCGGCCTTGATGTGCTGGCCGACGAAATCCCGATAGAACAGGGTGGCCGCACTCGACGGGCGCGCGTGCGCGACCGCGACGAAGCCGCCGGAGGTCGTCGGAACCCACACCACCATGTCTGCGAAGGCAAGATCGGCCAGCAGCTGACCATCCGCGACGAGCATGTGCAGCCAGTCCACATCTTCCGCGCTGCTGCGGCCCTGGGCAAGTACGAGATCACTGAGAGTCGACACCCTCACTAGCCTAGATCCCCGCACGCACCCACAACGCCCGCTGTGGTTACGCCACGACATTGGATCCATGATGTGCTCAGGCAGACTGTGATCAGGCATACTCTCGATGTCGGGCCTCAGAGTGCCGGGACGGTTCTGCGCCTCCAGCGAAGCAACCGCCGGTGCGGCTCTGGTTCCGGCTCGGGCAGGAGTACCGTGTGAACAAAACGACGGATGCTGACACGAGCTGGGGACTTCGGGCTCGAATCGCGTAACGTCAGTCCCGACTGTCGGGCTCGGTCGAGTGCGGTCTGGTCGTGCGGGACCAGGATCGATGCGTGGCTGCTGCCCAGTCTGAGCAGCGCGGATGCTATCTGCCGTCGCGGATTGGGCCCGACGGCGCTCGCGCGCACCTGATTGATGACGATGCTGGCCGAACCTCCATCCCTGACCTGGGCGAGGTCGATCTACGCGTGCAGAAACCGTGTCAGGCCAACCGGGTCAGCAAGCCCACAGGCGACGACATGATCGGCCGCCCGCAGGGCTGCGATGGTGGCCGCGTTGCGGCGGGGAGCCATCAGGTCGCTGCTTAGCTCTTCGTCGGTCTCCAGATTGAACCCGGTGTCCACCACCACGTAGTCCACCCAACGCCGCAGTGCATCGATGGTGCGGGCCACTCGTTCGGTCGATAGCTCGGGCCAGCGCGATGGTCGACCGAGGCCGGTGAGAACCCAGAAGGCACCCCGGGGCGAGTTGTAGCGTTGCGCAATGCGCTCGAGTTCTGACTGGTTGAGGCTGTCACTCCCGGCCAGCCGGCACGCGGCCGCAAAGCCCGGTGCCTCGTCGATCATGCCAAGGTTCGGCGCGATCGAGGCGCTGTAGGTGTCGACGTCGGCCAAGACCACGGTGTGGCCGGCTGCGGCGATTTCCGCGGCGATGTTGATGGCGAGGGTCGTGCGCCCGGGAGCGCCGGACGGCCCCCACACCGCGATCACGGAACCGGTGTTGAGCGCGCCGCCGGTGAAATGCCGCTCCCCCACACGTAAGGGAATGACGACGCCCGACACGAGCAGGTCCTCAATCTCCGACCAGTTGCAGGGGATCGCGACCGTTTCGTGGAGGCCGAGCGAGCCGGCGTGACGCCGCTCCTGTTCCGTCGCAGTGACGGCGACCACCTTGATTCCGCGATCGTCGCAGGCCAGGATCAACTGGCCGGTCAAGGATTCCCGTCGGCCGCTCACCACGACGACGTGCGGCTGCCCGTGGGAGAGGGTATCCAGAAATTCCCGGGCGGTGTCAACGCGCGTGACCACGCTGTGACCACAGTCGATGATGTCGGCGAGCATGTTTTGTTCGGTGGCCCGGTCCAGCACGAGCGCGATCCGGGCCATCATGACCCCGCCGGGGCGTTCACGGGCACGATCGCGAGGGCGTCCCCGTTCATGATCGCTTCGAGCACGGCGCCCACGTTTCCCTTCGGCACGAGCATCTCGACCGATTGGCCGTTGTCTGCGGCGATGATGCCGGTCGGTTCGACGATCCGCACGACGACGGCTTGCCCCACGAGAATCGTCGGCGGCGCGAATTCACTCGGCCCGGCAGCTCGCGCGGACCAGATATCAACGAGGGAGCCTGCCGAGATGGACAGGGCCAGTCGACCGGGAACATCGACGACGACACTGGTCACGTCGCTTCCCGACGAGTCCCCGACCGCCGATCGGGCCACGAGTTCCCCGGCCAGAATCGTTTGAGTGACGAGCAGCCCGTCCTTTAGGTCGGGTGCGGGCACGAGGTACAAATCGGCGGCGCCACCGAGCTGCACACGGCTTTCAACGAGGTCGGTCGGCTGGAGCTGGTCGCCGACGATCAGCGTATGCCGTGCGGTGTAGACCGCCGTGGTGCGATCGCTGCCGGCAACAATCGCCCCGACTCCCGCGATCGAAGCGACGACGAGCACCAGACCGATGACGAATCGAGGGTCGACCCAGAATTGGCGGCGGGTGCGTGTGGGACGGGGTGTTTTCATCCGTTGCCTCGTTTGTCGGAATCAGGTAGCTGGTTGGGGGCTGATCGAGCTCTAGCGCAGCCGAACGACATGAATCTGCCATAACGCTACGAGGCGGTAGTGCAGAATCTCGGGCGTGCGGCGAAAGGTTCCAAGCGGATGCACGGCCAGATCGAGGTGGTCACGCGCCACCCGGTCGATGGTGCCGGTCAGGACACCGCCGTAGGTGTCGAGCTCCAGGGTGCGCCTTTTTCGGCACAGGGTTCGCAACACAAAAGGAAACCCATAGCGTTCGGTCTGCTTGGCGGTCGACTCGGACTCGACGGAGAGGGAGGCCAGGATCTGCTCCTCAGTGAGCAGCACGGCAGCGATGGCCGACAAGGGAATCACACACTCAACGCGCTTGCTGTCGGCGCCCAGCAGGTCGGCCGCAAGCCAGTCCAGCCCGAGCGTCGTCGGTCGCAGCGTAAGGGTCTCACCGGTGACGAGCACCACGCTCAGCCGCAGCGTGCCGCCCAGACCGACGGACCGCAGTACGCTGCTCAGCCGAGTGCGCATGGAGACCTGTTCCAGGCGCTGGCGTTCCTTCTGCAGGCGCAAGCCAGTGGCCTCGGAGTGCAACTCGCGTTCGAGTTGCCCTTCGAGGTCATCAAACAGATCATCCCAGCGCACAGGTTGAAAATAGCCGACGCCGGGCCTTCCCGCACGCGTTCTGCACAGGGTCTTTAAGCGCTCGACAGCCGGGGCACAAGGCTGGTTGGGTATGGCGCCACAAGAGTTGCACGGTCGATGCCTGGAGGAACGATGACGTTACCCAAAAACAAGGACTTGCTCGCCCGTCAACATCACGCGGACGAGCACAACCGGGACCCGCAGCCGACCCACCCCGTACTCCGGCCCGAGGTGAACCCCACGCTGCGGATCCTCGCCCTCCGCACCGTCGAGGTCATTGCCGGTGCCAGGGACCTTGAACAGCTCGCGCGCTGGGTGACCGACGACGTTTACGCCCGCCTGCAGATTCGGGTTACGATCGCGGCGCGGGCTCGAGCCGTCACGGGAATGGTCGCCGAACGGCCGCGACTGTGGATCGACCACGTCACGGTCGCGCCGACCGAGAACGACGGTTATGACGCCGTTATCCTGGTCCACGACCGGCGCCGACCGCACGTCGTCTGTTTAAAGCTGGAAGGCCGGGGACCGCGCTGGCTGGCCACCGTCCTCGTCGTGATGTGAGATGGAGCAGCGCCTTCGCCGACGGATGCCTGCAGGCGAAACGCGCGCCCACGGATGGACGCGCGTTACCGTTACCGGGCAGAATTTCAGCGGTTAGGTGGTCTTTTTGCCCTGGGCGCGGCGCTCAGCACGGTTCACCGGGGCGGCTCCCTCGGTTTTCTGCCCGAACGCTCCGCGCTGGGTCGGGCCGGTGGCTTCGGCCGGCTCATCTTCGCTCGACGCGACCGTGGCCGAGCGCCTGGCCCGGTCGGTGGCGGCCTGCTGAATCTGGCCGCGCTGGTTGCGCACTTCGACCCCACCGGAATCGCTCGGGGCGGTGTAGCTGAGCTTCTCCTCGCCGGCGTCGGCCGGGGCGAGCCCCTTGGCCGCGACGACCGGACCGGCGACGGCACCGGCACCGGCCGTCACCTCGACGTCGAGGTTGAAGAGGAACCCGACGGTCTCCTCACGAATCTGGCCCATCATCTGCTGGAACATGGCGAAACCCTCGCGCTGGTATTCCACCAGTGGGTCACGCTGCGCCATGGCGCGCAGCCCGATGCCGTCTTTGAGGTAGTCCATCTCGTAGAGGTGGTCGCGCCAGCGACGATCGATCACCGAGAGCACAACCCGGCGTTCTAGCTCCCGCATCGCGGGCGCACCGAGCGACTCTTCGCGGCGCGAGTAGGCGAGTTTGGCGTCGGAGAGGATCTCACGCCGCATGAAATCGCGGTTGATCTTGCCCTTGTCGCCGGCTTCGGAGACGACCTCGTCGATGGTCAGTCCCACTGGGTAGAGGGTTTTGAGTTCGGTCCACATGGCGTCGAAGTCCCAGTCGTCGCCGTTGCCGTCGCCGGCGTGCACGTCGAGCACTTCGTCGATGACATTGGTGAGGAAGGTCTGGGTGCGCTCGTGCAGGTCGTCACCCTCGAGAATGTGGCGGCGGTCACCGTAGATGGCCTCGCGCTGACGATTGAGCACGTCGTCATACTTGAGCACGTTCTTGCGGATCTCGGCGTTGCGGCCCTCGACCTGCGACTGGGCGCTGCGGATGGCGCGGCTGACGACCTTTGATTCGATCGCCATATCGTCCGGCACACCCTGGCGGCCCATGAGGGCCTCGGCGGCACCGGCGTTGAACAGGCGCATGAGGTCGTCGGTGAGCGACAGGTAGAACCGGCTCTCGCCCGGGTCGCCTTGACGCCCGCTGCGTCCGCGCAGCTGGTTGTCGATGCGGCGTGACTCGTGTCGTTCGGTGCCGAGCACGTAGAGTCCGCCGGCGGCGATGACTTTCTCGGCCTCGTCGAAGACGTCGGCCTTCACCGCGGTGAACACGTCGTCCCAGGCGAGCTCATACTCATCGGGGGTTTCGACCGGGCTGAGGCCCTTGGCGTTCATCTCCGCGACGGCGAGGAATTCGGCGTTGCCGCCGAGCATCACGTCGGTACCACGACCGGCCATGTTGGTAGCGACGGTGACCGAACCGAGTCGGCCGGCCTGCGCGACGATCGCGGCTTCCCGGGCGTGGTTCTTGGCGTTGAGCACCTCGTGGCGCACGCCCTTCTTGGCGAGCAGACGCGACAGGTATTCGCTCTTCTCGACGCTCGTCGTGCCGACCAGAACCGGCTGGCCGGCTTCGTGGCGCTCGACGATGTCTTCGACGACCTGACGAAACTTGGATTCTTCATTCTTGTAGATCAGGTCGGACTGGTCGATGCGCTGCATCGGCTTGTTGGTGGGAATGGCCACGACACCGAGCTTGTAGGTGCTCATGAACTCGGCGGCTTCGGTCTCGGCCGTTCCGGTCATGCCGGAGATTTTCGAGTACAAGCGGAAATAGTTCTGCAGGGTGACGGTGGCAAGGGTCTGGTTCTCAGCCTTGACGGCGACACCCTCCTTCGCCTCGATGGCCTGATGGATGCCCTCGTTGTAGCGGCGTCCCATGAGGATACGGCCGGTGTGCTCGTCCACGATGAGCACCTCGCCGTTCATGACCACATAGTCTTTGTCTTTCTTGAACAGGGCGTTGGCCTTGATGGCGTTGTTCAGGAAGGAGATCAGCGGCGTGTTGGCCGATTCGTAGAGATTGTCGATGCCCAGGTAATCTTCGACTTTTTCGATGCCGGGTTCGAGCACGCCGATCGTGCGCTTCTTCTCGTCGACTTCGAAATCCTCGTCGGTGATGAGGCGCTTGGCCAGGCTTGCGAACTCGTTGAACCAGCGGTTTGCTTCGCCCGACGCCGGTCCGGAGATGATCAACGGGGTTCGCGCCTCGTCGATGAGGATCGAGTCGACCTCGTCGACGATGGCGAAGTAGTGTCCGCGCTGCACCATGTCGCTGGCCTGCCATGCCATGTTGTCGCGCAGGTAGTCAAAACCGAACTCGTTGTTGGTGCCATAGGTGATGTCGGCCGCATACATTTCGCGACGCTGCGCAGGGGTCTGACCGGAGAGGATACATCCGGTCGTCATGCCGAGGGCGCGAAAGACGCGACCCATGAGCTCGCTCTGGTAGCTCGCCAGGTAGTCGTTGACCGTGATGACGTGCACGCCCCGGCTGCTGATCGCGTTGAGGTACGCGGCTGTGGTGGCGACGAGGGTCTTGCCCTCACCGGTCTTCATCTCGGCGATGTTTCCGAGGTGCAGGGCTGCTCCGCCCATGAGCTGCACGTCGAAATGACGCAGACCGAGGGTGCGGATGCTGGCCTCGCGCACGGCTGCGAAAGCCTCCGGCAGCAGGTCATCGAGCGATTCGCCGTTGGAATACCGTTCCCGCAGGGTGACGGTCTCGTTCTTCAGCTCTTCGTCGGTGAGCTCATGGAAGTCCTCTTCCAGGGCGTTGATAGCTTTCGCATAGTTATCCAGGCGGCGCAGAACGCGGCCTTCACCAACACGAAGAACCTTTTCAAGAATTGACGCCACGAATGTACTCCACTAGTCAAACGGTGCAGACACGCGCTGCAGCAGCCCAATCGGACTGTCGCAGCGCACGCCCGCGCCTCTCGTCTGGCAGATGCCAGAGCACCGACCTGGTCGGCGGCTAAGGCAATGCTAGTTGGTCAGTTGGCACGCCCGCTGGCAACGGGCATAGCCTCCTGCAGCTCACCGACCGAACCGTCGAGTTCGATGACTCCGTAGTCCCAGCCCTTGCGGCGGTAGACCACGCTCGGGCGCTTGGTCTCGACGTCCTGGAACAGGTAGAAGTCGTGGCCGACGAGCTCCATGAAGTAGAGGGCATCGTCGACGGACATGGGGGCCGCCGCGAAGACCTTACGACGGATGACGACAGGGCAATAGTCTTCCTCTTCGGCGGCAGCCGGAGCATCCGCTTGCACGATGGGAATCGCACCGGTGCGCACCCGTTCGAGCGTCTCGGGGTTGGCCGGCGTGATGTCGATGACGCTGAAACCGACCGAGGAAGCCTCGTGCAGCGAGGTGGGACGGTGGGCGCCGCCGCGATGCACCTTCTTGCGGTCCTTGGCGCGGCGAACCCGCTCGAGCAGACGACCAAGTGCCACATCAAAAGCAGCGTACTTGTCGGACCCGTCAGCTTCGGCCCGCACCAACGGCCCTTTGCCGATCAGGGTGAGTTCGACCCGATCGTTGCCGACAGCCGCGCCGTTCTTCTCATGGTGCCGACTGACTTTGATCTCGAGCGCGAGGGCCTTCTCGGCGAGGAGGGCGATTTTCTCGGCCTTCTCCGTCGCGTAATCCCGGAAACGATCAGTAATCCCAAGGTTGCGTCCGACGATGTTAGTTTCCATGACGACCTCCAGTTTGGCGGACCGCCCTCAAACTGGGCGATCAATGCGCGCCTTTGTCTCCACCGTAGCCGTGAGAGTCAGATAAGTCACAGAATTTGTCGATCAGTTTGCCCGGATTGCGACTACCGGGGCAGCAGACGGCGTGTTTCTGCCAGTGCCGCGAGGCCGACGACGATGCCGCCGGCAGCGAACACGGCGCGCCGCGCCTCGAGCAGGGTTGCGCCGGTGGTCACGATGTCGTCGACGAGAATGATCCGTACCTGGTCGAGCGGCCGCCTCGCAACGAGGGTGTTGCACTTGTTCGCGGCACGCTCCGCTCGGTTGAGGCCGACCTGGTCGACGGGCTCCCCGTGCTGCGCGAGCGCCGGGAACGGGTGCAGCCCGGCGCGGCGCAGCAGGGCATCGACCGGGTGATGCCCGCGCACGCGCCAGGCCCGCCGTGACGAGGGAACAGTGACGAGTTGAATGCCCGCTGGAGGTCCGTTCAGGCTCGGTACAGCTGCGAGCGCGGCCACGATGGCCGCTCGCAGCGGCGCGGCGAGCGCGGCGGCGGCATCCGTTCGCCCGCCGTCTTTGTACGCGGCGATCGCGTGGCGGGCCACCCCCTCGTAGGTCAGGGCCGCCCAGACGAGGGCATCGTCGCGGGTGACCGGGTGCACGGCGGGGAGCAGGGCCAGCCGGCAGCTGGTGCACAGTGCGCGGTCGAGGGCACCGCAGCCGCTGCACTCGGTCGGCAGCACGACCGCCCAGGCGTCCAGGCTCGCGGCGGCCAGTCGATCGCGCAGCAGTCGGTTCATTGGGCCAGTGTGCGCCCTGCTACCGGCTCGTACCGCCCGAGCCTGGAAACGGTGCAGAAGCGGGCCGTGACGCGTCCTAGGGAGGAAGCCGTCCGGCTAACCGCCGATGCCCTGCTGGGTGGCGAGCAGGGTCACGTCGCCGATGCGGGCCTGCCAGCCCGCTCCGCGCTGCACCTCGAGGCTTCCGGTGTCGGTGAGGACGCGCAGGTCGCGCACCGAGTTGCTGCCGACGATGTACCGGCTGCTCGCGGGGGATTCCAGAACAGAGCTGACACCGCCGATTTCTTGCGCGACGATGCGCGCCTCCCCGGTCGGCAGGATGCTAAGCGACGCGACCGTCAGTTCGTCTATCCAGGTCGCGTCGAGGCCGACCCCGCCGCCCGATGCCAGCAGCACTGGCGCGCCGATGCCGGCCGGGGCTCCCCCCGTGCGGCTGATAGACGCGACGACGAATCGGGTCTCCGACCCGGTGCCGAGCAGAGCAATCAGCCGGGCGCCGTCCCGCGAGATTTTCAGAGCCGTGATCGACGTGGCTTCGGGCCACGGTGTCGGCAGCACTGTTGCTTCCCCCGCGGGGCTATAGACGACCAGGGCGGTCGGATCGTTCGACGGCACCGACCATACGAAGCGTTCGTTGTCCATCGACGGCGCGATGAGCCCCGCTCGCGAATCGAGCAATTGGGGTTCGCCACCGTCGCGCACCATATAAACGCCGTCGTTGGTGAGCACGGCTGCCGACCCCTGACCCGATGACAGCGTCACCGCGGTCGGGGCCAGCTGGGCAATGGTGTCAGATAGTCCGTCCAGCGGTGTGACGCTCTCCCCCGTGGCGGCGAGAAAACCAAACTCCTGGCCGCGCAGCACGAGCGCCCGGGCATCCACGCGCGGATCGACGATCGGAGCAGCGGTCTCCAGGTCATCGATGGCCTGGGAATTCTGGTCGATGGTGATATCGACCGTCAGACCGGCCGGCAGGCTCGCAGAGAGCTGCGCTTTCATGCGCTGCAAGGTTTGCCGGTCGGCGTTGAGTGCTTCGCTGTTCAGGTCGACCATAGCCTGGCGCCCTACGACCTGCACGGCATCGGCCGTGAGCTTGGAGCCTTCCGGGAATGCCGTGGTCACGGCTCCGTTCAACCAGGCGCTCGGTCCGTTCAGGACGGCGTTGACGAGTTTGGTAGGAGCGGATGCCCCACGAGGGAACCAGCGCAGGTCCGGTACCAGAAACAGAAAGCCCGGATCGTAGAAGTAGACGGGCTGGGCGCTGAAGACGTCATTGAACGTGTTCTCGTCGATCACCGTGCCGTTCGGCGCCGCGCTGATGCGCCACTGGCCACCGATCTGCGTGAATTCGTAGCGCAACGGAACCGGGCTCGCGTCGACTTCGCGATACTCGCCGGTTTGATCGACTTCAGCGATCGGCGTGACCGCTACGAGGGTGGTGCCGTCGTCGACGACGGTCATGGTGCGCCCGGAGCCGTTGTCGACGGTGACCCCGGCGGTGGGATCCCAACTGGATCGAAACGCCGGGGCCAGGAACTGGCGGGCGATGTCATAGTTGTTCTCGGGGCTCGAGGAGGCATCGATGAAGCCGCGCAAAATGGAATCCGTCGAGGCACCCTCTTGCGGCAGCGCCGGCAAAAAGACCGGGGCTGGATTGTCGTCAGGGGCAATGTCATTACCGGCGTGCACCACGCCAGCGCGCGGGATGCCAGTGCAGCCGCCGAGACCGACGGCGAAGCTGACGGCTAGCAGCAGGGCCGCACCGACCCGCCAGGACCTGCGACTACGCATGCTGGGCTCCGCCTACTCCGGGGACATGGCCGGCCTCGCCGAGCGCGGCCGCCGCGTCGTCGGGCGGCAATGGGATGGGCGACGATTCGAGTACGGCTCCCGCCAGGCGCGGCAGGGTCAGCCGAAAACACGACCCTTCGCCCGGACTCGACCAGACCTGCAGCCAGCCATTGTGCACGCTCGCGTCTTCGCGGGAGATGGCCAGCCCGAGTCCAGTGCCGCCGATCGTGCGTTGGCGTGACGGATCGGCCCGCCAGAATCGGTCGAAGACGTGCGCCACCTCGGCCTGGCTCATGCCGAGGCCGTAGTCACGCACGGCGAGCGCGACCGCCTTCGCATCGCTGTCGACCGACACCACGACGGGTTTACCCTCACCGTGCTCGATAGCGTTGCCGATGAGGTTGTGCAGCACCCGGCGGATGCGCCGCGGATCGACGTCAGCGTTCAGATACCCGCCCGGCGCCACCAGCTGCAGGTCACTGCCTTTGGACTCAGCGAGGGAACGCAGGCTGTCGATCGCGTCTTCGGCCAGGTAGACCAGGTTGGTCGGCTCGCTCTCGAGTTTTACCGATCCGGCGTCGTAGCGGCTTATTTCGAGCAGATCGCTCAGCAGCAACTCGAATCGCTCGACCTGGGTGTGCAGCAGCTCAGCGGTGCGGCCGGTGGCCGGCGGAAAACTCGCCCGCTGGTCGTACAGCACGTCACCGGCCAAGCGGATGGTCGTCAGCGGCGTGCGCAGTTCGTGCGAGACATCCGACACAAACCGTTGTTGCACCTCAGACAGGTCGGCGAGTTCACGAATCTGGCTCTGCAGGCTGTCTGCCATGCCGTTAAAGGAACGGGCGAGCGTGGCGATGACATCTTCGCCCTTCTCCGGAATGCGCACCTCGAGGTCACCGGAGGCGAGTTTCTGGCTCGTCTCGGCGGCGACTCGCAGCGGTGTGACGACGAAGCGCACGACGATCCAGGACACGGCGCCGATCAACAGCACGAGGGCGACGCCGGCCACCCCGAGGGTCTGTTGCACGAAGAGAAGCGTCGCCTCCGCGTCTTGCAGGCTGTACGCGATGTAAAGCTCGTAGCGGCCGGCCACCGGA
This sequence comes from Cryobacterium ruanii, assembly GCF_004404055.1. Taxonomy (GTDB): domain Bacteria; phylum Actinomycetota; class Actinomycetes; order Actinomycetales; family Microbacteriaceae; genus Cryobacterium; species Cryobacterium ruanii. Next base: position 57,619 of record NZ_SOHK01000020.1, read on the forward strand.
ACCGTGATCTGCGACCCGACCACGATGCCGGGTACGGTCGTGGATTCGTCGCCGACAAGGGTGACCGACTGCCAGAACTGGTCACCGTTGTTGGCCTGCACCTCGGTGCGCAGGTCGGTGCCGATCACGCCGGTGGACTGCCCGAAAGTCGACGAATCGAGCGGCGCAACGGTCGAAGAGTCCTGGCCGGGCACCCGCAGCACGGCGACCAGCCGGCTGGACGAGGTGGCGGAGATCGAGGTGCGGGCCGAACTGAGCAGGTTTTGCACCTGCACCCGGTCCGTGGCATCGGAGGAATCGAACAGGCTTTGCGCGGCACCGGTCGCGCGGTCTGATTCGAGCAATACCTGGCTGAGCCGGGATTGAAACAGGTCGTTGCCGATACTGACCGACATGTACACGCCCACGACGAGAATCGCCACCCCGGAGAGGGCGACCGAGATCGTCACCGTGCGAAATTGCAGGGATGAACGCCACGACGCGCGTACCAGCCGGGGCCAGTTACGCGGCCGTCGCCAATAGGTCAGCTGTCGCACGGTGCGGCCAACCGTTTCTGCGGGGGTCGCCAGGCGGTCATGTGCGGTTCCGGCTCGCTAGCTGACCGTGCCGGCACGGTAGCCGACGCCGCGCACCGTCGTGACGATCCGGGGATTGTCGGGGTCGTGCTCGACCTTGGCGCGCAGTCGCTGCACGTGCACGTTCACTAGCCGGGTGTCGGCCTTGTAGTGGTAACCCCACACCTGTTCCAGCAGCATTTCCCGGGTGAAGACCTGCTGGGGTTTGGAGGCGAGCGCGAGCAGCAGGTCGAATTCGAGCGGGGTGAGGTTGATCGCGACCGTGCCGCGGGTGACCTCGTGGCCGACCGCGTTGACGACGAGGTCACCGATGTGCAGGGCCAGTGCGCCGTCCGCCGCCGGAGGGCGCAGCCGAGTGCGGATTCGCGCGACAAGTTCTTTCGGGTTGAACGGCTTGACCATGTAGTCGTCGGCCCCGGACTCGAGCCCCTTGACCACGTCGGTGGTGTCGGACCGGGCGGTAAGCATGATGATCGGCACCCCCGATTCGGCGCGGATCAGACGGCAGACCTCGATACCGTCGAGGCCGGGCAGCATGAGGTCGAGCAGCACCAGGTCGGGCTTCTCGGTGCGAAACGTTTCGAGGGCGAGCGATCCATCGGCACAGTAGCCCGGATTGAAGCCCTCGCCTTGCAAAACGATGCCGATCATCTCGGACAGGGCGGTGTCGTCATCGATCACCAAAATGCGTGCGTTCATGGGTCTCTCTCCAGAACATTCTCGTGGTGTGTTCTGATTGTGCGCTCAGCAGATTGCCCGATGAGTAGGGCAAAGTCTGACATAAGAGTAGCCGAGCGCGCTGACAGAGTGCCTGCGAGCGCATTTCTCGATCGACCTGTGCCAGCATGGAACGGTGACAGACCTCTGGCAAGCCCCCGATGCCCCCGTTCCTCCCCGCTCTGGAAACTTTACTGCGCCCGCTACTCCGTATCAGGGCGCACAGTATCAGGGCAGTTCCTACCAGAGCAGTGACCCGGGGCAGGGCTGGGCGCCTCCGCCTAAGCCGGGATTGATTCCGCTGCGGCCGATCGGGTTCGGCACGCTGCTCGGCGCGTCGTTCCAGGTGTTGCGCCGCAATCCGAAGGCCACCTTCGGCAGCGGCCTCATCGTGCAGGCAGCGATCATGCTCGTCACCGTTGTCATCGTCGGGCTCGTCACGTTCTGGGCGCTCGACCGCATCGACAGCGCTCCGCTCGACCAGCGGGATGCCGTCACCGCCGGATCGGTGCTGGCTGGCGCGCTGTCCTTGATCATTCCCGTGGCGCTGTCACTCATTGCCTCTGCGCTGCTGCAGGCCGTCATCGTCGTCGAGGTGGCCCGCGCAACCCTCGGGGAGAAACTGCGGCTCGGCACCCTGTGGCGCCGGGCGGCGACCCGCCTCTGGCCGCTAACCCTGTGGACCCTGCTTCTGACTGTCGCGTTACTCATCGGCGTGGCCGTGATTGCCGGCATCGTCGTGCTGTTGGTCAGCGTCGGCGATGTCGCCGGCATCGTCGCCGGGGTGCTGGTCGGCGTCTTCGGCGCCCTGCTGCTCGCGGCGGTGAGCGCTTTCATGTACACCAAGACCAGTGCCGTTCCGAGCTTGATCGTGCTGGAGAAGCTGGGCGTGCGGGCATCCGTTATTCGGTCCTGGTCGCTGACTCGCGGCTATTTCTGGCGCACCCTCGGCGTGCTGTTGCTGGTCGGCCTGATCGTGCAGGTGATCAGCCAGATCGTCACCACTCCGATCTCGTTATTGTTCGGTGTGGGCACCGTGCTCGTCGACCCGACCGGCGCGTTCGCCGAGCAGTCGACGATACTCAGCGTGGTCGTCAGCCTGATCATCGCCATTCCGGTGGCGGCGGTTGCGGCCGTGGTGCAGTCGGCGGCCGTCGCGCTGGTCTACCTCGACCTGCGCATGCGCAAGGAGGGCCTCGATCTGGAGCTGGTTCGCTACGTCGAGTCGACGGCGCAGGGTGGCAACGTATCCGACCCGTACCTGGCGCCAGCCGAGTCCGGCGGATACCCGGCCGGATGATCGAGTTGAGCCCGGCGCAGCCCGGACCGGTGGTCGGGTGGAAGATTTTCGGTGTGTCGGCTGACGTACCGGTGACTCCCAATGCGCCGGACGCCCGCCAGTGGTTGCGTGAGGAACTCGCCAAGGCTCCCTACGAAGCGGCCAGGCCGACCTGGTTCGACCGTGCTTCCCAGGGTTTTCTGGACTGGATCAACTCGCTCGCTGTCAGCGGTGACGGCAGCCTGGCGGACTGGTTGCCGGTTGTCGCGGTCGTTCTCATACTCGCGGCCCTCGTGGCCGGCTGGCTGCTCTTCGGCGCTCCCCGGCTGGCTCGGCGACGCCGGTCCGGCAGCGACCTGTTCGGCACGATCGATCAACGCAGCAGCGCCGAGATGCGCACAGCGGCCGACGCTGCGGCCAGTCAAGGCGACTGGAGCCTCGCCTGCGAGGAGATCTTTCGCTCTCTGGCCAGGGGCCTCGCGGAGCGAACTGTGCTCGTAGGTCAGCCCGGCACGACCGCGCACGACTTCGCCGCACGGGCCCGGCTGGTTTTTCCGTCGAGTGGCCCGGCCCTGGCCTCGGCAGCAGACACCTTCGACCGGGTGCGCTATCTCGAGCAGGCTGGAACCGAGCCCGACTACCTCGCCCTGGCCGCGCTCGAGGCCGCTGTGCGTGCCGCGTCACCCGCGGTCCTCGCGCCGCCGGTCGGGTCGTCTGACGCGGGCCGACCATGAGTGTGACACCCACAACGGATGCCGCTGCCCGCGACAGCAGAGCGGGCAACGGCGCGGCCGATGGGACTGGCGGGACTGTCGGGACTGTCGGGACTGTCGGGACTGCCGGCAGTTCAGGCGGCGGTGCCCCGTTCGTGACGACCGTGGCGACGCCGACCCTGCGGGCGTTTCTGCGCCGCTCCTCGTTCTGGGTGATCGCCGCCGGCTGTGTCATGGTCATCGCAATTGTCACCGCGCTCGTTTCGGGCGCCAGTAACGCGGCCGGCCGGGCGCTGGCCGGTGACAACCCCGCTCCGGCTGGTTCGATGGCGCTCGTGGAGGTACTCCGTCAGCAGGGTGTCACCGTGACCCTGGCCGGCTCCCTGGCGGAGGTTCGTAGCGCCGTCGGCGCGAATTCGACCGTGCTCCTGTACGACGAAAACAGCTACCTCGACGGTGACCAGCTGGCCGAGCTGGCCGATCTCGCTGCGCGCACCGTCGTCGTCGCACCGGATTTTCTGGCCCTCCAGGCGCTGGCCCCGACCGTGGGCTTCGGCGGCGTCTCCGACGCCTCATCGATATCGGCTGGCTGCTCCCTGCCGGCCGCTGATCGGGCCGAGGAGCTACTGCCGGGCGGGGACACCCTCTCGATCCCGCTGGGCGGGGATCCGCTCGTCACCGGCTGTTTCGCCACCAGCACCGACACTTTTTCCCTGGTTCAGGTGGAGAACGCAACGACCGGCCGCCTCGTCTCGCTCGTGCCCGACGCGCGGGTGTTCAACAACGAGAACGTGACCGGCTACGGAAACGCGGCGCTCACCCTCGGACTGCTCGGGGACAGCGACTCGCTGGTCTGGTATCTGCCGACGCTGGCCGACCTCCCCCGCACCGGGCCGCCGTCCCTCGCCGAATTAACGCCCGGCTGGGTCACCCCCGTGGCCGTGCTGCTCTTGCTCGTCGCTGTCGCCGCCGCGTTCTGGCGGGGCCGCCGGTTCGGACCGCTCGTAGCCGAGAACCTGCCGGTCACGGTGAAGGCGAGCGAGACCATGGAGGGCCGGGCCCGGCTCTACGCGCGCAGCAACGCCCGACTGCGGGCGCTCGACGCCCTGCGCATCGGCGCCGTGCAACGCCTCGCCCGAGCGGTCGGCGTCGGCCGCCTCGCTCAACTGGAGGAGGTCATCGGCTCGGTCGCCCAGATCACCGGCAGCGCGCCGAACGAGGTGCGGCGAGTGCTGGTCGACGCGATTCCGCACTCCGACGCGCAGCTGATGGCGCTTTCCGACGCCCTCCAGGCCCTCGAACAGGCGACCGGCCGGGCCGTTATGGCCGGAATTGTGCCTGCTGCCGCGGCGGCGGCATCCGCTTCCCGTGAATTTTCACCCCCTCCAGCCGAGAGAATGGACCCATGACGACTTCCGCCACCCCCACCGATCTGATCAACCCGGCCTCTGCCGGCGCAGCGGATGCCGCCGCGCTGCGGGCCGCGCTCAACCGGGTGCGCACAGAGGTCGGCAAGGCCGTCGTCGGGCAGGACGGCGCGGTGACCGGGCTGATCATCGCGCTGCTCGCGCGTGGTCACGTGCTGCTCGAGGGTGTGCCCGGCGTTGCCAAGACACTTCTGGTGCGCACGCTCAGCCACGCGTTGAGCCTCGACACCAAGCGAATTCAGTTCACGCCCGACCTGATGCCCGGGGACGTGACCGGGTCGCTCATCTACGACGCCCGTGCAGGCGAGTTCGAGTTTCGCAAAGGCCCGGTGTTCACGAACATCATGTTGGCCGACGAGATCAACCGCACACCGCCGAAGACACAATCAGCGCTGCTCGAAGCGATGGAGGAGCGGCAGGTCAGCGTCGATGGCGAGTCGCTGACGCTGCCGGAGCCGTTCATCGTGGCCGCGACCATGAACCCGATCGAATACGAGGGAACCTACACGCTGCCCGAGGCGCAGCTCGACCGGTTCCTGCTCAAGCTTGTGCTCGAGGTTCCCGCGCGTACCGATGAGATCGAGGTTTTGCGCCGCCACGCGGCCGGTTTCAACCCGCGCGACCTGGCCGGGGCCGGTGTGGGCGCGGTGCTCGGCGCGGCCGAACTCGCCGCGGCCCAGGCGGCAGTCTCTCACGTCGGGTCGAGCGCTGATGTGCTCGCCTACATCGTCGACCTGGCCCGCGCCACGCGCACGAGTCCCTCGGTCAAGCTCGGTGTCAGCCCCCGCGGAACGACCGCGCTGCTCGCCGCTACCAAGGCGTGGGCCTGGCTGAGCGGCTACGACTCGATCACCCCCGACCACGTGCAGGCGATGGCGCTGCCGGTCTGGCGACACCGCGTGCAGCTGCGCCCGGAAGCCGAACTCGAGGGTGTTTCGGTCGATGCAATTTTACGCGGCGTGTTGCAGCAGGTTCAGGTTCCGATCTAACAATGACCTTCAGCGGACGCTTTGTCCTTTTCGCCGCCCTCGGCGTGGTGCCCATCGTCGTGTTTGGGCCCAACGCTCTGGCGGCTACCGGCGTGCTCCTGATCTGGCTCGTGTTCGTTCTCGTGCTCGGCGGCCTCGACCTCGCGCTGGCGGCCTCGCCGCGCGCCGTGACGGTCGAGCGGATGCTGCCCGCCCGCGTTCGCCTCGGCGAATCCATCACAAGCGAGTTGTACCTGACCAACACCGGGCGCCGGCGCCTCGTCGGCGTGGTGAGAGACGCCTGGCAGCCGTCGGCGGGGGCCGGACGCAATCGCAGCCGGGTCGCTATTCCACCCGGCGAACGACGGCTCGTCTCGCTCACGCTCACCCCGTTCCGTCGCGGGGAACGCCGGGTCGAACAGGTGACGGTGCGCACGCGCGGACCCCTGGGTCTGTGGAACCGCCAGGCGACACTCAACGCGCCGGGGCGCATCCGAGTGTTACCGCCGTTCCACGCCCGCAGACACCTGCCCTCGCGCATAGCACGGCTCAAGGAACTCGACGGGCGCACGAGCGTGATGGTGCGCGGGCCGGGCACCGAGTTCGACTCGCTGCGCGAATATGTGCGCGGTGACGACGTGCGCTCAATCGACTGGCGGGCGACTGCGCGGCGTAACGATGTGATGGTGCGCACCTGGCGGCCGGAACGGGATCGCCGCGTCGTCATTTTGCTCGACACCGGGCGCACTTCGGCCGCACGGGTGAACAACGAGCCGCGGCTGGACACCGCCTTCGAGGCCGCCCTGCTGCTCGCGGCGCTCACCTCGGTCGCCGGCGACCGGGTGGATTTTCTCGCCTTCGACCGCCGGGTGCGGGGCCGGCTGCAGGGTGCGAGCGGCGCCGGACTGCTCTCGCAGATGGTCGATTCGATGGCCATGATCGATCCGGAACTTATCGAAATGGACTGGGCGGCGGTTCCCGGGCAGCTGCGTTCCATCACGAGCCAGCACGCCCTGGTCGTGGTGCTCACGTCGATCGACGCCGCGGGTGCGTCGACCGGGCTACTCTCGGTGCTGCCGCAGCTCACTAAACGCCATACGGTGGTCGTGGCTTCCGTGCTCGACCCCGCCACCGTGCTCGCCGCGGCCACCCGCGGCGGACGCGACGAGATCTACCGCGCGGCGGCCGCTGAACGGGCCCTGCTCGACGTGGCGCGCGTGTCGGCCGCCATCCGCCAGCTGGGAGCGGATGTTGTCACCGCCTCCCCCGCGCAACTTCCGCCGGCCCTGGCCGACCGGTACATTGCGTTGAAGGCTGCCGGAAGGCTCTGACTCAGGCCCCGTAGATTCTCGTGCTGCCCGCTTCGAATTCGCTGAGGTCCCCGGTCTCGCCGGCGCGAGCAGCGCGGCCGCCGAGGACGATCATGTAGGTCAGGAACGCAGCCAGCGCCACGGCACCGATGCCGATCTTGATCGGCCACGGCCACGGCTGGGAGGTGACGAAGCCCTCGATGATTCCCGAGACCAGCAGCACGAAGACGAGGCCGATGGCCACCGTGAACAGCGCCCGGCCGTCTTCGGCGAGTGCCTGCCCCCGGGTGCGAGCTCCGGGGGCGATCCAGGCCCAGAAGATGAGCAGGCCGCCGGCCGCTGCGACGAAGATGGCCGTGAGCTCGAGCAGCCCGTGCGGGGCGATGTAGAAAAAGAAGACGTCGCCCTTGTCGTAGGCGAACATGATCGCGGCGGTCGTGCCGAGGCTCATGGCGTTTTGCAGAATAATGAAGGGCACGTACACGCCGACAATGCCGAAGGCGATGCACTGCGCCGCGATCCAAGCGTTGTTGGTCCAGACGAAACCGGTGAACGAGGCTGCCGGACTCGAGGAGTAGTAGCCGACGAAGTCCTCGTTGGCCACCTGCGCGAGTTGGGCATCCGTTCCAAGATTGGCCAGCACCCGCGGATCGTTGTAGGCCCAGACGGCGTACAACCCGGCTACGACGAAGGTGACGACGGCAACGGCGAGGGTGAGCCAGCGCAGCCGGTACAGCGCCGCAGGCAGCTGCGCGACGAAGAAGCGCGGAATCTGGGCGAGCACGTTGGCACTCACTCCGGTGAACCGCAGCCGTGCCCGGGAGAGGCCGACCGACAGGCGGTCGCCCTCCAGAGTCGAGCCGGCAGCCGACTTGATGGCGGAGAGCTGCGTGGCGCCGGCCTGATAGCGCTCAATGAGCTCGTCGGACTGGGCACCACTCAGACGCCGCCGGGCACCGAGCTCGGTCAGGCGGTCCCAGTCGGCGCGATGCGCTGCCGTGTATGCGTCTAGATCCATCTGATTCAATAGTAGACATGAAGGAGACCGCGCGTCCCACCGCAGCTTTCGACCTGAGCCAGGGCGACGAACTCGTCACCGGTGAGGCGGTCGCGCTCGACGTGCGGCCGGCCAGCGTCATTCTGCGCGCCGCCGGCTCGATCATCGACACCGTGGCCTATGTGGCGCTGTACCTGCTGATTCTGCTCGCATTCTTTCTGAGCCTCGCAGAATCCACCGACTCGGCGCTCACCCAGGCGGTCTCGATTGCCGCACTGGTCTTCGCCCTGCTCGTCGTGCCCGTGCTGGTGGAGACGCTCACCCACGGCCGGTCGCTAGGCAAGCTCGCCATCGGCGCTCGCATCGTCCGCGACGACGGCGGGGCGATCTCCCTGCGACATGCGTTCATCCGGGCACTGACCGGCGTGCTCGAAATCATCATGACCCTTGGCGGCCTCGCCGCCACCACGGCCTTGCTCAACGGGCGGTCCAAGCGCCTCGGCGACCTGCTCGCCGGCACCTACAGCCAACACGAACGCGTCCCGCGCAACAAGGCAGTACCGCGCCCTCTGCCTGAAGCGTTACTCGTTTGGTCACAGACCGTGGATATCGCCCGCCTGCCCGACCGGCTTGCCCGCCGCGTCGCCCAGTACCTGCGCCAGTCGTCACACCTGACGCCGCTCACGCGCGAACGAATGGGCCAGTCTTTAGCCGCCGAGGTCACGCCGTTCGTCTTCCCGCTCCCCGACGCGCCCGCCGAGTTCTTTCTGGTCGGAGTCGCCGCCGTACGCCGCGAACGGGAGTACACCGCGCTCCTGCTCGAGCGCGAGCGCCTTGCTCGCCTCACTCCGGTACTGACCGGTCTCCCCCACGGTTTTCCCAACCGCTGATTGCACGTGGAGTGCGTGGCGTTCATCGCTGCCGGGCCCTTAGCCACAAGCCGAAGCGCTCAATAGCGCACGCAAACGGGCCGCCGGCCGGGCAGACCGCCACACCTGTGCAAACGGATGCCACCAGTACGCCAGCCGCCCACGCCGCCGAGCAGTCGCCTACACCACGTTGCAATTGACAGCCTGCGCGGCCCCCGCAAAGACATGGGCCGTCCCGCAGCATTCAACTAACGACGAAAGGCCACACACAATGTGTGTGGCCTTTCTCCGGCTTTCGCGTGCACGTGTTAACGCAGAAAGGCCACCCGGAGGGTGGCCTTTCTGGTTTTTCAAGTTGAGTCCGGCGGTGTCCTACTCTCCCACAGGGTCCCCCCTGCAGTACCATCGGCGCTGAGAGTCTTAGCTTCCGGGTTCGGAATGTGACCGGGCGTTTCCCTCTCGCTATAGCCGCCGAAA
>NZ_SOHK01000021.1 GCF_004404055.1 Cryobacterium ruanii
GAACACCGGAATCGAATCCCTGCCTTCAGTCCGAGCCCAGAACGCGGCACAATAATAAGACAACAGTGGCCTAGTTTTACACCGTCGTATTTGGCCTACTTCTTCACCGTCGCTGACAGCCACGGATGAGATGCATATCGGTGACGCATGTTTGCAAGTCGCTGTGACGCACGTCAGCGACAGGAGCGGCCGCCCACCGGGGAGCGACATGCAATCGCCAAGCGATTTCCAAAGGCCGCGCAGACGAGGCCCTCAGGTGGCCCCGGTGTGTCAGCCAGCCGTCACCCAGCCGCCCAATTGTGATGCGCCCGGTTGAGACGCCGACAAACTCACCTCGCGCTTTCGATACCTCCGTGGAGGCGAGAAAACGCTCAGCCTCAAGTTTGGTCCTAAAGCCTCGTTTGTCGGTTTGGGAACGATCCGGCTCGCGGTATCGCTTGCCTGAGGATGTCTCATATGCCGAAATCGTTCCCATTGCCTCACCCCGGGATCTTCAATGACCGTCCAGCGAAAAGGGGGTGTAAGTCCTTGGAAAACACCCCCGAGATGATCACCGCCTCAACGCCGCGGCCAACGAAGCCCCGTCGAGCGGACGCAACGCCACATCCCGATACCGGTGTCGGCCGCTCAGCCGACCTCACAACGCCCCACCGCGGAGCGAAAAAACACTCTAGAGACTCGCCGGGCCGGCTGAACCATGTTCTTCAGCAGGCCCCTAGGACTCGCCGCCCGAAGAGTGGGTGGCTTGCTCAATCAGTGCGATGACGGCGAGAGCCTCGGTCGGGGCAATCGGCTCGGGTCCCTCACCGCGAACCGCGGCAGCGGCGCGGCGGTAGAACTCGGCGTAATTACCGGTCTCGGTGGGCACCTGGCTTGTGACGGGACCACTCGGGGTGTTCTCCGTCAGCGTGCCGTAGAACTCGGGCGCCACGGTTCCGAACCCGGGATCCGTGGGGCTGGCACCGTCGGCGAGGGCGGGCTCCTGTGGGTCGAGCCCAAACGAGATGAACGACCCCGTCGTGCCGAGCGCGCGGAAGCGGGGTCCTTGGGCGTGGCTCACTCGGCTCATGAACAGTCGGGACACCGTGCCGGACTCGTGTTCCAGGTGGATCTCGGCGTGGTCATCGTTGCCGCCCCCGTCGCGCACCGTGCGCAGTCGCGAGGTCACCGAGACGGCGGGGCCGAAGAGCACGAGCGCCTGATCGACGAGGTGCGAGCCCAGATCGTAGGTGACGCCGCCCGCCGATGATGCGGGGAGCTGGTCCTTCCACCCGGAGGTCACCTCCGGGGCCCAGTGCTCGAAGCTTGACTCGAAGTGGAACACCCGACCGAGCCGACCGCTCTCAATAAGCGATCGCAGCGTGAGGAAGTCGCCGTCCCAGCGTCGGTTCTGGAACACCATGAGCGGGCGTCCCGCGTGTGCCGCAGCGGTGATGAGTGTCTCAGCGTCACCCACGGAGCTCGCGAAGGGTTTGTCGACTACGACGGCGGCGCCCAGGGCGAGCGATCGCAGGGCCAGGTCGAGGTGCGTGTCGGGCGGGCCGGCGATCACGATCAAGTCGAAAGAACCCGGGTGCTCTTCCAAATTCTCGAAGCTTCGATATATATGAGCGTCAGGATGCTCCGCTGTCGCTCGCGCCCGCCTTGTGCCATCGGCAGTGACTATTGCCGACACTGTGAATTCGGGGTGCGCCTCAAGGAATGGGGCGTGAAAGATACGCCCAGATAACCCGTATCCCACAATAGCGGTGCGTATCGGGGTGCCGGGCGGGGTTTGGATGTTGTTGGCCATTCACGCGATGCTACCTGCGAAAAGCGATTTTTAGCAAGCATGAAATAAATGACCAGCTGGGTGCTATTCTTGGGGTTCTTGCCGCTGTAGGGCGGTTTTGTTCTCACAAGACGGGAGCGAGGATGTCGGTATACGACTGCACAGCGGACGACAAAGTCCCCGACCGCTTTCGCAAGACGCTGGGATCGAACCTCGACAGCCTGCGCGCGCACAATCTGTCCGCGATCCTCACCCAGATCCATCATGACCATCCACTGTCGCGCAGCGACCTTGCGGCGGCGACAGGCCTGAACCGATCGACCATCACGATCCTCGTCAACGACCTCATCGACCGAGGCCTCGTCGTGGAATCAAACGGTGCCGGGGAGGGCTCAAGAAAGTCGGCCGGTCGACCGCGCATGTCCCTGCACCCGAGCGATCGCGTGCTCGCGATCGCGGTCAACCCGGAGGTGGACGCCATCACAGTGGGCGTAGTGAGCCTCGGGGGCAAGGTGGAACGTACCATCCGGTACGAGACCGACGAGCCCCCCACGATGCGCCGCGCGGTCAAGATCACCACGGCGATCATCGAGGGCATCCAAACGATGCTCCCGTCCGATTCGCGAATCGTCGGGATCGGCGTCGCGGTGCCGGGACTCACCAACGCCATCGACGGGTCTGTGGCCCTGGCCCCGCACCTCGGGTGGCGGCAGGAGCCGCTCGCGAGTACCCTTTCCGAGGAAACCGGGCTCCCAGTGTGGGCGGCAAACGACGCGCACCTCGGTGTGCTCGGGGAAACGGTGTTCGGCGGGGGAACCCACGTGGGCAACATCCTCTATCTCAATGGCGGCGCGAGCGGTATCGGTGGTGGCGTCATCTCGGGTGGTATGCCGCTCAAGGGAGCCACGGGCTTCGCGGGCGAGCTCGGCCACTTCCGCATTCGTAGCGATGGCAAGCGAGACTCGGCGGGGCTGCAGGGAACTCTGGAGTCCGAGGTGACCCGGGATGACCTGCTCAGGAGCCTCGGGCTTGAGAGCCGCGATTTCCTCAAGCTCGATGCCGCCCTGACAGAGCCGCGCACGGGCATCGCGCAGCAGGAGATTAACCGTCAGGTGCATGCGCTCGGTACGGCGCTCGGCAGCATGGTCACGATCTTCAACCCCGAGCTCATCGTGCTGGGTGGTTTTCTTGGCTCGCTCCTCGACGCTGAACCGGAGCGACTTCGGCATCTCGTCGCGCAAGAGTCACTCACGCCCCAGTACGCGGTCGTCGAGATTGTGCGGCCCGAATTGCTTGAGAACGTCCTGCTCGTTGGGGCGGCCGAGCTGGCCTTCGGTGCCCTCTTGCGCGACCCCACCGCATTCGATATTGCTCCCGAACCGTCCAACGGCGCAACCGCAGCGGAAGCGGTGGCCTGAGAATGGCTCTACTCCGCCTCACCAATCGGCACGGGACATCCGCGCTCCTGTCTACGTTCGGCGCCCGGTTGGTCGAGCTCCTGGCCCCCGATCGTGACGGCGCCCTAGGCAATATAGTGCTCGGTCACGACACCGAGCAGCAGTACCGCGCCGATCCGGGGCCATACTTTGGCGCGACGGTCGGTCGCGTGGCCGGCCGCGTCGCTGACGCCCACTTCATCGGCGGCGGACTCGAGTTCGACCTGCAGCCGAATGAGGGGTCCACGCACCTTCACGGCGGCCCGTCTCGCGCCCTCGATCGGGTCGAGTGGAGAATCGGAGAGGCACCCGATGGTGCGAGCGCGGTGTTCCACTATGCGAGTCCCGACGGTGAGGAAGGCTATCCGGGAACCCTCGACGTCACATGCTCCTACCGGCTCACCGATGACAACGAACTCGAGCTCGAGATTACCGCGGAGACGGACGCGGCGACTCCTGTTAATATCGTAAATCACACCTACTTTAACCTCAGCGGCGACGCGCGGGAGTCGATCGTCGACCACGAGCTCATGATCGACGCGAGTGCCATCCTGGCCGCGGATAAGCGCTTGCTTCCCGTCGGGGGGGTGCTCAAGGTCGCCGGGACACCTTACGACTTCCGCCTCGCGCGTCGGATCGGCGACGACCTCCCGGCTGGCAGCGGTGAGCCGTGGCCCGGAATCGACAGCACCTACGTACTTGACCAGTCGGCTCGTCCGGCCGCGACCCTATGGGACCCGCCGAGCGGGCGCCATCTGGAGATCCGTACGACCGAGCCGACGCTGCAGGTGTATACGGGAAACCGCATCGAGCCGGTCGCCGGGCGATCGAGCGCCCCGCACGGTGCGGGCAAGGGTATCTGCCTCGAAGCCCACCGCGTGCCGGATTCACCCACTTTGCCCGACTGGCCGTCGATTGTCATCCAGCCGGGGGAGCGATACGCCCAGCGCACCGTGTGGAGGCTGGGCGCTCGCTGACCGGTCAGGCGGCCCCGTGCTTTGCGAGCGCGACGCGAACGATGTCGATGTCCTCCTCGGTCGTTCCCCCCGAGATGCCGAGGCCGAATCGCTCACTACTCGACACGACGAACGGTGCGCCTCCACCGAACCCGATGAGCTTCGAACCCGAATTGACGGAGAGGCCGTACAACGGCCCTCCCGGCTGCACCTTCTCGGTCAGCTCTTCGGTCGCCACAGCGAAGGTCGCCGCAGTGTACGCCTTCCGAAATGCCATCTCGAGTGAGTGCATGGGGGCGCCCGTCATGCGGTGCAGTAGCGCAGGGTTACCGTGTGTATCCACGATGCTCACGACAATTGCGAGTCCCGCGCTCGTCGCCTCATCCTCTGCGTAGCCAGCGATGGTCTTTAGTTCGTCTAACATCTGCTTCTCCTGTTGTTGTGGGGTGAGTCAGGCAGGATCGAGGTCGCCGAGCGCGCCCCAGAGTTCATCGGGTATGTCGGCATCGAGCCAGCGCAGTGTGCGCTGCTGCTGTTCCACAGTCCGCGCGCCTATGCAGACGTTCGCGATGGCGTCGTGCGAATGTGCGAACCGGGTCGCGACTGCGCCCAACTCGACGCCGAAGTCGTCGCATAGGCGCTCTATCCGTCGAACTCGCTCGACGACCTCCGGCGCCGCTTCGGCATAGTTGAAGCGCGCCCCGGCTGTTGTTCCGGTTGCAAGGATGCCCGATCCGAAGATCCGGCCGTTGATGACGGCAACCCCGCGTCGGGCGCACTCGGGCAACAGCTCGTTTCGAGCGGTGGTGGACAGCAGATTGTAGGTGCCCGCGATGAGCATGCAGTCGAGGTCGACCGCGCGGAGCGCGGCGAGGCACACGTCGGTCTCGTTAACCCCGATTCCAATTGCTCGAGTGACCCCCTCATCGCGAAGACGGACTAGTGCGCGGAACGCGCCATCGAGCGCCTCCCGGAATCGCTGGGGTTGCGCACCCCCATGGGTGAAACGGTCGGTATCGTGCACGAGCAGTGCGTCGATGTAGTTGATGCCGAGTCGCTGGAGGCTAGCATCTACCTGTCGCAGCACACCGTCGTAGCTATAGTCGAACGACAAGGCCAGGGGAGGGGTGTTGAGCCAGGGTGAGGTGTCACCGACCGACGCGGCGGGCGTCAGGGTGCGTCCCACCTTGGTGACGAGGAAGTAGTCCTCTCGTGGGCGATCCCGCAACTGCTCCGCGAGCCGGTACTCCGCGAGGCCGTGCCCGTACATGGGGGCGGTGTCGAAGAACCGCACGCCGCCATCCCACGCGCTGTCGATGACGGCGCGGGATTCCGCGGTCGAGACGGTTCTGTCCATGTTGCCGAGCGCGACGGTGCCGAGGCCAGCGAGGCTTACCTCGACGCCGATGCGCCCGAATATGCGGGTCTGAGTCATCGTCGGTCTCCGTGTTCGTCTTCTCATGCAAATGGGTGGGGCGCCGAAGTGCCCCACCCGTTAGGTGGTCGCTACTTGGAGGAGTTCTGGATGAGCTCGAGGAACTCGCGAGTCGACATGACGTCGGCGTACTGCGCCTGCATGTTGCGCAGACCCTCCCAATACTGGCCGTAGCCCTCGGGGACCTCGTGGTCGAACTCCGGGTTGCGGCCGTGCGTGTTGAGCGGGATCGCGGTGCCGGAGTCGGCGATCACGATGACCTTGTAGCCCAGCTCGAAGCCGTCCCGCGCGGTTGTCGGCACACAATTGCCCGTCGACGAGCCGGCGATCACGAGGTACTTGCAGTCATCCTGCTTGAGCCACGAGTTGAAGGGGCTCTCGAAGAAGCTGCTGTTGCGGTGCTTGCGCAGCACGGCCTCGTTTTGCGCCGGCACAAAGCCATCGCACAGGGCGCCGTCGAAGGTGCCGTGGTTGAAGGGAGAGTCGGCGCTCTTCCACGCGGGGTACTTCTCGCCCCACAGCCCGATGTCATACCCGTTTGGGTCCATGCCCCACATCGACCAGTTGACCTTGATGCCCTTCTCGCGCGCGGCGTCGAGCACATTCTTGGCCTGAACGAGCGACTCCTCGCCCGAGGGGGCGCCGCCGACGCTCTGGACGTAGTCGGCACCGCGCTTGTCGAGACACAGGTTCTGCACGTCGAGCATGTGCACGACGGTGCGGTTGAGGTCGATCTTGTCGGGGATGTAGCGGTAGGTGCGGTCGACCCACTTGTTGAGTTTGTCCTCGAAGTTCGTCATTGATTCTTCCTTTCATTTGTCGGGACCTGGGCCCCAGAGTTGAGCTAGTTATCGGAGTGGGGTGGGTCGTAGGTCAGTAGCAGGTCGTGCCAGTCGTACTCCTGCACGAAGAACGGGGCGGTCGTGTAGGTTCCGTCCACCGTGTCCTTGAGCGACTTCGGACCCGGGAACCCAATGACCTTCCAGCCGATCTGGTCTTTGTTGCCGCCGTAGACGGGATCGGAGTAGAACCCCTGCCGTACGTGCAGGGCGAGCGTGTCAAAGAAGCTCTTGCCCGTGTCGCTGTTTCCCTGTAGGCGCGAGTAGAAGACCTCGTGTTCGTCGAGTCGGACGCGGTTCGGCTTGGGGCTTCCGCTAATCATCACGAGCACGGCATCCTGTATGGCTTCGTCAGCGCTAACGAAGGTCTCGGCAGCGTGACGCACGGCTTCCGCGTCGAGCGCACGCACTCCCTCGCGGTACATGCGCTGGAACTCACTTGTTCGCGCGCGCGCAGCTCCCGCCTCCGCGCCCGCCAGCTGAAGGAATCCGCTGCCATCCGCGGTCGCGTAGTGGTAGGTAATTCCCGACAGGTACCGGTCGATGAACACGATCACTCGCGCTTCGCGGGCTCCGGGGTCTTGGTCGGTCGGGATGATGCGGGCCGCGGCTGCCTCGATCGTGTCCCACTCGTGGTCGCTGAAGAAAAGCTTCTCGTCGGTGTCAGGATCGATCGTGAGATCGAGCTTCTCCCATTCGGATTTCGACGCCATGTTCGTTCTCCCTTTTCTTACTTCGTGGCGGTGATCGGGTCGAGCACGAGTCGCTCGCTTCGACCCTTCAGGTAGGTGTTCGCGATGTAGTCGGCGGCGCGCCAGGAGTGGGCCATGATCGTTAGTGTCGGGTTGACGCCCAGTGCCGTGGCGAAGCCCGAGCCGTCGACCACGAACAGGTTGTCGACCGAGTGGGCCTGCGCCCATTCGTTGAGCACCGACTTCGTGACGTCAGTTCCCATGCGCACGGTTCCGTGCTGGTGGCACGCGTTGCCGGTGAACTCGGCGCCCAAGTACACGGGCATCGTTCGCACGGCGCCCGCGGCCTCGAGGATCTCGACGTTCTTGTCGATCTGCCACTTGCTCATCGCAGTGTCGTTCGCGTGCGGCCTGTTCGTGATGCGGGCGACGGGCATGCCCCAGCGATCCTTGACCGTCGGGTCGAGGTCGACCCTGTTGGTCTCCTGCGGCAGGTCCTGCAGGATCATGCCGATCTTCATCGAGTGCAGGAAGTAGTCGCGGTCGGCGTCCTTCGCGGCCCCGCCCCAGACGGGTTTACCGGGGAGGATGGGGTTGATCGGCTGGCCGATCTGCGTGGTGGCGATGATGCCACCGCCGATGTGGCCGCGGTCGTAGTCCGTCTCGTAGAAGTGCATCGAACCACCGCTCTGGTAGTTCCCGGTGAACCCGTTAAGGGCGGGTGATAGCTCACGGTCGAAGAGTCCGACGGCGAACAGGTACTCGTGGAATGTGGCGTTCTTGCCCACGAGGCCCGAGTCGTTGGCGAGACCGTCGGGGAAGCGCGCGGACTTCGACATGAGCATGAGTCGCGACGACTCGATGGCCCCGAGGGCGAGGATGACGACGCGCGCCTCCTGCTCGCGCTCTGAGCCGTCCGGGGCGATGTACACGACGCCCGTGGCCTTGCCGTTGCGGTCGACGACGACCTCTTTCACGAACGAGTCGGCGCGCACCTCGAAGTTGCCCGTGGCGAGCGCTTCGGGTATGTAGGTGGTCGCCACCGTTGAACGGGTCTCCGTCGGGTCGCCGTACTGGTTCCAGAAGCTCGTGCGGTTCACGGCCTTGCGGCCGAGCTCGTTGCGCTCGGTGAGGTGGCTCATGGGTAGCGGCATAGCATTGATGCCGAGCTTGCGGCATCCCTCGTAGAACTTCTCGCCGAACTTCGTGGGACCCAGGGGGCCGCTCGGGTAGCGCTTGGATCGGAAGCCGGCACCGACTTCGGCACCGTCGAGACCGGAGATGCCGTAGCTCCACTCGACCTTGGTGAGGTAGGGCTCGAGGTGCTCGTAGCGGTAAGGCCAGTCTGCGAGGCTCGCACCCTCCAGGTTGCCATGGCGCGAGTGCATAATGAAGTCCGACGGGCGGGGACGCGGAGTCCATCCGGCCATATGGGTGGTGCCTCCTCCGACCGCGGACGGGACGGGGGAGAAGTTGAAGATGCGACCCTCGGTGGTCTCATCTCGGCGGACCGTCCGGGGCATGAGGTCGACATCGGGCCACAGGTAGCTGCGGTTCTGGAACTTGAGCTCGTCACCCGAGTAGTGCTCGGGGCCGCGCAACCACGGACCCTTATCGAACCCGACGACCGAATAGCCGGCCTCCGACAGGACCTTGGCGGCGGGACCACCTCCGGCTCCCAATCCGACGATCACTACGTCTACTGGGTCATTCTTCTTCACCATGAGATTCGAGTCCTTTCTTCAGCGTCTCATCGACGTTGTTGGTGGGTGGGTGCCCCGTCGATGATGACGGGGCACCCCGGTGGTGCTGGTGGTTAGTACTTACCGGAGCCGGCCTGCGACGCGGCGATCTTCGCTTCGGCCCAGTCCACGTTCGTCTTGTCAATGACGACCGTGGGGATCTGGATGAACTGCGCTACGGTCATGCCGAGTATCTCGTGTTGGAACAGCGTGTCGATCATCGTCCTGCCCATGTCGACGGAATTGACGTCGACGGTCGCGGAGAGCTTGTCTTGGCGGATCGAATCCATGCCGGAGATGAGTCCGTCGGCGCCGATCGTGATGATGCCCTTGGTGCCGTCCCAGTGCTTGAGCCCGGCTAGGTCGATCGCCTGCGATGCGCCGAGCGCCATGTCTTCGTTCTCACCGTAGATCGCGGCGATGTCCGGGAACTTGGTGAGGAGGTCCTGCGCGGCGGTGAGTCCCTTGTCGCGCACATATCCGCCATCGGCCGAACCGACGATGGTCATGCCCGGGAACTCGGAGATAGCGGCCTCGAAGCCCTGCTGGCGCAGTTTCGTCCAGTCGGAGCCCGACGGGCCCAGGATCTGGACGATCTGCCCCTCGCCCTGGAGCGCCTTGGCGAGGTACTGTCCGGCGATGTAGCCCGACTGCCAGCGGTCGTCATATCCGATGTTCGAGACGGTGCTGAGGCCCGCGGTGGGGTCATCGGCCTGCGACGGGTTCTCGAGCTCCTCAGTGGAGTTAAACTGGTAGAAGTCCACGCCCTTCTCGGAGCCGGCCTTGTAGATCTCCTGCATCGTCGCGTGCGCTGCGGCGGAGCACACGAACACGGCGTCGAACTTGTTCGAGATGAAGTTCTCGACGATTCCGACTGCCTCGACACCCGAGTGGGCGTCGTTGAGCGCACCTTGGCGCGCCCACTCCCACTTGATGCCGTAGCACTCCTCGAGCTCGCTCATGCGGTTGAAGGCCGACTTCTCGACCTGGGTGTAGAATTCGGAGAGGATCGGCGGCGCGAAGCCGACCTTCAGAGTACGACCCTTGACGGCTGCCGTAATTGCGGACTGCTCGTCGCCGCTACCGCAGTTCGCGGATCCCGAAGCACCCTTTCCGCTGATAGAGGATCCGTCGTCTACCGTGGAACACGCGGCCAGAGCAACGAGAAGCGCGGCGCTGGCCCCGAGTGCGATCGCGCGGCGCAGGGGGCGTGTGCGCGAACTCACCGGGGGACTGCCATTCTCTTGGGACATTTGCATTTCCTTTCGATCGGCGTCAGCGTGGGAACGCTGGCGCTTCCGGTTTGTTGGTGCGCTCAAGCGGCGATGCTTGAGAGTCGTTTGGCCTGTCTGCGCAGGGTCGCGCCTCGAGCAAGTTCGCTCAGGTAATTTGCGATCACGGCGAGGATGAGGATCACGCCCATCACGATCTTCTGGTAGCTCGAGGGCACACCCGCGAGGTTGATGATGTTGATGGCAAGCGCAAGGGTCAGAGCGCCCAGCACGGCCCCGAACACCCTGCCGCGTCCGCCCATGAGCGACGCGCCGCCGATGATCGCCGCCGAGATCGCCTGGATCTCATATCCGGTGCCGAGGTCGGCGGGTACGTTGTTGTTGCGACCGGCGAGGATGATGCCCGCTATTGCCGCGCACGTGCCGCTCAGAACGTAGGCCTGGGTCTTGACCCATCGAACCGGGATGCCCGACTGCCGCGCTGCGAGGGCGTTGCTGCCCACCGCGAAGAAGTGGGTGCCGAGCTTCGTGCTGGCCAGCACCCAGCCCACGACGAGAGCGAGGATGACCGCGACGAGGATGGGGAAGGTCACCGGCCCGAACAGCGGCCGGAGACCACCGATCACGTAGTATTCATCCGTCATGTAGCCGATGACCGGCACGCCCTGCGTGGCGATGTAGAGCAGTCCGCTCGCGAAGCCCATCATTGCGAGGGTCGCGATGAAGTCGGGCAGGCCCACGCGCGTGATGAGGAGTCCGTTGACCAGGCCGGCCGCGATGCCGACCAAGATTGCCGCGATGAAGGCCAGGAAGAGCGGAGCGCCCATCTTGATGAGGGTTGCCGCGACGCCCGCACAAAGGGCCATCACGGCGCCTACGGAGAGGTCGATACCGCCGGAGATGAGCACCACGGTCATCCCGATCGAAAGGATCATGACCGTGATGATCGTGCCCACGAGGTTGTAAATATTGTTACCGGCGTAGAACACGGGCAGTGCGAAGGCTGCGATGAGCGCGAAGATCAGTAGCAGCGAGATGACACCGAGGGTCGGGTCGACGAGAAGTCGCTCCCACGCATTGCGCGTCACCTGACCGGCGGATCGTGGCCTACTTGGCATCGTTCTTGCTCCCCTCTGGCGCGGTGACAGCGGCAACCCGCTCGGCGGGTTGGCGCTCGTTCATGTGCTGGTCGGCAGACCGACCGCGGTCGTTCGTGGACAGGGCCGTGCGATTGAGCGCGGCGCGCAGGATTACTCGACGCACTTGGCGCTCGAACACGACGCCGAAGACGATCGCGACGGCGGTCACGATGCTGAAGTACACCGGGTCCACGTTGTTGATCCGCAAACCCTGCTGCAATGTCGCGAGGAACAATCCACCGACGAGTGCGGCCCACACGCTGCCGCCACCGCCCGCGAGCGTGATGCCGCCGACGACGGCGCCCGCGATCGCGATGAACTCGTAACCAATACCGAGGAAGGCCTGCACGGCTCCGAGTCGGGAGGCGAACAGCACACCGGCGATGCCGGCGAGCAGGCCGGAGGCCGCGAATGTGAACAGCCGCAGGTGCGGCACGCTCACTCCCGCGACGTTCGAAGCGGGCGCCGATATTCCCGTCGCATACAGGCGACGGCCGACGATTGTCTTCGCGAGCAGCAGGTGGGCGATCACGAAAACCACGCCGGCGATGAAGAACGAAGTCGGGATGCCGAATACCGAGCCCTTCGTGAGCTCCGAGAACCCGGGCACTGTGACGCCCTGAAGCGGCTGTACCTGGGAGAGCACGACGAGCAGCCCCGCAGCGATGTTGAGTGTCGCGAGCGTCACGATGAAGTCGTTGATCCTGAGGTAGGCGACGAGGATTCCGTTCACGAGACCGAAGAGGAGGCCCGTGCCGCACCCGACGGCGATTCCGACGGCCAGAGGCGCGCCGTTCACGAGGGCGAACATCGTCGTGCCCGCGCTCAGTCCGGCCACCGTGCCGACGGAGAGATCGATACCGCCACCGATAATCACGATCGAAACACCGAGCGTAAGGAGGAGGATTGGAATACCGTTGGTCAGGTAGTTGCCGACCGTTCTGCCGTCGAGGAAGACGGGGTTGAGTAGCTGGAAGACGATCACCGAGACGATAAGCACGACGGTCATGGGCATGCCCGGGATGGACATGATCCGGGCGAAGGGGGAGGAATGTTTCATGAGATCTGGCCTGCCGCGCTCAGGGTAAGGACCTCAGATTTGATGCGGGAGAAATCGCCCGCCTCGATCGCTGCGGGAATGTCCCTGACCTCGCCGACGACTTGTCCTTTCTTCATCACGAGCACGCGATGGCTCAGCTCGAGTAGCTCCTCGATCTCCGACGCGATGAGGATCGCCGCGCCCCCGTTGGCCGCGTAGTCGCGCACGAGAGCGTGCACCTCGACCTTCGCCGACACGTCGATGCCCTGGGTCGGCTCATCGAAGATGAGCAGTTTGGGTGAGGTATTGAGGCAGCGGGCGACGATCGCCTTCTGCTGGTTGCCGCCACTCAGGTTGCCGATGCGAGCCTCCACGTTGGGAGTCTTAATCCCGAGCTGGCGACGGTAGTCCTCGGCTAGTGCGCGCTCCTTGCGACGACTCATCCAGAACCCCGCCGACGCGACGGTGGACAGGCGCGAAATCGAGATGTTCTGTGCGGTCGACAGGTCGGCGAGGATGCCCAACTGCTTGCGGTCCTCGGGGAGCATGGCGATTCCGGCCCGGTACGCGGCAGTCGAGTTGCGCAGCGAGAGCCGTCGACCGTCGAGCTCGACGGTGCCGGCTGTGCGGGCATCCAGACCCATGAGAAGTCGCACAACCTCGGTGCGCCCGGCGCCCGCCAGCCCGGCGAGCCCGACGATCTCCCCCTCGTGAACCTCGAGACAGACGTCGCGAATGGCCGAGCCTCGAGACAGATTCCGTGCCGAGAGAACCACCCGCCGTTTATGGCTGGGTTCGAGGTGGGTGATCTTGCGAGTGTCCCCTCCGCCGAACTCCTCCTGGGCGGCGCCGAACATGAGACCGATGAGGTCACCGACGGACGTCGAGGCGATGTCCACAGTACCCACGGTGCGCCCGTCCTTGAAGACGGTCGCCTTGTCGGCAAGCCCGAAGAGTTCTTCGAGGTGATGGGTGACCCAGATGAGCGAGACCCCGCGATCCCGCATCGATCGCATGTGGCTGAACAGAACCCGGCGCTCGGCTTCCTCGAGGCCCGAGGTGGGCTCGTCGAGGATGAGCACCTTGGTATCGAAGGCGAGTGCTTTGATGATCTCAATAG
Source organism: Cryobacterium ruanii (assembly GCF_004404055.1). Classification (GTDB taxonomy): domain Bacteria; phylum Actinomycetota; class Actinomycetes; order Actinomycetales; family Microbacteriaceae; genus Cryobacterium; species Cryobacterium ruanii. Next base: position 13,402 of record NZ_SOHK01000021.1, read on the forward strand.
AGCGCTTCTTGAGCGCACCGAACTCCGATACCGGCTGGCGTAGCTCGCTCGACGTGACGCCGAAGTCGGCCGCAAGATCGCGGACGTCGGCCTCCATGCGGCGGCGATCCAAGGTGAGCGGCAAGCCGAGCGTCTTTCGCTTCAGCTCGCGTCCGAGGTAGATGTTGTCGAGTACGGAGAGTGCCGGCACGAGCGACAGCTCTTGGTAGATGGTCGAGATCCCCGCCGACATCGCTGCGAGGGGTCCGGACACCGAGATCATTTCCCCGCCAAGAACGATCTCGCCGCTGTCGGGTTTGGTCACCCCGGAGAGGATGCTGATGAGGGTGGACTTGCCGGCCCCGTTTCCCCCGAGCAGGGCATGAATCTCGCCGGCTCCGAGGGAGAGACCCGCATGGTCGAGCGCCGTCACGCCTTCGTAGTGCTTGGTGACATCGCGCACCTCCAGCATCAGCGACCTGGTGGAGGTCGGTTTGGCCGGATATGTCATGTCATAGCTCCTTTGCCATGGGCGAGTCGTGCGGCAGCCGGAGGCGGGAGGCCATGGGCGCTAGGTTTAAATAATCCACACTTCCGCCGAAATAGCAAGCTAATTCTCCCAATGGGTTATTGAGGGGCCTCGTCACGTCACTCTCAGTAGAGAGATTTTATTTTCTTTGGTGCCCCATGACCTCGCCCAAAACGACAAAACCTTGATGAATAGGACGATCTGCGCCTCCGTGGGCGGCGGGAGTGGCCCGATCTTGTCGGCGAGGCTCCCTTCAGGGTTACGGTTGATCACGGTGAAGCCAAATATTTCTGGAATCAAATCAATTTCAACCGAAGAACCCCGCTGAGCATCGTTTGTGCCCCCCGCTGCGTGCCCGCGCGGACACCCCGTACGTGCTCCGCTTCCCCTCCCGCGAGCGACCGGTTGACCTGCCCGGCCGTTGCGCCACTCGACGCTGTGTTGCATCCTTCCCGCCGGCGTGGTCAGGATCGTGGTGACCGCAGTCGTGCCCGCGAGTGACTCGCTCACCCCGTACACCAGTTGCTCGTCTACGTTCTCGTCCTCGGCGCACTCACCGCCCTCGGAACATTCACAATCGACCTCTACATTCCGGTGTTTCCGATCATCGAGGCCGAGTTCGACGTCTCGACCGCGGTCATCTAGCTCACCCTAACGGCGATGACACTCGCATTCGCGGCCGGCCAGTTGCTCGTGGGCCAATCGAGCGACCGTGTCGGTCGACGTCTCCGCTCATCGTTGCCGCGTCGATGCGTGTCGCGGCGAGCATCGGGATGGTGCGATCGCCGTCGATCGAGTGGCTCTGGGCATGGGTGCCGCGGCGGGGCCTCATGTCGATGGCCATTGGCGGCACGTCGGCCGCGGACTCGTGGTCGAGGTCTTGGAATACGACAGGCTTCATGCCGGCGGGAAAGGGCTTGTCCCGACAGTCACCACGATTAAGCCGACCTTCATGAGCGTGGCAATAACAGTTCGGGTTGCCCGGCGACTTTCAGGGGAACTATGGCCCTGCCTGACACGCCCACATCCCAGGAGAGCGTCATCTAGTCACGACGACGCTCTCTTGGGCGGTCGGTGTGACCCGGCGACCGGGACCGGATCGAGGAGGAGAGACTCGAAGACGATCTCAGCCGCTCCAATGATCAGGATATCTTGTCCCAGTTCGGCGCCACGGATGGTCGCCGTTTCGCGGGGGCCACGGAGCGGCTGCGACGCAAGAGAGGCGTCCAATGCTTCGGGCGAGATTGCGTATAGGCATGCAAGGAAGCCCCCAAGGATGATGCGGGCGGGGTTCAGGGTATTGATCGCATTGCGAAGTGCGATTGCGAGGAAGCCCAACTGGCGCGCTACCTCTCGCTGGACAGCCTCCGAGGTGGAGGCTTCCAGCGCGTGTGCGAGCTCGACGTCGTCGACGCTCGGCAGGCCCAGCAACGACAAGAGTCTGTCCCGTCGGACCTCGGTTTCGAGGCATCCGCTCGCACCACAGTGACAGCGCGCGCCGGCGCTGTTGACAATGGTGTGACCGAACTCGCCGGCGTAGCCGTCCGCCCCGCTCACCGGGAGCCGGCCCGAAACTATCCCCCCACCGATGCCACTGGCGCCGCCGTTGAGATAGATCACGTCAGCGAGGTCACGCCCCGCTCCAAAGATGCACTCGGCCATCCCTCCGAGGCTCGCATCGTTCGCGACCCGAACGGGGTATCCGCTCGCTCCGCTGAGCATTCGTGCGAACGGAGCATCCGTCCAGCCGAGGTGAGGCGCAAGCAGGACGAGGCCGTCATCCTGGCGCACCAGTCCAGGCATCGCGACACCGATCCCGACGACATCGTGATTGTCACCGAGGTCCGAGATGAGTTGCTCGAAAAGATCAACGGCAATTCGAACGGCCTCATCCGCCGAAGGCACGCAGTCGAGAGGGAGCCGCCTTCGCCGAAGAACCTGTCCGCCGAGCGCCACCGCGGCGACCGTGATCGCATCGATCTCGGGATTGACAGTGAGCGCAACCGGGCCGAGTGCCGGCATCACCATTCCGCTGGGACGGCCGACCTGGCGGCTCGGGTCCGGTTCCGATTCCACGACGAGCCGACTCGCGACAAGCTCAGCGACCAACGCGGCAACTGTCGAACGGTTGAGCCCGGTCTGTCGAGTGATTGTTGCTCTTGGCAGCCCTTGGGATCGATGAACCAGACGGAGAATTGCCGACAGGTTGTGCCTTCGCAGGCGTTCGTTGCTGCTGCCGAGCTCTCCTGGAGGCGAGGCGGTCGAAGTCATGGTTGCAATTCTACCGGCTGGATGCGATATGTTGTATCCGACAACAATTTACCAACGATGTTGAATCGGAGCCAGCTATGACTGTCACCCCTACTCGTGAGGACAAATTCTCTTTCGGTCTCTGGACCGTCGGCTATGACGGGGCCGATCCGTTCGGTGGTCCGACTCGCGCGCCGCTGGATGTCGTGCACGCGGTCGAGAAACTGGCGGAACACGGTGCGTACGGTCTTACGTTCCACGATGATGACCTATTCGCGTTCGGGTCGACGGATCTCGAACGGCAGAAACAGATCGACCGTCTCACCGCGGCGCTGGCTGATACCGGCCTCATCGTGCCGATGATCACTACCAACCTGTTCAGCGCACCGGTTTTCAAGGACGGTGGCTTCACCTCCAATGACCGTGCCGTGCGACGGTTCGCGCTCCGGAAGGTGCTCCGCAACATTGACCTCGCGGCCGAACTTGGCGCGAAGACGTTTGTGATGTGGGGCGGGCGTGAGGGAGCGGAGTACGACGCGGCCAAGGACATCCGCCAGGCTCTCGAGCGGTATCGCGAGGCCATCAACCTCCTCGGCGAGTACGTAACGGATAAAGGCTATGACATCAGATTCGCCATTGAGCCAAAGCCGAACGAGCCTCGCGGGGACATCCTGCTGCCGACGGTGGGCCACGCATTGGCCTTCATTACCACCCTCGAACGGCCCGAACTGGTCGGCGTAAACCCGGAGGTGGGCCACGAACAGATGGCCGGACTTAACTTCGCCAGCGGGATCGCCCAGGCCCTGTATCAGGGCAAGCTGTTCCACATTGACCTGAACGGGCAGCGCGGAATCAAGTACGACCAGGACCTTGTCTTCGGTCACGGCGACCTGCACAATGCGTTCGCTCTTGTGGACCTGCTGGAGCACGGCGGCGTTGACGGTGGCCAGACCTACCAGGGGCCGCGGCACTTCGACTACAAGCCGTCGCGTACCGAGGACGAGAGCGGCGTCTGGGATTCGGCGGCGGCAAACATGCGCACCTACCTCCTGCTCAAGGAGCGTACGGCCGCTTTCCGGGCCGACCCGGAGGTGAAGGAGGCGCTCGAGGCGGCGAAGGTGCTCGAGTTGTCGCAGCCGACGCTTGCCGACGGTGAAGGGTATGCCGAGCTCCTCGCGGATGCCTCCGCGTATGAGGGCTTCGACACCGACCGGTACTTCAATGGCAAAGGCTTCGGATTCGTGCGGCTGCAGCAGCTGGCGACCGAGCACCTTCTTGGTGCCCGCTGACAATGACGCTGGTCGCGGGAGTGGACTCGTCCACCCAAAGCTGCAAGGTGGTTGTCCGTGACTTGGAGACGGGCGAGATTATGCGTACCGGGCGCAGCGCGCACCCTGTGGGGACGGAAGTCGACCCCGCAGGGTGGTGGTCGGCGCTCGGCGAGGCGATCGCATCGGCTGGCGGCCTGGCCGACGTTGCGGCGATTGCGATCGGCGGCCAGCAGCACGGCGCCGTGCTTCTCGACAAGCACGGTCGCATCGTGCGGCCTGCCTTGCTCTGGAACGACACGCGGTCCGCCCAGGCCGCTCTGGACCTCATCGCCGAGTTTGGAGGCGAAGCCTTCGCCCGCCGAACCGGGTCCGTGCCGGTCGCGTCGTTCACTGCGACGAAGCTGCGCTGGCTCCGCGACAACGAGCCGCACCGTACGGCGTCGGTGGCGGCCGTGGCGCTTCCGCATGACTGGCTCACCTGGCGGCTCCGCGGTTTCGGACCGGAAAACCCTGCGCTCGATGAGCTGACTACGGACCGTTCGGACGCCAGCGGCACGAGCTATTGGAATCCGGCAACAGGAGACTACGACCGGGAAATCCTCATCGCAGCCCTCGGCCACGATGTCATCCTTCCCCGGGTCCTCCATCCCGCCGAACGAGCGGGCCTGGTGGCCGGCACGGACATTGTGATCGGGGCGGGCGCCGGGGACAACGCGGCCGCGGCTCTCGGCCTCGGCGCGTCCGCGGGGGACGTGATTATCTCAATCGGGACCAGCGGCACCGTCTTCGCGGTCACCGACGATCCCACGACGGACGGGTCCGGGGTGGTGGCGGGTTTCGCGGATGCGACGGGGCGCTACCTACCGCTCGTTGCGACCCTCAACGCCGCCCGAATCCTGGACGTCGTCGCCGATCTACTCGCGGTAAGTCACGGCACGTTGGGTGAACTGGCCGAATCCGCTTTCCCCGGCTCGGGCGGAGTGGTACTTCAGCCATATTTCGAGGGGGAGCGGACCCCCAACCTCCCGGATGCGACAGCCACCCTATTCGGGATGACCCTGGCGAATTCGTCCAGGGCGAATCTGGCTCGTGCGGCGATAGAGGGCATGCTGTGTGGCTTGGCCGGCGGGTTGGACGCAATACTGAGCCAGCCGGTGAAGGTCCGGAGACTCCTACTCATTGGAGGGGCAGCTCAAAACACCTCTGTGCAAAAGATCGCGACCGAGATCTTCCCGTGGCCCATTTCGCTCCCCGCCGCGGGTGAGTACGTGGCGGCGGGTGCAGCACGTCAAGCCGGCTGGGCGCTCACGGGGGAGTTGCCCGCGTGGTCTACACCGGTCGAGTCAATTCTTGAACCGCGCGTCGCCCCCGTGATTCGTGCGCAGTATCGAGACAGGCAGGCCTAGCCTCGGTCTTTCACGCTTTCGTGCTGTGCCCCCGGAGGATCTTCGGCAGGCATAACAACATTTTGGCAACATTTGAGCGAGATTGCTTCGTTTTATAGCATGGTCGTATGATCCAAAAGCCCCGTAATTCTGATAGGTAACGCGCGTTGCGGGCGATCAGCTCGGCGTCGAGGGAGCTGATGCTCGGCGACGCGTCTTGAAGTGAGCGGTGCCCGGAAGCGGAACGATATGCGGGAAGATGGCTCCAAACCTCAGCGAGAGCCGGCGGTCACCATCTCAGCCGTATAACGATGAGGAGCCAGACCGATAAGCAGCGCAGTCACCAGCGCCGTTTGGTCGACTATGGCTATGGCTGGCCCGCTGATTGCTGCGTAGCCACCACTGGTCATGAAGCTGTCAGCGAGCGACATGCCCATGTTGAACCCTGCGAACCAATGGGAAAAAGCCGTCGTCCCGACCAAGAGCAGGCCCACCACCACGATTCAGCGAGCAGTGAAAAACCACGCGACTCCTCGAATACCGCAGAGGATTGGAAGCGTCACGGCCACGGCTCCCGAGAAGATGGCCCACACCATTACGAAGGCGTCAAGCGGCTCCTCACCGGCTGCGGACATCGCCGAGTAGATTTCGTCCAGGCTGAGGCCTGGCGCCTTTGCGAGAGGGTTCCACACGAAGATGTGCAGAACGCCTGCCGCCACAATCACCAGGGCGAGGGCTGTGAAGGGAAGAGTCACCAGGACTCGGCTCCGCCCTGACAGTTGTTGAGGGCTGCCCGGTCTTCTCGTGAAGCTGACGGCAACAATGATGGCGCCCAGAGACGCCGGTACCGCGAGGATGACGAGGAAGGGCATAATCGTCACCACGGCCACGAGTACGAAGACCACAACGACACCGATAGCAAGCAAGAGTCCTGTGCGTCTGCTGGCAGACTCGAAAGCGACGACCAGTGTTCCCAAGCACGCAAAGAATCCGAGCGTTGCGGGGAAAAAGGCGAAAATTTTTATCCCAAGTCCTAGCGGAGCAATTTCGAGCATTTCGTAGCCGCCCCAGAGAAACAACCCGAAGCCCAACACTGCGGCGCTTCCAAGCAACGCGGCAGCCCAGCGCATCCGGTTGGCAACGAGGTGCGCTTTTGTGATGCCGGTCACGCTTGTGTCCGTGCGGTCAATCGTGATCGCGGCCATTGCCGCACCACCGACGATTGACCATTGCGGTAGCTCCAGATCGCGGGCACCGACCAAGTCCGCCAGCCACTCTTCGCGATAACGCTGGCGCACGAGCCCGGGAAGCGTCCAGGCCACCGCGCTCACCAACGTGTCTGCAATGCTCATGCCCGAGCCGCCGCTGCTTGTGCCGTTAACCGAGCTTGTCGATCCCGAACTCCGGCTACGACAGTGCAGGCAGACGCTTCTGCCTCGTCCGAGAGCAAATACAGCCGACGGCGCGGTCCAGTGCGATCAGTGTCCTCATCCCACTGCGAAGTAGCCCACCCCAAGCGTTCCAGCCTCTCCAAGATTGAATACACACTTCCGGCGGGCCGTCCTGTCACCTTCACGATTCTCAATCCTCAGACTGGGTCATCGGCGTCCAGCAGGCCTGACCGGGGCAAACCGGGCGCGACCTGGACGCAGGGAAGCACCGGCCGCCTGCCGGGACGGGGAAACCCCGGTCGTGACTAAAATCGACCGACTGGCCCGATCCCTGCTCGGTGCAAGGGACATTGTCGACGAACTCACCCGTCGCGAAGCCAAGCGCAGCATCGGAGGCTCCGTCCACGGCCCCACCGATCCCGTCGGCCGGCCCCTCTTCAACGTCCTGGCCATGGTCGCGGAATTCGAAGCAGACCTGATCCGCGCACGAACCCGGGACGGGATGGCCGTCGCCAAGGCTAAGGGCCGCCTACGGGAGAAAAAACCCAAGCTCTGCAAAGCACAGGAGACGCACTTGGTCTCCGTTCACCTGGCGGGGACGCACATGACAGTGGAACTAGCCGAACTGTGCGCGGTAGCCCACTCAACCGTCTACCGTGCCATCAAGCGCGCGGGCGACACCACCGTCTCGAACCGAGCGATTCCGCCATCCAAGCCCGAATCCGCGCCGGCGCCCCTAAAAGTGAATTTCTGCACCGAGCTTGTGCTGAACTTGAGCGGTCTAGGGAAAGCCCTAGCCCCCACAATCGGTCACGCAGCAGATGCCTTGTTGATCTAGATCATCACGAGGTTATTGATAACGTCTGCGGCGCTCCTGTGCATGGGCTCCTGGCGGGAACGGGCGTGCGCGCGCAGACGCGTAAAGGCCTCATCCATATTGATGTTGTTGCGTGCCGCAATGACACCCTTCGCCTGCTCGATGAAAACTCGGCTGTTCAATGCCTGCTGAAGCTGAGCGTTTATTGTTGCGTTTTTTCGAGCGGTGCGTTCGTGAAGGAGAATGATCGTCGCCACATCGGCCAGGGCTTGCCCGATGACGGCATCCTCATCACTCAACGCGCCGTGGCGATTTCGAAACAGATTCAATGCCCCGATTGTATTCGGACGGAACCGCATCGGAATGGCATGCACGGATTGGAAACCTTGGGACAGCGCCGCCGCCTGAAAATCGGGATACTGGTCACCGTCAGCTGCAATATCGCTCAATGTGACGACCGTACCTAACCGATAGGCGTCAATGCACGGACCGGCCCCAGCCTGGTGTTGCAGAACCTCGACAAGGAGGCTTTCCTCGCTGGTGGAAGCGATGACCTGAAGCTCGCCATGCGAGTCCGCCAAGAGAAGTCCCGCTGCCGTGGCGTCCAGTAGCACTACACACTGATCGACCAGATGACGCAGCAAATCAGCGGCGTCGTACTCGCCCACCAGAGCGTCAGTAAGTTTCACAAATGCTCCGCTTACCAACGCGGCATGTGATAAAACCATCATGCTTGACATTCTGGACTCTATCTCGGAGTTGGTCGCCGGTCCTGCCCGAATCTCAGTGTTTTCGAAGGTAGGCGCTTACGCACGGGCAGTGCTGATTTTTGCCCAAACGGTGCGTCAAAAAGCCAATTGATGAAAGAGATGACACTGATTGACAACAACAATATCGAGGCGCTTATCGGTGCCCGTCGCACATCTCTGGTGCCGTCACACCCGTCACGGGAAAGTGAGCCTTCTGATACTCACGGGCCCAAAATGCGAAGTCAGCCCAGCAGCGCGGTGAGGGGACCGGAGGGAAGCAGGATCCAGCCCTCGCGGCGGGCACGATCGAGCAGGGATGATGCCGGCGGTTCGTAGCGGCCCAGGGCGGCGCTGCGGGCGGCGAGCGCTGCGATCACGGCGTCGAAGGCATCCGCTGAACTGATCATTTGTGGAACGTAGGGGCCGAGATCGAGCCAGGGCGCGGCATCCTGAATGTGCGAGAGCAGCAGCGCTCGGGCGGCGGGTTCGGTTCGATACCCCATCGTCGTGAAGCCCCACAGGCGCAATGAGGCGCCCGGGTAAATTTCGGCGACGACGCCAGTACCCGACCGGTCGACGGCGATGCCGGACCCGGCGATTCGGGAGAGCAGCCCGGCGCAGCGCATGGCGGTGAGTCCGAGGCGGTCGGTGGACACACTCAGCGGCCACCGACCGGTCACTTTTCGCACCTCGCGGTCGGTCTCACGGTAGGCCAGGGTGCGACGCCAGGCCATTCCGCCGTCGACTCCGGGGAGGGTCTTATCGCCGTTGGAATGCGCGTGCACGAACTGCACGAACTCATCGGGCCAGCCGAACGCGCAGTCGATGCCAAGCTTCTGCACGGTTCCCGCCGCTTCAACGATGACCTCGTCTGCGACGCCGAGATAAAGCTCAAGAAGTGCGGCCGTGGTTCCGGTCCAGTCGATGACGGCGAGCGCGGTGCCCTTGGGCTCGGCAGCAAGATCCACTCCGGCAGTGCGCATCCGCTTAGTTTACGGGGGAGCGCGGTGACGCCGTGCGAAACCCGAGTCGCCCCAGGGCCGGGGCGACTCGGGGGCAGCGCCCAGGAGTCCTGCGCGAAAGTGGCGTCGACGTCTTCATCGGACAGCTAGACGCCGGATTGCTCGGTCTCGCTATCCGTTTCTCCGTCACCGCCGGCCCGGCCGATTTCGGCCACAAGTTTCGGCGTCACTGCGTCACTGCGTCACCGTTGTTCTGCATCAGCCACTGCCGCCTAGACGGCATCAAGTTCGGCCACCACAGCTCGACATCCACACCACAGCTCGACATCCATACGGCGCAGTCTGCTGAGCCGGTCGGCGCTGCGCGACGGGCGGCACCCGCTCGCCGCGTCATCCATCTGCCGTCTCTCGAACATTCCGACCGGCGTTGGCGCGGGCCCACCATCGATAAACTCGAACCATGTCAGACCAGCACTTCGAGCAGGATGAAACCCTGCGCCTGCCGACCATCCAGTTTCGCGTCGTTCTCGACCTGGGATCCCGGCTCGCTGCGGCCGTCACGCTGCCGCCGGAGCTGGCGCATCCCGACCTGTTCGCCGACCGTGATGACGAGGGCGGCGCCCTCAACCTGTCGGTCGACTACGACAGCGGCCAGCTGCATGTGCTTCTCGACGAGGCCGGACCCAGCTTTCACTACCACGGCACGAGCGACCCGTTCGAGAGCCCGTGGGCGGCCGATCAGACCGAAAAACTGCTCGAGTGGGCGCTGATCCTGGTGCAGGAGGTCGACGCCCTCGACGAACTGCTCGACTCCATCGATGAGGCCGCCGCGTGGTTCGAGCAGGGCCTCACCCTGTACGTTCCCGAGACCGAACCGACCCCGCTCGAACTGATCGAGGTCGACATCATCGGAGAGCTGTTGACGCTGCCCTGGCTCGGTTCCGGCAAGGTCGACCACGAGCACATCGACGGCGACAACCACCCGATCGCCCTGCTCTGGAACATGAACAACGACGAGCCTGATACGCCGATCGCCCGCGCCTCGCTCGACCCGGAGACCGGCGAGCCACGCACGGCCGCGGAGCCCGGGGTGGACTGGAACGCCGTCGCCCTGAGCGAAGACGAGGTTCTGCAGTGGCTCGTCGGTATCTACACGAACCATCACGTGGCACCGACGCCCGAGGCGCAGATCATGCGCGCGGCGCTCGAACGCATGGGCGGCATCAGCTGAGCTGACCCTTTCGCGGAATGCGGGTCAGCCAGGCGAGCACACGTTCGAGGGGACCCTTGCCCAGAAACTGCCGCCACAGGCCGGCGCCCAGAAAGCTGAGCAACAGCATTCCGATCAGCAGCGGCCAGCCGGGATAGTCGATCTCGCTGCCGCCGGCGACGACGGCCAGGGCGAGAATCTGCAACGTGTAAACGGTGAGCGCCATCGAGCCGGTCGCGGCGAGCGGCCAGAGGATGCCGCGCAGTACCCGGACCTGAGAGCCAGGCTCCACGGCTATGAGCCAGAGCAGCGCACCGATGAGCAGGACGGCAAGCCCGCCGGAGCCGATCACCTCGGCGATCGATCCGGAATGGGCTTGGGCGCTGACGCCGGGGAGTACGAGGACGGCGCCGTAGCCGGCGACCGCCGCTGACGCCCCGATCCCGACCAGGGCAACCTGGGTTTTCGGCCGGGCCAGATCGGACCGCGCGATGATGAGGCCCGCGAGCAAGAACGGCATCCATACGAGTACCGGGTAATCACCGTTGAGAAAGAAGTAGTCGACGAAGTAGCTGACCGGCGGCGCAGAGGCATCCACTTCACCCTGGGCGGCGCCGAGCCACGGCGATCCGACCAGGAATACGACGCCGATCAGGCCGAGCAACCACCGGCTTAGAAAGAGCAGTGGAATGAGCAGTAGAAACATGAGGGCATAAAAGTGCAAAATGACGGCAACGCCGCTGTGCAGGCTCGACAGCAGCACGCCGAGCAGAAATAGGAACAACGCGCGCACCACGATGCCGATGACGCACTCGGAGCGCTGGCCACGCACGAGCGGATGCGCCGACCCGGTCATGATGCCGAGCGACACCCCGGCGAGGGTCGCGAACAGAACAGACGAGCGTCCGTCGACGAGCAGTTCGGCGTCGCTGGCGCGCGGAATAGCGTGGGCGACGAACATACCGATGATCGCGAGGCCCCGGGCGATGTCGATGGCGACGACCCGGTCACCCGCGTCAGGCCTGATCTGCATGCACTCAGGCTACGGGATCACCCTCTGCTTTCCCCGATCAGGTACGCACCCAGGGCTTGCGCGCCCGCCGCGTCGAGGGCCAGGTGCAGCCTTCGGTGGGAGTCTGGCGCGGGGACAGAGGAGCGACGAGCACGGCCACGACGGCGGTCAGCCAGCCGCGCGCGAATCGCGCCCACCTTGTTGCCATGTCACCCACCTGCTGAAGATCACGAACCGAAAAATGCGGTCGTGGCTGCAGGCTATTGGGTCGCGGGCCCGCGCCGAACTGACAACAGCCAGCGAGAAGGTGCGTTCCCGGCCGGGCAGTCGTTGACAAATGGTAACGTCTCCTAGGTCTGGCAACCGGTCGACGCCCCTCTGCAAGGAACTTCAGATGCCCCATCGCATGAATCTCTCCAAAGACCTTCCACCCACATTGACGGGGCTGTCGAGTGAAATTCTGCAGGATCTCCAGCAGCTCGCCCGTACGCCCTCCCTGCTGGTGGCCTGCAACTACGGCGGCACGCTCTCGCACCACGTCGCCTCCGACGTGCCGTCGGTGCTGCTGGCGGAGTCAGCGACCGCGCTCCGCGCCCTCGCGGCCCTGCCGAACACTCATACGGCCGTCATGTCGGGGCGACCGCTGCGCGACCTCGCCGCGGATTCTCGGCTGCCCCGCGAGGTGCACCTGGTCGGGTCGAACGGCGCCGAATTCGACTCCGAATTTTTCGACGCCCCAGAGCATGACGATGACTCCCAGGACGCCGGTGTGGCCCTCGACCGCTTGCGTACCCGGCTCGGCGTCAGCGCAGCCTTCTTCGCCGGCGATGCCGCGAGCGACGAAATGGCCATGAACACCCTGCACGGCCCCGACCTCGGCATTCGCATCGGCGACGACGAATCCGTCGCCGCGCACCGCATCAGCGGCCCCGAAAAGCTTGCTCAGATTTTGGCCCTGCTGTTCGAACTGCGCAAGGACTGGCTGTTCGGCCAGCACGTCGTGGCCATCGAACGCCACTCCATGCTCGGTGACGGCACCTCGACCGCCCTCGTTACGCCGGAAGCCCGCATCTGCTGGATGACGCATCCGCTGCCCGACTCCGGCTCGTTGTTCGCCAGTATTCTCGGCAGCGAAGAGGCCGGGCACTTCTCGATCGAACCGGTGAAGAGAAGCCGCGTGCTCGGCCAGCGTTACGTCGACAACACCATGATCGTCGAAACCCGATGGGCCGACGTCACCGTGACCGACTACATCGAGCCCTCACCGCTCGGCATCACCAACCTGGTGCGCAAGCTCACCGGCACCGGGCTGGCCCGCATCGTGTTCGCGCCCCGGCCCGATTACGCCGTTGCTTACTTCAATATGCATGCTACCGACGGCATGGTCACCATCACCGGCACCCTCGACCCGATCGTGCTCTCGGCGGCGGGCGTCGAATTCACCGTCACGAGCGACGGCCGCAACGAAACGGCAACCGCCGTCGTCGACCTCTCGCAGGGCGCTGTCATGCTCAACCTGCGTTGCGGCGATACTGAGCCGTATACAGCGGATGCCTCCGGCGAGGCTGCGAGGCGCGGCGCGGTCATGAACGACTCGCGTGCCTGGGTGAATTCCCTGACACTGCCGAGCGTAAAGCCCTCGCTCGTCGGGCGCTCAGCCCTCGTGCTGCGCGCCCTCTGCTACGAACCGACCGGTGCGGTGCTCGCCGCCTCGACCACCTCCCTGCCCGAGGGGATCGGCGGCACCCGCAACTGGGACTACCGCTACTGCTGGTTGCGCGACGGTTCGATGACGGTCAAGGCACTCGTCGACCTCGGCTCGACCGATGAGGCGGACGGGTTTCTGCGCTGGCTGGCCGGGGTCGTGGACGACAGTCCCGGCGCGCAGTGGTTGCATCCGCTCTACTCGGTCACCGGCTCGTCGCTGTCGACCGAGGCGAGTCTCGAGTCACTGCCGGGCTACGCCGGCTCCCGGCCGGTGCGCATCGGAAACGCCGCCGACAACCAAGTGCAGATCGACGTGTTCGGACCGGTCGCCGAACTGATCGACACGCTCAGCGCCCGGCAGGGAACCCTCTCGGACTTTCAGTGGCACCTGCTCACCGAAATGGTCGACGCCGTCACGAGTCGCTGGCAGGAATCCGATCACGGCATCTGGGAGGCCCGGCGCTCGCCGCGGCACCATACCTATACGAAGACCATGTGCTGGGTGACCGTCGACCGCGCCATTCGCACCGCGGTGCGGCACGGGCGCGACGTGGGCGAGGGCTGGGCCCTGCTCGCCGCCACCATTCGCGAGGAGGTGCTGCGCGAGGGCTGGAGTGAGGAAGCCCAGTCGTACACCGTGGCCTACGACAGCCCCGACCTCGACGCCGCCGTGCTGCACATCGGTCTGTCAGGCCTTCTTGACGTGACCGACGAGCGTTTTCAGCTGACCGTGAGCGCGGTGGAGCGCGAGCTGCGCGTGGGGCCGACGGTGTTCCGTTACCGTTATGACGACGGTCTGCCCGGCTTGGAGGGTGGCTTTCACATCTGCACCACCTGGCTGATCGAGGCCTACGTGCTCACTGGGCGCCTCGACGAGGCCGAAGCCCTGTTCAACCAGCTGATCGCCCTGGCCGGCCCGACCGGTCTGCTCTCCGAGGAGTTCGACCCGGCCACCGAAACCCATCTGGGCAACCACCCGCAGGCCTACTCGCACCTCGGCTTCATCCGCTGTGCGCAACTGCTCGACGAATGCCGGGAGAGCTGAATTCGGGCGCGCATTCGCGGGCTTCGTGGGAGTCTGCCGTGAAACGGTGCAACACTCTCGGACATGTGTCCGAAAAGTGTTAGTATTGTCTAATGATTTCGCTGACCGCCCCCCGCCTGCCGGCGGGCGCGGTGCAGCTCGATGCTCACGGCGAATCGAAACATGACCCCCGGGCTGAGCGCACCAGGCAGCTCATTCTCACGGCCATCCGTGCGCTGATCGCCCAGCCGGCGGCAGCCGTTTCGGTGGCCGAGATCGTGCGCCTAGCCGGCATCAGCCGCAGTTCCTTCTACGCGCACTTTGCGAGCCTCGACGTGCTCGCAGCCGAGCTGCTGCAGGCGCAGTTCGCCGACATCGGTTCGGCCGGGCTCGACCTGCCGCGGCCGCGCACCGGCGAGAACGCTGCCCGCATTGGTTATGCCCGCGTCGTCGCGCATATGGTCGAGAATTTTCCCCTATACGCGAGCGTGCTCGAGCTGCCGTTAACGCGCAGCGCGCACGACCAGATCATCGAGGCGTACGCTACCCGCATGCTCGAGTCGGTGCTCGTCTTCGACGACACAGTGAACGCCGAGTTGGTTACGACCTACATTGCCGGCGGCGCCCTCACCCTGATCGGCGCCTGGATGCGCGGTCACCTCGACGTCTCCGACGACGAACTCGTCGACCAGCTCGCGGCGCTGTTGCCCGGCTGGCTACTCGAATCCCCAATCTCAAGCGCAACGCCGGTTCGCGTTGCATCACCACACAACCCTGAAGGCGCACCTTATGAAGATTGAAATCGGCGAAACCCTGGTCTACCCGCACCACGGAGCGGTAACCATCACTGCTCTCGCGACCCGCACCATCAAGGGTGTCGAGAAGCAGTTCATGACCCTCAACGTGCACACGAGCGCGCTGACCATTCAGCTGCCGGTCGACAACGTCGAGCTCGTCGGCGTGCGCGACGTCATCGACGCCGCGGGTGTCAGCGCCGTATACGAAATTCTACAGAACGCCTTCACCGAAGAGCCCGGCAACTGGTCACGCCGCTATAAGGCCAACCAGGAGAAGATGGCCAGCGGCAGCGTCTACCGCGTCAGCGAGGTCGTGCGCGACCTGTGGCGCCGCGACCAGGACAAGGGTGTCTCTGCCGGCGAAAAGCGGATGCTCGAAAAGGCCCGGCAGATCCTCGTTTCCGAACTCGCGCTGGCCCAGGGCCTGACCGACCAGGAAGCCGGCGACCTGCTGCTGATCGAGATTCAGAACTACGTCGTCAGCGACGAGCCGGTCGAAGTCACCGTTTAATCTGACACCAGAGTGCACCCCCGTTCGCCTCGCGCACGGGGGTGCACCTGTTTGAGGTGTTAACGCGGCATCCACTTGAGCGCGCCCGATCGCTAGTCCAGTGCGGCGCAAAGCAGCAGCGCCGGCCATGCGGCGACCGGCACGGCGGCGAGGTAGACCAGGTTGCGACGGGTGAGGGTGATGCCGCCGATGCCGTACCGGGCACTGAGCAGCACGGTCAGGCCGGTGATCGGACCGACCGCCTTCGACACTCCCCAGCCGATGCACGCGGCGAGCACGAACGGGGTCGGGTCGGTTCAGCGGATGTGCCAGCGCCGCGACGATCGCAAGTGACACTACCGGGTGCACCCCGATGAGCGCCAGCAAAATCATGGTGAGCAGCATCGCCCAGGCGACGGAAACGGTGAACTCGGACACCGGCAGCGGCAGGTCGAACAGGGGAAGAAGCATCCGCAGACACCGAGGCCGATCAGCACCCCCGCAATGATGCGCTGGCTGCGGTTGACCAGTGCCAGGCCCACCGCGGCGGCGGTGATCGTGAGACCGCCCGCCACCAGCGTCGCGTCCGGCAGCGCGACCGACAGCCCGACGGTCAGGATGATGCCGCTGAGGAGCAGTGCGCAAAGCAGTTGCACTTGTGCCTCCTGAACGGATCGACCGTGTCGTCGGACAAACATGTGCTGCTATCCAACCAGCCGCTCGACAACTCCCTGTACAGCCCACAACTGGGTCATACGCGTTGGCCTTCAAGCTCGCTACTGTACGAAGAAGCGTTATTTTTTCGCTCGTGGCCTGTCGTGCACTCTGTCAATTCGACGAATTCTCTGCACCGGCATCCGTCGTCACAGAGCTCCACATCAGCACCCGACGGGGTCGGGTGCTGAGTACCGCAGATAGGTTTCACATGAGTGCGCCCATTCCCACGACCATTCGCACGCGTGCAGTTCGAAGCCTCACCCCCGCCGTCCTGGCCCGGTCCGCGGCGCTGGCGATACTGGCCGTCATCGCGGCTCCCGTCTTTGCCATGGTCGTCGTGCTGCTGTTCGGCCTGGCCGCTGGGGCGGCGCTGGCGACCACGCCCACCGGTGCCCTGGCCCAGTCCATCGGTATCAACGTCATCCTCTACGGCTCCGCGGTGCTGGCTGTCCTGGTCGGCGTGCTCGTCATCGCCCAACTGCACTCCGACGCGTACGCCTACGAGAAACGGCCGCTTCGCCGTGCCCTCGCCGGAGCCCTAGCGACGCTTCCGCGTCTGCTGGGCGCCCTGGCACTGCTCGTCATCGTCGTTCTCGTCACGCTGCTCGCATGGGCGCCGGTCACCGGGGCAGCGCTTGTGCTCGCCGTCGTGCTCCACGTGCGATACCGCCGCGGTGCGCCGGAAGTGCACGTCGGGCGGTCTCGCACCTCCCCCGGAGTGCGTCGCGCCCTGCTCTGGGCGATCCCCTTCCTTCCCCTGCTGGCGGCACTGGCCGCCCTGATCGCCTTGTTCCCTGCCAGCCTGGCCCGGCCGTGTACTGTTCGGTCGCTCCTGCGATCAGCAATCGATGGGGTATGCCACCAGAAGCGCTCCCTGCTGCGACTCGTTCTGGTCGTAGCCCCCGTGTCGGCCGTGCTCACTTGGGGCGGCTCCACCGTATCGTCGGGCGTGCAGGCGGGTGCGACCGAGCCGACTTCCGCCGGGTTCATCGGCGGCACTCTCGTGCTCGCCTTTGCCCTGGCCGTGCTGCTGATCTTTTCCGGCGCGGCCATCGCGGTGCTCAGCCCGCCCAGTTTGCCCGGCCGAACGGATGCCGCAGTCAGCGCCGGGCGCGTCGGCCTGCGTTCCCGTTACGCCGACTTTCTGCGCCGTGCCACGCCGGCCATGCGTCGCACGGCCATGGTGACCGTGCTCGCACTGTGCTCGACTTTCGTGGCCACACCCGCGTTCGCGACGACAACCACAACGCCGACGACGATGGCCGTCTACGAGCTGAACCAGTCCCGCGTTGGCAGCGACATGACGTTCCACGTGTACATGACCTCCAACGGCAATCCCGTCACCGTCACCGGAACCGTCGAGGTCTACAGCGGAGCCACCCTGGTGACGACCGTCAATACCGACAACCTGACCTGGGTCGTCGTGCCGACGGACGGCCTGTCTCCTGGCACAGTCCCGTTACGCTTCGTCTACATTCCAACCGGGCAGTTCGAGCCCTCGGAAGACTCCATTTCGGTCGATCTGGGCAAGGCGATGACGAGTCTGTACATTATGGCCACGCCCTCGTGGAACGAGTCGATCACGTGGGGAGAAAGCCACTCGATCGAAGCGTCAGTGACCGGTGAACTCGACGGCCCACGCACCCTGATCGTGCGGGACGGGACCTCCCGCGACAGTCCGATCGCGGCCTCCGCTGATTTCACCGTCACGAACGGCGCAGCGACACTCACCCTAGACCTGACGAAAAAGCTCGGCTTTGGAACACACACGTACCGGGCCGAAGTGGTCGGCACCGATACCAGCAATGCCGCCGGTACCGATGAGTACATGATCAACGTCGACCGTGCTCCCACAACGGTCGCCCTGACCGCCACGCCCGCCACGGTGGGCAGCCCCGTCACCCTCACCGCCACGGCCAGCTCGTCCGCGACGAACGCGGGGGTCGTGGCCGGGCAGATGAAGTTCTATGTAAACGGCAACGACCTGGGCGCGGTCGCAGTCGACGTAAACGGGCAGGCGAGCATCCGATACACCCCGACCACGGTCGTCGACTTCGTCGTTCGTGCCGACTATTCTCAGGTTGCCGCGCCCTATACCCATCTCTGGTCATCGAGCGGCGACGTCACGGCGGCGGTCATACCCGCCAACGCGCCGTGGCCTAGCTCTCGCTGGTACGGCGATCTCACGGTCGAAGATTCATGGCTTGAACTGAGCTACACGGCCGCGGCCGGTCTGCCTGCGCCGTCGGGCTGGGTGCAGATCGTCGATTCCCGCTACGTGCCGGTGGGGCGTGGGTATCTGGTAGACGGCGCCCTGAAGATGAAGATTGCCGCCGTCAGTGGGCAGATCTACTACTACGCGCAGTATGAGGGCGATGCGCTCTACCTGGCCCGACAGACGTACCTGCCTGACCTGGTTGTGGCCTCCTACATACCGGCCCTCGCGGTCACCCTGCCGACCGAACCGCGCATCGGCACGACACTCTCGGTGGGGGTAACGCTGGCCGACGTGCCGGTCGGCCTGGTAGAAAGCGTCACCGTGTACGACTCTGTCTACGGCGGCCGCTCGTCGCTCGGAACGATCGCGCTGAATGACGCGGGCACGGGATCGCTGGACTGGTCCACCCTGGTGGCTGGCGAGCATCCGATCGTCGTCGAGGTCACCTACACGACCGTGAGCGGCCTAGCGCCGACCGTCTCCGACACCCTCACGGCCACCGTTCTGCCCGCCGAAGTACCCGACCTGCGGATCACCACTGACACGCCCACGGGCTCGTTGCGCGCCGGAGCACCCGTGCACCTCGTCGTCACCGCGCACACCCTCGCCTCGGGAACGCCGGGATTGGCCGCGGGCACCGCAGCGGTCATAGTGGATGCCGCCGGTCGCGGCCTCGGAACGGTCACGCTGGTCGCCGGTGCCAACGGATTGGTGGGCTCGCTCACGGTGTCAACCCTGCGCGGCGGACTCGCCCAGTTGCATGCCCGAGCGATCTACGGCCCGCTCGACCAGACTGTGAACGGTGCGGCATTCGACCTGACCCTGGCGGCTCCGACCACCTACCTCTCGGTCAGCGCCGCGCCGGTCACGGCCGGTGGCCTGGCCACCGTGACCGTGACGGCTGCGGTTCCGTTCGGCCTGCCGGGCGAATCCACCCGAATCGTTGCCACGGTCACGGTCGACGACGTCGACTACCCGGTCAATCTGTGGCGGTCCAACGGCACGGATGCCTTCACCGGCGCCGTTGACGTGCCCACGGCCTCGGCCGGCTGGCTGGCCATGACCGCGACGATGACCGGCGACGGGATCGACACCGGGCCGGCCACCGTCTCGACGACGTTCTATGTGGGCAAGCGGTCGACCTACGTCTACGTCATGCCGATTCACAACGCCATTGTCAGCGAATCGCTCACCGTGACTCCCGTAATGGGCAGCGTGACGAGCAGCGTCCTGAACGCTGGAACGGTCAGCGTGACGCTGTCGCCGTCCGGCGCAATCTGCGTTGCTGCACCCAATGCACCGTGCACCTTCCCGGCCTGGGCCGTGCGCGCGGGGGAGAACGTCGCCGTCGCGCAGTACTCCGGCGACGACCAGTACCTTCCCGCGGAATCATCCAACGTCAGCTTTGAGGCTGCCGCGCGTTACAGTATCTTGACGACCAGCTACGACCCGCTGCCTGCACACTGGATTGAAGGTGAACCGGTCACGGTGAGCTGGGCCGTGACGACTTCGGGCGCCCCCGCCGCGGGCCTGGTGGAGGCGACGATCGGTGCCAACCGGTGCGCTGGTCCGGCACTGGCTGGAAGCTGCGTCATTGTCGTGCCGAATCGTGTCTGGGGCACGACGGATACCTATCAGCCCTATTCGACGGTGTTTGCGCCCTTCGACGATGCCCCCGCACAGCGACAAGACGGCAGGGTCATTACCCGGGCCTGCGTCACAGCGGTCGCCTCGCACGCCTCCCTCGACCTGAGCGAGGCGACGGCGTGCCAGCGCGGGTCGATGCAGGGCATTCTGACCGGCAGCATCGTGACGATCACAGCGGATGCCCCGGCCCCCAATTTCGTGCGCACCGGCTGGTGGTTCGAGGGTGCCCAATGGGCTCGCGGAAGCCACGGCGACGCCACGATCTCGGTGCGTCTGCAGGGCGTGATGCGAGCGTGGCCGCTGACTCAGTACTACCCGCAATGTTTCACCCTGACCCTGAACCCGAATACCACCACGGCCTACGACCCGGGCCGCCTCGTGTCGTTCACTAAACCCAACTGTGCCAGCCCCGACGGCGCCACCGAGACCGAACTCCGTGAGAAAGAAGCCGGTGCGCCGCGCTACGCCGCCGGCACGGTGGTGGAGCTCTACGCGATCCACAACACCGAAAACCGGGGAGCAACCAGCTGGGAGCGACCGGCACTCGACCTGTTATCCTTCGACGGGGCGCAGCGGGAGGCAGCGAACCCGGCGTTCGCCCACGTCGTGATGGACCAGGACCGCACCGTGACGGCAAAATTCAAGGTGCGCGACTGTATTTCCATCTCGATGGTGAGCGGCAAGGGCGGCACCGTCGTGGTGCAGTCGTCGAGTCGGCCCGACACTACCGCACACTTCACACCCTATTCCGGTGCCTGCACGGATGCGTCGGGAACGGCCGGGTACGTGCCCGGCACGCAGCTGACCCTCAAGGCCACCGCAGCTACCGGCACGTTTCTGGCCGCGTTCTCTGAGGCCGACAACAACTGCTCGTGGGAGGTATCCGGTGCCTGCAAATTCTTCGACCCCGCGTTCAAAATACGTGCCGTAGCGAGCAAGACAACACCTCCAGTGTCGTTGACACAGCAGGTCACGGTGGTGAAGCCCGCTCGATACGGGGCCATCTTCGCCGAGGTGCGCTGCGTGGCGATCACCAGTATTGCTTCGTCGCCCATCGGAACGTCATATTCCCTGGACACGCGCACTGGCACTCCCGTCAACGTCTCGAACCTGGATCACGACCGTGAAACCGGGTGCGGCGGAATCGCTTCGCGCTCGTCGCAAGAAGCAGTCGGTGCCTATTCCATTCACAGCACAACGGACTCCGTGCTCGCAACCGGAACGCTTACCTTCGGCACGACCTATACCCAGATCAGTTACGGCCGCAACGGTTCGTCTCATGTCACCTGGAGTACGAGCAATCGCGGCGCTGTTGCGACGGCCGGCGTCGACCGTTCCGGCACGGGCCCCACCATTGACCTCACCAAGGTCGTCGGCGCCCTGACCATCAACGCCAACTGGTATTCGGACAGCTGTCGGGTACCGGTCGCCCTGCCGCAGGGCGGCGGAGTCACCATCGTGTCGGACACGGCCGAGCCGTTTTGCATGCCGGGCCAGTGGAGTGAATGGCAATCCGGGTATCTCGACGCACAATTCTCGTTGAACGCGCCGAATCTGATGCCGTTCTTCTCGGTCGAAACTCATGACGGGCAGGATTCTCGACTTCAGCCGGCACCGGACGGCAGATCGTACATTCGCATGCAGCTGGACGTGCCCGACGTCCATACGCTTCGCTTTTACTCGCCGCGCCTGGAATACTGCGCGGAACTGGGACTGTCTGCCAGCGTGCAGGACGACTCCGGCGCATCCAGCTGGATGCCGCTGGGGACCATGAATAAGATCGTCGCCGACGATGGCGGGTGCCCGCCCGGCTGGGCACGACCCGGGCGCACGGTCGGTATCGGGTTGACCAGCACGGGCAACTACACCTACTCACAGTTGAACGGTGGGGCGAGCACCGGAGCATCCGTCACCCTGAATTCCCAGGGGGACATCACGCGCCGGGTGGGGCTGCCGCTTGCCCTGAAGCAGGTCTGTCACACGGTCTCGGTGGGCGAGAACGTGTCGTTGACGACCGTAGCGAACTGTCCGGGTGGGGCGAGCAACCGGTATCTTCGGGGAACCGTCGTGCAGGTGCAATTTTCTCCAACGGAGAGCGGCGATTTTCTCAAGTGGACGAACGTCGCCCAGTCGAAGGGCACGACGGCATGGGTGATTGCTTCAGAGGACCGCTCGCCGAGTGTCGACATAGCGCGAATCAGCAATGAGGAAATGGCGTTCAATGTGGTCAGCAATCTCGCCCAGCGAGGTCTGACCTACCTGGTGACTTTTGCCACGGGCGTGCTCATGGCGGAGCTGGTCGTCGTGCAGGGGATCGCGCTCGCCCTCCAGGGAGTTTCCACCGGCCTGCACGCCCTGGGCGTGGAGGGCAAAGTGCTCGACGGCTTCGACGAGGGCGTCGCGATCATCACCAGTCAGATAGCCATGGTGAGCATGTTGTCGACCTGCATGCAGTCTTGGTCGAGCGGTGCGGGAATTGCTGAACTCCCCATCGACGATGAACTAGTGGCCGATGGAGCAGATATGGCGACCGGTGCGATCACCGATCAAATCTCCGATCGATTAGAGAGCGCCCTCAAGAACAGTGGGCGCAGTGGAGCAGCATCGATGATGGGGGTGATCGGTCAGGGTCAGGATATGGCGAACATTTTCGGTTCCAACCTGAATATGCTGACACGCGGCGCAGCGGTCGGCTGGAACAGCATCGCCGACGATGTTGGTGGCTGCATGGTCAAGGGTATGGAGACCGCGGGCTGGAGGTGATTAAACCGGGCCAGGGCCGGGGGGACAGATCGTGGGAATGCGTCAGGGGCGCAGGTCGGCGTTCGCCTTGCGCATGCGACGGCCGTCGGCGACGGTCTGCATCTCCTTCAGGGCGGCCTTCTGGATCTTCTTGGTGCCGCGCGGCGGCAGCTGTATGTTCTGCTCGGCGGCGATTCCCGCCTGCAGCTGACGTCCGCGTTCGAGTTCGGCGTCGAACTCCGCCCCGAACAGCAGGGCGAGGTTGGTCAGCCACAGCCAGAGCAGAAAGATCACGATGCCGGCCAGCGAGCCGTACGTTTTGGCGTAGTCCGAAAACGTCGTGACATAGAAACCGAATCCTAGGGAAGCAATGACGATTGCTATGAGGGCGACCAGCGCACCGAGACTCATCCAGCGAAACTTTGGCTGACGCACGTTCGGCGTGAAGTAATACAGCACCGCGATCAGCAGCACAACAGTCGCGGCGAGCAGCGGCCACTTGGCAATGGACCAGACCACCTGCACGGTCTCGCCGAGCCCGAGGGCCGCGCCGATGGCATCCGTTATGGGGCCGGAAATGGCCAGGATCAGCACTACCACGAGCAGCAGGGCGATGCCGATGACGGTCACGAGTAACTGGGTCGGCTTGAGCTTGAGAAAGGTGCGACCCTCGTCGATCTCGTAGATGCGGTTCATGGCGCGGCTGAAGGCTCCGACATAACCGGATGCCGACCAGATCGCCACTGCGATCCCCGCGACCAGGGCGAACCCGGCCGACGGCGAGGTGCTGAACTGTTCGATCGGACCGCGAATGACCTCCAGGGCGTCGCCAGGGGCGACCGAGGCGAGGATGGTCAGAAGGGTGTCGGCTGACTGCTTTCCCTGCCCGAATACTCCCAGAAGCGAGACCAGGGCGATGAGCGCCGGAAACAGCGACAGCACGGCGTAATAGGTGAGCGACGCCGCAATGTCGGTGCACTGGTCGGTTCCGAATTCGCTCAGGGTGCGCTTGAAGATGTATTTCCACGATGTTTTGGTGACCTCCGTCGGGGAGCCGGGCTTGCGGGCATCGTCGGGGGCCGGGGCATCGGCGAGTTCCTGGTTCTGCCCGTTGTCAACCATGGGTCTCCTGCTTAGTTCGATAGAAGCCGGGGGTCGCGGTGCGGTAGGGCGACCGCGATCCCCGGCGCTGAGAACGTACTGCGCTTTTGTTAATCTCATCGTGTGGCGAGCGCAGGATGCTATGACACCAACCCGAAGGCTGACTTCACCTTGTCAGCGAGCGCGTTGACATCGCCGCCGAGTTCGCGCCGGGTGCACGCCACGCCTCAGCGCCCGCCGCGCACCGGGTAGGACTAGTTCCTGAAGACGTCCTTGACGTCTTCACCGACTTTCTTTGCGCTTGCGGAGGTCTGGTCGGCGCGGCCTTCGGCGACCTTGGAATTGTCATTGGTGACCTTGCCGACGGCCTCGGTGGCCTTACCCTTGAGGTCCTGCGCGGCGTTTTTGATCTTGTCCGATGCACTCATTGTGTTCTCTCTTTCGTGAGGTGTTTCTGGGGCGGTGTTCGACGCGGAAGCGCCGAACATGAATTGGGGAAGAGGCATCCACAGTTATTCAACGGATGCGCGCGGTGCGGCTGGTGCGCACCCGGAAGCCTCCGCTGATCTGCAGCAGGGTGGGGATCGGTACACCGAGCAGCTCATCGAGGGCGGTAAGAGCCCGTTCGACGATGCGCACGACGTCGGTCGGGGAGGTGCCACGACGACAGGTCACCGAAACCTTGAGCACCGCCTCACGCGCGACTCGGTAAGTGGAGATGCGGGACGACAGAAACTCGGGGTGCTTGCCGAGCGCCTCCTGCAGCGCCTGCTCCGCGACGGCCGAATCGATGTGGGTGCTGCCCCAGTTTGTGGTGTGCTCACTGATCAGGTGGCGGGAATGGCCGCGGCCCTGCCGCAGAATGAAGCTGAGCAGCAGGCCGACGACGGCCAGTAACAGAGCGAGGACGACGACCCAGAGCCAGCTATTCTGCGTGTCTCTTAGCGGCGTGGCTTGGAGCCAACCGTCGGCCGTGGCGCCAGCCATGTCCGTAACAGAGCCCCAGGCGTCCTGCACTGTGACTTGCGTTAAGAGAAGGCCGAGCAGAGCGGCCACGGCCAGCAGCACTAGCCCGGTCACAAAAAGGACGCAGCGGTTAAGCGCGCGGTTGGTGTTGTTCACGTGCCCACCCTTCCGCCGAGCGCCACGTCAACCCGGGACTGCAGGGGTGGCCGCAGGTTCAGCCCATCGATCTGCTCGCGCACGGCACCGAGCACGGTGTCGCGGTGCACGGGCAACCCTGATGTCGGCACGAGATGCACGGTGGCAAGACGGCGTGAGATGCTCACCCGGGTGTTGTCCGGGTCGACACCGCCCGCGTGCGCTGCGCGCCCGGCCAGAGCGGATGCGATGACCTCGTCATCGACGACGGTCACCGTGCGCTCGGAATCAATCAGGTGTCGGGCGCGACGTCCCGGTGTCACGGCGACCGCTACGAGCATGAGGCCGACCAGGGCGCATCCGAGGGCGAGAACGGTGAGCAACGGAACAGGCGCGGTCGAAGCGGATGCGACGCCCTCGGCAAGGCCGCCGGGCGTCGCCAGCAGGGCAGGCTGGCTGATCAGATGCAGCACTATTTCGGTGCCGAGCCAGCCGCACAGCAGCATGATCAGAACGGCCACCGTGATCGCCGCGGCGGATCGCGGCGAATGCAGTTCCCGGCGGCTGATGCGCCGGTAAATCGCCGACACCGAAGTGCTCATCGCACCCGCCGTTCGGGGGTGAGGTCCACGCCGGTAAGACACACGGTGACCCGACCGATGTCGGCACCGGTCAGTTCACCGACGCGGCGACGGATCGCGGTCTGCGACGTGGCCGAGCGCGCGAGGATGGTTCCTCCGGTACGCTCGATCAGGGCCGCGTCGCGAGTGACGCGCTCCAATGACACGACACGGATCGGGGTGCTGATCCTCAGAGTGAGAACGCCGTGGTCGTCGCCGAGTTCTACGCTGACCTGGTTGGGCGTGACGCCGAGCGATTCGGCGGTGACCATGCCGACGATCTGACGCAGCGCCCGCGGCAGGATGCGAGTGCGCCCGCGAGAAATGCGCGCCGTCGCCGTCGGAGTCTCGTCTGCCGGTATTTTTGCCGTCTCTGCGTCTCCAGCGAGAAACCAGTTCGCGGAATCGGTCGTCACGTTCACGACGAGGAGCGCTTTCCCTGAAAGGCTCCGATCAGGCCGCTCACGTCGAGACGGCCATCAACGACACGGCCCACCAGGGCACCGACCAGTACGGCCACGCCCACGAACAGGAATGCCCAGAAGCCCAGAATCACCCAGGTCAACGCTAAGACCGCTCCGACCAGCATTCCGGTGCGGGTCGCGGTGGTCATCGAAGTGCGGCTTTGCTCGGCTCGGTCTCGGCGGCGTCATCGCTCGGCAGGTGGATGTCGACGATCGTCACGTTGACCTCGGTGACCTCGAGACCTACCAGGTCTTCAATTGCACGAATAATGTTGGAGCGGATATCGCCGGCCACCTGCTGCAGCTGCACCGGGTACTCCGCGACGATGGTCACATCTACCGCAACCTGCGTTTCACCAACTTCCACCGAGATGCCCTGACTCACATCCGTGTTGTTCATGACTTCACGAATGGCTCCGAGCGCCCGGGCAGCGCCGCCACCGAGCGCGTGCACGCCGGAGACTTCCCGGGCGGCTATACCGGCCACCTTGGCTACGACGCCGTCGTTGATGACAGTCTTGCCGCTCCCGGTAGCTGACTCACCGGCCAGCGGTGTGCTGATCGGTGCGCGGCTACGCGGGGACTTGCTCGAAGATGCGGTGGCGTTGGTGTCGATGAGGTTCATGAAAGTAGCTCCTTCGATAGGGCCATATGGTCAATCCAGATTGGATTGTTACCTGTAGGACGAAATCCGTGGCATATTCGTCACGCGAAGATGAGAAATATTCTGCAACCGTTTGCATGAGGAGAAGATGTGCCGGGCACAGTGCGTGAGCAGGTCGCGTCGCAGCTCGATGCGGCCGCCGACCGAGTACTCGCCGAGCGCGCCGCCGATGGCGACCTGCGTGCCTTCGAAGTGCTCGTACGGCGCTACGGACCGCTCATGCGGGTTTACGCGACCAGGGTTCTCGGCTCTAACGACGAGACCGACGACGTCGTGCAAGAGTCATTCATCACGGCGTGGCAGCAAATGGGCACCCTCGACGATGGCAGCGCTGTCAAGAGTTGGCTTATGCGCATCGTCAGTCGTAAGAGTATCGATCGGCTGCGCGCTCGGCGTGCCCACGCCAACATCGACGACACGGATGCCCCGGCGCGAGAGAGTGACGCCCCCCACGTCGTCGCTGAGGTTGAGTCCCAGACCGAGGCCCTCGCCCGGGTACTCGCTGCTCTTCCCGAGGACCAACGACGCTGCTGGACTCTGCGCGAACTAGCCGAGTACAGCTACGGTGACATTGCAACCGAGTTGCACCTCCCGTTATCAACCGTGCGCGGCTTGCTGGCACGGGCCCGCAAGACCCTACTCCGAGAGATGGAGGACTGGCGTTGACTGAACTGACACCGGCAGACGAGCGCTTCGTTGCTTTCGATCTGGACGACACCGTTCGAGAACAGGCCGGGCTGAACGGGCACACCATTGAACAGCTCAGCGACTATCTCGACCAGGGGCGAGTTCCCGCCGACCCTCGCATCGATGATTCGCCGGAATGCGAAATCGCCTTGCGCGGTCTCGAACGCCTGCGTCGGGCCCGGCAGACGCTGCTCGACAGAGACCTCGAACGTGAATCGCTGCGCGACGACGGCTGGGTTGCGTCGATTCTGGCCAACATCACGCTGGAAGCACACGCCGGCCGGGAGATTCCGCTGACCCACCCGTCGTCGACCGCACGCCTCGTCGTGACGGAGGGTGCGGTGCGCGGCATTCTGCGCGAGACCGGCGACAGCATGCAGAACATGTTTGTCGGCCGGTGTGCGTTGGTCGGCGACGTCGGCGTGCCCGGCGCGCCGATCTCGATTCGGGTCGACGTGACCGTATTCCCGGGAGAGAATATACCGCTGTTGGCAGCGCAGTTGCGACAGGCGATGTACGCCGCGCTGAGTAAGTACACGGAACTCGTCGTGGTGGCCATCGACATCACGGTGAGTGATCTGCACGCTCTGCCCGATGCATCCGTTAGAGAAATAGAGCATTGATGACCTCGGTTCCTCCCGTCAGCGACCAGCTTGATGCGCTGGTGCGTCAAGTGCCCGGTGTCGACACCTTGTACCCGGCCGGGTCGATCGTGGACGCCGTGCTCACCGCCACGCTTGACGCGGTGGCGCATCGCTCGCCCGCTGCGCCCCTGGTGCACGTCGTGCAGCGGTCCAACGGCGTGCGGGTCACGGCGAAGATCGGTATCGGGGCCGCCGAGTCCTCGACAGCAGTCAGCCGTCGGGTGCACGATGCCATCGCCGCGCACCTGCAGCAAGCCGGCAACCCGTCGATTGAACAGATCGCCGTGGTCGTGGCCAGCGTGAGGCTGAGCGTCTAGCTGTTCGCGTTCAGCCGTGCTAGCTTGCCTCAGATGAAGCAGAGAGAGCTTTTCCTTCAAGCGGATGCCGCGTTGCGCTCCGTCGTCGACCAGATCACCGCCGCGCAGCTCGACCTGTCGGCCCCGGCCGAGTGGTCGCTCAAAGAGAATCCGACCCTGCGCGACATTCTTGCCTCGCACGCCGAAGACGAAGCCTGGCTGCCCGCGGTGCTCGAGGGGAAAACGATCGAGGAAGTCGGCGATACCTACAAGGGCGATCTGCTCGGTGGCGATCCGATCCGGAATTATGACCGCATCAACGAAGCGACGACGAAGGTGGTTATGGGTGACCTGGACCCGGACAGGGTCACGCACCTCAGCTACGGAGATTATCCGCTCAGTGAGGCGCTGCAGCACACCGCTCTGTATCGCGCGTTCCAGGCTTGGAGCATCGCCAGGCATGTGGGGCTCGACTACTCGCTGCCCGACGTGCTGGTAGAGAACCTGTGGGAGCAGATCGCTCCCGACATTGAAATGTGGCGCGGATTCGGTGTGTTCCCGCCCGAGGTGCCGGTTCCGGCTGATGCGACTCGCGAGGTGCAATTGCTCGGCAAGGCGGGCTACTGGCGCGAATAGCCTGACCTGTCGATTTGCCCGACCTATTCCGGGGCAACGCCATTGTAGAAGTGCTCGAACACCATGCTCGTGCGGGTGGAGGCCACCGCGGGATTAGCGGACAGGTTTTCCAGCACGAAATCGCGCACGTCGTCGGTATCGCGGGCCGACAGGTGAATGATGAAATCCTCGGACCCACCGAGAAAGAACAGCTGCACGACGCGCGGCATGACCCGGATCGAGTCGCGGAAAGCCGGGATGTGCGTGCGGGCGCCGGCCCGAATGCTCACACTGATCAGCGCCTGCAGACCGAGCCCGATTGATTTGGGATCGACCATGGCCGTGAATTCGGTGACGATTCCGCGGCTTACCAGGGACCGCACCCGGGAGACGCAGGTGGACTCGGCGATACCGGCCGCGCTCGCCAGCCGGCTGTTGGTGGTGCGGGAATCGGCCTGCAGTGCTGTGACCAGGATGCGGTCGACCTCGTCGAGGGTCTCGATCACCCGAATCCTCTTCGTTTCTGCCATCGCACATCTCCTCGTGGCCGCATATTTCGTGGAATATTTTTGAAGTCTGGCAGATTCTACGGATTTTACCCAGCCGAAACGAATCAATAGCAGTCTTACGTCTATCAGCGCCGAGTCGTTCGGCAGTAACCCCGAGACGGAGCACTCATGTTGGTCGGCATTCCCACAGAGATCAAGAACAACGAGAACCGCGTCGCGATCACCCCGGCCGGCGTTAACGAGCTCACTCGCCGCGGCCACGAAGTCATCATTGAAAAGGGTGCCGGGCTCGGTTCGAGCATCACCGATGATGCTTTTCGCCTCGCCGGGGCATCCATCGTCGACACCGCCGCCGAAGTCTGGGCCGCGGCCGAACTGCTCCTGAAGGTCAAGGAGCCCATCGCCAGTGAGTATCCGTTGATGCGCCGGGGGCAGGTGCTGTTCACCTATCTGCACCTCGCGGCGTCCGCTGCGTGCACCGAGGCGCTGCTCGCGTCGGGCACGACCGCGATCGCCTACGAGACGGTGCAGCTGTCCGACCGAAGCCTGCCACTGCTCTCCCCGATGAGCGAGGTCGCCGGCCGCTTGTCGGTGCAGGTCGGTGCCTACCACCTGCTGAGCGCTAACGGCGGCAGCGGAATTCTGCTCGGCGGCGTGCCCGGCACCCCGAAGGCCAGGGTCGTGGTGATCGGCGGCGGCGTCGCCGGCGAGCATGCTGCGGCCAATGCGCTCGGCATGGGCGCCGACGTGACGATCATCGACCTGTCGCTGGCTCGCCTGCGCCAGCTCGAGGCCCGTTTCAACGGCGAGATCCAGACGCGCGTGTCCACCCAATACGAGATTGCCGAGCAGGTGCGGGAGGCCGACCTTGTGATCGGCTCTGTGCTGATTCCGGGCGCGCAGGCACCCAAGCTCGTCACCGACTCCATGGTCGCGTCGATGAAGCCGGGTTCCGTGCTCGTGGACATTGCGATCGACCAGGGCGGCTGCTTCGAGGGCTCGCACGCCACGACGCACGACAACCCCACCTTCGCGGTGCACGACAGCATCTACTACTGCGTCGCCAACATGCCCGGCGCCGTGCCGGCCACGTCGACCCGCGCGCTGACCAACGCGACCCTGCCCTACGTCGTCGCGCTGGCCCAGAAGGGCTGGAAGAAGGCGATCGCCGAAGACGCAGCCCTCGCCCAGGGCCTCAACACCCACGACGGACGCATCACCAACGCACATGTGGCGTCAGCGTTCCACGCGGAGTTGCTGACGGTCGCCGACGCGATCGCCTAATTGCCCTGCGCGCCTGACAACTTTGACGAACGCCAGGCGGACTGAACGCCGGTAGCGGCATCCGCTCGGCGGGTGCAGCCCCCGGCGTCGCTCTAGGCGGTCGCGGCCATCACTCGGTGCAGGGCGTCGCGCAGGGCGGCAAGCTCCTCGAGCGGAAGATTGAGGGCCGCGACGACCCGCGGCGGAATGGTCTCGGCCACCGCACGCAGGTCTCTGCCTCGAGCGGTCAAGGTGACGTCGAGCGTGCGTTCGTCGGCCACACGGCGCTGGCGATGCACGTAGCCGGTGGTCTCCAATCGCTTGAGCAGCGGGGAGAGGGTAGCTGGCTCGAGACAGAGGGTCAGGCTGAGGCCCTTGAGGGTGCGCGGGCTCTCGTCCCAGAGGGCGAGCATCACGAGGTACTGCGGGTGAGTGAGGCCGAGCGGCTCGAGAATCGGGCGATACAGGGCGATGACATTGCGTGAGGCGATCGCGAGGGCGAAGCAGACCTGGTTGTCGAGCGCGAGTGGGTTCTCGAGCGTTGGTGCTGTCATGGCGGCGTTCCGTTTCGTCCGGTTGTTCTTCGTACATTTAGTTAGTACACTAACAGTTATGACACACGGTAAGGAATCCCGCCCGCGCAGCAAGGGACCCGGCGGGCTGACTGCCTGGCTCAACGGTCGACTATTTCCCATTCTCGGGCCACCGCCAGTCGGGCTGAGCGGGTCCGACCTGCTGCCAGCAGGGCCCGCGCGCGTGCGCAGCTGCCCGATCTGTGCTCAGCCCATGGACCAGCACGATATCGACCGCAGCGGCGAGCGCACCCAGCTGTATTGCCCGGTTGCGGCACACCCGGCGGAATGAACACCGCTGAGCTCGATCGCGCAATCGCCGAGCTCGGCGCCGGAAGTGAGCGGTGGGTGGCGAGCACTCTGGCGGCGCGCGCCGAGCTGCTGGCCTGTACGCGGGCATCCGTTGCCGGCGAGGCTGAGCGCTGGGTCGCTGCGGCGGCGCGCGCGAAGGGCCTCGATCCGTCATCGCCGCTGATCGGTGAAGAGTGGCTGACTGGTCCTTACGGCGTACTCACTTCGCTGACCGCCCTCGGCCGCACGCTGCGAACGTTCGCTTTGGGGCGCAACCCGCTCGCCGGTCGATGGTTCGGGCGGGCGCCGGGCGGTCGAGTCACGGTTGCTGTGCTCCCGCACAACCGGTATGACGGCCTGCTGCTACACGGCTTCACGGCCCGTGCCTGGCTCAGACCGGGCATCACGAGGGCGCAGGCTCGGGCTCGGGCGGGGCTGGGCCAGCTAACCCCGACGGCGCGCGCCGGTGTCGGCCTCGTGCTCGGCGCCGGTAACATCACCTCGATCGCGCCGCTCGACGTTCTCTACGAGCTGGTGGCGCACAATCGGGTCTCGATTCTCAAGCTCAACCCGACCTTCGATGGACTGCTGCCGATCTATCGCGCGGCCCTCGCCCCGCTCATCGAGCAGGGCCTGCTGCGCATCGTCACCGGCGGTGCCGACGTGGGCGACTACCTCGCCCACCACCCCGGCATCAGCCACGTACACATCACCGGTAGCGCGGGTACCCACGACGCAATCGTGTTCGGCGGCTCCGATTCTCCCCGCCTCGACAAGCCGATCAGCAGTGAACTCGGCGGCGTCTCGCCGATCATCGTACTGCCGGGCCGGTGGAGCGCCCGAGACCTGCGCTACCAGGCCGATCACGTGGCAACCATGCGGCTGCACAACGGCGGCTACAACTGCATTGCCGGTCAGGTGCTTCTGGTGAGCTCCGCCTGGCCGCAGAAGGCCGCGTTTCTCGACGCGGTCGCGGCGGCCCTTGCGACCGCGTCGGCGCGTCCGGCCTGGTATCCCGGCAGCGAAGAGCGGATGCGAGCGGCCCGCGCCGCTTACCCCTCCGCCCGGACGATTCCCGGCGGGCGTCTGATTGTGGCGGCCGCGGACGCCGCTGTGGGTACAGCATTCGCTTCAGCCGAAGATATGCTCACCACGGAATACTTCGCACCGGTGCTCGGCGTGCTGGAGCTGCCCGGCTCCGGCCAGGCCTTCCTCGACACGGCCGTCGCTACGGTGAACCGTGACTTTCTCGGCACCCTCGGTGTTAATATTCTCGGGCTGCCGGGCACGATTCGGCGGCTCGGGCCGGAGTTCGGGCTTGCCGTCGCGCGTCTGCGGTACGGAACCATCGCGATCAACGCCTGGACCGGCGTCGGCTTTCTCTCGGCGGCGGTGCCCTGGGGTGCATTTCCGGGGCACACCCTCGAGAAAATAGGCAGCGGCCTCGGAGTGGTGCACAACGCGCTCCTCCTCGATGAGGTCGAGCGCACCGTCGTGCGCGGACCGTTCCGACCGTTTCCGCGCTCGCTCGTGCACGGCGAATGGGCGCTGCTGCCGAAACCGCCGTGGTTCGTGTCGGCTCGAAGCGGCGCGCGGACCGCTCGGCTGCTGACCGAATTCGCCGCCGAGCCATCGGCGCGCAAGCTGCCGCGCATTCTCGCCGCCGCCTTCCGCGCCTGAGATCCTTCAGATCCTGAAGGCTACTTGGCGGACGGGCCACGAGAGCGCGTGCAATAGATTGGCAGTACACCCAAAGATGCGAGGTTCACGATGACTGGCTGGCGACTGCGCGATTTTCATTCCGATGATCTGGACGGCATCCTGCGCCTGTGGGAAGAGATCAAGGCCTCCGACACCGAGCCGGTGTACGGATTGTCCGAGGTGCTCGCCTCCTGCCAGAAGGACCATGCCGTCGTCGCGGTACACGGTGACGAGGTGGTTGGTGCTGCCGTCGGACGAGCCGCCCACGCGCAGGGCTGGATCGTTTTCCTGGCGACCTCGGCGAACTGGCAGAGCCAGGGCATCGGCACGGCCATGCTCGCCGGACTCGAAGCGCGGATGGCCCCGCACGGCATGACCAAACTGTCGGCGCTCATGCCCGAATCCGAGACGAAGATCGACGCCTTCCTCAACCGTGGGTTCGAGGTGAAGAAGAACCTGCGCTACTTCGAGCGGCACATTCCCGTGCAGCGGGAAGAGCTCAAACTGCTCGGTGAGCTCGGCGGGCGGGTGCTGCCTCGCGACCTGTGGCAGAAGGTCGGCGGTATGGCGCGCGAGAAGGAAATGCTTGAACGCAGACTTGTCATGCCCCTGGCCAAACCCGAACTGGCCGAGCAATATGGGGTCTCGCCGCCCAAGGCCGTCGTGCTGTTCGGCCCTCCCGGCACCGGAAAGACGACCTTCGCCAAGGCGATCGCCTCTCGCCTGGAGTGGTCGTTCATCGAGGTCTTCCCGTCGCGCCTCGCGACCGACCCGCAGGGCCTCGCGGGCGCGCTGCGTGAAACCTTCCTCAAGATCTCCGAACTCGAACACGCGGTCGTATTCATCGACGAGGTCGAGGAGATCGCCGCGCAGCGCTCTGGTGAACCGCCGTCGGCGATGCAGGGTGTGACCAACGAATTGCTGAAGATCATCCCGGCCTTTCGCGAACAGCCTGGACGCCTGCTGGTCTGTGCGACCAACTTCATTCGCGCGCTCGACTCCGCCTTTCTCCGGCACGGCCGCTTCGACTATGTGGTGCCGATCGGGCTGCCGGATGTCGCCGCCCGCCAAGCCATTTGGGAGCGCTACGTTCCGGAAAGCGTGTCCGACGAGGTTGACCTCGCCGTTCTGGTCGAACAGAGCGACGGCTTCTCCCCGGCCGACGTCGAGTACGCGGCCCACCGGGCCTCCCAGCACGCGCTTGAGAAGGCCCTGTACCGAACCGGCGACGGGCCGGTCATCAACGGCCCGAGCACCGAGGACTACGCCCTAGCGATCTCCGAAACCCGCCGAACCGTGTCTGACGAGGTCGCGGCGGAGTTTCTCGAAGACATCGAGCGGCTCGCCCGGCTCTAGCAATTGGGCCCGACGCGGGGACAATCGGGCGGTCGTTAGACCCGGGATGCCGGGATCGGACCCCGATACCGGCCAACGATATCCGCTGACACGACACTGGAGCGACTCGGGAGTCAGCGCCCAGAACGGCGGTGGAGTGCGACGGCGACGAGCGCCTGCCAGATGACAAAACCCTCGACTACGAGTGAGAGAAGGCCGAGCGGTTCGAGCCAGTTTCCGATGTCGCCGGTAGCCATCGGCATGCCAACGGTGCGATTGATGATGAACCCGACAATGACCAAGGCCGACAGTGCTGCAGCGGCCAAAAAGTCGAGTCGCGTGCCGACAACGAGTACTCGCTCGATGATGACGGCGGAGGCGATGATCAGCCCGATGTAAGCGATCGCCAGGTAGGGAGTTTCTGCGAACTTGCCGGGTAGATCGAGGATGTGAATTGCAGCAACGACGGCGAGCGAGAGCGCGACCGTGAGGCGGCGAGTTAGCAGATGCTGGTCGATTAGACGAGCACTCGGGTTGTTCGAGTGCAATTCGATCGACCGCGCGTCTCGGGCCGGCGATCGCGGAGTGGTCGTAGACATAATTACCTTTCGATGGGGACTTTCCCCGCGTACACCGTGACATGCATCGAGCACCCTCGGCCGAATCATAAGCAGTCCATAGCACTCTCCATGTTTGCTGTCAGGCAGAGACGGGGACTGTGCGTATTCGCGAGGTTGCGTTTCGCCGCAACCCAGCGTGCCGGACCGGGCGGAATCACACTCCGCGGTTGTCGAAGCAGGGGGGCGTTACTAGCATTGCAGCGAACCTTCTTGCTACACCGATACCGCAAGGATGCCCCGTGATCATTGAGGCCCAAGGCCTGACCAAGACCTACCAGTCCAAGAGCGGGCCGGTGCACGCGCTCGCAGGACTCGACCTACAGGTTCCGCGGGGCACGGTCAAAGCGTTGCTCGGCCCCAACGGGGCCGGAAAAACCACCGTCGTGAAAATGCTCACGACACTGATTCGACCGGATGCCGGCACCGCCGTCATCGACGGAATCGACGTCGTGCGCCACCCCAAGTCGGTGCGCCGCATCATCGGGGTGTCCGGCCAGTACGCTGCCGTCGACGAGAACCTCACGGGTTTCGAAAACCTCGAGATGGTCGGTCGCCTGTACCACCTGGGCGGCGCTGCGGCCCGCCAACGAGCGAAGGAGCTCATCGACCTGTTCGAACTCACCGCCGCCGGCAACCGGCCAGTCAAGGGGTTCTCTGGCGGCATGCGCCGCCGCATCGACCTTGCCGGAGCGCTCGTGATCAACCCCAAGGTGCTCTTTCTCGACGAGCCGACCACGGGGCTCGACCCGCGCAGCCGTATCGCACTGTGGGATGTCATCAAACGCCTCGTCGCCGACGGCACGACCGTGCTGCTGACCACGCAATACCTCGAAGAGGCCGACCAGCTCGCCGATGACATCGTCGTCATCGACGACGGCCGCGTCATCGCCGAGGGCACCTCTGATCAGCTCAAGGCGCAGATCGGCGGGCACCGCGTAGTTGTGGCACTCGTCGATGCCGCCAACGGCGCGGCTGCCCACGACATTCTCGCCCGGCACGGATCGGGCGAACCATCGATCTCTACCGACGGTCGCGCAGTCGAAGTCGCCGTCACCGACGGCCCGACCGCGCTGCAGAATATGCTCGCCGACCTGCGTGCCGCGCAGATCAACCTGCACGACGCGGGCATGCGCCGCCCCACCCTCGACGACGTGTTCCTCAAACTCACCGGTCACAAAGCCGATTTGGACGCGGCCGACGACGATGATGCCGGCGGGCCCAAGCTCTCGAAACGGGCGCAAGCCAAACAAGACCAGGCACGAGCAGCTACCGCAGCGGATGCCGCAGCGTCAGATCTGGAGAGCGTCAAATGAGCCCCCGACACGCCGGTCTCCAAACCAATGACGCTATGACCCAGCCGGGGACGGCCGGGCTGGCCACGACCGAGTCTGCGACGCGCGCGAGCGGGGAATCCCGGGTAGGGACCCTGCCCCCGCTGCCCACCTGGAACCCGTTGGCGCTGTGGTATTCCGATGGCTGGACGGTCACCAAACGCAACCTGATCAAGATCAAGCGCTCGCCCGACATGCTCGTCTTCGCCGTGATCCAGCCGATCATGTTCGTGCTGCTGTTCAGCCAGGTCTATGGTGGCGCCATCGCGGTGGAGGGCAGCGACTACACGCAGTTCCTCATGGCTGGCATCTTCGCCCAGACGGTCGTGTTCGGGGCGACGTTCTCCGGCGCGGCCATGGCGCTCGACCTGAAGGAAGGCATTATTGACCGCTTTCGGAGCCTGCCGATGAACGCATCCGCTGTGCTGATCGGCCGCACGAACGGCGACCTCGTGCTGAATATCATCTCCATGGTCATCATGATGGCAACCGGCCTCGCGGTCGGCTGGCGGGTCAACACTTCACCACCGGAGTTTCTGGCTGGGGTCGGTTTGCTCTTGTTGTTCGGCTATGCCTTCAGCTGGGTGATGGCGCTGCTCGGCATGAGCGTGAAGAGTCCGGAGGTCATCAACAATGCCTCGTTCCTCATCCTGTTTCCGTTGACCTTCGTCTCAAACGCGTTCGTGCCGAGCGAAACGCTGCCGACCGCGCTGCGCGTGTTCGCCGAGTGGAACCCGGTGTCCTCGCTCGTTCAGGCTGTACGGCAGCTGTTCGGAAACCTCGGCACGGCGCCGGTGCCCGACATCTGGACCATGCAGAACCCGATTTTGACCGTGCTCATCGGCATCGCCGTGATGCTGCTCGTGTTCGTGCCGCTGTGCATCCGTAAGTTCGCGTCGATCAGCTCCCGCTGACCGATTGGTCCCAACTGAAGGAGTTCCCCCTCATGGCCCAGACTGAGCACAACGTCGGCATTGTCGCTGGCTTCAGTGGATTCGCGGTCGCCGACCTCGATGCTGCGCGCACCTTCTACGCCGAGACCCTCGGCCTCGTGGTTACGGTCGAGGAGATGGGGCTGCTGAGCATCGCCCTGCCCGGCGGAGGGATCGTCATCGCTTATCCGAAGTCGGATTTCGTGCCGGCCACCTATACGATTTTGAATTTTGCGGTGTCCGACCTCGATGCCACCGTCGACGAACTCACCGAACGCGGCATAGAGTTTTTGCGCTACGACGGCTTGGAACAGAACGACAAGGGCATCGCGGCCGGCGGGGGGCAGGGACCCGACATCGCCTGGTTCACCGATCCTTCCGGCAACGTTCTGTCGGTGCTGAAAAACCCGTAGCCCGGGCGGCGCCGCCCGGGACGGTGGTGGCATCCGCTGGTTTGGCGGTCTAGCGGCCGCGACTCTTTCCCTTATTGGGGTTCTTGGTGGGACGCGTGCGCCCGGGGGAGTTCTCGACCTTCTTGCGCACGGCGGGCTTGGCCTTCGCGGCCGCCACCCGAATCGCTTTGGCCGCGGCCTTAGCCTTGTCGGTCTTCTTGG
The DNA here is from genome assembly GCF_004404055.1 of Cryobacterium ruanii. Taxonomy (GTDB): domain Bacteria; phylum Actinomycetota; class Actinomycetes; order Actinomycetales; family Microbacteriaceae; genus Cryobacterium; species Cryobacterium ruanii. The sequence continues at coordinate 51,659 of NZ_SOHK01000021.1, forward strand.
GCTTGCGCGGCGGTTTGGGCGGTCGTCCGTCGCTGCGCGCGGGTGTGTCGTCGGCTCCGGCTCCGGCTCCGGCTCCGGCTTCGGCTTCAGCGGATGCCGCAGCATCGGCCGCTGCCGCACCGGTGTCGGTGCGGGAGCTCGCTTTGGAGCGTCCGCGCACGATGCCGACGAATTCCTCAATGTCGTCGGTGGTCTCCCGGGTGATCCAGGCCAGGGCTATGCGAGTGTCGGCGACACCGGACACCGGGCGCGACACGACGTCCTTGCGGCCGTACAGCCGGGCGATCGAGTGCGGCACGATGATGATGCCGACGCCGGCGGCGACCTGTTCCATGGTCTCGTCGAGGTCTCGCATGAGCGGCAGGGCGCGGCGGGTACCGTCACGAACTTCGTCGGCGAGGTCACGCCACTCGGGCACATCGTCGGGGTTCTGCAACAGGTGCTCGCCGGCCAGATCGGCGAGCGGCACGGTATCCGCCTGCAGGGTCGAATGATCCTTCGACGCGACCACGACCGGGATCTCGTTGTACAGGTTGATGACGCTCAGGTTGGTCTCGTCGATCGGCAGGCGCACCAGGCTGATCTCGGCCCGACCGTCATGCAGCACCGCAATTTGCTCTGCGGTCTCGGTGCGAAACACGCTGAGAGGAACGTCGGGGCGGCGTTCGCCCCAGATGCGGGTCCACTTGGTGGGGGTCACACCGGCGACGAAGGCGATGGAAAAGCTCACCGGCATCCTTTCTCGGGTAGTTGAGGGCAGTACAGCGTGCGATTTGCCCAAACGAGGGCCCTCTCAGGCTATACGCTTGAACAATGAGTTCCGAGAAGAAGCCCCAGACCATGAAGCCCGCCACGGCGGCCCAAAAACTCGGGATTCTGCTCGACGCGGCACCGGCCGCGTTCCAGACCGAATTCGTCAGTCGCACCGAGCTCGCCGAGCTCATGGCGAACCCGCCGGAATGGCTCACGCTACTGCGCACGAACGGCCCGCACCCGCGTCAGGTTGTCGCCGCCAAGCTCGGCGTTTCAATCTCGGGCCTGGCCCGCAGCGAGATCACCGACCCGCTGACCACCGCCGAGATCGCGACGCTGCTGCAGCAGCCGCCGGCCTGGCTCGTGCTCGAACGCTCCACCCAGGCCGGCGTTCGTGCCGATCAGATCGCGGTGAAAGACCGCGACGCCCACCGCGCGGCCAAGAAAGCGCACGTCGAGCGCCAAGCCTCGCAGGAACAGGCCAAGCGCGACCGTTCCTAGGAGCGGTCCGAAATTTGACGGTGCGCGGGACGCGCAACTTTGGTGTATTGGCTCAACTCCAGCCCGACGTGAAGCGCGGGACTTTGGGCGGGCGTCCGCTCGCCTGACGGCTCAGACGGTCGGTTCGGCCGCGACTGCCAGGTACTGGACGCGCAAGAAGTTGACCACGTCACCGAGTTCCGCCTGCGAGATGGAGTGGGACAGCCCCTCGTAGATGCGCTCGGTCAGGGTGCTGTGGCCGGGCAGCCAGGCCTGGGTGCGTTCGATCGCTCTGACCGGGATAACGCCGTCGGTGGTGCCGCGGCCCCAGAACACCGGGATCGGCTGCTCAGCCAATGCGGCGTCGCTCGCCTGCGGGCCGGTCGCGACGAAGCCGGAAAGGTTCACCGCGAAGCTGAAGCGGTCGGGCGCGGCGCGCAGCAGCTCGAGCGCCATGGCACCGCCCTGGGAGAAGCCGAGCAGGCCGACCGACGGCGGCCGCTGCGGCAGGGTGTCGAGCCAGGCGAGCACGGCGGTGGCGGCGGCAGTGACGGTGGCCGGGTCGGGGCTGCCCGGTTCGCTGATCGGAAACCAGGCCCAGCCGTCGGTGAGCGGCGCTGGTGCCGGCAGCGGCGCGCGGAGGGCCGCGATCACCGGTTCGAGCGGAAGGTGCGGGGCGAGCGAGAATAAGTCGCCCTCGTGCGAGCCATAGCCGTGCATGACGATCAACAGCGGGCGGTCAGCCCGGTCGGGACCGGTCGCTGACCAGAGTACGGCGGCGTTGTCAATGGTGGTGCTGGTGGTCATGGGTTCCTCCCCGTTGCTCGCGACGCGTGGGCGGCGCGCGCTTCCATACTTTCATCTCCGTGCCGGCGATTTGCGCCTAGCAGGCGTTTCTCCGGAACGCTTTCGGTCGCGGGGGCGGCATAACGCCTGCAGAAAACTGGCGCGGGCTGCTTGATGGCTCGACAACACCCAAGACGCGGACGGGCACCGCACAAATTGCAGGGGTTATGTGGACAGCGTCGAGAAGGCCGACCCGTGGCGGCCGGGCGGATCCGGGCCGGCGTGCACGGCCCGGGTCAGCGTAGGACAGAATGGCACTATGAGCGTGCGAACCCCTGACCCAGACCCGGACTGGACGCCGAAGCCCCCAGCGGGGGCCCCGAACACGAATCCGGGCTGGCTGAAAGACGTTGAGCTCGCCGAGATTCGCCGCCGGCTGCCCATTCTCTATATCGAGGCCGTGCCCGTGCGGGTTGACGGTCTCGGACAGGTCGTCGAGGTCGGCGTACTGCTGCGCGCCCGACCGACCGGCGAAATGACCCGCACGCTCGTTTCCGGCCGGGTACTGTACGGCGAAACCCTGCGTGACGCCCTGTTTCGTCACCTCGAAAAAGACCTCGGCCCGATGGCTTTTCCACAGCTGCCGACCAGCCCGGTGCCGTTCACCGTCGCCGAATACTTTCCCATGCCTGGAATCACCGCCTACACGGATGACCGCCAGCACGCCGTCTCGCTGGCCTACGTCGTTCCCGTCTCGGGCACCTGCGACCCCCGCCAGGACGCGCTCGAGATTACCTGGATGACCCCGGCCGAGGCCGCCTCCCCTGGCGTATCGGCCGAAATGGAAGGCGGCCGCGGCACCCTGCTGCGCGCGGCCCTCGCCTCGGTGGGACAGCTGTACTGAGAGTTCGCCCAACGCTGGGGGTTCGCCGAACGGATACCGACGCGCGCGGCTTACGCTGGTCAGGCCCGCTGCGGCAACGCCGAACCGAGGCCGAGCGTGTCGAGGAACAGGCGCACGTACCGATCGACGTCGACGTCGAGGGCGACCTCCGCGGCTTCCCACTCGCCGGCGAGGCCGTGCATGATGTCTTCGCCGGGATGCGTGCGCTTGTCGACGAGCGTCTGGCCGCGGCCGTAGCCGGAGAGCTGCACTCGCAGCGGAAGCATCGCCGTCTGCAGCGCATCCGGGTCGACGAGGGCGCACAAGGCACCAGCATCGCCGATCAGTCCCGTATATTCGGCGTTGCGACCAGCCCCGAGGGCGATCCGGTTGCTGAGGAGCCGACCGATGACGTGGGCTACGTTGGAATCGCTCTGCACAAGGGCGTTGGCGACCTGTTCGGGGATCGCGACCTGGTTGAACACGTCGAGCCCGTACATGAAGGTGGGCACACCGGAGTCGAGAACGATGGCCGCGGCTTCCGGATCATGCCAGACGTTGAACTCGGCGACAGCCGTGGCGTTGCCGACCGTGGTTGAACCGCCCATGAAGACGATGCGCTGAATGTTGTTGACACTGTCAGGGTACTGGCGCAGCAGCAATGCCAGGTTGGTTTGCGGCGCGAGGCCGACCAGGGTGACCGGGTGCGGGCTGGCCTGGATCAGTCGATGCATAAGGTCGATCGAACTGATCGCCTCCGCCTGGCGGTCGGTCGGCGGAAGCTTCAGCGTGCCGAGGCCACTTTTGCCGTGCACGTGCGCGGCGGACCTGGCCGGTTCGAGAAGGGGGCGCCGTGCCCCGGCCGCGACCGGAATGGGCGGGGCATCCGCCACGTCGAGAATGCGCAGGGTGTTGTCGACGACGCGTTCGAGCGAGGCATTGCCGGCCACACAGCTAATCCCGAGCACGTTGATGCCGGGGTGCGCGAGCGCGAACAGGATCGCCATGGCGTCATCGACGCCGGTATCAACGTCGAGGATGACGGGGATGGCCTCTGGGGCCGTGGAAGGAGTCATCCGCTCACCCTATTGCTATGAATCTGCCGACAATCCCCATTAGGAGTTTTTGGGCTAGATTTAATCGCTGAATGGCGAAGTTTGCACTTGTGAGCAGGCCTTTATCGCACCAGGCGCACCTCGTGCAGCTTCTCGCCGAGCACCTCTTCGTTGCGCTCGAGGCCGTCCGGGACGTAGCCGTTGCGGGCATAAAAGGCGTGAGCTCGGGGGTTGTCAGCAGCGACCCAGAGCGACGATGGGCCGGGATCGACGACAGAATCGAACAGTTTCTGACCGACACCCGAGCCGTGGTTCGCCTCGAGAAGATACATAAAAAACAACTCGTGCGGGGTGGGGCGGTCACCGTCGCGGCTCGGTCCGCTGCCAGCGAAGCCGACGATCTCGCCATCGACGAGCACGACATGCTGGCGGTATTCTGCGCCTTGGTTTGTGAAACGGTGCCAGAGGGCAGCGAGGCGCTGGGGCCGCAACTGCGACAGCGCCGCCTGGCTGAGCAGGTGGTCGTAGGTTTCATGCCAGCAGGCGGCGTGTACGCGGCCCAGGGTTTCGGCGTCCGCTTCGCTGACGGGTCGAACGACAACTGTGGTGTTCATGGTTCGACACTAACCGTGTTTGTGGGTGCCGCCTGACGCCCGGATACCCCAAACGGGCCGGCCTCACGAGGAGACCGACCCGTTTCACCGCTGTTTCCAGCGGATGCTCGCGGCTTAGCCCTGCGAGCGGCGCTGAGCTGAACGACCGGCGCCACCGGAGCTCGGTCCGCGAACGAGTCCGCCGACCTGGAGGCTACCAACGCGGGGTCCGCCGGAGCGGCCAGCGGCCGAACCGGTGCGGGGTGCGCTGGAGGACGCACCGGTCGGACGACCACTGCGCTCGCGACGAGCGCCACCGGCTGAAGCCGTGTCGCTGCTCCGGCCGCGACCGCCATCGCTGCGCTCGGAGCGGGCGCCGCCCTGGCCGGCACCGTCGCGGCTTGCTCCGGAGCGGCCGCCGCGGCTTGAGCCATCGTCACGGCTTGGGCGTCCCGTGCGCTCGCCCTGTGCACGGCCGCCCTGTGCACGGCCGCCCTGCGAGCGACCGCCCTGCGACTGGCGCTGCTGCTGCGGAGCCTCGACGCGGGGGGCCGGCTTGACGTAGGCGGCGACGTCGCCGACGAGGGCATCGACGGCAGGGGAGAAGGAATCCACGCGCTGCGGGGTCACCTTGATGGCGGCCTTGCGCAGCAGGGCATCGGTGTCGCGCTTCTGCTCTGGAAGCACGACGGTGACGACGTCACCGGCGCTGCCGGCCCGAGCGGTACGGCCCGAACGGTGCAGGTACGCCTTGTGCTCGGCCGGCGGATCAACGTGGATCACGAGTTCGATGTCGTCCACGTGCACGCCGCGAGCGGCGACGTCCGTTGCGACAAGGACCTTGACCGTGCCAGCGCTGAACGCGGCGAGGTTGCGGTCACGGGCGACCTGCGAGAGGTTTCCGTGCAGGTCGACCGAGGGGATACCAGCGTCGGTGAGGCTTTTGGCAAGCTTCTTGGCCTGGTGCTTGGTGCGCATGAAAAGGATGCGACGGCCCGAGCCGCTGGCCAGCTTCTGCACGAGATCCTTCTTCGCGTCGACGCCGGAGACCTCGAACACATGGTGGGTCATCGCCGAGACGTGGCTGGTAGCCTCATCGACCGAGTGCATCACCGGGTCGTGCAGAAAACGCTTGACGATCTTGTCCACGCCGTTGTCGAGCGTGGCGGAAAACAGCATGCGCTGGCCATTGCCGGGCGTCTTGTCGAGGATGCGGGTGACGACGGGCAGAAAGCCCAGGTCGGCCATGTGGTCGGCCTCGTCGAGCACGGTGATCTCGATGGTGTCGAGGTTCACGAAGCCCTGCTTCATAAGGTCCTCGAGGCGGCCGGGGCAGGCCACGACGATGTCGACGCCCGCCTTGAGCGCGGCGACCTGACGGCCCTGCGAGACACCGCCGAAGATGGTGGTCGTGTTGAGGCCGTAGGCCTCCGCGAGCGGGGTGATGGCGTTGGTGATCTGCGTGGCGAGCTCGCGGGTCGGCGCGAGGATCAGGCCGAGCGGGCGGCCCGGGCGGCGCTTGCCGCCAGCGAGGTTGCCGCCGAGGCGCGACACCATCGGAATGGAGAAGGCCAGGGTCTTGCCAGAGCCGGTCTTACCGCGGCCGAGTACGTCGCGGCCGTTCAGCGTGTCGGGAAGAGTGTCGACCTGAATGGGGAAAGCGGTGTCGATTCCCTGTGAAGAGAGAACCTTGACCAGGGGGGCCGGCACGCCGAGCGTGCCAAAGGTTGTAGACAAAGTGGTGCCTTTCGGGGCATCAGTCTCCTCGCCCGTTCGAATTGCCGCGCAGCGATAACCGAACCAGGAGGATTCACATGGCGAAGGTGCCGAAGGGCACATCCGTTCGCCGTAAGAATGTTTCATTCGAAAAATCAGGTCGGCCTGGTGGGCCGCCGGATAGAGAAGAGGGCGTTCTACGACGCAGCAAGCGCAACTACGCACTCGCAAGTACTTGTATTCTAACGGATGCTGTCAAATCGGCTGCAGAGCCCTAAGAGTGATCGCCGTGGTAGAGCTCGCCGACGGGCACGTCGACGTCGATGGTATTGCCTCCCTGTGGCAGCGGGCAGGCCCACATCGGGTCGTACGCGCAGGACGGGTTGTAGGCGAAGTTGAAATCGAGGATCAGGCTGTCGTCGCCCGTGCCCGGGCCGAGGTCAGCGCCCTTGATGGTGTCGAGCAGGTAACGCCCTCCGCCGTAGGTGCCGTCGCTGTGGCCGGCCAGGGCGTCTTTCAGCGGTAGGAAAAGTCCGCCGCCATAGCTGGCCAGCCGCCACACGTCGAGCGAACCGAGGTAGGGCAACCGCACGGTGCCGACCAGGTCGAAGGAAACAGTGCCGTCGGTCCCGGTCTCCACGTTCATTCGATACGGCTGCTCGGCCCGGTGAAGTTCGGCCTCGAACCGCCAGTCCGGGTCATAGGCGGCAACCGGCAGGCCGGTAAAGGCTGAGCGGTCATCGGGCAGCAACGGCGACGACGGATGCCCGGCGAACAGTTCGTCCCGTCCGGAACGCCACAGCTCATGTCCGCTTCTCGGGCTGCTCACACTCAACTGGCGCACCCCCGCATACAGTCCGGTCACGCGGCGACGCCAGTCGGCGATCTGCAAGGCTCCGAGGGAAGAACTCATGGTCGGTACGGTACCGCGGGATGGCACGGAGTCCACGGAGGCATGCGTTAGTCGCCGTCGGTCTCGGCGGGTGTCACGCGCTGCGACAGCGGCACGAAGGTCGGGTCGTCGATACCAACATCGTGCTGCCAGGTGGGAGCGAGGCGCTTGAGCCGCAACATGCGCCACTGCCAGAACGCCCAGAACGTGGGCCAGAGCGCGAGCGTGGCCGGTCGGCCTCGAAAAATGAGCTGGTCACGATAGAGCGTCTTGCCGGTACCGGCCGGGTCTGGCGCGATCGCCATGCGGTGATCCCAGAGCGTCACCGCGCTCAGTGCGCCAGAAACCCCGCGGCCGGTGTCGCGCAGAATGCGCACCCCGTCGGGCCGGTGCGTGGAGTTCGCGAGCCGAATGATCTGGGTGCCCATCGGCACGAGGCCGAGCATGGAGAACACGGCGGGGTGCTCACCGGGCTCCCAGCGGGTGGGAAAGCCGTCGGCTTCGAGCGATTGCACCGCCATGAACGGGCTGCTCACCTCCCGAAACACCGCGGGGCTGTGGATGGCGTGCCAGGCCGCATCCGGTGTGCAGTCGAGGATCTCTTTGAGCAATACGCGCATCTACCCAGTCTGGTTGACGGTGGCCTGCAGTACAACTGGATGCAGTACAAATGAGGGGTGGCAATTCGGTTCTGGCTCGGCGTAGTGCACCGCGAGCACGTGCTGCGTGGGGTCGATCTGGGCATTGCCCGCGCCAACCGCGGGGCGGGCGACGTGATCGCGCAGATGGGTGAGGCCGACGGTATCGTCTACTACTCGCCGAAGACGGCGATCGAGGGGGATCCGCTCAAGCAGTTCACCGCGATTGGCCGTATAGCAGATGCCCACGCCTACCGAGTGGGCGACCCCGGCAATGAGTTTCGGCCATGGCGCCGCCGGGCCGACTACGACCTGGATGCCTGGCCCACAAGCATCCGTCCGCTGCTATCGGTGTTGCAACTGACCAGGGGGAACCCAGATTGGGGCTTCCAGCTGCGTCGGGGGGTGCTCGAGATCTCGCGGCACGACTTCGAGATGATCCGGCAGCAGATGCGCCGGCCTTCCGCCGACGACCGGTAGTGCCCAGCATCCCTCATTAGACTCCTCGATATGAATGGCGATCTCTGGTGGGTACCCTCGGTCATCGTTATCGGCCTCGTCGTGGCTGGAGTCTGGGCATTAGTGGGCGCCTCGCGGCGACGCACCAGGGCCAGGCTCGGGCAGGTGAGTGCCGAGGCGGCGGAACTGGCCCGCAGTGCAAACATCAGCCTCGTGCGCGCCGACGATCTGGTGCAGGACGCCACCGATGAGCTCGGCTTCGCGATCGCGCAGTTCGGCGAATCTGCGACGCGGGAATTCGCGACCGCGCTCGCGACCTCTCGGCGGCAGCTGAGCGACGCCTTCGCGCTGCAGCAGAAACTCGATGATGCCGTACCGGACGTCGCCGCCGAGCGCACTCGCTGGAACCAGCAGATCGTGCAGCTCGCCGATGAGGCGACCGGCCGGCTGACCAGCCAGGCCCGCAACTTCACGGCCAAACGTGGCGTGGAACGGAATGCCCCGCAGCAGCTCGACGAACTGCGCCGACGCCTCGACCGGGTGTCCGACCGGGTCGCGGGCGGCGCGAGCACGCTCACCCGGCTAGGCCTTAGCTATTCCGACTCGGCGCTCTCTCCAATCAGCGGCAACGTCGACCGGGCACGCACTGCGCTCGGGGCGGCGGTTGCGAGTGCGGATGCCGCGGCAGCGCTCCTCGAAGCGGCATCCGCTGAGCCGGTCGGTGAGCAGTTGCAGGCTGGCGAGCACGCCCTGTTCCAGGCCACGCAGCTGCTCGATGCGATCGAGACCGGCGAGGACCAGCTGCACCGCGGCCTTGCCAACCTGCAGCAGGCGCTGGATGCTGCCGGCACGGAACTCGCTGAAGCGCGCGCCCTGCGTGATGGGCATGAAGAATCTGACGCGAGCGCCTCCCTCAACCGAGTTATCACCCAGGCCGCGTCGGTGCAGGCGTCGCTCCGCGAGGCCGGACGCCCGAGCGACCCCGCCGCGGATCTCGTTCTGTTGGAGGCGGCGATGAACGGATTGGACAGCATCCGGTCGGAGGCGCGAAACAGGCAGCTGCGGCTCGACAACGCGCGCACAGCCCTGGCCGGTGCGCTGCTCACCGCGCGCAGCCAGATCACCGTGACCCGCGACTTCGTGGCCACGCATCGTGGGCGGGTGCAGGCCGCAGCCCGCACCCGGCTAGCGGAGGCTGAACGGCAGCTGGCGCTCGCCACAGCCGAGGCCGACCCGGTGACGGCGCTCGATACGGCCCGCCGAGCTATGACGCACGCAACGGATGCCGACGCCCTGGCCCGCTACGACACGCACTGACCGGTTCTCGCGTGATTGAAGACAGCTAGGGACCAGCGGATGCCGCGGCCCGGCGCCGGATCGCCGGCGTGATCTCTCGCCGCAACCAGGTGATCGCGTGCGACTGGTCGAACCTGCGGGCGCAGAGTCCGCAGGCGAGGGGGCGAGTCGGTTGCCGGTACCGAAAGTGTGTGTGCCCGGCGGGGCAGGTGCCCACCCATGGTGCTAGCTCGTTGGCGATCTCGCCGTCGTGGGTGCGCTTGCCGTCGTAGCCCAGGTCGTGCGCCATCTTCTTCCAACGCGGACCGTGCCCGGCCCGAGAGCCGGCCAGCGCGTGCGCGAGCTCGTGCAGCAGAATCTGGTAGACGTCGTCGTCGTCGTAGCGTGAGGCGAGGTAACGCGAAACGGTGATGTGCTTCTTGCTGAAGTTGCAGAGGCCGGCCCGCTTCTTAGCGTTGTCAAAGCCGAAGGTCCAGGCAGGGTTGAGGTGCAGAACTATGAGTGCGTCGGCCCACCGACGTACCTGTGTGAGATCGGCCATCAGGGCGTCACCGTGCCCACGCCGTGTGCGGGCATCTGGGTGAGATCGGACGTCGAGATCATTAGGGCGTCACCGTTCCCGCGCCGTGTGCGGGCATCTGGGTGAGATCGGACGTCGAGATCATTAGGGCGTCACCGTTCCCGCGCCGAGTGCGGGCATCTGGGTGAGATCGGACGTCGAGATCATCAGGGTGTCACCGTCACTTGAAGCAGCCGGTCGTCGCCGGCTGCCGGGGAGCCCCGGCCATCCGTGTTATTAGTCACAAACCATAGTGTGCCAGCAGGCCCAGACACCACGTCGCGCAACCGGCCGAAACTGTTCACAAACCACTCGGTGGGCGTTGCTGTGGAGGAGCCCGCCGCAGCGGTGATCGGGATGCTCCACAGTCGTTCCCCGCGCAGGCTCGCCATGAAGATGGTGTCGTTCACGATGGCGATGCCGCTCGGGCTGGCCTGGTCGGTGGACCACTGGCGTTTCGGATCGATATAGGCCGGGTCCCCGGCCTGGCCCTCGACGAGCGGCCAGCCGTAATTGCCGCCGGGAACGATGCGGTTGAGTTCGTCCCAGGTGTTCTGACCGAACTCACTCGCCCAGAGCTGTCCGCGCGAGTCCCAGGCCAGGCCCTGCGGATTCCGATGCCCGAACGAATACACGCGCGTGCCGAACGGGTTGTCCTCCGGCACGGCTCCGGTCGGCGTCAAGCGCAGAATCTTGCCGCCGAGAACGTCGAGGTTTTGAGCATTGGCGGGGTTTCCGGCATCCCCGGCGGTCGCATAGAGCAGGCCGTCCGGTCCGAACGCGATGCGACCGCCGTTGTGATTGCCGGCCCGCGGGATCGAGTCCAATACCAGGGCGGGCGGCCCGAGACTGTGGCTGCCCGGGGGGCCGGCCAGCGGCATCCGTTCGATGCGGTTGTCGGTTGCGGTAGAGAAGTACGCATAGATCCAGCCGTCGCCGCCGGGAGCCGTTTCGTCGGCCAGGAAAGCCAGGCCGAGCAGCCCTCCCTCACCATTGGGCTGCGCCGCCGCGACCGTGCCGGCCTCGCGCACACTGCCGTCGGGCAGCAGCTCGCGCACCCGGGTCGTGTCGCGTTCGCTGATGAGTGTGGCGCCATCCGGCAGTCGCAGAATCGACCACGGAGCCTCAAGGCCCGAGGCGATCACAACCGGTTCGCCGACGGGCTGCACCGGTGCCAGCGGGGCAGCGTTCGTCGCGGACTCGGTCGGTGCGGGCTGGGCCGGTGTTGACGTCGCAGGTGTGGCGCGCGGGGCCTCGGTGCTGCAGCCGGCTAGCGCCACAAGCAGCAGGACGGCCGATGCGGCGGCAACCGCGGGCACTGACGCGTGAGAAGTCACCGGTCACCTCGCTTTCGTGGTGAACACAGCATGCCGTAGAACGCGGTGAACGGCCAGTATCGATCCGCGAGGCAGCATAACTCCTGCAATTTCTGGTCGAACACATCGGGTACCGCGTGGATCCGGGTCTGTTTCGATTTTCTGCGCCGAATTGCAGGAGTTATGCGCGGGGGACACAGCGGAGTGGGTCAGGCCCGCGCCGCGATGTGCGACTCCACGACGGCCACAGCGAGCAGCGAACTGTCGAGTTCGTCGGCGTCGGCGCCGTCTTTCTCCCGCAGGAACACCGCAGCGGTGAAGTCGGCGAGCGCGCCGTCGAGATTGCCCTGGTCGAAGTACACCTTGCCGCGGTGCTGCCGGGCGTAGGCGGCGAGGCGGGTCCACTCGTGCACCTCGGAATCGAGGATGCAGTGGGTCAGCTCACTCGCGGCCTCATCGAGTTTGCCCTGGAACTGCAAAACCTGGGCGCGACGGATGCGACTGGCCACCGCCTGCTCTCGGTTGCCGGTGAAGCGGGACTGGCGCAGCGCCTCGTTCGCGATCTCCCAGGCCTCATCGAGGCGGCCGACCAGCCGCAGCAGGGCGACCTTCTCGTTGAGCGCGGCCAGGCTGCGCAGGTTGCCGAGCTCAACGAGTCGCTCGCCGGCGGCCAGCAGGTCGACTTTTTCGCGCAGAGTGATGGGGTCGTAACCGATGATGAAACTCAGGGGGTGTTCCTGTAATGGCGAGGGCGGCCGCGGCCGCGGGGGTTGGGAGTGTGCCTTCAGAGTACCGCCGCCGGGGTGGATTCGGCCGCAGCCCCAGCAGTGTCGCGCGGCCCCACTTTTGTATTTGCGGAAGGTTGACCGGGTTGTTGTTCACAACTGCGGACATCTGGGGTGGCACGTCCGGTTGGCGGGCCGGCATGCCCCGAATGCGCGGAATGGCCGCAGTTCGGTGCCGAGTATCGGCTAGTGCCCGATTTGAAAGACCGTGCGGCCGGGCAGCGGCGACTGCGTCGAGGTCTCGTCGGTCGCCACGAGCGAACCGGCCATGAAGTGCTTGAGCTCGGTCCCCTCGATCACCTTCGCCGGGTGCGGGCCGTTGGCGAGCAGCCGCGGAATCCAATTGAGGTCGATCGGGGTGTGTGCAGCGACGAAGACGATGTTGCCGAAGCGTCGGCCTTTGAGCACCTGCGTCTCGGCGAACCCGATCACGTGTTCAAAAACCGCCGAGAGGGTCGCGGCCTGGCCGCGCGCGAAGGCGAGGCCGGGGCCATCCGCTACGTTGACGGCGAGCACACCGCGCGCAGACAACAGCGGGGCGGCGAGAGCGAAGAATTCGCGGCTGGTCACGTGTTTCGGAGTGCGCGCCCCCGAAAAAATATCGACCACGACGAGGTCGACGGCGCCCTGCAGCCCGGCGGGGAGCTTACCGAGTACCTCGCGGGCATCGCCGTGCCGCACGCGCAGCTGGGCGCGTTTGTCCCACGGCAGCACCTCGCGAACGAGGTCGATCAGGTCGCTTTCAATCTCCACGACCTGTTGGCGTGAGCCCGGCCGGGTCGCCTCGACGTAGCGCGGCAGGGTCAGGGCTCCGGCTCCGAGGTGCACGGCGGTGATCGGCTCGTGCGGGTCGCCGAGCAGGTCGATCACATGCCCGATGCGTTGGATGTACTCGAAAAACAACTCATCGGGGTGGTCGATGTTCACGTGCGACTGCGGCGTGCCATCGACCACGAGCTGAAAGCTGCCCGGGGTGAACCGGTCGGGTTCGATCACCGCCGTGTGCCCGCTCAACTTCAACACGACAGACGGATGCCCGTCGCCTGCCACTTCAACCTTGCGCCCAGTACTCATTGTTCCAGTGTGCGCTCTCCCCGCGCGCTATCTGCGCGGCTGCGCCGCGCCGTTCGTTTCGCGAAGCCGGTGAAGGGTCGCTCCAGCCCCTGAAGCAACGCACCGCCCGCTCACGCGACCATGGTGCGAGTGGGTTATACCTGAGAATTTGCACATTCGCAAGATTTGGGTGGACATGCCGCTTATTGGGGCATACACTTGACCCTTGCGCTCCCAGACAAACTATGCCTTCATATTGCGGTCGGCTTTGCGTGTTCAAGCCACCTTGAGGCACACCTCTTATGAGGGTCTGCGGAGTCATCACCAATAACAGTAACTAGACCTGACGGGGTCCACGGAGGTTATTTCCTTGGCTGCTGCGCGCAACGCAACCACCAACTCACCCAAGAACGGCCGCTCAGCTGAGCGTCTGTCGTTCGCTAAGATCAGCGACCACTTGAACGTTCCGGATCTGCTTGCTTTGCAGACCGAGAGCTTCGACTGGCTCGTCGGCAACGACATCTGGAAGGCTCGCGTCGCCGAGGCCCAGAAAGCCGGACGCCAAGACCTGCCGAATCGCACCGGGCTCGATGAGATCTTCGAGGAGATCTCTCCCATCGAAGACCTCGGCGAAACGATGCAGCTGTCGTTCACCAACCCGGAGCTCGAGCCGGAGAAGTACACCATTGACGAGTGCAAGGAAAAGGGTAAGACCTACTCCGCGCCCCTCTATGTGAACGCTGAGTTTATGAACCACCTCACCGGTGAGATCAAGACCCAGACCGTGTTCATGGGTGACTTCCCGCTGATGACCCCCAAGGGCACCTTCGTGATCAACGGCACCGAGCGTGTCGTCGTGTCGCAGCTGGTGCGTTCGCCGGGTGTGTACTTCAACCGCGAGCAGGAGAAGACGTCGGACAAGGACATCTATTCCGCCCGCGTCATCCCGAGCCGTGGTGCCTGGCTCGAATTCGAGATCGACAAGCGCGACCAGGTTGGCGTGCGCATCGACCGCAAGCGCAAGCAGTCCGTGACCGTGTTCCTGAAGGCCCTCGGCCTCACCAGCGAGCAGATCCTCGAGGAGTTCAAGGGCTACGCGTCCATCGAGCTCACCCTCGAGAAGGACAACATCCTCACCAAGGAAGAAGCCCTCAAGGACATCTACCGCAAGCTTCGTCCCGGCGAGCAGGTTGCCGCCGAGGCTGCGCGTGCGCTCCTCGACAACTTCTTCTTCAACTCCAAGCGCTACGACCTGGCCAAGGTTGGTCGCTACAAGATCAACCGCAAGCTCGGACTCGAAGCCCCGCTGAGTGACTCAGTACTGACGCTCCAAGACATCCTGGCCACGATCAAGTACCTGGTAGCCCTGCACGACAACCAGACCACCCTCAAGGGCCTGCGCGACGGCAAGATGACCGACATCAACATCGACATCGACGACATCGACCACTTCGGTAACCGTCGTATCCGTGCCGTCGGCGAGCTCATCCAGAACCAGGTGCGCACCGGCCTGTCCCGCATGGAGCGCGTCGTTCGCGAGCGCATGACCACGCAGGACATCGAAGCGATCACGCCGCAGACCCTGATCAACGTGCGCCCCGTCGTCGCCGCGATCAAGGAGTTCTTCGGTACCTCGCAGCTCTCGCAGTTCATGGACCAGAACAACCCGCTCGCAGGCCTCACGCACAAGCGTCGTCTCAGTGCGCTGGGCCCGGGTGGTCTGTCCCGTGACCGCGCCGGCGTCGAGGTGCGAGACGTTCACCCCTCGCACTACGGCCGCATGTGCCCCATTGAGACCCCGGAAGGCCCGAACATCGGCCTGATCGGTTCGCTCGCCTCATTCGCGCAGATCAACGCGTTCGGTTTCATCGAGACGCCGTACCGTCGCGTGCTGAACAACAAGGTCACCGAGACGATCGATTACCTCACCGCGAGCGAAGAGGACGATTTCATCGTCGCTCAGGCCAACGCGCCGCTCACCAAGGACTCGCACTTTGCCGAGGCCCGCGTGCTCGCTCGTAAGAAGGGTGGCGAGGTTGACCTCGTTCCCGCTGAAGACATCGGCTACATGGATGTCTCGCCGCGCCAGATGGTGTCGGTCGCGACCAGCCTCATCCCGTTCCTCGAGCACGACGATGCAAACCGCGCGCTCATGGGCGCCAACATGCAGCGTCAGGCGGTGCCGCTGCTCCTTTCCGACAGCCCGCTCGTCGGAACCGGCATGGAGGTCTACACGGCCATCGACGCCGGTGACGTGCTCACCGCGCAGAAGCCGGGCGTGGTTTCCGAGGTGTCGGCCGACGTCGTCACCATCCAGCTCGATGAGGGCGGTACGCAGGACTACTACCTGCGCAAGTTCTCGCGCTCCAACCAGGGCACGAGCTTCAACCACCGCGTGATCGTCAACGCCGGTGAGCGCATCGAAGCCGGCGAGGTAATCGCCGACGGACCCGCCACCGACCAGGGCGAACTCGCCCTCGGAAAGAACCTGCTCGTGGCATTCATGCCGTGGGAAGGCTACAACTTCGAGGATGCGATCATCCTGAGCCAGAACCTGGTGAAAGACGACACCCTCTCCTCGATTCACATCGAAGAGTACGAAGTGGATGCCCGCGACACCAAGCTGGGTAAGGAAGAGATCACTCGCGACCTGCCCAACGTGTCGCCGGACTTCCTCGCCGACCTCGACGAGCGCGGCATCATTCGCATCGGAGCCGAGGTTCGCCCCGGCGACATCCTCGTCGGCAAGGTCACGCCCAAGGGCGAGACCGAGCTTTCCGCTGAGGAACGCCTGCTGCGCGCCATCTTCAACGAGAAGAGCCGCGAAGTTCGCGACACCTCGCTCAAGGTTCCCCACGGTGAGCGCGGCACCATCATCGGTGTCAAGGTGTTCGACTCGCAGGACGGCGACGACGAGCTAGGCTCGGGCGTCAACCAGCGCGTGGTCGTGTTCATCGCCCAGAAGCGCAAGATCACCGAGGGCGACAAGCTCGCCGGTCGTCACGGCAACAAGGGTGTCATCTCCCGCATCCTGCCGATCGAGGACATGCCGTTCCTCGCCGACGGTACTCCGGTCGACATCATCCTCAACCCGCTCGGAATCCCCGGTCGCATGAACTTCGGTCAGGTGCTTGAAACCCACCTCGGCTGGATTGCGAAGCAGGGGTGGAACGTCGAGGGTAAGCCGAAGTGGGCCGCTCGTCTTCCGGAGCACGCCTTCAGTGCCGCCCCCGGCACGAAGGTCGCCACGCCAGTGTTCGACGGTGCGCTCGAGATCGAGATCGAGGGTCTTCTGGACTCCACGACCCTCACCCGCGACGGCGACCGCCTCATTGGTTCCACCGGAAAGACCCAGCTCTTCGACGGCCGCTCCGGCGAGCCGTTCCCGATGCCGGTGTCCGTTGGATACATGTACATCCTGAAGCTCCACCACCTCGTCGACGACAAGATTCACGCCCGTTCGACCGGGCCGTACTCCATGATCACGCAGCAGCCGCTGGGTGGTAAGGCGCAGTTCGGTGGACAGCGTTTCGGTGAGATGGAGGTGTGGGCGCTCGAAGCATACGGAGCCGCTTACGCCCTGCAGGAACTCCTGACCATCAAATCTGACGATATCCTCGGCCGCGTCAAGGTGTACGAGGCAATCGTCAAGGGTGAGAACATCCAGGAACCCGGCATTCCCGAGAGCTTCAAGGTTCTTATCAAGGAAATGCAGTCGCTCTGTCTGAACGTCGAGGTGCTCTCGGCCGACGGCACCGCAGTCAGCCTGCGCGACACGGATGACGAGGTGTTCCGCGCTGCGGAAGAACTCGGCATCAACATTTCCACCCGGTTTGAGTCGTCGTCCATCGACGACATCTAAGCCCGGTCCAAAGAAACTTCGAAAACTTTCCAAGGAGAGAAATTGCTCGACGTAACAACATTTGACGAGCTTCGTATTGGCCTGGCTACCGCAGACGACATCCGTCGCTGGTCGCACGGTGAGGTCAAGAAGCCCGAAACCATCAACTACCGCACGCTCAAGCCGGAAAAAGACGGCCTGTTCGGCGAGCAGATCTTCGGACCCTCACGGGACTGGGAATGCTCTTGTGGCAAGTACAAGCGTGTTCGCTTCAAAGGCATCGTCTGCGAGCGTTGCGGTGTAGAGGTCACGAAGTCGTCGGTGCGCCGTGAGCGCATGGGCCACATCGAACTCGCTGCCCCGGTCACGCACATCTGGTACTTCAAGGGTGTGCCCTCGCGTCTCGGTTACCTGCTGGACATGGCTCCGAAGGACCTCGAAAAGGTCATCTACTTCGCCGCATACATGGTCATCACGGTGGACGAAGACGGTCGTCACCAGGACATGCCCGGCCTCGAGAACGAGCTGCGCCTCGAACTCAAGACCATCGAGTCCAGCCGTGACTCGCGCATCGCCGATCGCCTGCAGCGCCTCGAAACCGACCTCGCAGCACTGGAGGCCGAGGGCGCCAAGAGCGACCAAAAGAAGCGCACCAAGGACGCTGCTGAGAAGGAAATGGGCCAGATTCGCAAGTCTCTGGACGAGCAGATCGCGCACCTCGAGCGCGTGTGGGAAGACTTCCGCACCCTCAAGGTCGGCGACCTGAAGCCGGAAGACTCCGTCTTCCACGAGCTTCAGGACCGTTTCGGCATGTACTTCGAGGCCTATATGGGCGCCGAAGCCATCAAGAAGCGCCTTGAGGCGTTCGACCTGGTCACCGAAAGCGAAAACCTGCACCTGCAGATCGCCGAGGGCAAGGGTCAGAAGAAGATCCGTGCCATCAAGCGACTGCGCGTGGTCAACGCGTTCATCATGACCGGCAACTCGCCGGCCGGAATGGTGCTCGACGTCGTTCCCGTGCTCCCGCCCGAACTGCGCCCGATGGTGCAGCTCGACGGTGGCCGCTTCGCCACCTCTGACCTCAACGACCTTTACCGTCGTGTGATCAACCGCAACAACCGTCTGCGTCGTTTGCTCGACCTTGGTGCTCCCGAGATCATCGTGAACAACGAGAAGCGGATGCTGCAGGAGGCCGTCGATGCACTATTCGACAACGGTCGTCGTGGTCGCCCGGTCACCGGTACCGGTAACCGTGCCCTCAAGTCCCTGAGCGACATGCTCAAGGGAAAGCAGGGTCGTTTCCGTCAGAACCTGCTCGGCAAGCGCGTGGACTACTCCGGCCGTTCGGTCATCGTGGTTGGCCCGCAGCTCAAGCTGCACCAGTGTGGTTTGCCCAAACAGATGGCACTCGAGCTGTTCAAGCCGTTCGTGATCAAGCGCCTGATCGACCTGAGCCACGCTCAGAACATCAAGGCCGCCAAGCGTATGGTCGAGCGTTCGCGTCCCCAGGTCTGGGACGTGCTCGAGGAGATCATCCGCGAGCGCCCCGTCATGCTCAACCGTGCACCCACCCTGCACCGTCTGGGCATCCAGGCCTTCGAGCCTCAGCTCGTTGAAGGTAAGGCAATCCAGCTGCATCCCCTCGTCTGCGCGGCGTTCAACGCCGACTTCGACGGTGACCAGATGGCTGTCCACCTTCCGCTCTCGGTTGAGGCGCAGGCTGAGGCACGCATCCTGATGCTCGCCTCGAACAACATCCTCAAGCCGTCTGACGGCCGCCCGGTGACCCTGCCCACCCAGGACATGATCATCGGTCTGCACCACCTCACCACGCTGAAGGACGGTGTTGTCGGCGAAGGCCGCGCATTCTCCAGCGTGTCCGAGGCCATTCTCGCGTTCGACCAGAAGTCGCTCGACCTGAATGCCAAGGTGCGCATCCGCTTGACCGACAAGTTCTTCACCGAGGGCACGCAGCCCGAGGGTGTCGAACTGGTCAACGGCCAGGCCGTCGGAACTGTTCTGGTCACAACGAGCCTCGGTCGCGCCATCTTCAACGAGGCGCTTCCGGCCGACTACCCGTACTTCGAAGACGTTGCCAACAAGGTCACCATGTCGACCATTGTCAACGACCTCGCGGAGCGGTACGTCAAGGTGGAGGTTGCTGCAACCCTCGACCGGATCAAGGATGCCGGTTTCTACTGGGCAACCCGTTCCGGTGTGACCGTTGCGCTCAGTGACATCCTCACCCCGCCGAACAAGCCGCAGATCGTTGCCGGCTATGAGAAGCAGGCCGCTAAGGTTCAGGCACAGTTCGAGAAGGGTCTCACGACCGACCTCGAGCGTCGCCAGGAGCTCATCCAGATTTGGACCCGTGCCACGGAAGACGTTGCCGCAGCGATGCAGGCGAACTTCCCGGCTGACAACACCATCAACCGCATGGTCACCTCTGGTGCTCGTGGTAACTGGCTGCAGGTGCGAAACATCGCCGGCATGCGAGGCCTCGTGAACAACCCGAAGGGTGAGATCATCCCTCGCCCGATCATCTCGAGCTACCGCGAAGGCCTGTCCGTCGCCGAGTACTTCATTGCTACTCACGGTGCTCGTAAGGGACTGGCCGACACGGCTCTGCGTACCGCTGACTCGGGATACCTCACGCGTCGTCTCGTGGACGTCTCGCAGGATGTCATCATCCGTGAAGACGACTGCGGAACGACGAAGGGTCTCGAACTGCCCATCGCCGGAACCGATGCCACGACCGGTGCGCTCTTGCGTGACGAAGACGGCGGCCTGCTGGTCGACTTCAACGTCGAGAACGCGGTCTACGCCCGCAGCCTGGCCGCAGCCGCGGTCAACGCTGCCGGTGAGGTCATCGCCGACGCCGGAGACGACGTCGGAGACGTGCTCATCGCGAAGCTCATTATCGGTGGTGTCGAAACCATCAAGGTGCGCTCAGTGCTCACGTGTGAGTCGGCCGTCGGTGTGTGTGCGGTCTGCTACGGCCGTTCTCTCGCCACGGGCCAGCTCGTTGACATCGGTGAGGCCGTCGGTATCATCGCCGCGCAGTCCATCGGTGAGCCCGGCACCCAGCTGACCATGCGTACCTTCCACACGGGTGGGTCGGCATCCGCTGACGACATCACCCAGGGTCTGCCGCGTGTTCAGGAGCTGTTCGAAGCGCGTACTCCCAAGGGTGCATCGCCGATCGTCGACTCCGCCGGACGCATCACGATCGAGGATTCGGACAAGGGCCGCAAGGTCATCCTGACCCCCGACAACGGCGACGAAGCAATCGCTTACCCGGTGCTGAAGCGTTCGACCCTGCTCGTCGAGGACGGCCAGCACGTCGAGCTCGGACAGCAGATCATCATCGGCGCCGTCGACCCGAAGGAAGTTCTTCGAGTCAAGGGTGTTCGCGCGGTGCAGAAGCACCTCGTCTCCGGTGTGCAGGAGGTTTACCGTTCGCAGGGTGTGCCGATTCACGACAAGCACATCGAGGTCATCGTTCGCCAGATGCTTCGCAAGGTGACCGTCGTCGAACACGGAGACACCGGGCTGCTTCCGGGCGAGCTCGTTGACCGGTTGAAGTACAACGACCTCAACCGCACCGCGCTTACCGAAGGCAAGAAGACGGCATCCGCTCGCCAGGAGGTCATGGGTATCACCAAGGCATCCCTGGCGACCGAGTCCTGGCTGTCGGCCGCTTCCTTCCAGGAGACCACCCGGGTTCTGACCCAGGCGGCCATGGAAGGCAAGAGCGACCCGCTGATGGGCCTCAAGGAAAACGTCATCATCGGTAAGTTGATCCCCGCCGGCACCGGTCTTCCCCGCTACCGCGACGTCACCGTCGAGGCAACGGAAGACGCCAAGGCTGAGCGTTACCCGAACCGCATCTTCACCGAAGATGCCACGTTCAACGAGGGTGACCTGAGCTTCGTCGACTTCGACAGCTTTTCGTCGGACGACCTGGCTCCGGGTACGTACAACTAGGAACCAGCAGCTCTAAACGGATGGCCCCTGCTTCGGCAGGGGCCATTCGGCTTTAAAGCGTTCGAGCGGAGAACGGCGGCTGGCTCAGCCGTACGACCGGAACTAGAACAAAAAAAGTGGGGAAAGGGGGAAAAGGGACGTATACTCGCTTTCAGGCCTAATGTAACCAGTTCGGGGGAGACTTGCGTGGCAACCCTGACCGAAATTCTCATCCTGCACGGGCTGCTGCCGATCGAAGCGCTCGACACGCTCCTGGCTGGGGATCCGGCCGATGAGGGCGCCGTTCGCCGGCTTGTCGACAGCGGAGTGATCACCGAGCTGCAGTTTGCGCAGGCGCGAGCCGCGCAGGCCAACCTTCCCTTTGTCGAACTGCTCGAGTATTCGGTTGAGGCGGGTGCCCTCGCTCTCGTGTCGCCGCTGGTCTGTCGACGACACGAAGTGCTGCCAATTGGAATTGAGGGCGGGCGGCTCGTGCTCGCAATGGTGGATCCCGGTAACGTGTTTGCGCTCGACGATGTCGGCGAAGCCTCTCGAATGCGAGTGTCCCCGATGGTGGCCGAACGCAGCGACCTGCTCGCTGCGATCGCGCGATTTCATCGCGCCGATGGCGAACTCAGTAACCTCACCACCACGCTCGAGGAAGAGCACGATTCGATCCTGTCGACTCCCGATCCGAGCGATGAGGCCAGCGACGACGCTGCGCCCATTGTGCGGTTCGTCAACCTGCTCGTGAGCCAGGCCATCCAGGACAAGGCCAGCGATATACACATCGAACCCGGTGAAGCCAGCCTGCGGGTGCGATACCGCATCGACGGTGTCCTGCACGAGATGCCGAGCGCACCGAAGAGCATTCAGAACGGCGTCATCAGCCGCCTGAAGATCATGGCAGACATCGACATCGCCGAGCGCCGCAAACCGCAGGACGGCCGCATGTCGGTCAGCCACGGTGGTCGCAAGATCGACCTGCGCGTGGCCACCCTGCCGACGGTCTGGGGTGAGAAGGTCGTCATGCGTATCCTCGACAACTCGACCACGAGCATGGACCTGCGCGATCTCTCCCTGCTCGACCACAACTATGACGCCTTTAAGACGGCCTACTCGAAGCCGTACGGAATGATCCTGGTGACCGGGCCCACCGGGTCGGGCAAGTCGACGACCCTGTACACGACCCTGTATTCGGTGGCTCGCCCGGAGATCAATGTGATCACCGTCGAAGATCCGGTGGAGTACCGCATGGTCGGCATCAACCAGGTGCAGGTGAATCCGAAGGCGGGACTCACCTTCGCGAGTGCCTTGCGCAGCATTCTGCGGTGCGATCCCGACGTCGTTCTGCTCGGCGAGATTCGCGACCACGAGACCGCCCAGATCGCTATTGAGGCAGCGCTCACCGGGCACCTCGTGCTCTCCACCCTGCACACCAACAATGCACCGAGCGCGGTCACGCGCCTGACCGAAATGGGAATCGAACCCTTTCTCGTGGGCAGCGCGCTCGACTGCGTCGTCGCCCAGCGCCTGGCCCGCCGCCTGTGCGAACGCTGCAAACTGCCTGACTTGCGGAGTCGGGAGCAGCTCGCGCACCTGCGATTTCCGCTCGAGCCAGAGTTGGCGCTGCCCGTCATCTACCAAGCGAACGGATGCGCCAGCTGCTCCAATACCGGCTACCGCGGGCGGCTCGCCGTGCACGAGGTGATGACGGTGACCGAGGAGATCGAGCGGCTGTGCGTGGCGCGTGCATCGAGCGTGGAGATCGCGCTCACCGCGCAGGAGCAGGGAATGGTCAGCCTTCGGGACGATGGCTGGGCCAAGGTCGGGCTCGGGTTCACCTCGGTGGACGAAATTCTGCGAGTGGTCGCTTAGGTCGAGAGGACAGTTACGATGAGTCAGGAAATTTACGAGATTCCGGTTATGCCACCGGGCGTCGCTGGGGAAGGTTGGCTGCTCGACGACCCCGATCGTGACGTCGGGCCGGACCCCGCGCTGGTCGCGGCGTTGCGCGAGGTCGTCGTTCAGAGCGCCTCCGACCTGCACGTGACGGCGGGGGCGCCGCCGTGTATCCGCCTCGACGGCGGGCTGCGGCCGATTGCCAAAGCCGCGGTGTGGAAGCGTGACAAGGTCGCCACCGCGTTGTTCAGCCTGCTGACCACCGAGCAGCGGCGCCAGTTCGAGGACGACCTCGAGCTTGACTTCGCCTACACGACCGCGGGGGCCCGGTTCCGGGTGAATTACTTTCAGCAGCGTGGAAGCGTGGGTGGTGCCTTTCGCCTTATTCCGGGGGAGATCAAACAGCTCGGCGAGCTCGGTGTGCCCGATGCGGTGGCCCAGTTCGCCCAGCTGGCCCGAGGTCTGGTGCTCGTGACCGGTCCCACCGGATCAGGCAAATCGACGACCCTGGCCGCGCTCATCGATCTGGTCAACCGCACCCGTGCTGACCATATCGTCACGGTGGAAGACCCGATCGAGTTTCTGCACCAGCACCAGAAATCCTTAATCAACCAGCGTGAGGTCGGCAACGACACTCATAGTTTCGCATCCGCCCTCAAACACGTGCTGCGGCAGGACCCCGATGTGATTTTGATCGGCGAGCTGCGCGACCTCGAGACGGTCTCCGTGGCCCTGACCGCGGCTGAAACCGGCCACCTCGTGTTTGCGACCCTGCACACCCAGGACGCCGCCCAGACCATTGACCGGGTCATCGACGTGTTCCCGCCCTACCAGCAGGGGCAGGTGCGGGCCCAGCTCGCCGCGACCCTGCAGGGCGTCGTCTGCCAGGCCCTGGTGAAGAAGGTCGGAGGCGGCCGGGTCGTCGCAACCGAAATTCTCATCGTCACGCCAGCCGTCGCCAACCTCATTCGCGAGGGCAAGACCTACCAGATCGCTTCCGCCATGCAGGCCGGACGAGCCCTGGGCATGCACACTATGGACCAGCACCTCGCCGAACTCGTCAATGCCGGGTCGATTACCCGCAAGGCCGCCGAGGACAAGGCGCAGGACCAGGACAGCCTTGCCCAGCTGATTCGTAAATCGGACGTCACTGACCTCGCCGCCGGGCCGTCGGGGTTTGACGGTATCGACTTCGGCGACTCGTACTCCAACCGGGAACAGTAGTGACCGCCAGTGGTGTCTTCGCGTACAGGGGCCGCACAGCGGTCGGCAAGATCGTCACCGGTCGACTGGATGCCGCCTCCGAGAACGCCGCAATGCAGCGCCTGCGCGGCATGGGGCTCGCGCCGATTTCGGTGGCCGAGGTCAACGTGGGTACCGGCCTGAAACGAGAAGTGCGCATTCCGGGTTTCAGCAAGGGCGTCGGGCTGAAGGACCTCGCCGTCATGAGTCGACAGATGGCGACCATGACGAGTGCCGGGCTGTCCCTGCTGCGTACCCTGAACATCCTTTCGGAGCAGACCGAGAACCCGCAACTTGCCCGCATTATGGCGACCATTCGCTCCGAGGTGGAGACCGGGTCGTCGCTCTCCGAGGCGATGATGAAACACACCGCGGTGTTCCCGCCGATCATGATCAACCTCGTGCGGGCCGGGGAGACCGGCGGGTTCCTTGAAAGCTCGCTCACCTCCGTGGCCGCCAACTTCGAGTCGGAGGTGAAGCTGCGCGACACGATCAAGTCGGCGCTCGCCTACCCGGTGGTGGTGTTGATCATGGCGGTACTCGCCGTCATTGGCATGCTGATCTTCATCGTTCCGGTGTTCGAAAAGATGTTCGCGGGCCTCGGCGGGGAGTTGCCGCTGCCGACCCAGTTTCTCGTGGTGCTGTCGAAAATGATGGTCTGGCTCGGTCCGCTGTTGATCGTGCTCGGCACCGCCTTCGCGTTCTGGTGGCGCATCAATAAGAACACCGAAGCGGTTCGTCGCCGGGTCGACCCATTCAAGCTCAAGTTGCCGGTGTTCGGGCCCTTGCTCATGAAGCTCGCCATTGCGCGCTTTAGCCGAAACTTCTCGACCATGATCGCCGCCGGAGTGCCCATCTTGCAGTCGCTGGCCATTGTCGGCGAGACGAGCGGTAACTGGGTGATTGAATCCGCGCTGCGCAAGGTGGCCGATTCGGTGCGGCAAGGCGGGTCGATCGCCGGGCCGCTGGCGCAGGCGCCGATCTTCCCACCTATGGTCGTGCAGATGATCGCCGTCGGTGAAGACGCCGGCGCCCTGGAGGACATGCTGGCCAAGGTCGCCGATTTCTACGACCAGGAGGTGCAGGCCACGACCGAGCAGTTGACAGCCCTCATCGAACCGCTCATGATCGCGTTCATCGGGGTGGTGATCGGCGGCATGATCGTGGCACTGTACCTGCCGATGTTCAGCATCTTCGAATACGTGAAATAGTCCGTCGAAGCGGGGAGGAAACGAGTTTTCGAGATGCCCCCCATTAAGGGGCAGAAAACCGTAAGATCAGTTCCAGTGCGAATGTGGCATTTCCCATATTCCCATTTTTCCCAGCCCACAGCAGTTCCACAGCATAAGGAAACCACGCTCATGATTCGATTGATGATTCACCGCACCCTGGGGGCACTTTCCCGCACACGCATCGCGATTCGCGATCGGCAACAGGGCTTCACCCTGATCGAACTGCTCGTCGTCGTGCTCATCATCGGAGTGCTCGCCGCCGTGGCGATTCCGATCTTTCTCAACCAGCAGGAGGGCGCCAAGGACAGTGCCGTGAAAGCCCAGATCACCCAGGCGAAGACCGCCGTCGTCGCCGAAATGGTCACCAAGGGATATCCCGCGAGCCTCGATGACGCGAGCGCATACACCGAGAGCAAAGAGGTCGACGTGGTGCTGACCGGGTCGGCCACGGCTTTCTGCATTACGGGAAAGTTCGGTAGCTCGACCCGCATGTTCGCCATCGACGACAACGGTGCCGCAATCGAAGGCACCTGCGTCTCCAACGTTGCGACCGCTGCGACCGCTGCGACCCCATAACCGCGGTGGGGCGCCGGCAGCGGCGCCCCACTATACGTGCGTCTCCTGGTCTTGCCGCCCGGCACCTTGCGTCCTAATCAAACAAAACCGATCCGTGGAAGGGGTGAGCATGCCAGACGCACCCCGTGTCAAGCGCCCCGACGAGTCGGGTTTCGGGGTGGTCGAGATTGTGGTGGCCGTGTTTCTGATCGGACTGCTGGCCGTGGCTTTTCTACCGATTTTGGTGCAGAGTATGCGGGTTTCCGCCACGAATTCGACCCTTGCCGAAGCGACGCAAATTGTCGCCCAACAGCTCGAGCGGGTCGGGGCGTCGGGGTCGAGTTGCTCCGCGGTCAAGGCCATGACCTCGATCCGGCCAGCGGTCGTGGTTTCGGAACGCGGTTCGCTGCAGCCGCACGTGCGTCTCGACCTGCCTATCACCGACGTGTGCGCCGAACCGTATCTGCGGGTCGTGCAGCTGCGGGTGTGGGTGACGTTGTCCGGGTCTACCGACGAGTTGACGGCGGCGGAAACTCTCATTCTGCTGGACGCCCCGTGACCCACACCGCGGCATCCGCATCGACCGCTCCGGAATCGGGATATACCCTCATCGAACTCCTCGTTTACATGAGTTTTGCCGTGGTGGTGCTCTCAATCGTCGGCGGTATGCTGATCAGCTCGGTGGAAACCGAGCGGGATGTGCGCGGTTCGACCGAGGCGACCAATCTCGGGCAGCTGATCAGCCGGTCCGTGCAGTCCGGGGTGCGCAACGCCTCGCAGGTCTCGCTGCAGAACATCGATGACAGTCAGTTCCTGGTCGCGCGAACCGCGGGCAGCGCCGCATCCATGGTTTGGTCGTGTCAGGCCTGGTTCTACACTCCGGCTGCCGGCGGGTCGCTGTACACGAAGCGCACGGCGCCGGCGAGCCGCATTGCGGTTCCCGTCTCGGGTGATCTGGGCAGCTGGATCAAGTTGGGTGACGGCGTCAGCACGAACGGTGCGCCGGTCTTCGGCGGAGTCAACGACCGCATCACGGTGGCCCTTGACCTGGATGCCGGTGCGCAGGCATCGGTCGTCATGAACACGACGGTGACGCCGCGCACGCTCGCAACGATTGGGGACCCATGCCTGTGAAACACAACGTTGCGAGCACCGAGCGGGGTAGCGCGCTCATGGCGGTGATCGGCGTCATGGGCGTGATGATGGTAATCACCCTCACCCTGACCACGTCCACGCTCTACTCGCTCGATTTCACCAGAAGCACCCGCGCCTCGGTGCAATCGGTGGCTGCCGCCGAAAGCGGAGTCAGTGCCGCCCAGCTGAGTCTGACCCAGGGAGCCTGCCAGCCCACCTACTCGCGCTCGTCGCCGCAATTCACGGCCAACGTGTCGTACTCCCTGAGCAGGGTCGACAACGTCTGGCTGAACGGCTGCCCGGCAACCGGTGTCGCGGCGCTGCGGCTGCGGGTCGAGTCGACTGGCAGTTCAATGACCGCGCTGGCTGGAGAGGAGACCCGGGTGGAAGCGATCTTCGAGTACGACGCGGCCGTGCCACCGGGAGTGAGGCCGAGCGGCGCCGCCATGTACCTCTACGGCGGAGTCGTGTTCATGAACAATGCCGACCTGCTCGTGGCCGAATCGGGTCGCGCGGCCATTCAGGTGAAGAACGGCAATGTGTCCTGCTCCAACAACACCGTGATCGAGGGTGATGTGGTGGTCTCGGCGGGCAACCTCAATATAAGCGGATGCGCCATCGAAGGCAATGCGTGGGCATCCGGTGCCGCGACGCTCGGTGTGGTGACCGGCAACCTCACGGCGGCGAGCGTTAACCTGAACGCGGCCGGGCGGGCCAGCCGGATCGGCGGCGTCTACACGTCATACACCGCCGGAACGCCGATTCCGACGGTACCGGCTTGGGTCGACGTGAATTACGCTCCGGGGGACTGGGTCGATGCAAACGGCGTGCCCTACAAAGTCACGCCCATTGGCCTTAGCTGCACGATCGATGCGAGCATGCTCGCCGCGGCCGCGAACGGCGGCAAACCCATCATCATCAACGCCCTAGCCCTCTGCCCCCTGGGTGTCACCGCTGTCGGCACGGTAAAGCTCACCGCCGACGTCGTCATTTTCGCCAACCGATTCACCTTCATCAACAACGTGCAGTTTCAGTCATCCACGGCAGCGCGGCACAAGCTCTGGTTCATCACGCCCGACTTGGTGGCAGACCACCTGCCGACCTGTGGCGCGCCGCAGGGTGACTTTTGGATGAAGAACAGCTTCACGATTGCAGCCACGATCGATGCCATGACCTACACGCCGTGCCGCTTCAACGCCGTGAACACGTTCGAATGGCGCGGCCAGCTGTACGCCAACGGTGCCAACGACTTCAAAAACAACACCCGGTTCGAATCGGCGCCGCTCGGCTTGCCGGGAATCGACCTCGACACCGGCGCTACCACCGTCGGAGGCTCGGCCGGGACCGTAGCCGAACTGGGGAATATGACCTCCATGCGGGACGTGAGCAATGAGTGATGCGCGGAGTACGCGATGACCCGCCACGTCGTCGGCATCGACATCGGCCGCGCCTCGCTGCGAGCGGTCGAACTGGCCGATTCTGGGCGCAATCAGCCGACCATCGTGCGATTCCACGAGGAAACGCTGCCCGACGGCGCCGTCGGGCGCGGTGAGGTGCTCGAGCCCAATACTGTTGCGTCGCAGTTGAAACGGCTGTGGGCGGGCGGCAAATTCACCAGCAAGAATGTCGTCATCGGCATGGGCAACCATCGGGTAGTTGCTCGAGACCTGACCGTTCCGGCGCAGTCGATTGGCAGCATCCGTGAGTCATTGCCGTTCCAGGTGCAGGATCTGCTTTCCGTTCCGGTGTCTGAGGCCCTGCTCGACTTTTACCCGATCAAGGCCGTGCCCGGCGATGGACAGTCGGGGCCGCAGCTCAACGGCCTGCTGATCGCCGCGGTCAAGGAAGTGGTTTTGCGAAACGTTCGGGCGGTGCAGCTGGCCGGGCTCAACCCGGTCGCGGTCGATTTGATTCCGTTCGCCCTCAGCCGCGCCATTCGTCGGGGCCGCCCCACCGACGATGTGGTTGCGCAGATCGACGTCGGAGCCGGGACAACGAGCATCGTGATCACCGCGTCCGGAGTTCCCCAGTTCGTGCGGCTCATTCCGGCCGGTGGTGACGACCTCACCCAGGCGCTCACCGCGCGGCTGGACATGCCCGTCGATCAGGCGGAGGCCCTCAAACGCGCCTCCAGTATCGGCTCAAGCGGTCCGCTCCCGGGTAGGTCAGCGGATGCCGCTGGGCCGGCCGATATCGCGGCGACCGCCGCGCTCGTCATTCATGAGGGTGTGAGCGAACTGCTGACCAGCTTGCGTAATACCGTGAACTATTTCATTCACACCCGGAACGACCTGCCCGTGACCCGCATCGTTCTGACCGGGGGCGGAGCACGATTGAGCGGATTCGCCACGCAACTCGCCGAACTCACCCGGCTGCCGGTCGTGCTGCCGAACCCGACCGGCGGCCTCGCCGTTGGCCGGGCAGTCGACGCCGAGCGGCTGGCGAATTCGGGCGGCGACTATCTCGTCGCGCTCGGCCTCGCACTGGGACGCACACCGTGAGCGCACCGAAGACAGTTCACGACCCGGTCATCGGCGGGGACCCCCGGGTCGACCTGCTGCCGCCCGAAGTCATGGTGGAGCAGAAGGGTCGCAGGCTGCGACGCGGCCTTGCCGTCGCGGTCGTCGCGGTCGTGCTCGTCACGGGCGCCGGCATCGCCGCCGCCACCTGGCAAGCTGAGCGCAGCCAGGCCAGCCTCGCTGTCGTGCAGGCGCGCACGACCCAACTCCTGGCCGCGCAGGGCGAATACGCCCCGGTGCGCCGGGCGCAGGAGGAAGTCGACGCGACCGTCGCGGCCCGCCGGCTGGCGGCATCCGTTGATATCGACTGGACCGATTATCTGCAGCAGATTCGCGCTCGACTGCCCGGCGACGTCGTGATTGGCGCCGTGGTACTAGACGCGGGTTCGCCGTGGGTGCCGTACATGCAGGCTACTGCGCCCTTGCAGCCGAGTCGTGTGGCGACCATCAGCTTCACCCTGACCAGTCCGACCCTGCCGAGCGTTCCCGACTGGCTCGACGCGATGGCGACCCTGCCCGGGTACGCCGACAGTGCGCCGACCCGGGTGGCGTTGCTCGATTCCGGGGGATACGAGGTGAGTCTCACGCTGCACGTCAACGCCAGGGCTTTCTCCAACCGGTTCGCAGAAGCCGAGGTGACCCAGTGACGACGACGAAGTGGTGGCTGGTGGGAGCGATTCTCGTCATCGTAATCGTCATGCTGGCCGGGTTCACGCTCGGCATCTCGCCCAAACTCGACGAGCTGAGTGCGACCCGCACGACTCACACCGCGACGCTGGCCCAGAACGAGGTCTACGAAGCGCAGCTCGCGGCCCTGCAGCGTGAATTCGACGGCCTCGAGACGGTTCAAGACGAACTCGCTGTGCTGCGGGAGGCGATTCCGGAGGGTGCAGCGCTGCCCGCCTTGATCGGCCAACTCGATGCGATGGCCGGCCGTACGTCGGTCACCCTGACCGAGTTCTCGTCGGCCGACGCGATGCCCTACGTGCCGGTCGTGCCCGCGGCCGACACGGACGCGCCTGCCACCGACGGCGCTGCCACCGGCGGCGCTGCTACCGGCGGCGCTGCCACGAACGCGCCTGCCACCGACGGTGCTGCGGCGGGGGCAGCAGAGGCCGCGGCTGCGGCTGCGAGCCCGCTGGTGACCGCGGAGAATTTTATCGCCGTGCCGGTCACGATCTCGGTCACTGGAAGTTTCGACGCCGTTCTGGACTTTCTTGATGACCTGCAGAACGGCCAGCGTCTGATGACGGTGACCTCGTTCAGTTCCGGCACGCCCAGTGCCGACGTTCCCGACCGGGTGACGGGCCAGATCGCGGGGATTGTCTACGTGCTGCTCAACGCCAGCTGATGTCTGTGCTGACTGACGCTTACCGTGACGCTCACCGTGACGCTCCCACCTGCTACTCACGATCGGGCGTTACGTTCACGTCCTCACCGATCACACATCCGCTGCTACGGCAGGGCATTCGCCCGTCCCCTCAGGCCAGCGCACACACTCGGAGCCCTGCACCCCCATTTTGGAGGTATACCATGTTGACTCGGGAGTACTGGGGGCGTGCACCATCGTTAGGCTTGATTCCGAGACCGGCTGAGTCTTTGCGAATCAACACAAAGACACACCACAGAAACAACGCAGGTCGGGGGAATAATGGGCAGGCGACTCCCCTCTGCCCCGCCCGTTTTGTCGGGCTACACCTATGTACGCCCCCTCGGTACCGGTGGGTTCGCCGACGTTTTTCTGTTCGAGCAGAACCTGCCGCGCCGCTCAGTGGCGGTCAAGGTGCTGCTGCAGGACATCGTCGACGACGACGTCCTGCGCTCGTTCAACGCCGAAGCGGATGTCATGGCGCGGCTCAGCTCGCACCCTTCGATTCTCACCGTGTATAACGCGAGTATCTCAGCCGACGGTCGCCCGTACCTCGTGATGGAATTCTGCCCCGGCTCGTACTCCGCCCGCGAACGCGCGGAGCCGCTGCCCGTGGCGACCGTGCTCAATGTTGCCGTGCGAATCGCCGGCGCCCTCGAGACGGCGCACCGCTCCAAGGTGCTGCACCGCGACATCAAGCCGTCGAACATTCTCACCACCACCTTCGGCGGTCCGGTGCTCGGCGACTTTGGCATCGCCGCCTCTTTCGCCGGTGGCGCCAGCGGTGCAGGCGGCGAACTATTCGCCATGTCGCTGCCGTGGAGCGCTCCGGAGGTCGTCGACGAACGCACGACCGGCACGGTCGCGACCGAGGTGTGGTCGTTCGGCGCCACGCTCTACTCACTGCTGGCCGACCGGGCCCCGTTCGAGCTGGCCGTCGGCTCCAACGGGTCGCGCGCGCAGCTGAAACAGCGCATCAAACGGGCAAAATACACGAGCATCGGGCGAGCGGATGTTCCTGCCTCCCTCGAAAGCGTCCTCGCCCGCATGATGAATCGCGATCCGGCGGCGCGCCAGGCGAGCCTGCTCGAGTGCGCCCACGACCTGCAGCGCGTGGAGCGGGAACTCGGCCTGGCCTTCACCGCGCTCGAGGTGGCGGACGAAGCGTGGGCATCCGCTGGGGCACCCGTTGACTTTGACAACCATGAGTCGCGCGGTGCCGTCATCTCCGATGTCATCATTCCCACGCTGCGCCCCGGCCCGCGGCGCAGCGCGCATCGCCCGCTATCGCAAACCCCGGAGGGTACGCGGCCGGGCTCCGCAGAAACCGGTCGCACGCGTTTCACCCCGCTCACGCTCAGCCTGTTGCTCACCAGCGCGGTCGTTGTCGGTATCGGTGTCACCGTCGGTGCCCTCGTGATCGTCGGGCTGATCTGATGGGCGGAGTCTGATGGCCGGCAAACGCACTCGTCAGCGCCGGTTTGTGGTCTCGAAGGCACGCCTCGGCGTCATTCGCATCGCCGCGGTCGCCGCGATCGGTGCGCTGCTGGCCACGGTGGCCATCGTCGTCGATGGTTTCGACGTGAAGCAGACGCCGGTCAACGCGAGTTCGATCTGGGCCCTGCAGAGCGGCGACGGCAACCGGTACGCCCGCATCAATACGGATCTCGGCGAACTCGACACGGTGAAGACGGTGCCGGCACCGAGCGAACTGGTGCAGACCGACTCCACCGTGCTGCTCTTCGCGCAGAACAACGAAAAAGTCGTCGACGTGAGCCTCGCGGCACCGCTCGACCTCGGCAACGACGCGGGCGACTACGACAGCACGCCGGCCGGAACCCGAACCATCGCGTCATCGACCTCGTGGGTGGGTTACCTCACGAGCTCGGGAACGGTCTTCGCTGGTGCGGTGGGCGCGGCTGATGCACCGCGCCCAGTGAACCCGTACATCGACGATGAGGTCGCCCCGGGTGATACTCCCCGCGCGTATCGCTCCGATGCGATCGCGATCACCCCCGAGGGGGTGCTCTACAGCTACTCGAGCGACGCCGAAACAGTGCTCCGCTACTCCATCACCGAGGCCAGAATGCTCGGCGAGGACGCCATTACCGACGGTCCGGCCGAACCCGGAAGCCAACTGAGCGTGGTTGGCGATACCTGGGCACTGCTCAGCGTGGCCGGCGACGAACTCTGGCTGGCCGGTCAGGGCGAACCGGTCAAGACCGACCTGAGCGAACTGGCCGTGCTGCAACGCCCGAGCGGCAGCGCCGACGATCTGTTCATCTCCGACCAGACCGGCCTGGTCGCCTTCGCGCTCGCCGACGGTGCACGCACCGCGCTAATCGGGGACGCCGAGACCGTGCTCGGGGTACCCGCCGCACCGACGCCCTTTAAGGGAGTGCGGTACGCGGCCTGGCTGCCCGCCTCGGGAATCGCCGGCACCTTGTTCAGCGAGATCGCCGGCGAATCCCCGCTGAGCTTCGGCGCTGGCACGCCGAACGGCGACGCCGCCCCCGCCTTTCGTGCCAACGAATCGCACCTGATCCTCAACGACACCCGCAGCGGATGGGTGTGGACCATTCCCGACGGGGCCCTCATCGCGAGTTCCCAGGACTGGACCCTCGCCGCCGCCGAGGAGCCCCACCGTCAGGACGACATCGAAGAAGCCTCCGAAGTCGTCGAACCGAAGGCCCCCGTTGCCATGCCGGATGCCTTCGGCGTGCGCGTGGACCAGCTCGTCAGTCTGCCGGTGCTGCTCAACGACCACGACGCCAACGACGACGCGCTCAGCGTCGTGCCCGCCTCGGTCACGGGCCTCGACCCCTCCTGGGGCACCGTCAGCGTGACCGACCAGAACCAGGTACTCGCGGTGCAGGTGGCCCCGGGCGCCAGCGGCTCGGCAACCTTTAACTACGCCATCACCGACGGCTCGCGCACCGACGGCCTCGACTCCCCTTCCGCCTCGGTCACGCTCACCGTGCACGGCGACGACGTGAATTCGGCACCGGTCTGGTGCGGTACCGACGGCTGCCTGCAGGATTGGCCAAGCCCCGAGGTGCAGCCCGGCGGCACGATGACCGTTCCGGTGCTGCCCGGCTGGGTCGATCCCGACGGGGATCCCCTCTTCGTCGCATCCGCTGTGAACACCACCGGGATCGGCTCGGTCAGTGTGACGCCCGCTGGCGTGCTCGTCTACAAGCACGCCAACGCGGCCGAACAGACCGCGCAATCGGCCGTGATCCTGGTGCGCGTCTCCGACATTCACGGAGCGTCGGCCGAAAAGGTGCTTACGATCGTGGTCACGCCGACCCCGCGACTCACGGTCGAACCGTTCGCGCTGCTCGCCGCAGTGAACGAACGCCTCACGGTGAATCCGGCCATCTACGTCGCCGGCGCTGCCGGCCTCTACCGCATCGAGTCGGCCACGATCCCGACGAGCGCCGAGGGCTCCACCGTTGCCGTGACCGCCAACGGTACCGCCTTCGACTTCGCCGCGACCGCGATCGGTAATTACATGGTCAGCCTCACGATCGCCGACGACGTGAGCGAGGTCGTATCGCTCGTGCGCATTTCGGTGGTCGCAGCGGATTCCGGGGCGCTCGCGACCTCCCCGGTGACCGTTTTCGTGCGGCCCAAGGCCGACACCAGCGTTGACGTCTTCACCGCCGTCTCCAATCCGGCCGGACGGGTGCTGCTGCTAGGCGAAGCCATTCCCGAGACCGTGCTCGGCGCTTCGCTCAGCGTCGACGTCGTCGGGCAGAACGTGCTGCGGGTGCGCGGCTCCACCGCCGATGAACGGCCGGGCAAGCTCGGCACCGTGCGTTACACCGTGTCGGACGGCACCGAGAACCCGCTGTACACCGTGCGCGGCGAGGCCACCGTGTACCTGCTCGAGGCTCCCGTTCCGCAGGCGCCGATCGCCATGAACGACAGTGTCTCGGTGCGAGTCGGCGCGCAGATCGACATTCCGGTGCTCGAGAATGATGTGGCGTCCGACGGCAACATCGTGATACTCAACGCCGAATCGGTGCAGAACCGCAGCGACCAGGGCCTGGCCTTCGCGGCCGGCGCCGAGCTGCGCTACCTCGCTCCGAACGAACCGGGCAGCTACGAACTCGCCTACAGCGTTTACACAGCGGGCGCTCCCGAACTCATCGACTCGGCCGTGGTCTCGGTCGAAGTGCTCGCAGAGGGTGACAACACGGCGCCCCAGCCGCGCACCCTGTACGGTCGGGTACTCTCGGGCGAGACCATCGAGATTCCCTTCGACAGCTTCGGCACCGACCCTGACGGCGATACCGTCGT
Source organism: Cryobacterium ruanii (assembly GCF_004404055.1). Taxonomy (GTDB): domain Bacteria; phylum Actinomycetota; class Actinomycetes; order Actinomycetales; family Microbacteriaceae; genus Cryobacterium; species Cryobacterium ruanii. The sequence continues at coordinate 86,988 of NZ_SOHK01000021.1, forward strand.
GCTCGATCGAATCATCACCCAGCCGGCTCGCGGAACGGCGTCGATCAATGCCACCGGCGACGCCATCGTCTACTCGAGCCCCCTCGACTATCACGGCGCAATTGAATTTCAGTACCGGGTGCGCGACAGCGGCGGGGCCACCGGACTCGCGCTTGTGCGCATCGGGGTGCTCGACCAGCGCTCCAACCCAAGCCCGATCACCTTCAGCGACTACGTCGAGGTGCAGGCCGGACCCGACAGCCAGGTGGTAGTCTTTCCCGCCGCCAACGACATCGAGCCCGGCGGCGGCAGCCTGACCCTGAGCCTGGTCACGCCAGACGCGGCGGCCGGAACCGCCGAATACGACGCGCTTGCCGGGCGTATCGACTCCGTCACCGACGAACGCGTGGTGTTCACGGCCGCCGACGAGCCGGGCCTGCTCACTTTCGTCTACTCGGTGACCAACGCCAATGACGACGTCGCCCAGGGCTTCATTGTGGTCAAGGTCGTGCGCTCCTCCGTTCCCGACTATCCGGTCGTGATTGACACGACCCTCGCCCTGGACGAACGCGCTGCATTTCCCGACGGTGTCGACGTGGTCACCGACAAGGTCTCCTGGAACTCCGGTGACGTCTCCGACCTCAGTCTGACTCTGTGGGGCAGCCACCCGGGCCTCGAGGTATCGGGCTGGAAGATCAGCGGCAAGGTTCCCGACGAGGGCCTGCTCGCCCCGTTCGCACTGACCGGACTGAACTTTCAGGGGATCGAGGTGACCACCTACGGGTTCCTCCGCATTCCGGCGAAGGACGCCATCATCATCGCGCTCAAAAAGGGCAAGGTCGACCAGATTGTCCGGGAAGATGCCCTGGTCAGCTTCAACCTGACCAGCCTCGTGTCGATCCCCACCGGGACCAACCTGGAATTGCAGCGCACGGGCATCCGTTCGTCGGGGGAGCGCAAAAATGCGACGTGCAGCTTCGAGTCGGGCACGACGGTGACCTACACGGCCGGGTCTGACGCGCCGTGGACCGACTCCTGCACGGTGCCGGCGCGCATCGACGGGCAGGAGGACTACACCCAGCTCGTCGTGCCGATCGTGGTCGAGCCGCTCGACCCGCAGCCGGAACTGCGCCCGGCGGCGCTCACCGCCAGCTCGGGCTCCGAGGCCATTCGTTACGATCTCAGCCACATGGTCGAGTGGCAGGGCAAGGGTGACGTGCCAGCCCTGACCTTTGCGATTGACTTCGCCTCCGACCAGTTCACCGTGACGCAGGATGGCGCGATCCTCACGATCGGTGTCGCCGACAACGCCGTAGCCGGCCGCGAAGCAGCCGTCACTGTGAGCCTGTCGAGCCACCGCGACGCGGTTGCGTCAGTGCTCGCCCTGAAAGTGGGCCCGGCGCCGAGCGAACTGCCCAAGGGCGGCACCGTGGCCACGCCCTGCACCCAGTCGTCTGGCTCGAGCTGCTCGATTGCCGTCGTCGGCACGGCCGGCGAGGTCAACCTGTACCGCGGCACCCCGCTCGTACTGGTCTCCGTCACTGCACCGAGTACCTGCGTCGGTGTGTCGTTCGCGGTCGAGAATTCCAGGAACGTTCGGGCCAGCTGGTCGGGTGACACCGCCGGCGGCGTCTGTGAGGCGAGATTCGTGGTGCGTGACGCGCAGGGCAAGCTCAGCGCCGGAAGCCGCAACGGGTCGATCACCCTTGACCTGCAGGGCTACCCGACGGCGCCGAACGAGGTGAAGCAGATCGCCTATGGTGACCGATCGATCACCCTGTCGGTCAGTCCCGGCGGCGCCAACGCGGCCTACCCTGCGCTCGAGGGGTTTAATCTGTACCGTAACGGTGCCTCGGTGGCTCGCTGTGACACGTCGGGCAACTGCGGCAAGATTCGCACGAGCGAGAACGGCCAGAAAGACCTCTACGAGGCGAAAGCCGTGAACGCGGTCGGGGAATCCCGTAGTGCCGTGAGCATCAGGGCCTGGTCGTACGACACCCCGGGCATGGGCGCGCTCTCTGCTGCGCCGGTCTTCGAGGAGGGCCTCACGAGCGAAGGGACCGGTGCCGTCAACGTGACCATCGAGAATAACGACGCCTCGACCAATCGGTACAGCATCAACGGCACCGAACACCCCGTGACTACGCCCGGCGTCGGAACGACCGTATTCACCCTCGCGCTGGCCGTAGGCAACCAGACCATCACGGCGACCCCGCTCAGCCGGGACGACCAGCCGGCGGGCAGCGGACCGACCGATGAATCGATGTCCCAGACCGTGCTCGTGGCCGGATCGCCTGCCATCACTTCGATCGGGGAGCTGAGCTCGCAGCACCGATCGATCACCGTGACCGACGCCGCGTTCGATGCCAACTTCAGTGCGGTTTCGCAGGAGGTGCTCTATGTCGCCTCGCTGACCGAGGGCGCCGCCTGCACGCTGACTCCGGCGGGATTCACGCCGGAGGGTGCGTCCTCCTCGGACGACCCGATGATCGGTAACCTGACCAAGCACACGAAGTACTACGTGACGATCTGCTACTCGAACGGCTTCGGGGTCACGACGGCTAGTGCCGGACCGATCACGACCTGGGAGAAGCCGGATGCTCCGGGTGACGGGGAGTACACCTACGGTATGGGCGCGCCGGCCACCGGCCAGTACCTGCTGACGACACCCACGTCGACGGCAGACGTACCACGAGACTTCGCGGTCGACTTCGAGAACTTCGACGCGGTGACCGGTTCGACCGTCTTCGGTTCCGACCCCGGCATTCGGGTGCGGTACTGCACGGAGTCCGACGGCACCCTGTGCAGCGACTGGTCGACGGTCGCGGCGGCGGATGCCTCGCGCGCCTGGCAGGTCAGGTTCGCGGTCACCGGCCTCAATAACTCGGGCTGCGTCATTGGCGGCCCCATCGCGGTCGCCGTCGACGCGACCTCGGCCGGTCTGGCCGAAGCTGTTGTGACCGGTGCAGAGTACGACGTGCCGAACCCGAAGGGTGGTCGGATGTGGGCGTACCGCGGTGGCGCCACCGTTCCTACGGACGCGACCCAGACCAAGAACGTGAACTGGACCATCACGTGGACGGCGGCGCAGACCTCCGGCCTCGTTACGGTCTCCGGTACCACCCAGGCCACGGCTACCGGCTGTTCTGCGGCCCCGACTTCCTGACAATCTCGTGACACTGAAAGAGCCACACACATGACAATCACCCCGGAGCAGTCAGACTGGTTTGCCGCGACCTTCACGATGATGGTCGACAACGTCGAGCAGGTCGTTCTCGGCAAGCGCCACGTGATCGAGCTCGCCTTCACCGCGATGGTCAGCGAGGGCCACTTGCTGCTCGAGGACTTTCCGGGCACCGGCAAGACTTCGCTCGCCCGCGCCATGTCGCAGACCGTTCAGGGCGTCTCCACCCGCATCCAGTTCACCCCCGATCTGTTGCCCGGCGACGTGACCGGCATCACCGTCTACGACCAGAAGACCGGCGAGTTCGAGTTTCACAGCGGACCGATTTTCGCCAACGTCGTACTCGCCGACGAGATCAACCGGGCCAGCCCGAAGACCCAGTCGGCACTGCTCGAAGCCATGGAAGAAGGCAACGTCACCATCGACGGCATCACCCGCTCGACCGGTGTGCCCTTTCTCGTCATCGCCACCCAAAACCCGATCGAGCAGGCCGGCACCTACCGGCTGCCCGAGGCCCAGCTCGACCGGTTCATGATGAAGGCCTCGCTCGGCTACCCCGACCTCGCGTCGACCATACGCATTCTCGAGGGCACCGCTGACGTGCGACACGAACTCGCTCCGGTGATCACCCCGCAGGCCCTCATGAGCATGAGCAACATCGCACGCACAGTGTTCGTGAACCCCCTCGTCTACGACTACATCGGCCGCCTGGTCGAGGCCACCCGCGACGCCCGCCAGGTGCGCATGGGCGTGAGCGTGCGAGGCGCCCGGGCCCTCACCAAGGCCGCCAAAACCTGGGCCGTCGCCCACGGCCGCACCTTCGTCACCCCCGACGACGTCAAGGCCCTCGCCGAGCAGGTGCTGGCGCACCGCATGGTGCTCGACCCCGAAGCGGAGTTCGACGGAGTCACCGCGAGCGCCGTCATCGGCCAGATCCTGCTCGACATCGTACCGCCCAGTCGGAGCGACCTGGCGTGAGTTTTCACACCGAATCGCGTCGCGCACTGACATCGACGCAGTCGCGAACCGCAACCCAGACCCGGTCTGCAACGCACACCCGATACAGCACCACGCGCGCGAGTAAGTCAACGACGTTGACCCTCGTGGGCGCTGTCGTGCTCTGGATGCGGATCTCGCGAGCGGTGCGAAACGGTGTGCAGGCATCCGTTGAATGGGTCGGCGAAACGGTCACGCCGGCCGGATGGGTGGTCGTCACCGCCGCGATCGTGCTGCTGCCGCTCGGCCTGGTCTTCGGCTGGACCGAACTGATCGTGATCGGCTGTGTGGCGGTCGCCCTCATACTGATCTCCCTGCCGTTTCTGGCCGGCGGCCGGGCCTACAGAGTCGACTTCGTGCTGCCGGCCGACCGGGTCGTCGCCGGCTCCGAAGTGCTCGGCACCCTCACCGTCACCAACGTGTCGAAGCGGCTCGAGCTGCCGGGTCGTGTCGACGTTCCGATCGGCAAAGGGCTGGCGGATGTCTACGTGCCGCTGTTGCGCGCCGGCCAGGTTCACGAAGAACACGTTCGCGTGCCCGCCTACCGCCGCGGCGTCATCGATGTTGGCCCGGTTACGACCGTGCGCAGCGACCCGCTCGGCGTGTTCGGCCGCGAAGTGGCCTGGGCCGACGTGAACCGCCTGTTCGTGCATCCGGTGACCGTCTCGATTCCGAGCACGAGCGCCGGTTTCGTGCGCGACCTCGAGGGCAACCCCACGAGCGACATCGTCGACTCCGACATCTCCTTTCACGCTATTCGCGAGTACGCCCCTGGAGACGGGCAGCGGCACATCCACTGGAAGTCAACCGCGAAGACCGGCAAGCTGATGGTTCGGCAGTTCGAGGAGAGCCGACGCTCCCGCCTGGCCATAGTGCTGAGCCTCAACGCCGCCGAGTACGCCTCCGAGGATGAGTTCGAGATGGCGGTCAGCGCTACCGGGTCGCTCGGCGTGCGCGCTATTCGCGACGGCCGGGACCTCGCCGTCGTGGCGAGCGAGGAGATCCCCGATATCGTGCGCAGCAGCATCCGTTCGGTGCGCAGCCTGAGCGTCGTGTCGACGCGCACCCTGCTCGATGATCTCACCGCGATCGAGGCCAGCCCGCACGCCATGAACGTCGAAGACGTCTGTGTGCTCGCCGCCCAGGTGGTGCCCGATATCTCCATTGCGTTCGTGGTCTGCGGGTCGACAATGACTGCCCGACGCCTGCAGGCGCTCACCCTGAAATTCGCCGGCAACGTGCAGGTCGTCGCCGTTCTGTGCAACCCCGACGAACAGCCAAGCTTTCGCGACCTTGCCGGCACGAGCGTGCTGACCATCGGCGTGCTCGACGACTTTCGCTCCCTGCTCAGCCGACGAGCCGCATGAGCACGCCAGCGATTCCTTCAGTGGACCGAACAGTGACGGTAGCGATTCCCCTGGTCCGGCCGCGCCGTGCTCCCGAGGGCCGCCGCCGTCCCCGCGTGATCAACGCCCTGTTCGTCGTGGCGATGATGCTCGTCGCCGTCTGGGCTGCCTGGCCGATCTACCAGGACACCAGCTACCTGGTGATGGCGGCCGCCGCCATCGCGGTCGGGCTGGGCCTGGCCTGGCTCGGCACCCTCCGCGGCTGGTCCTGGTTTACCGTGTTGCTGAGCGTGCTCGGTGCCTACCTGCTGCTCGGCGTTCCGCTCGCAGTCCCGACCGCAGTCACCGGCCTGCCGGGCGTTCTCGGCGGACTGCTCGACCTCGTGACCGCCACGGTGTTCAGCTGGAAAGAGCTCGTCACCATCCAGCTGCCCGTCGGCTCCTACCAGTCGCTCCTGGCGCCCGCGTTCCTCATGTTTCTCAGCGGCACCACGGTGGCGCTATCGCTGGCCTGGCGCGGCGGCCGACTCTTCGCCCTCGCTGTGCCCCTCATTTTTGCCGTGCAGTTGTTCGGCCTCGTCTTCGGGTCAAGTGCCGTGAGCATTCCGCTGACCGTGCTCGGCTTCAGCCTGCCGGCACCCCGCGAAAGCCTGATCGGCCTCGCCGGTTTGCTGCTTGCCTTCGGCTTTCTGGCCTGGCGCACCCACCTCGCTCGCAGCGAAGCGCTCGACCTGGCTGCCCGCTCAACCGGGGTGCAGCGCACTCTCGGCGGTCTCGGCGGTCGCATGCGTCGGGGCGTCCTCGCCGGCGGTGTACTGCTGCTCGCCATCGGCGTCTCGGTCGGCGGGCTCTCCGTTGCCTGGGCGACGCCGGCCCGCGAGGTGCTGCGCAGCAGCATCGACCCGGCTGTTGAACTGCGCGAATACGTCAGCCCGCTCAGCCAGTACCGCAGCTACTTCAGCGCCGAGCTGTACGACGAGGAGCTGTTCACGGTGACCGGCGACACCGTCGATACCGCGACCGACGGCGCTGGCGCAGCGTCGCGCGTGCGCCTCGCCGTGCTCAGCTACTACGACGGCGAAGTCTTTAGGGTCGTGAACCCCGCTGCGGGCGAGAACGACCAGGCCTCCGCTTTTGCCCGGGTGCCGCACTCGCGCGGGGCATCCGCCGGGAGCGTCACGACCAGGTTCGACATTGCCGGGTACACCGGCGTGTGGATGCCGGGGGCCGACGCGGTGTCCAGCATCCGCTTTGCCGGTGCCCGTGCCGCTGACCTGAGCGACGGCTTTTTCTACAACGCGGGCACGGCATCCGGTATTCAACTCAACGCCCTTAAAGACGGTGACCGCTACACGATGGTCTTCGAGCCCCAACCGGATGCGCCGACCCTAGCCGGTCTCGCCCACCCGGCCGGCAACACGATCGACGAAACGCTAATTCCTGCGAGCCTCCGCGACTGGGTCGACGCTCAGGCGGTCCCGAGCGACGGCACCGGACTGGCCGAACTCGTCACGCGGCTGCGCGAGCGCGGCTATCTCAGCCACGCCCTCACCGTGCCGACCGTCGACTCCTGGACCGCCGACCTCGCCGATTATCAGTTCATGCCGAGCCTGGCCGGGCATTCGGTCTCCCGCATCGACGCACTCTTCACCGCGCTGCTCGAGAAGCAGAACAGCACGACCGCCACGGAGAATTCCCAGTTGGTGGCCGCGATCGGCGACGACGAACAATTCGCGGTGGCGACGGCGCTGCTCGCGCGCCACCTCGGGTTTGAGTCCCGAGTGGTGCTCGGATTCGCCCTCGGCGCTTCGACGGATTCCGGTGCGCCCGGCGCCTGCCCTCAGGGCGTCTGCTCGGGCCAGAACCTGGCAGCCTGGATTGAAGTGGCCAGCGGCGACGGCAACTGGGTCACCGTCGAGACGACCCCGCAGTTTCAGAACCCGCTGTCACCCATCGACGACACCACCCGCGACCCGCAGTACAACACCGAGGTGATCGCGGAAGGCGCCACCGAGCAGCGCGCCCCCGAGGCGAACCCGACCAGCGGTGAAGACCAGCAGGAAGAGGACCAGGTCACCGGCCCCGACCTGGCCTGGCTGTTCGCGGCCCTCAAGGTCGGCGGCGTCAGCCTGGCCATCCTGCTGGCGATCAGCACGCCGTTCCTGATCATTCTCGGCGCCAAAATCAAACGCCGTCGCGACCGCGCGCGCGCTGCCGACGTGTCGGCGCGGTTCGCCGGTGGCTGGGACGAATACATCGACGCCGCCGTCGATCGCGGCCTCGCCGACCAGGGCAGCAGGACCCGGGTCGAGATCGCGGCGCACTACGAGTCGGTCGGCGGTGGCGTGCTCGCCAACCTCGCCGACCGCGCCGTGTTCGGACCGATACCCCCCGCGACCGGCGACAGCGACGCCTTCTGGGCCCTCGTAACGGCGGAACGGGCCGGCTTAGCCGCGAGTGGCACCCGCCGAGACCGCTGGCGTGCTGCCGTTTCCCTGCGTTCCTTTGCTCGGCTAGCGGATGGCGGCCGACTCTTCAGTTTTCGACGACGCACGTCGCGATACGACACGACCACCGTGCGCCCGAACCGGCGCGACACCAGCAGATTGGGGGAGCGGTCGCCCATCAGCGGTCGCGAATCATAAATGGATGAATCATCTGGAGCGGTGATCGCTGGAATAGCTGTGGCCGTGCTGGTCAGCCTCGGCCTGTACGTGTTCGCAGCGATCGCCCTCGGCAAGATCTTCGTGAAGCTCGGGGAACAAGCTTGGAAGGGCTGGGTGCCGATCGTCAACACCATCACCCTGTTCGAACTCGGTCGCTATTCGGCCCTCTGGGTGGTTGGTTTGTTCATTCCGGCCGCGAACGTCGTAGCGTTCGTCGTCTTCATCATGGCGGTCAACAACGTGAACCGACGCCTGGGACGCGGCGGGGGATTCACCCTGCTCTATCTGGTCTCCTTTCCCATCTGGGCCGGCGTTCTCGGCTTCGGAAAGAGCGCCGACACCGGCTGGATGCCCGGCATAGCGGCGACCGGATACGTGCCGTTCGCCCCGGTGACGCCGTTATCGATGACGCCGGTGGTGTTGGATTCCGCGGCCGCTGGCCCTACCGGTGCCCCCGCACCCGTCGGGCAGATCGCAATGCCGCCCGCGCCGCCCGTAGCGTTCTTGGCAGCCGCTCCGCCCGCTCCGCTGGCCTCGACGACACCGCCCGCTCCGCTGGCCTCGACGGCTCCGCTCGCTCCGCCCACCGTCAATGGTCTGCCCACCGGACCGCCGCCGTTCTATGTGAGCGCACCGCCGGCACCGCCCGTGGTCGCGGCGACGCCTGCCCCGCCCGCACCCTTTGCACCGCCGGTGGTCGCGGCGCCGCCC
>NZ_SOHK01000001.1 GCF_004404055.1 Cryobacterium ruanii
TCACATTCCGAACCCGGAAGCTAAGACTCTCAGCGCCGATGGTACTGCAGGGGGGACCCTGTGGGAGAGTAGGACACCGCCGGACTTAACTTGAAAAACCAGAAAGGCCACCCTCCGGGTGGCCTTTCTGCGTTAACACGTGCACGCGAAAGCCGGAGAAAGGCCACACACATTGTGTGTGGCCTTTCGTCGTTAAGGGAAGGTCTAGCGGCGTCGCAGGCCGTCCAAAGCTACGGCGAGCACGTCGTCGGCGAGCTGCGCGGCATCCTCCGGACCCTCGGGCCGGTACCACTCGGCGATGGAGTTGACCATACCGAAGAGCAGGCGGGTCACGACTCGCGGGTCGATGTCGCTCCGCAGCGAGCCCTCATCGCGCGCCTCGATGACCAGGGTGGAGACGGCGCGGTCGAAGGCCCTGCGCCGGGTCAGCGCGAGACGTTCAACGTCGGTATTGCCGCGCACCCGCAAGAGGAGTGTGACGTAGGGCAAGCGTGACGTGAGCACTTGCACGGCACCGCGGAGCACGTAGGCCAGGCGGTCGATGGCACTGCCGGTCAGGGCTCCCGATTCCAACAGAACGCCCTCAAGACCGTTGAGGGCTTCGTCCAGGGCAAGCTGGAGAACTTCATCCTTCGACGTGAAATGGTGATAGATGGCCGCCTTCGAGAGGGCCAGCCGGGCCGCGAGCACTCCCATGGAGGTCGCGTCGTAGCCGAATTCATTGAACGCGGTGACGGCAATCTCGAGAATCGCCCGCTGGTCGTAGCCGGGGCGCCCGCGTTTGGGGATGTGTACGTCAGACATAGGTCTAGAGTCTCTCATGCGGGCGTACCCACGACGACCGGTCAGCGCAGGTCGTAGACGCGCTTGTGCTTGCCCGTGCTGCGCTCCAGGGAACCCGGCTCGACGACGAGCACATTGACGCTCGTTCCGATCCGGTCCTTGATGAGCGCAATGAGTATTGCCCGAGCGACCGTAGAGGCAGCTTCGTCGGCGTGCTCGTGTCGTTCGATGCGCACCGTGAGCTCGTCCATGCGCGACGGTCGGGTCAATTCGAGCACAAAGTGCGGGGACAGGTGCTCGATGCCGAGCACGATCTCCTCAATCTGTGTCGGAAACAGGTTGACCCCGCGCAAAATGATCATGTCGTCGTTGCGGCCGGTGATTTTCTCCATACGGCGCATACCGGGACGCGCGGTGCCGGGAAGAAGGCGGGTCAGGTCGCGGGTGCGGTAGCGGATTACCGGAAAAGCCTCCTTGGTGAGCGAGGTGAACACGAGCTCGCCGGTTTCGCCGTCGGGGAGCGTCACGCCGGTGTCGCCGTTGATGATCTCGGGCAGAAAGTGGTCCTCCCACAGGTGCGGGCCGTCTTTAGACTCAATGCACTCGTTACCGACGCCAGGACCCATGACCTCGCTTAGCCCGTAGATATCGAGGGCGTCGAAGTCGAGGCGGTCTTCGAGCTCGAGGCGCATCTGGTTGGTCCACGGCTCAGCGCCGAGCACGCCAGCCTTGAGGCTCGAGCGGCGCGGATCGAGGCCTACAGCGACCATGGCATCGGTGATCGTGAGCAGATAGCTTGGCGTTGACAGAATGACGTCGGGCTCAAAGTCGCTGATCATCTGCACCTGCTTATTTGTTTGGCCGCCCGACATGGGGATGGCGCAGGCGCCAAGGGCTTCGATTCCGGCGTGGGCGCCGAGACCCCCGGTGAACAGTCCGTAGCCGTAGGCGTTGTGCACCTTCATACCGGGACGCACGCCAGAGGCGCGCAGGCTGCGGGCCACCAGGCCAGACCACATGGCGAGGTCGTTCTTGGTGTAACCGACCACGGTGGGCAGTCCGGTAGTGCCCGACGAGGTGTGGATGCGTGCGACCTGGTCCATTGGCACCGCAAACATGCCGAACGGGTAGGAAACCCGCAGATCTTCCTTGGTCGTGAACGGCAGCAACGCCACGTCTTCGAGGGTGCGAATGTCGTCGGGGTGAACGCCAGCCGCATCGAATTTGCGCGTATAGAGAGGCACGTTTTCGTAGGCGTGCCGCACGGTGTGCTGCAGGCGCGTGAGCTGCAGCGCACGGATCTCGCCCTGGGACATCCGCTCTGCCGCGTCGAGCTCGTCGATTGCAGGTGCGTGCAGACGGGTCTTGGTCAGCGTTGACATGATGCCTTTCGAAAGGATTAGAGGTGGTTCCGGGTAGGGACGGGCAAATTGGTGGTGCGGCTACGACCGCGAAATTCCGCGACGGTGACATCGTTGTCGACCGCGTTTCCGGCGACACTGACGCGCACGTCGTAGATGCCACTCCGACCGCTCTTCACGCGCAGCAGTGCGGTGGCGGTCAGATTCTGGCCGCTCGTGGTCGGCTTCAGAAAAATGATGTCGGCGCCGGCCGCGAGCGTGACGTGGTGCGAATCGTTGCAGGCAATGGCAAAGGCCGTGTCGGCGAGGGCGAAGATGAAACCGCCGTGGGTCACATCGAAACCGTTGAGCATATCGTCGCGCACGACCATAGACACCACGGCGTGGCCCGGCTCGTTGCGATGCACGATCATGCCGAGAGAAGCGGATGCCCGGTCGCGCAGCATCATGGCCTGACTTCCGACGGGCAGTGCTTCCGTCATTCGGTTCTCCTCATTGAGTTGCCGTGCCGGTCGGGGTTGCCCGGCCGATAATGTGACTATATACTAACTGAACGATCGGTCGGTAATAGATTGTACGATCCGTGCACAACATCGCCGACGTGCATCACCTTAGCGCCGCCCGCTCGTGCACCATGAAGATCCGACCACCGCAGTCAACGCAGACCAGGAGCCGATGATGACAAGCACCATCACGCCCGATACGAGCGCAACCGCCGTTATCAGCGTCGAAGAGCAGCAGTTCAACGACTTGATCGAAGCGGACTCGCGCATAGAGCCGCGTGACTGGATGCCTGAGGGGTACCGCAAGTCGCTCGTACGCCAGATTTCACAGCATGCGCACTCCGAGATCATCGGCATGCAGCCGGAGTCGAACTGGATCACGCGAGCACCGAGCCTGAAGCGCAAGGCCATCCTCATAGCCAAGGTGCAGGACGAAGCCGGCCACGGCCTCTACCTCTATTCCGCCGCGCAGACGCTCGGCGCCACCCGCGACGACATGACGGATGCCCTCATCGCGGGCAAAGCCCGCTATTCGTCGATCTTCAACTACCCGACCCCGAGCTGGGCCGACATGGGCTCGATCGGCTGGCTCGTCGACGGCGCCGCCATCTGCAACCAGGTACCGCTGTGCCGGGCCTCGTATGGTCCCTACGGCCGTGCGATGGTGCGCATCTGCAAGGAAGAATCCTTCCACCAGCGCCAGGGCTTCGAGATTCTGCTGGAGCTGATGGCTGGCACCGAGGAGCAGCGCCAGATGGCTCAGGACTCAGTCAACCGTTGGTACTGGCCCGCGCTCATGATGTTCGGCCCTCCCGACGACGACTCTCCCAATTCGGCGCAGTCCATGGCATGGAAGATCAAGCGTCACTCCAACGACGAGCTGCGCCAGCGCTTCGTGAACATGCTCGTGCCGCAGGCGGCCGTGCTCGGCGTCACCCTGCCTGACCCCGACCTGCACTTCAACGAAGAAACCCAGCAGTGGGACCTCGGCGTGATCGACTGGACCGAGTTCCACGAGGTACTCGCCGGACGCGGCCCGAACAACGCCCAGCGCTTGCAACGTCGGCGCGACGCCCACGACGAGGGCGCGTGGGTACGCGAAGCCGCCGTGGCCTATGCCCGTAAACAGTCCGCACGAACCGAAGAAATGGCAGCCTCATGACCACTCCCGGCGATTCCGCAGCAGAGATCTGGCCCCTCTGGGAGGTCTTCGTGCGTTCCAACCGCGGCCTGAGCCACGTGCACGTCGGCTCCCTGCACGCCCCCGACGAGACCCTCGCCGTGCGCAATGCGCGCGATCTGTATACCCGCCGCAGTGAGGGCGTCTCGGTCTGGGTCGTTCCCGCGGCTGCCATCACCACGAGTGATCCGGACGCCAAGGGCGCCTTCTTCGAATCGCCCGCCGGCAAGAACTACCGCCACGCGAGCTACTACTCCAAAAGCGAGGGAGTGAAGCACCTGTGAGTGACGACATCGCAGCGGATGCCCCGGCCGCCGCCCACGACGATGACCACGGCCACGTCGCGGTCGACGTCACAACTCTCGACGCCGAGCTCATCGAGGGCCCGTCCGTCGCCACCGCTGACGTGGCAGAATACGCGTTGTGGCTTGGCGATGACTCGCTCATCCTGGCCCAGCAGCTCGGCGCCTGGATCTCCCGCGCACCCGAGCTCGAAGAAGACGTCGCCCTGGGCAACGTCGCCCTGGACCTGATCGGTCACGCCAGGTCACTGCTGCACTATGCCGGCACCGCGTCGGGCCGCACCGAAGACGACCTCGCCTACTGGCGCACCGAGCCTGATTTTCGTTCACTGCACATCGTCGAACAGCCCAACGGCGACTTCGCCCACACGATCGCGCGCCAGTTCGTCGTGGCCCACTACCTGTTCGAGCTGTACAGCCGACTGCGGGCATCTGCTGACGCGACCCTCGCCGCAATCGCCGCCAAGGCGGTGAAGGAGGTCGACTACCACCGCGACCACTCCACCCAGTGGGTGCTGCGCCTCGCGCAGGGCACCGACGAGTCGCGCCGCCGAATGATCACCGCGTTATCCGACCTGTGGCCGTATGTCGAAGAGATCTTTCGCGACGACCCGCTCATCGATCGCCTCGGAGGAGTCGCGGTTCGCCCGTCGAGCCTGCTCCCGGCATTCGACGCCGCCATTGCACCGGTGCTCGCCGAAGCCGAACTCGAGGTCCCGCGCGGCTTCGTCGCTTCCGGCGGCGGCCGCACCGGCAAGCACTCCGAGCACCTCGCCTTTCTGCTCGCCGAAATGCAGGTGCTCACCCGCGCCCACCCCGGAGCGTCCTGGTGACTACCGCCGACCGCGCTTCAATGCTGCATGAAGCCATCGCCCGGCCGCGCCCCGCCGACGCAGCGTCGCTCGCTGCGTGGACACTCGCCGCGCAGGTCGTCGACCCCGAGATTCCGGTGCTCACCATCGAAGACCTCGGCGTACTTCGCTCGGTGACGGTCACCAATGATGCCGTCGCGGTCACGCTCACGCCGACCTACAGCGGATGCCCCGCCATGGACGCCATGCGCGACGACGTTCTCGAGGTGCTCGCGAGCGCCGGGTACGAAAACGTGTCGGTTCGGCTCGTGCTTAGTCCGGCCTGGACCACCGACTGGATGAGCGAGATCGGCAAGAACAAGCTCCGCGAATACGGCATCGCCGCCCCTACCGGGCATGCGACCGTGCGGGGTTCCGGCCCGGCCGGCCCAATCCGCCTGACGCTGGCCGTGAAGTGCCCGCGCTGTTCCTCGCTCAACACCCGCGAGCTCGCGCACTTCGGTTCCACCTCCTGCAAGTCCCTCTTCGAATGCCGAGACTGCCTCGAGCCGTTCGACTACTTCAAGGTGCTCTAATGGCTGCAACACATCTCGATTCCACCATTCAGAGCGCCGCCACGCCGGCGCCGGTCAAGCACCGCGCACGTTTCCACACCCTCACGGTGGCCGAAGTACGCCCGCTCACCGCGGACAGCGTCGAGGTCACCTTCACCGTTCCACCCAAACTGCAGGGCGCGTTCGACTACCTGCCCGGCCAGCACCTCGCGCTGCGCGCCACGATCGACGGCCAGGAGCTGCGCCGCAGCTATTCGATCTGCCGGCCGGCGACAGCGGGTGAGATCAGCGTTGCCATCAAACGTGACCTCGGCGGCGCCTTCTCCACCTGGGCCAACAGCGAGCTGCACCCTGGCGATGAAATCGACGTGATGAGCCCGCAGGGCAGCTTCACCTCCACGCTGCGCAACCTCGACCACAAGCACGTCGTCGGCGTCGCCGCCGGCTCGGGAATCACCCCGCTGATGGCCCTTGCCCACACCGTGCTCGCCGCCTCGGCCACCTCGAGTTTCACCCTCGTCTACACCAACCGCACGGCCCTCGACGTGATGTTCCTCGACGAACTCGCCGAGCTGAAGGACCGCTACCCGGCCCGCCTCGCGCTCTACCACGTGCTGTCCCGCGAACAGCGATCCTCCTCATTGCTCTCGGGTCGAATCGACGAAGAGAAGTTTCGGCGCATGCTCGACACCATCCTGCGCCCGGTCTCGGTCGACGAATGGTTCCTTTGCGGCCCGTTCGAGCTGGTGCAGCTGTGCCGCGACACCCTCGAAAGCACCGGCGTCGAGCGCTCCCACGTGCGCTTTGAACTGTTCACGACCGGCGAGGCCTCGGCGGCGAGCGGTGATCGCGGCCGACCCGTCATCATCGGCCAGGGTGACAAAACCTTCCAGATCGAGTTCACGCTCGACGGCCAGAGCAACACGGTCACCACCCCGGTCAACGCGAAGGAGAGCATCCTCAACGCGGCCCTGAGGGTTCGCCCCGACGTGCCGTTCGCGTGTGCCGGCGGCGTCTGTGGAACCTGCCGCGCCAAACTGGTCAGCGGCGACGTAACGATGACCGAAAACTACGCTCTCGAGCCCGAAGAACTCGCCCGCGGTTACGTGCTGACCTGCCAGTCACACCCCACCACCGACACCGTCGTCGTCGACTATGACGCTTGACACCGTGGCGTATATCAGCGCAGAAAGCGGATGCCGTGATTGACCTCTCGATAAACGACGACGTCGCCCATGTGGTGCTGAACGCACCCGACAAACTCAACGCCCTGGATGAGGCCGCGATCGTTGAACTGGACTTGGCCTACCAGACCGCCGAGCGGGCCGGTGTGCGTGCGTTGGTGCTGAGCGGCGAGGGCCGGGCGTTCTGCGCCGGCCGAAATATCGCAGGCGTCGATCCGCGCACCGACGACGTACTCGGCTACCTCGGCGACCTCGTCACCCCGCTGCTGCAGCGGATGAGCCGGTTCCCGGCGCCGACCTTCGCGGCCGCCCACGGCGCCTGCCTCGGAGTGGGGCTTGGCCTGCTCATCGCCACCGATGTCGTGTACGTTGCCGACACTGCCAAGATCGGCTCGCCGTTCGCGAACCTCGGTGCAACGCTCGACTCCGGCGGGCACGCCCTGTTCGTCGAACGTCTCGGCGCGCACCGTACCCTCGACCTGATCTACAGCGGGCGCCTCATGTCGGGGGTCGAGGCGGTGGCCGGCGGCCTGTTCAGCCAGGTGTTTCCCGCCGCGGAGCTGACCGACCTGACCGTGCAGGCGGCGACACGCGCGGCATCCGGTGCAACGCAGGCTTTTCTTGCGAGCAAGGCACTCGTGCAGGCGCTGCGTGACGAACGACTCGGACTCTGGCAGAGCATGAGCGATGAGACCGCCGCCCAGGCAGCGCTGTGCGCCACGGGCGACTACCGGGAGGGCTTCGCCGCGTTCCAGGAGAAGCGCAAGCCCTCGTTCACCGGCCGCGCCTGACCCGGTTTGACGGCGTGGTCAGGCGATCGCGAGCATTCCGGCCGCAGGGAGGGCGAACGCAAGCCCGAGCGCAACGAGCCCGCTGCCGGTCGGCGTCTGGTCGATCAGAATCATGAACACGCCACGCTGGCCGGCGCGATTGTTTCGCAGACCTAGGCAATGTCGAAAGATGACCGTATGGTGTCGGCGGCTGCAGACGTTGCGGCCGACTGATGAGAGCACGTACCCGGCAATGAGTCTCAACGAGGAGCGCGATTGTGATCACAGCAGGTGCCGTATCGAACCCCGATGCATCGACCCTTCGAACGCGTCGGCGGGTGCTGGCGGCGCTGGCGGCGGTCATGGTGCTGGCCTTCGGATTCTCGGCACTCGCCGCCGCTCCGGTCAGCGCCGCCGAACCTCCGGTCACCATCGACGTGCTCACGATCAACGACTTTCACGGCCGCATCGAAGCGGATGGTTCCGCGGCGGGCGCCGCCGTGCTTGCCGGTGCCGTCAACCAGTTTCGCGACGCCGGCAACACCCTGTTCGTCTCGGCCGGCGACAACATCGGCGCCTCGACCTTCACCTCGGCTTATCAACAGGACACCCCCACGATCGACGCCCTCAATGCGACCGGACTCGACGTTTCGGCGCTCGGCGACCATGAACTCGAGCAGGGGCGCGCCAACCTCGAAGACCACGTGATTCCCGCCGCAAACTTCCCCTACCTGTCCGCCAACGTCTATGACCGGCAGACCGGGCAGCCAGCGTTCGAGCAGTACGTCGTGAAAGAGGTCGACGGAATCACCGTCGGCTTCATCGGTGCCATGACCCGCCAGCTCCCGACCCTGGTGAACCCGGCCGGCATCACCTCCCTCGAGGTGCGTGATGCCGTGGCCGAGGTGAACCGGGTTGCGGCCGACCTCCACGACGGAAGCACTGCTAATGGCGAAGCGGATGTCATCATCCTGCTCGTGCACGAGGGCGCCGCCACTGAAAAAATCGCCGCCGCCACAAACGACTCCGCCTTCGCGCGCATCGTCGCCGAGACCGACCCGTCCGTCGCGGCGATCGTCTCAGCCCACACCCACCAGCGGTACAGCCACGCGCTTCCCGTGGCCGGCCGCGCTCTACCGCGGCCCGTGATCCAGGCCATGGACGACGGCCGCTTCCTCGGGCACCTCTCATTGACAGTCGACCCGGCGAGCCACGGACTGCTCAGTATTTCTAGTGGGTTTCTGCCGCTCTTTGACGATCTGGGGGACCCGCAGTTCCCGGCCGACCCGGCGGTCACGGCTGTCGTCGCAGCGGCGGCAGCTGCTGCCGACCCGGTAGGGGCCGTCAGCGTGGGCGAAATTTTTGACTCCATCAACCCCGCTCGAAACGCTAACGGTGGTGATAACCGTGGTGGCGAATCGTCCTTGGGCAACTTCGTCGCGGATGTGCAGCTGCGCGCGACCGCTGCTGCAGGTGCCCAGATCGCGCTCATGCAGCCGGGTGGACTGGGGGCGAACCTCAGCATGCATGCCGGCGATCCGACCCGCGTCCCCGGCGACGTCAGCTATCGCGATGTGGCGGGCGTGCACCCCGTCCCCCACACTCTCGTGACCATGGATCTGACCGGCGACCAGCTGCGCCGGGTACTTGAGGAGCAGTGGCAGCCGGCGGAGGCCTCCTGGGGCTTCTTCAAACTGGGCGTGTCCAGCAGCCTCTTCTACACCTATGATCCCTTCGCGCCGGTCGGGCAGCACATCATCCGCATGACCTTCAATGGTGTCGAGATCGCGGGCAACACGGTCTATCGCGTCGTCGTGAATTCGTTCCTCGCATCGGGGGCGAACAATTTTTCCGCGCTGAACTCGGGCACCAACCGGGTCGATACGGGCAAGACTGATCGGCAGGCAATGCTGGATTACTTTGCCGGGGTGGGCCTGACCGAGGTGGGTGCGGCTAGCGGCCCGACCGGTCAACGCGCGGTGGGCGTCACTGGGGTGTCGCCGGACCTTGACGCGTATCGGCCAGGCCAACAGATCACGTTCCGGCTCTCATCGCTGCTCATGACTGATGGTGAGCGAGTCACCCCGGAGGTGACCGCGCATTTCGGCCGCGACGGGGTCGTACTCTCGCCAGCAAGCTTTTTTCCGTTCGATGACACCGTTGTGGATGGAACAGACGAAACCGGTCGCTCCAACGTGGCGTTCACCATTCCGGCCAATGCGCAGGCCGGATTGAGCGAGATCATGTTCGATGTGAGCGGTTTGGGCACGCACTTCTCGATCCCGATCGTCATCACGGAGGATGGGGGGCCAATTCTGGTCGATACGACAACCACGGCCTCCGTGCAGCGCCACGCGGTCAGCCACAAGAGAGCTGTGCGGCTGCGCGTTGAGGTGGCTGCGGCCGATGGGACCACCCCAGCGGGAGCGCTTCAGGTGTTCGACCGCGGGGAACTGGTCAAGACCAGGGCGCTCACCGCGCAGAAAGACGGCGTCGTGACCACGGGCATCACCGGGCTGAGCCGCGGCGTGCACACATTGAGCGTGCAGTTCAGCGGTAGCGGCACATTTGGAGCCTCGGAGTCCCGCACGATCCGGGTGGTCGTCTACTAGCCGTCCACGCCAGTCTTTTTGCAGGGTCGGACCGTTACTCTGGAATGAACCGGAGAGGGGGCGTCATGCATACACGCTGGGCCCGCTTTGCGCGCGGCTGGATCGTTGCGGTGTTCTCCACCTTTATTGCCGCGCTGTCGCACACGCTCGGTGGTGCCTCAGCGCCCGGCTGGCTGGCGGTCGTCGTGTCGCTCGCCTTCGCCGGCATGGTGTGCGTCGCCCTCTCGGGCCGCACCCTGTCCTTATGGCGAGGAGCGGCATCCGTTTTGATCAGCCAGTTCATCTTTCACGGGCTGTTCTCGCTCGGGGCACCGGGCGGTGCGCTTGGGGCTGAGGTCATCGCTGCGTCGGGCACCCACCAGCATGAGGCGCTACCCGCCCTCATCGACCCGATGGTTATGAATTCGGCCGCGCACGCGTCGCACGACGATACGGTCATGTGGCTCGCCCACTTCGGCGCCGCGATCGTCACGATGCTCGCGCTGCGTTTCTCGGAAAGCGCGTTCTGGAGCCTCGTCGAGAACGTTCGCCGGGGCATCCGCACCCTGCTTGCGCCCTCGCAGCTGGACTTGCCGGTGGCGGCCCCGCAGCGCATCGGGCACCAGGCGCCGGTGTTCACTCCGCGCGATCTCATTCTGGTGCTGTCGGCCATGCGGCATCGCGGGCCGCCCGACTTCGCGCTCGGCACCTGACCCACAGACCAGACCATTTTCTCCGCCGCACCGAACGAGTAGCAGAGGCTTCGCCCTGCACCGGTCGGGCATTTCGGGCATCCCACAGTTTAAGGACGATCATGAAGTTCACGACCCCCCTCATCGCCACCTCCGCTCTCGCCGCAGGAGTCTTGCTCGCCCTTGCGGCGCCGCTCGCGGCCAGCGCCCACGTCACCGTGACGCCCGACGCGACCGGCGCCGGAGCGTACACTGTGCTCACGTTCTCGACCGCGCACGGCTGCGAAGGTTCGGCGACGACGAAGATGGCCATTGACATTCCCGAGAACATCACGAGCGTCTCCCCGACCGTGAACCCGGGCTGGACCGTCGAGAAAATCGATGTCGACCTCGCCACGCCGATCGACGACGGCCACGGAAACGAGATCACTACCCGCGTCGGCCAGATCACCTATGCGGCCATGACCCCGCTTCCCGACGGCTTTCGCGACACGTTCGCGCTGGGCCTGCAGCTGCCCGCGGACGCCGAGGGTGAGACGCTCGAATTCCCGGTGCTGCAGACCTGTGAGGTGGGCGAAACCAACTGGAACGAGACCACGGTCGACGGTGAAGACGAACCGGCGCTCCCCGCTCCGTTCGTCACGGTCGCCGCCGCGACCGGCGACGCGCACGGACACAGCGACGGCGACACCGATGCCGAAACGGTCGCCACGCACGATGACGCAGCGGACGCCACGGCCGCATCCGCCGATGACGCGCTCGCCCGGGTCCTGGGAGCCGGTGGACTCGTCGTCGGTGCTGTCGGCATCGTGCTGGCCGTCGTCGCCCGCCGCAAGACGAGCGCCTAATAGTATGCGCGGCACCTCGGCACCCCGTGGCACTCCGGGGACTACGACCAGCCGGATGGCGGGTCCGGCGACCGCCAGGGCGACTGGCCCATCGGTCGGCTCATCGGTGGGCCCGACGGCTCGCCGTGCGTCCCGAGGCGCATTCGCGGTCATCGTCATTGCCGCAGCGCTGGGATGGGGCGCGGCCCCGGCATCCGCTCACAACTATGTCGTCGGCTCGTCGCCGGCCGCTGACGCGGTGGTGACCGAGCAGCCCGGCGTGTTCTCGGTCACCACCAACGACCAGTTGCTCGACCTCGGAGGTACTGGCTCGGGCAGCGCGATGGTCGTCACCGGTCCGGTCACTGCTCCGCTTTTTTACGGCGACGGCTGCGTGACCGTGTCGGGCGCCACGGTCGAGACCGAGGCGCAGCTCGGCGCGGCGGGGGAGTACACGGTGATCTGGCAGACGGTCTCGACCGACGGCCACGCAATTTCCGACGAGTTCACGTTCGACTGGCAGCCGTCCGCGGGCCAGGGCTTCGCCGATGGTGCGGCGGCCGCTCCGACCTGCGGCGCTGAAGCGGATGCCGCCACCACGGATGCTGGCACCTCGCCCCCCGCCGACTCTCGCGCCGACAGCACACTGCCGACCGTCGCCTGGATCGGCGGAACCCTGGGTGCCGTGCTCCTCGCGATAACCGTGACCCTGCTACTCCTGCGCCGCAACTCCCGTCCCTGACTCCGGTTTACCCGATCTCACGGCTCGAACTCGGCGCGCGGGGAACGTGCCAGGGGGCCCGGGTAAAGTTATCCAGGTGAGTCGGAACGCTGAACTGCCCTGGAACCCTGATGACGTCGAAGCACCGCGCGATTTTGATGGCCGGAGCGACTTTGATGGCTTGAGCGACTTCGACGCACCGAGTGATTTCGACGCACCAGACGACTTCGATGCGCCGCCGCCGCAGTCCGACCGGCAATTCGGCGACCGGCATTACGACGGGCAGTCGGGCGGGCGGCAACTGGCCTACAAGGGCGCAGCATCCGTTTCGAACCAACCAGTCGCTCGCGCCATCGCTCCGATTCGCTCTGCAACCCGCAAGTTCAAGACCGCGGCCGAAGCCCTGCACGCCGTCTTCGGCTACGACTCCTTTCGCGGCGACCAGGCCGAGATCATCGCGCAGGTCGTCGATGGAGGGGACGCCGTCGTGCTCATGCCCACCGGCGGCGGTAAAAGTCTGTGCTATCAGATTCCCGCGCTCGTCCGGGCCGGCACCGGCATCGTCGTCTCGCCGCTCATCGCCCTGATGCAAGACCAGGTCGACGCCCTCACCGCCGTCGGCGTTCGCGCCGAGTTCCTCAATTCCAGCCAGGATTTTGCTACCCGCAGCCAGGTCGAACGCGACTACCTGAACGGCGACCTCGACCTGCTCTACGTCGCCCCCGAGCGCCTCTCCAACGAGGCCACCAAGCGGTTGCTCGACCGCGGCACCATCGCCCTGTTCGCCATCGACGAGGCCCACTGCGTGTCGCAGTGGGGCCACGATTTTCGCCCGGACTACCTCGCCCTCAGCGAACTCGCCGACCGCTGGCCCGACGTGCCGCGCATCGCCCTCACCGCGACGGCGACGGATGCCACACACCAGGAGATCACGACCCGCCTGCAGATGGGTGACGCCAGGCACTTCGTGGCGAGCTTCGACCGACCCAATATCCAGTACCGCATCGTCGGCAAGGCCGAGGTACGCAAGCAGCTGCTGTCGTTCCTGAAGACAGAGCACCCTGGCGACGCCGGAATCGTCTACGCACTCAGCCGCAAAACCGTCGACCAGACCGCCGAATTTCTGCGCGCGAACGGTGTGGACGCGCTGCCGTACCACGCCGGGCTCGACGCTGGCCTGCGCGCCCGCACCCAGAGTCGGTTTCTCCGCGAGGAGGGCGTCGTCATCGTCGCCACGATCGCATTCGGCATGGGCATCGACAAACCCGACGTACGCTTCGTTGCCCACATCGACCTGCCCAAATCGGTCGAGGGCTACTACCAGGAGACCGGTCGCGCCGGCCGCGACGGTGCCCCGGCCACAGCCTGGCTCGCCTACGGGTTGCAAGACGTCGTGCAGCAGCGTCGCATGATCGACGAGTCGCCCGGTGACCTCGCACACCGGCGCAAACTCTCCGCCCACCTCGACGCCATGCTCGCCCTGTGCGAGACCGTGCACTGCCGCCGGGTCAACCTGCTGCGCTACTTCGGCCAGGCCAGCGAACCGTGCGGTAACTGCGACACCTGCCTCGAACCGCCCGAAGCCTGGGACGGTACCATCCCCGCCCAGAAACTACTCTCCACCATCGTGCGCTTGCAGCGCGAACGCAACCAGAAGTTTGGCGCCGGCCACCTCATCGATATCCTCCGCGGCAAGGAGACCCCCCGCGCCACCCAATACGGGCACACCGAACTGCGCACGTGGGGACTCGGCTCCGACCTCAGTGACCAAGCCTGGCGCGGCGTCGTGCGCCAGATGCTGGCCCAGGGCCTGCTCGCCACCTCCGGCGAATACGGCACACTCGTGCTGACGGATGCCGCGGCGGACGTTCTCGGCGGCCGCCGTGACGTGCAGTTGCGTCGTGAACCCGACCGCCCCGCCCGATCCAGCGCTGCGCGCCGCCCGAGCGCGGCGAAGGTCGCGGCCGCCGACCTCAGCACGGTCCAGGAATCCTTGTTCGAGGCGCTCCGCGCCTGGCGTTCGGCGGAGTCAAAGGAGCAGGGCGTACCCGCCTACATCGTCTTCGGAGACGCGACCCTGATCGCCGTCGCCGCAGCCGGCCCGACAACCCTCGCAGCCCTCGACGGCATCACCGGCATCGGCGCCAAGAAGCTCGAAGCCTACGGCGACGCCCTGCTCGAGGTCGTCGCCGCTTCCGCCTGACCTCAACGAAGAACGGTGTTTGTGGGGGAGCGCAGGTCTGCAGGGCCCTCAGTTGTACGTAACCTACAAAACGAATGCCGTGGGCGGCAGATATCGTTGTGGCCCCCGCACCGCGCATTTCGCGACCGCGACCACGCGGTCCTAACGTTGCGATCACCACTTTCGCGTGAACAGTTAGGATCACCCATGGTTGACACGGCCCAGCGCTCCAGCACCCGATCGATGACGATCGACTCTCGCCAGGGCGTCAGCGTCGATACCGGTCCCATCAAGTCCATCGGCGATCCTGCCGCCCCCGTGGTCAACGTCGAATTGCTCGGACGCCAACTGCTCGGAACCTGGGCTGACGTGCGCCTCGCCGCTCGCGAGGTCACCGCGCGCCCCGACATGCAACGCATCGAGGGCCTCTCGATGGCCGACCACCGCCTGCGTGTGCTCGAGCAGCTCAAGGTTCTCGCCGCCAACGGCCATGTGCTGCGCGCCTTCCCCAAACACCTCGGCGGGCACGACGACCACGGTGGAAACATCGCCGGTTTTGAAGAGCTCGTCATTGCCGACCCAAGCCTGCAGATCAAGGGCGGCGTGCAGTGGGGCTTGTTTGGCGCCGCCGTACTACACCTCGGCACCAAGACCCACCATGACAAGTACCTGCCCGGCATCATGGACCTCAGCGTTCCCGGCGCATTCGCCATGACCGAGATCGGGCACGGTTCCGACGTTGCGAGCATCGGAACCACCGCCACCTTCGACTCCGAAGCCGGTGAGTTCGTCGTCAACACCCCGTTCCGGGCGGCTTGGAAGGACTACCTCGGCAACGCCGCGAAAGACGGCATCGCCGCCGTGCTGTTCGCCCAGCTCATCACGCAGGGCGTCAATCACGGCGTGCACGCCTTCTACCTGCCCATTCGGGGCGCTGATGGCGATTTCCTGCCCGGTATCGGCGGCGAAGACGACGGCCTCAAGGGCGGACTCAACGGCATCGACAACGGCCGCCTGCACTTCACGAACGTGCGCATTCCTCGCGAAAACCTGCTCAATCGGTACGGCGACGTCGGTGAAGACGGCACCTACACGAGTCCGATCGGGAGCCCCGGCCGGCGCTTCTTCACCATGCTCGGCACCCTCGTGCAGGGTCGTGTGTCGCTTGACGGGGCCGCCACCGCGGCATCCGCTCTCGCCCTGACCATCGCGATCACCTACGGCAGTCAGCGCCGTCAGTTCACCGCCGGCAGCGACACCGACGAGGAGGTCATCCTCGACTACCAGCGGCACCAGCGCCGGTTGTTCCCGCGCCTTGCCACGACCTACGCGCAGACCTTCGCGCACGACGAGTTCCTGGTGAAATTCGACGAGGTGTTCAGCGGTAAGGCCGACACCGACGACGACCGGCAAGACCTCGAAACCCTCGCCGCCGCGCTCAAGCCGCTCTCCACCTGGCACGCGCTCGACACGCTGCAGGAGGCCCGCGAGGCCTGCGGCGGCGCTGGATTCCTCGCCGAGAACCGCCTGGTCGGCCTGCGCGCCGACCTCGACATCTTCGCTACCTTCGAGGGTGACAACAACGTGCTGTTGCAGCTCGTCGCCAAGCGACTGCTCACCGATTACAGCCGCAAATTCGCCACAGCGGATGCCGGTGCCCTCGCCCGCTACGTCGTGCAGCATGCCGCCGGTCGCGCCTACCACGGCACCGGACTGCGAACGCTCGGGCAGTCGGTGTTCGACCGCGGGTCGACCGCCCGCTCGGTCGGCGCCCTCCGCGATGCCGACGTGCAGCGCGAGCTGCTGACCGATCGGGTCGAGAGCATGATCGGCGAAGTCGCCGGCAAGCTGCGGGGCGCCACCAAACTGCCGAAGAAGCAGGCCGCCGACCTGTTCAACGCACACCAGAATGAGCTCATCGAAGCGGCCCGCGCCCACGGCGAACTGCTGCAGTGGGAGTCGTTCACCAGGGCGCTCGACGCCACGACGGATGACGGCACCAAGCAGGTCCTCACCTGGCTGCGAGACCTGTTCGGCCTCGGACTGGTCGAGAAGAACCTGGCCTGGTACCTCATCCACGGTCGTCTCTCCGCTCAGCGTGCCCAGGCCGTCACGGCCTACATCGACCGGCTCATCGCGCGTATCCGCCCGCACGCACTCGACCTCGTGAACGCGTTCGGCTACTCGCAGGACCACCTGCGGGCCACGATCGCGAGCGGCATCGAAGCCGAGCGCCAGACCGAAGCCCGCGACTACTACGCCGACCAGCGTGCGTCCGGCGTCGCGCCCGCCGCGGAAAAGCTGGTCAGGAAGCCCTCCAGGAAGTAGCTCGCGTATGTCGTACCCAGGTACCACAGGGTGGCGCACAACCATCCCCATGGTTGATGCGCCACGTAGGATTCAAACAATACCGCTGGGAATGGGGGCTTCACAGCAATTAAACGGGGCCTCAGCCACTAATGGAATGAGGCATTCGTGATCCAGGCATAGTCCCTGACCAAACACTACGGAAGCAAGACCGCGGTCGACTTCACCGTGCAGCCCGGCAAGGTGACCGGTTTTCTCGGGCCGAACAACGCGGGCAAGTCCACCACGATGCGCATGATCGTCGGACTGGATCGCCCCAGCGCCGGATCGGTCATCGTGAACGGCAAGCCGCACCACGAGCACAAGGCTCCGCTGCGTGGGCGTGCTGCTCGAGGCCAAGGCCATACACACCGGTCGCAGCGCCTACAACCACCTGCATGAACTCACCGCGGTGAGTGCCTCGCACGAAGATGCCTACATGAAACTCGCCCAGAACGAAGTGGAGTATCGCACCGGCGATACCCACATCGAAGCGGAGGTCGCTCGGCCTCGCCGGACAGCGATCGCGGCTGTCACTACCGGCCGCGGTTTTCAATCTCTCTGGCGCAGTCGATGCATAGGTCTGCCGTCAGGAGGGCAGACAGCCGGGCGGAGCCAATCGGTTTAGCGCAGCGGATGCAGGTGCCGTAACTCCCGTCAGCAATTCGGGCAAGCGCACGATCAATTGCTGCGACTTTCTCGTCGAACTCGCGGTGCACACCGACAATTCGCGACCACTCACTCGACAGGGTTGGACCTTCTGGATCGTGCTCGTCGTCGGCCGATCCGTCGCTCCGCGCCTCGCGCACGCTCGTGAGCGATTGCGCCAGCCGGTTCAGGTCCGTCCCGGTTAAGTCGCGCTGATCCCTGAGAGCTGCGTCGAACCGACGGAGCTCGGCATCCGTGAGAGAGATACTCGCCATGACCCATCGTTGCACGGCGCGATCGTTTAGTCCGGACTGGGAGCTCGTGAATTTTCTCAACCTCAGATCCGGGGAATAGGCTCAGCGCATGCGTACTTTTTACCCTGAGCTTGAACCCTATGAGACCGGCATGCTCGATGTCGGTGACGAGCAGACCATCTACTGGGAAGCTTCGGGAAATCCCGACGGCAAACCCGCGGTCTACCTGCACGGCGGCCCCGGCGGCGCGTCCAGCCCAGACCAGCGTCGAGTGTTCGACCCGGCGAAGTACCGCATCATCCTGTTCGACCAGCGTGGTTGCGGCTCAAGTACGCCACACGCGAGCGAACCCGACGTCGACCTGAGCGTTAACACCACCTGGACTCTCGTGGCCGACCTGGAGCAACTGCGTGAGCACCTCGGCATTGACCGTTGGCTGGTCTGCGGCGGATCGTGGGGCAGTACCCTCGCCCTCGCCTACGCCGAGACGCACCCCGAGAAGGTCACCGAACTCGTCGTGCGTGGCATCTTCACCCTGCGCCCGGTGGAGCTCGACTGGTTCTACGAGGGCGGCGCCGCTGCCATCTACCCCGACCTGTGGGAATCCTTCCTCGCCCCCGTTCCCGAAAATGAACGCGGCCACTTGATCGAGGCCTACGGCCGGCTGCTGCACGACCCCGACCGATACGTGCGGGAACGGGCCGGCGTGGCCTGGGCGACCTGGGAATCATCGACGATCACCCTGCTGCAGGAGCCCGACAAAATCGCGCACTTCTCCGATCCGGCCTTCGCGGTGGCGTTCGCCCGTATCGAGAACCACTTCTTCACCAACAACGGGTGGTTCACGCCAAACCAGCTCATCGACAACGCATCTCGGCTCGCCGACATTCCGGGCGTCATCGTGCAGGGCCGCTATGACATGTGCACCCCCGCCTTCACCGCGTGGGACCTGCACAAGAACTGGCCGGAAGCCGAATTCCACCTGATCCCCGACGCCGGCCACGCCTTCGACCAGCCGGGAATCCTCGACGCCATCATCGAGGCGACCGACCGCTTTGCCGGCTAGTGCGCTGAGAAATTGTCAGGTAATCCTGACAGATCTGCAATACTGACCGCATGACCGACTCCATCTTCGCCTCCCTCGCCGTCGTCGTGGTGAACTTCGGGTCGGTCGCACTGCTCGAAGAGAACCTGCAACCGCTGTCCCGATCGGCGCCGGGCCTCTCGGTCGTCGTCGTCGACAACTTCACCGACGCGGCCGAGCAGGTCAGGGTGAGCGCGCTCGCCGATCGGGAGGGCTGGCAACGTGTGCTGTCGCCGACCAACCTCGGGTTCGGCGGCGGCATGAACCTCGGCGTCGCCCTGGCCCAGCAGAGCGGGCGCACCCATTTTCTGCTGTTGAATCCGGATGCCGCCATCGCCGTCGACCAGGTCGCCCGCTTACTCGAGGTGGTCAGCCTGCATCCACTCACCCTGGTCTCGCCCCGCATCGTGCGACCCGACGGCACGGTATGGTTCGATGGCAGCGACCTGTACCTCGACGACGGTCGCGTACGCGCAACCCGCAGACGAGCGGACCACCCCGGCGTTCGCACTACCCCGTGGCTGAGCGGGGCCTGCCTGCTGGTCAGCGACGAACTCTGGTGCCGGGTCGGCGGGTTCAGCGACGATTATTTTCTGTACTGGGAAGACGTCGAGCTTTCGCACCGGGTGCTGCGGGCAGGAGGAGACGTTATGGTCTGTGCTGACGCGCAGGCGACGCACGCGCAGGGCGGCACCCAGGGCGCCGGTCAGCACAGTGCCGGCCAGGCCAAGTCCTACTCCTACTATTACTACAACGTACGCAACCGCCTGGTCTACGCGGCCCGCAACCTCGACGGCCTCGACCGGCGACGCTGGCGCCACCGCAGCGTGCAGGTTGCCTGGGAGGTCATCTCCCGCGGGGGCCGACGGCAACTGCTCACCTCGGTGCAGCCGCTCATTGCCGCGGCTCGGGGGTTGCGTGACGGCCTCGCCTACCGGCCGGTTCCCGCGGCCAGACCAACAGCGGCATCGACCCGAACGACCTAGCGCTTGCGCCGTCGGGTGAACCGTTTCGCGTACTCGCGCAGGGTCACGAAGTCCATGCGTCGCACGCCGTAGAACTTCAGCGGGTTGATGCCGAATTTGCGATAGAGGAACACCAGGTTCATGTTGCTCGAGATCAGGTTGCCGGCCAGCGTGGCCAGCGCCGCCCCCATCGCCCCGAGCAGCGGTGCCAATACGATCAGCATTGCAATGTTCACCAGGCAGGCGATCAGCAATGACACGCTGCGCAGGCCCGGGCGACCGCGCGCGCTGAGGCCGGAACCGCCGATCGAACCGGGTGTGCCGAGAACCACAGCGGCGAGCAACACCACGGCCACCGGCAGGGCCGGCCGAAAATCCTCACCGAACAGAAAAGGCAGCCACCACAGCATGGTGACACCCAAAAACAGGGCGGCCAGACCGCTCAGCAGGGTGCTGATGCGGGCGGATGACGCGAGCCGCGCGTCGACGGAATCGGCCGCATCCGCCACGAAGGTCACGTCACGCACCGCCTGGTTGATGATCAGCGGGAGCTCGCTCACACTCACCGCGACCACGTACAGCCCGAGCTGGTAGGTACCGGCGATGGGCGTCATGAGTACCTGGTCGAGCCGAGACAGCAGAATTCCCGACAGTGAACCGACCCAGATGCGCAGGCCGTAGCTCAGCAGCCCGGCCGTGCGCGCCTCCCGCGGCACGTCAAAGGCGCGCGGCTCGAGGGTGCGCATGCGCCCGATGTAGACGAACAGGCCGGTCACCGGCATCGCCGCCACGGCGATCGTCGCCACGAGCGGCGTCAGCGTGCCGGTGAGCCAGAACGGAATGAGCACAGCCAGCCGCAGTGACGAGGTGATGATGCGTTCCAGCGCGACGAGCCGCCAGCTCTGGGTAGCGGAAGCCACCCCGCGGAACACTCCGACCAGCAGATTGGGCACGATGGCCAGGCAGGCCACCAGGATGAGCTGCTGCACCGTCGCATCGCCGCCACTGAGCCAGGTGGCCGACAGGGTGACCGCGCCCATGGCGAGCAGCCCGGCGATGACGATAATCAGCATGCCCCGGTTCGAGGCGTTGCGCGCCAGGGTGGGGTTGCGGGCGATCGCCCAGGTGACCGCCTCCGGAACACCGAAGGTCGCGACGGTGACCACGAGGGCGAGTGGTGCGGTGGCAGCGGCCACCGCACCACGACCGTCGACCCCGAGGGCCTGGGCCAGGATCGGTCCAGAGAACAGCGCGACGAGCGGGGGAAAAGCGTTTCCGATCAGCGCAATCGTCATGTTGCGCGACACCGAATTGGTTGCGGGTGGCCTGGATGATGGCCGCTCATCCGGCCGCTGGGCGGATACCGGCGCGCGAGGTCGCCTAGGCGCCACCGCTATTCACCGCCGCCGGGGGCAGCGGCGGGGCCCTGCACGTTCTGCACGAGCGGAACCGTTGGCAACACGCCTGAGTCGCTGGGGTCGTCGCGCAGCATCCGCTCTCGTTCGCGCTCGCCCACGCATGCCGCGAACTGCTCGTCGTTGCCCCCCTCGGTCACGTTCTGCCGATAGAGGGTGCCGCGCTGCGAACCCGGAATCGCCGGGTACTCCGCCTGTCGCTCGCCGACCTGGCGCGCGCGAATTCCGTGCCGCACGGCCACCGCATAGACCCACAGATCGTCGGCCCGCGGGGCGACCCGCAGAAAGGCGTCTCCCTCGCCCCGCAGGGCGGCGAGCAGCGAGAGTGGGTAGTAGATGCCAGAGACACCGGTGCAGAGTGTTCGAAAACTCGCGGCGGTGCTGCGGGCGGCGACCCACCGGGCGTACGGCGCCACCCGGTCGCCGTCGAAGGTGATCGTGTGGGCGCGTTGGCCGGTGACGTCGCGCGGATGCCGCGCGGCCGCCTCGAGAAGTTCGGCCAGCCATCCGCGCGGGTACAGCACGTCGTCGTCGGCGGCCACCAGGGGCAGCGTCGGCCCGGTCAAGGCATACGGATATTGCTTCTTGTGCGGCCCGAAGTTTGGACAGGAACGAATCTCCAGGCCCCGACGCTGCAAGCGACGGAGGGCGGCCGGCGGGTGTGCGAGTGCCGCCGTATCATCGAGCCACAGGATGAGGCGTCGGGGGCGAACGCGCCCGGCCGCGATGGTCTCGAGGGCGTAGAACACCAGATCGATCCGATGGTCGAACGAGGTGAGGTTCACCACGACGGCACCCGACCCGGCCACCGAGCGACGGCTGAACCGGTTGGTCGATCGCAGGGCGGCGAGCCGCAGCCTGATCGCCGCGCGCTGCGCGAGGTCGACCGGGTCCCGGCGCAGGTCGGCTACGAGCCGATCGAATTTATACATGACCACAGGCAGCTTCCGGTCGCAGACTGAATATCCCTCACGAAATCTGTACTATACAGGCCGCACCGCCCGTGGCCGCGCCCCCCCTCTCGGGGGGATGAAAATCCCTCAGCTTGCGGGGCATTGCCCTTGTTGCTTCTGCTCAGGGCCGTCTATTGTTATGCACGATGCGGCTGCGCAACAGGAGTCGGTGCCCGAATCGTTCCTGTGCGGCCCGGTTGGTGGTGGCTAGTGTCCTTCGAGGTGCGCTCCAACAAGACCGCAGTACGCCCCGTTCCGGTGGCGCCACCGCGCACCCGCGCGGGCCGTTTTGTGCAGCAGGCGCCGCCCATCGTCAACAAATTCATCGCCGTGGTCGTTCTGGTCATCGTGGCCATGCGCCTCGATATCGGCCAGGGCATCACCGTGGGCGCGTTGGCCTGCGTGGCGCTGATTCCCGTGTGGTTCCCGGTGCTTCGCCAGTACTGGGGCGCCCGACTGCTTCTGCTCGCCGGGGTGGTCGCGATCGGCTCAGGCATCTGGCTCACGGCGCTGTCGGCTCCCACGCACGACACGAGCCTCGGCCAGGCGTTCGGCGCGATTGCCGGCCTGGTCGGGCTGCTCTCCGGCGTCGGATTCGTGCTCTGGGCGCGCACGGTTTTGCCCGACTCCCAGATCGCGATCTGGTATGGAGCTGGAATCCTGATCGGTGTTTCCCCGACGAGCGAGCTCTACGCGGAAAACCCGTGGCGATTCGGCTACTCAGTGGCCCTGACTATTCTGCTACTCGGAATCACCCTGCAGCTGCGTCGTCGCTGGCTGGAGCTGGCCGTCGCCCTGCTGCTCACCGTTGTCGCCACCGTGACGGATGCCCGATCCACGTTCGCGTTCATGCTTCTGACGGTGCTGTTGGTCGCCTGGCAAATGCGCCCCACCCGCCCCTCGCGTGGCAAATCCGCGCTGCGTGCCCTGCTGGGACTCGGCGCTCTCGCCCTGGTCGTTTTCAAGGTGATCCAAGCACTCATCCTCGACGGGGCCCTCGGTGAGGCGACCCAGCAGCGCACCCTCGCCCAGCTCCAGGAGACCGGTTCCCTCATCATGGGTGGCCGTCCCGAACTCACCGCGACGATCGCCCTTATGCAGCATCAGCCGTGGGGGTTCGGCGTGGGCATTGCGCCCAATCCCGAGGACATCCTGGCCGCCAAAACGGGTATGGCCGCGATCAACTACGACCCGAACAATGGGTACGTCGACAACTACATGTTCGGCGGGCACGTCGAGCTGCACTCGATCATCGGTGACTTCTGGGCCGGATTCGGCCTCCCCGGGCTACTACTCGCCCTGATTATCCTCGTGCTCATCGTGCGCAGTATCGGCGTTCATGTCGCGGCCAATACCGCCAGCGCCGTGCTGCTCTACCTCGGGATCAAGGCCGTCTGGTTCATGTTCTTCGGCCCCTTCTTCAGCTCCTCGGTCTTGCTCGTCCTCGTTCTCGGACTGCTCATCACCCGCAAGAAGCCGGCCACGACGGATGCTGCCCTCCTGTTCCCCGCGCCGGTTCGGCTCCGACCGTGAGCGCCACCAGGCCCGCGATCGAACGCATTGGCTGGGTGGACACCGGCCGGGGAATCGCTATCCTGCTCGTCGCCCTGTTCCACTCGGCGAATTGGCTGCTTGGCGCTGGTTTCGACATCCCGTACTGGCGCGAAATCAACGACGCTCTGTCGTCGATGCGCATGCCCCTGTTCTTCGTGTTGTCCGGGCTGTTCGCCCCCAAATGGCTGCTCAGACCGTGGCGCGACCTGTGGACGGTCAAGGTGCGCCTCTACCTCTGGGTCTTTCTGCTCTGGGAGGTCGTCGGCTCGGTCGTGTTCCTGCTTGGCCAGACCATGAAGGGCGAAGGTTTCGGCCTGCGCGAGGCGGTGCTGGGCCTTGTGGTGTCCCCGGTGCTGCCGCGGTTCGAACTCTGGTTCATCTGGGCGCTGTCGATTTTCTTTGTCGTGGCCAAGCTCAGCCGGCGGGTGAACCCACGGCTGCAACTCGTGATTGCTGGCGCAGTGTCTGTCGTGGCCCTGAGCGGGCTCGAGACGGTCAATGTGGGCTGGTCCGGCTCGCTCAAGTACTACTTCTTCTTTCTGGCCGGTATCTACCTGCGCACCTGGATCATTCGCGTCGGCGAGATCGACAACCGGCTGCTCATCGGGGCCGCCCTGCTCCTGTGGGCGGCCGTTACCGCCACCGTGACGCTGCTCGGGCTGAGAGACGTCTTCGGTCTGTATTTTCTGAACTGCCTTGTCGGTGTGGTCGGCGGCATCGCGTTCAGCCGCACCCTGCGCGGCGCGCACTGGTTCGGTACCGTCGGGCGCATCACCCTGCCGATTTACCTGGCGCACACCCCCATCGTCATCTTGATTTCCTTCGTACTTTCCCTGCCAACCTTCTTTGCAGTGGTCGCAGTGATCGCGCCCGTTTTGCCGCCTTTTCTCGCGGTCACAGCGGTGCTGCTGGCCCTCGCGCTCCACCGGTTCGCCGCACGCAGCGTGCTGCGATACGCCTATGAGCCGCCGCCGTTCGTCACCGAGTTCGACCAGCGCCGCGGTCGCTCGATTCGCCCAGCCCGACCGGGCGAGGAGGCGACATGAGAGCCGCACCGGCACTGGGGCCAGGCCGGGAGGCGTGGATCGACGTCGCAAAGGGAATCGCGATCATCCTGGTCGTGCTGTACCACGCCATCATGTACCTCGACGAGGCCGGGTTGGCCGGCGCTCTCGCCCCGCTCAACCCGTTGTTCGACACATTTCGCATGCCCCTCTTTTTCTTCATGTCGGGAATTCTGGCCGCGTCCGCTATCCGCTTGCCGTATCGGCAGTTGTTTCGTAAGCGGATGTCGCTGCTCCTGTACCTCTACATCACGTGGGTCACACTGCAGACGCTGTTTATGCTCGTCCTGCCGCCGATCAGCACGTCGGGAGCGCCGAACGCCACCTGGGCCAGCCTCGTCACGCTGTTTGTGCGCCCGAGCTCCAACCTATGGTTCATCTACGCGCTGCCGTTGTTCTTCACCGTGGCCTGGCTCATGCGCCGGTGGCCGCCGCTCCTGCAGGTCTCCCTGACCGTGGTCATTGCCGTGCTGTTCGGTGCCCAGCTGCTGCACACTGGTTCGCCATGGGACAAGATGGGCAAATACCTCGTGTTCTTCATCGCCGCGATCTATCTGGGGCCGCTGGTGCGTCGCCGCGTTCCTTTCGTGCGGTGGTGGCACGTCGTCCTGATCTGCCTCGGCTATGCCGGCCTGGTCGTCGTCACCACAAAATTGACGCTCACCAGGGTTCCGTTCGTACTGTTGGTTCTGAGCGCGCTCGCCGTCGTCGCGGGCATCACCGTCGCCGTGTTGCTAACCCGTCTGCCGGCCTTTGATTTCGTGCGTTCACTCGGCTCGCGCACCCTGCCGATTTACCTCGTGCACACGCTCCCGATGGTGGCGCTCGCGGCCATTCTCGTCGCCTTCGATGTGCGGATGCCGCCGGCTGTAGCAACCCTCCTGCCGCCGCTGCTTTGTGCCGGGGCCATCATGCTCGCCGTGGCGCTGCACCGGCAGTTTCACGCGGTTCCGGGCGTCTTCACCGTACCGGTCAAATCCTGGGTCGGCATGCCCCCGCGCGATGTGATCGCGCCGACGCGCAAGGTTAATTTGACGTAATTTCATTTTTGGGTAACACTCTAATAACTCTCGGCGACTCCCTGCGGTTGCCTCGCCCGCATACCCGAACGTGCACCACCCGAAACGACTTCATGACCGACCGTATCTCACGTTCCCATCGCCGACCATTGACCGTGACCCCGCCGCATTCCCGTGGCGCCTCTCAACACGGCCCTGCCGTGCACCGTTTCGATCCACCTCGTCCCGACCTCACCCGCCCCGATCTGCCGCATGCACATCGTCTGGGCCGTACTCGGGCCCGAGTCACGACGACCACGCGAACCCCCACGTTTGTCGCCGCAGCTACCCTCGCCGTCCTCCTTCCGCTGGCCGGTTTGGCCGCTCCGGCCCAGGCGGCAAGCGCGGGCATCGTTCGCGCTGCTACCGCGAGTGCCAGCACGACCGGAGTCCCTTCCGGTACTACCCTGAGGGTGCACAACGGCGATCTTAATATCACCCAGGCCGGTACCGTTATCAGCGGCTTGGACATTCGCGGCCTGGTCAAGATCAACGCGATCAACGTGACGATCAAGAACTCGATCATTCGCGGACGAAGCGTTAGCGCTCCCGCCGCGCTGGTCAATAACCTCGGCGGGCGCTCTGGTCTGAAGATCATCGACTCGGAGTTGTATCCGTCGATGCCGTCCCCCGATATCAATGGAATCTACGGCTACAACTTCACGCTGACCCGCGTTGATATCCACGGCGTCATTGATGGTGTTCACGTGACCGGCGGTAATGTCACGATCGCGAATTCCTGGCTGCACGGCAACCTGCACTACGCCAGTGACCCGAACCAGGGCGGAAAGCCCAGCCATGATGACTCCATCCAGATTCAAAAGGGCAGCAACATCAAGGTGTACGGAAGTACCCTGAGCGGTTCCCACAACGCCGGGGTGCAGATCACGCAGGACACCGGGGATGTCTCGAACTTCTCCTTCACGAATAACTTCGCCGACGGCGGCGCGTGCACCATCAACGTGGCCCAGAAATCGTATGGTCCGATCTACGGCACCGTCGTCACCGACAACAAGTTTGGACGCAATACCAGGGTGGCCAACTGCGCCATCATCTCGCCCAGTACGACCAAGATCAGCACGGCGCGCAACTACTACACGCCTGACAGCCAGCCCGTAACGGTGCACGCCGGCTAAACCATCCTTCACGCGCCCCCTGATTCGCACGGCGCATCTCTATCGCGCGCCGGCGCCGCGATGCCCTCGGTGCCCCCAGTCCGGGCTGGCACTTCGGGCATCCACGCGCTCCTCAAGGTATTCATAACCTTCCGTTTGACCCGCTCCTGTCGATACGGAATGCTGTACCCACTATCGGCGGCTCCCTTCAGCTGCCCCGCCCAACACGTCCCGAAACGTGTGCAGGACACGAAATCACCCCTATGAAACTCAACCCGAATATTCTCATTGGCTTACCCGCCCCCAAGAAAGCTCGTTCACCCTTCCGTCGTGCGCACGCGACGGCTGCTGCCGCTGTTGCGCTGGGACTGACCGGCACCCTTGTTGGCATCGGTCCAGCCCAGGCCGCACAACAGTTAGGGGCGGAATACGCGATCACGCCGTGGGGTGCCGAACCTGCGGCCCCCCCCGTGGCCGAATCCACCCCGGGATCGGGCCTGACCCCGGCCCAATTGCGCTGGCTCATGGCGAAGTTGTTTCCGCCGATCTCGCCGGCTCCAGATCCGATCTTTATCCCAGAGCCCCAACCGGCGCCGGTCCCGGTCCCGGTCCCGGCGCCGGCGCCGGCGCCGGTGCCCGCTCCGGTTCCATCCCCCGCTCCTGCTCCGGTACCTGCCCCACTGCCGGCGCCGGTGCTGGCCCCCGTTCCGGTGCCCACTCCGCCGTCGACCGGCGGCACACCGAACGGCAGCAACACGGGAGTGCCGGCCGGCACGGCGTTGACGGTGCACAATGGCGACCTGACAATCACCCGGGCCGGAACCGTCATTGACAGCCTCGACATTCGCGGCATGGTCAAGATCGAAGCGCCCAATGTCACGATCAGGAACTCGATCGTGCGCGGACGAGACCTCAGCGGCCCAATGGCCCTCATCGGCAATCTCGGCGGCCATGAGAACCTGCGCATCATCGACACCGAGCTGTTTCCCTCGAAGCCGTCACCCGACGTTCAAGGGATCTACGGCTACAACTTTGAGGCGACCCGTCTCAACATTCACGGTGTCATTGACGGTATTCACCTGACCGGCGGAAACGTCGCGATCATAGACTCGTGGGTGCACGACAACCTGCACTACGATCGGGACCCGAATCAGGGCGGAACGCCGAGTCATGACGATTCCATCCAGATCCAGGAAGGGTCGAACATCCTCATCGAGGGCAATCGGTTGACCGATGCATGGAACGCCTCCGTGCAGGTCACCCAGGACCGCG
The DNA here is from genome assembly GCF_004404055.1 of Cryobacterium ruanii. Classification (GTDB taxonomy): domain Bacteria; phylum Actinomycetota; class Actinomycetes; order Actinomycetales; family Microbacteriaceae; genus Cryobacterium; species Cryobacterium ruanii. The sequence goes on from NZ_SOHK01000001.1 coordinate 28,191, forward strand.
GTGACGTGTCGGATCTCACTATCACAAACAACATTGCCGACGGCGGCGGATGCTCGGTCAACCTCGCCGAGAAAGCGTACGGTCCCCTAAACGGCGTGGTCGTCAGCGACAACACCTTCGGCCGCAACACCCGGGTCGACGATTGTGCGGTGATTGCCCCTTCGTCAACGAAGGTGCAGATGGCGCGCAACTACTACACGCCCGATGACACCCTGGTGGTGGTGCACCCCGGGTAACCGGCTGAACAGCGAAGAGGGGCGGATTCTCGTGCACTGTACGAGAACCCGCCCCTCATTAGTTCGGCAGAAAGGCGCGGGATCTACGAAGTGCCCTCGATCGCCTGAGACTGCCAGCGGGAGGAGGCGTCCGGTCGCGTCAGCGCATCAAGCGCTCGGCGCAGCATCGTGCTCGAGGTGTTGACGGTGTACGGAAAGTAGACGACATCCACACCGACAGTGGCGAACTCGTGCTCAAGACGGGTACCTTTCGGTGTGCCGCGCCAGTCGTCGCCCTTAAAGAACACGTCGAAGCGCAGCTGGCGCCAGGTCTCCATCTTGTCTTCAACGACCTCGGCGACGGCCTCATCGACGTAGGAGATGTGCCGCACGATCTCGAGGCGTTCGAACAATGGGACCACCGGGGTGACGCCTTTCGTCAGCTCGAGCATCTCATCGGAGACGACACCGGCGATCAAGTAATCACACTGGCTCTTGGCGTGCTTGAGGATATTCAGGTGCCCCACGTGAAAAAGATCGAACCCGCCGGCGGCGTAGCCGATGCGGAGGGGGCCGGCCTCATCGGTGCCGGAATGGGAGACGGGTTGTTCTGCGGCCATCGAGTGCTCGGATTTCTCTCAAGCTGCCCCGCGAACGCGGCAGAAATCGGGTGGGAGAGGTAGGGACAGTGAGGAATCCTAACGTCTATCCGGCGATGTGACTAGGGTTTAACGCGATGCGTTCCACCTGCGAGCAGTCAAATCCCTGGCCGCGAACGCTTTTTCTGCCGCCTAACCCATCGTGGCAACTTTACTTTTGCGGGTTGGGGCAAAAAGGAAACTGAGTATAATTCTTGAACTGCGGGGGTCGTTTCGAGGCCGCCGACCAAGAGAAGATGAGGCTCTTCTATGTTCAGGCGTTTCCGTTCCCCCATGACAGCCATTGTCGCGGCGGCTGTACTGGCCGGCGCGATATTCACCGGGACGGGAGCGGCCCAGGCCGATACGTCACCCCCCAATGCTTCAACCCCCAGGACCGTGGCAGCGGATGCCTTGCCCACAGCGCAGATCAACGGCGTGGTGTGGTCGCAAAAGATCGTGGGAAACACGGTCTACGTTGGCGGTGAATTCACCAGGGCCCGCCCGGCGGGGGCATCCGCCGGCACGAGCGAAGTTTCGCGCAATAATCTCATGGCCTACAACCTGTCGACCGGGGTGATGACTTCATTCAATCCCAGCGTGAACGGTGTCGTGCGGGCGATCACCGCGTCGCCCGACGGATCGCGTATCTATGTCGGTGGTGGCTTCAGCACTGTTGGTGGAGTCGCGCGCACCCGGCTCGCGGCGTTCAGCACGGCTACCGGCGCGCTCCTGTCCGGCTGGAATCCCACGGCGAATGGCACAGTCCGGGCCTTGGGTGCGTCCGGAAGCACTGTGTATGCCGGCGGAAGCTTTACGTCGACCAGCGGGCAGAGTCGTCAAAAGGCAGCATCCTTCAGTGCTTCCACCGGTGCGGTGGGAACCTGGAAGGGAACCATTCCAGACGGTGCCGTCAATGCGCTGACGATCTCACCGAACGGCGACCGCGTCATCATCGGCGGTTCATTTACCTCCTACAACGGAGCCACGACCCCCGGCTACGGAATGGCCGCCACGAACTCGAGCACCGGTGCTGCCGTCGCGTGGAATATTGGCAAACTGATTAGGAATGCCGGCCCCAACGGGGCAATTCTCTCCCTCACCTCCGATGCCGACGGTGTCTATGGCACCGGCTACGATTTCGGGTCGGGAGCAATGTTCGAGGGTACATTCCGGGCCAGCTGGAGCAACGGCAACACTGTCTGGATCGAAGACTGCCACGGTGATACGTATTCTGCAGTACCGGTCGGCAACGTCGTGTACACCACCGCCCACGCGCACTTCTGTGGCAATATCGGAGGGTTCCCGGAGACGAACCCGCGCAGTTATCACCGCACACTGACCTTCAGCAAGGCCGCCACCTGTACTATCACCCGAAATGTAACGGGCGGCAGCTACTTCAACTTCGAAGGCCGGCCGTGCCCCACTCTGTTGGCGTTCTACCCCGACATCAACACGGGCACGTTCACCGGCCAGGGCCAGGGGCCCTGGAACGTCGCAGCCAACTCCCAATACGTTCTCTACGGGGGCGAGTTCACGATCGTGAACAACAAGCGACAACAGGGCCTCACGCGTTTTGCCGTGTCGTCCATCGCGCCCGATAGGGAAGGTCCCAAGGCTACGGGCACCAGTTTTCAGCCCACGCTCAGCACTCCGAGTGCCAACTCTGTGAAGGTCACCTGGAAGTCCAACTACGACCGTGACAACGAGCAGCTCACCTACCAGGTGTTGCGAAACGGCGTCGTCGTGCGCACGCAGACGGGGCTGTCGGTGGACTGGAGGCGGCCGACCATTAGCTGGACCGACACCGGGCGATCCGGAGGCACGTCGTACACCTATCAGGTGCGGGCCACTGATCCCTTCGGTAACACGGTGACCGGTTCGTCGGCAAGCATCAGAGCGACGGGTGCGGCGAACAAGGAAGCGCCGGCCGCAACCATCACGCCGAATGCGCCAGCGGATGCCCCCGACGCGACGGTGACCCCGGACATCTTGCCGGTGCCAGAGGTCGTGCCGGCACCGGTGCCGGACCCGGACATCCTGCCGGTGCCAGAGGTCGTGCCGGCACCGGTGCTGGAGCCGGACCCGGGCGTCAAACCGCTACCGGATGACGAACCGCTGCCGATCCCCGAGGTGCCAGCGGACTAGATCTGCCAGCGGTAGCACCGATCCGCCGTTGGCTCAAATCTGAGGGGACCGCCTGGTTGTCGGTCGGCCCCCTCAGATTTGTGCTTGTGTCACCGCTTGCTGCGCGCGATGACCTCGGCGATGAGGTTACGACGGCGGTCCTCGGAGAACAGCGGGTTGACTTGGGCCGGCTGGGGCAGGGGGGCGTGCGCTTTGAGTGCCACGGCCAGACGGACGAGCGCGGCGGTGATGTCGAGGACAGGTCGATCGGTGCGGCGCACTCCGAGGCCGCCGACGACCGGAAGGACTTCGCCCGCGCCGCCGTCCGCGAAGCCGACCGAACGCACGCCGACCCGCCAAGCTTCGATCGGCACCAGCCCAAACGGTTCCGGTGTAGACGGAAAGCAGGCCACCGCATCAATTTCCTCGGCGATGGCCGCCACCGACGCCGCTTCACCGCGGTACTCGATGCGGGGGTCGTCGTGCACGAGAGCCTGAACGGCTTGCAGGGCCTCGTCTTGGCCTGGGTAGGGTGCGCCGAAAAGGAGAAGACGCCACCCGGCACCGGACAGTGCTGACGATTGGAAGGCCGCAGCCACTTCCAGGTGCCCCTTGTGCCCATTGACCCGCCCGACGACGGCGAGCGTCAGCGGATCATGCAGGGAGCGGTCAGGTACCGCCCCGACAGCAGCGAAAACCGGGGACATAACCGTCAGGCGATCCCGGCCAACCCCATGGTTGTGCAACCAGGCGGCCGTGGCTTCACTGCACGCGCACACCGGAAAGCCTCCGGAGGCCAGCAAGGTTCGCACGAGAAGCCCGCCGACACGGCCCAGCAGCAGCTCGTGCACGGAGACGTAGAACCGGCGGCGCCTCAGTCGCAGCACGGGAATGTACGCGCTCAGGGCCAGCGTCCACAGCACCACGACGTCGGCATCGGCCACGTCGTGGCGCAGGGTCAGCGGGTGCAGCAGGTCGGTCAATTTGCTGCGCCGCAACACCACCAACGACGGGTCAACGACGACCGACACGGTGGCACCGAACTGGGCCAGCTCCGTGGCCAACGGGCCCGTGTGCGGCACCACGACGAGTACGTCGTGTCCGAGGCTCACCAGACACTCCACTTCCTGACAGAGCACCTTGGAGGCGCCGTAGGCATCATTACTGCCGTGCAGAATGGCAATTCTCATGTCTGTCGCCTCGTTGGTCGCGTGGTGATCGAACGCTGGTCGGGTGCTTTTTTTCACACTGTACAGCCTGAGGGGGATGCCCCCGGGCGGGGTTCACCTGCCCCCTAGGAATGCGGGTGAACCCGTGTATTAATGGCTGCACCGTAATAATGCCCGCATCAGTCCTCCCTAAATCATGAATCTGCCCCGATCGCAACCAGCTGAGCAACCTGGAGTTTCACCATGTCAGTGCGTCCCCCCGTCGATGACAACACCGGCCAAAAGCCGGCCGCTCGACGACGTGTGTGGTGGAGCGTCGCATCCGCTGTACTCGCCGCGGTCGTTATTGTGCTCGTCGTCGCCGGGGTCGCGGCCTCCAACAGGACCGCCTCGGAAGCGGCGGGAAGCAGCGAAAGTTTCACACCGAGCCCGCGGCCTACCGCTGCGTCAACACCCACGCCGAGCGACGTGTCCTCCACTTCTCCGACACCCACCGCACCTCCGACCGTGGCTGCTCCCTCGCCGACCGAGGCTGCCGAGGAACCGGCTCCGCCGGCCGCGCAGGCTCCGGTGCCACTCACTGAATCCGCCGCGGCTGTTCCCGGCGTGGTTTTCGGTGTCGGTGCGCTCGAAGCGGTCGACGGGGTTGCGCGCGGGCCGGGCGAGGTGGGTGGGCCGTCCTTGCGTTTCACCGTGACCGTGCGCAACGACACTCCCGACACCGTGCCCCTGACGTCGACGGTCGTCAACTTGTTTTTCGGCGCCGAGCAGAGTCCCGCCACCGAATTGACGGCTTCGGGCGGCGCGCCGTTCCCCTCATCGGTAGCGCCGGGGGCGACACAACAGGGCGTCTTCGTCTTTGCCGTACCGTCTGACCTGCGTGACCAGGTGCGCATAGCCGTGGACTACTCCGTCGGCGTGCCGATCGTGCTATTCGAGGGTGCAGCTCCGCGCTGACTTGCGCCGTTCTCCACCCCCTGCAGGCTACCTGCAGCGTGTGCCCCGGACGGGGGCATCCGATAGTGACGGATTCTCACTATACTCCGAAGAATGCGGTGGCTACCCGACGTCCCCGCACCTCGTCCCGAGTAAGGAATCTTCGTGCGACCTCTCCCTGTGTCTCGCCTGCACGTCAACCGGCCCACGGTCTTGTTGCGCGACGCGCCCCGATCTCGGGTCTCACTGTCGCTGCGTGCCGGCTGGCTCAGCCTGCTGACTATCCTGGCCATGCTCGTCGGGGTCCTGACTGCACCGCTCGCCGCCCAGGCTGACACTGCCCCAGTGGATGCTGGCACTCCCGTGACTTTCGCGGCCGACGCGCTGCCCACGGCCCAGATCAACGGCGTCGTCTGGTCCCAGGTGATCGTGGGCAACACCGTCTACGCCGGAGGCGAGTTCACCAGGGCTCGGCCGGCCGGCTCTGCCGCCGGGGTCAACGAGGTCGTGCGCAACAACCTCCTCGCTTACAACCTCACGACCGGCGTACTGGTTGCGAGCTTCAATCCTGACCTCAATGGTGCCGTTCGTTCGCTCGCGGCATCCGCTGACGGTACACGGCTCTACGCCGGCGGGTTCTTCACCACCGTCGGAGGGGTGACCCGCTACCGCCTCGCCGCGTTTGATACCGCCAATGGGTCGCTCGTGCCATCCTGGGCGCCGACGGTCAACGCCTCGGTGAAGACCCTGGTCACCTTCGGCGATACCGTCTACGTGGGCGGTGTGTTCACCTCGGCGAGCGGTATTGCCCGCAACCAGATGGCCGCGTTTGCCGTCGCCGACGGCGCCATTCGCGACTGGACCGGCAACCCGGCCGGCGGGTCGGTCAACACCATGACGATCTCGCCGGACGGCGCCAAGATTCTCATCGGTGGCTCCTTCACGTCTTATAACGGCGGTGACGCTCCCGGCTACGGCATGGCCGCGACGGACGCGGTCACCGGTGCGTCGCTGCCCTGGGCCGTGAACGCCGTGGTTCGCAACGGTGGTCTGAACGGGGCTATCACCAGCCTGAGCTCCTCGGCCGACGGCGCGTTCGGCACCGGCTATGACTACGGCAGCGGGGCGAATTTCGAGGGCACCTTCCGGGCAAACTGGAGCGATGGTTCGCTCGTTTGGCTGGAAGACTGCCACGGTGACACCTACTCCGCCGTTCCGGTGGCCAACGCCGTCTACACGACGGGTCACCCGCACTACTGCGGCAATCTCGGAAACCTCGGCGGCCCGGTCGAGACCAGTCCGCGCTCGTATCACCGCACCCTGACCTTCTCCATGGCGGCCACCAGCACGCTCACCCCGAATGCGGTCGGCAGCTACGCCAGCTTCACCGGCCGGCCGAGCCCAAGCCTGCTCACGTTCTACCCCGAGATTAACTCCGGCAAATTCACCGGCCAAGGCCAGGGCGCATGGACCATCACCGCGAACACCGATTACCTGCTCTACGGTGGTGAGTTCACCAACGTCAACAACAAGGGTCAGCAGGGCCTGGTGCGCTTCGCGAACAAGGTGATTGCCCCCAATAAGGAAGGACCGCGCGTGGCGAACGCGGCGTTCGCCGCATCCGCTTTCGTGCCGACCGTCGACTCGCTGTCGACTGGCACCGCTCGAATCGGCTGGAAAGCAGCCTTCGACCGGGACAACGAACAGCTCACCTACGAGGTGCTGCGCGACGGTGTCGCCGTGGGCACGGTGAAAGGTTTCTCGACCGACTGGTCTCGACCGGCCATGGGGTTCACCGACAGCGGACTCACGCCGGGCCAGACCTACACCTACCGCGTGCGGGTGCAGGACTCCTTCGGCAATGTCAAAACCGGCAACCCCACCAGCGTGACCGTCTCTGGTTCCGGCGAGTACAACGCCTACGCCAAAACTGTTCAGAGCGACTCACCCTCGTCGTACTGGCCGCTCGGCGAACCCACGGGTACGACAGCCTATGACTGGGCCGCCGCATCCAACGAAACCACGGGAACCGGCGTCATTCGAAACGTCGCGGGCGCGCTCGCCGTTGATTCGGGAACCGCCTCGCGGTTCAGCGGCACGTCCGCCGGAACCGCCGCCTCATCAGCCTTTGAAACCCCTCGGGGCGCCTTCACCGTCGAAGCCTGGGTGAAGACCACCACCACCCGTGGCGGAAAGATCATCGGGCTCGGAAATGCCGTGAGCGGTGCATCGACGGCCTACGACCGCCAGGTCTACATGGACAATGCCGGCCGCCTCTGGTTCGGCGTGAAGCCCGGCATCCTCCGCACGGTGAACACGACCGCGTCGTACAACAACGGCCAGTGGCACCACATCGTGGCGTCGGTCGGTGCCGCGGGCATGTCGCTGTTCGTCGACGGCGCGCTCGTGGCCCAGCGCACCGATACGACATCGGCGGCGCCGATCCAGGGCTACTGGCGCATCGGAGGCGACAATCTCAGCGGGTGGACCAGCCGGCCGGCGAGTGATTACATTGCCGCCGACATCGACGAGGTCGCCGTCTACAACACGGCTCTGAGCGCCAGCGCCATCGCTCGGCACAATTCGATCGGCCGATCGGGGCCCCCGGCCAACGTGGCACCGACGGCCGCGTTCAGCAGTGCGATCGCCTACCGCGACCTGAGCGTTGACGCCACCGGATCCACAGATTCCGACGGAACCATCACGAGTCACGTCTGGAACTTCGGCGATGACAGCACCGCGACCGGAGCCGCCGCCACACACTCCTACGCGTCCGCTGGCAGCTATCCGGTCACCCTCACTGTCACCGACAACTCGGGAGCCAGCTCGGTGACGACCCGAACGGTCGAGGCTACCGACCCGCCGGTCAGCGTGGCGCCGACGGCAGCGTTCAGTTATCAGGCCACACCGCTCGCAATAATGACGGATGCCTCCGCCTCAACCGACAGTGACGGAACCATCACCGGGTACAGCTGGGACTTCGGTGACGGGAGCAGTGGCACCGGCGTGACCGCATCACACACTTACGCAGCCGCGGGCAGCTACGAGGTGACCCTTAGGGTGACCGACAACTCCACAGCGACTGGGCAGGCCGTGCAGACGGTCGAGGTGCCGGCCGTGGATCCGAACACCCCACTGGCTGCTGACGCGTTCTCCCGCACCGTCGCGACCGGCCTGGGAGCCGCCGACACCGGCGGAGCCTGGACCACCACCGGTACGGCATCGAACTATTCGGTCAGCGGCGGTGTCGGCCGCCTTCAGGCCGCGGCCGGTGCCACCGTCAACGCCTACCTCTCGGGCGTGTCGCTGCTCGACACCGACATGCTCCTCACGACGACCCTGCAACAGGACGCGACCGGATCCGGCGCGTACACTTCGTTGATCGGCCGCCGGGTCGGTACCGACGACTACCGGGTACGCATGAAGAACCTCTCGACCGGGGTGGTGCAGCTGCAACTCATGCGCGGCGCCACGAGCCTGAAAGCGCAAAACATCGCCGGGCTGACCTACACGACCGGCAGCGCGATGCAACTCCGCCTGCAGGTCACCGGGTCTGCACCGACCACCATTCGTGCCAAAGTCTGGGCCCTCGGCGCTCCTGAACCGGTGGCGTGGCAGATTACGGCGACGGACTCCACCGCCGCGATGCAGACAGCCGGTGCCGTCGGTCTGGCCTTCTACCTGGGATCGACCGCCACCGTGACACCCGTCACCGCCACCTTTGATGACCTGATCGTGAAGCGTGCCAATTGATCCTGGCCCCACCCACGAGCCGACCTCTTTGTTCCCGCAGCAGCTGCACCGTTCACATCATTACAGAGGGGGCTGGTCATGTCACCCGTCAACCGATCCGCCAGTGACCCGCACGTTGTGATTGCCGTGCTGACCTTTCGTCGCCCGGCTGACCTTGAGGAGCTCCTGCCCGAGCTGCTCGACCAGGCCGGCATGGCGCACGCGCCGGTCGAGATCGTCGTCGTCGACAACGATCCCAACGAGGGAGCGCGTGCCCTGGTGACCGACGCGAGTTGGTTGGAAGCGGGGCAATCGGTATCGAAGCGACCGACACCCGTGCGCTACGTGCACGAACCGATCCCGGGAATCGCTTCCGCGCGAAACCGTGCACTGCAGGAAGGCCAGGGTGCCGACCTGCTCATCTTCATCGACGATGACGAACGACCCAGCAGTCATTGGCTGGTGCAGCTGCTTGACACCTACTCCACCTACCGACCCGCTGCTGTCGTCGGCCCGGTGCTCTCGCAATACGACATCGAACCCGAGCAGTGGATTCGGGCCGGCGGCTTCTTCGAGCGCCGCCGGTTCACCACCGGCACGCCCGTGTCCCTTGCCGCCACGAATAATTTGCTGCTCGACCTGGCTCAGGTTCGCCGCTTAGGGCTCAGCTTTGACGAACGATTCGGGATCTCCGGCGGGTCGGACTCGCTGTTCACCCGGCAGCTGCATCAGCGCGGCGGGCAGATGATCTGGTGCGATGAAGCCATCGTCATCGATATTGTGCCAGCGGACCGCCTCACCAGGGAATGGGTGTTGCAACGGGCGTTTCGCATGGGCAACACCTGGAGCCGAATCAACCTCGACGAAACCGAAAATGGTAAACGCGTTCTGGTGCGCATGAACCTGCAGGCGCGCGGCGCCGCACGGGTCTGTGGCGGGATCATGCGTTACCTGGCCGGGTCGCTCGTCGGACAGATGCCGTTGCGTGCCCGCGGCTTGCGCACCGCCGCGCGCGGCGCCGGAATGCTGGCCGGTTCGGTGGGGTCGGTGTACCACGAGTACAAGCGTGGCTAGCGGCCGCATTCCCACCGACAGGGCCCGGCTCTACCGCACCCTGCGCAGCGCCCACCTCGAACGAGCGCATGAGCTGCCGCCGGCGGCCATTCTGTTCCGAATTAAAAGGTATGACTTTCACGAAGAACTCACCAGGGGGCTCGTCGTAGTTCAGGCGCACCCGGTGCGCGCTGCGTGGCTGCTGGCCCGTTCCCCGGTCACGACCCTCGAGATAGGCGAACCGCTCATGCTTTCCAGCGTGTGGGCCAGTGCGCTGGCGATCGGTGCCCTGCGACTGCGGACGCTGCTCGGTGGCCGCCGATCGACCATCGTGAGCTACGCCCTGGAGAACGCCGACCCGTTCGTACGTTTACTCCGCGCCCGCCCGCGACTACGACGTGGCATCAACGGTGTCGCCGCCCGCTTCGTCTGGCAGCAGACCGACCGTATCGTCTTCGGAACGGATGCCGCCCGAGTCACCTACCGCACGGCACTGCCCGAACCCGCCCGGAATTTGGTCTCAGCCGTTATCCCGGCCCTGCCAGCCCCGTGTACCTGCGCCGCTGCTGACGACTTCGAAACGCACCGGGTGGTCTTTCTCGGGGCGTTCGTGCCGCGTAAGGGGCTGCTGAACATCCTCGCTGCGTGGACGCTCGTCACCGCGGTGCTGCCCCAGGCCCGCCTCACCATCATCGGCAAGGGCACACTGGAAAACCAGGTGCGGCAGGCCGCCGCCCTGGACCCGAGCATCGAGCTGGTCATCGATCCGCCCCGCAACGAAATTCACCGGCAGTTGCGCCGAGCCCGTGTGCTGGCCCTGCCCAGCCAGCCGACCTCCACCTGGCGCGAACAGGTCGGCTTGCCGATCGTCGAGGGCCTCGCGCACGGCTGCGCGATCGTGACCACGACCGAAACCGGGCTCGCGACCTGGCTCCAGAAGCACGGTCACGCCGTGGTCGCCCCCGGCTGCACCCCGCAGCAGCTAGCGGATGCCGTGGTGCACGCCCTGCAGGCCCCCCGCCCGTCCTTTGATGATCTGCCGTCCGTTGACGGCCGGCTTGCCGCCGACGCCTGGCTGTTCGCCGACGACTGAGTAGCGCCAATCGATCGCGCGGCTGCGGTCAGCGAGATCGCACGGCCTGCACGGCACGGCCGTAGGCTTCGACGTGGTCCGCGGCGCCGACAGCCCACCGGCGGTGCGTGAGGTCTGGTGCGGGCGCGCTACGCGTCCGCCGGGTGTGCGCAAGTGCGTCGGTCAGGACCTGGGCCGACAACGGCCCGGCATACGTGATCACCCAGTCAGGACCGACCTCGACAGCTAGCGCCATGGTGACCGTGCTCGTCGGCACCAGGACCGGACGGTCGAGCGAGAGGGCCAGCAGAACGGCGCCGGAGTTGTGCATCTCGGCGTACGGCAGCACGACCAGTTCGGCGGCACCGATGGCGTCGGCCAGCTCGGCATCGCTCGCGTGGCGCAGCACGAAGTTGATGCGGGGGTCACCGCCCGCTGCCCGCTGCAATCGCTGGGCCAACTCGCCCGAATGCGGAGCGCCCACGATGTGCAGGGAGGATGCGTCACCGTCGTCAAGGTGACGGAAGGAATCGACGAGGCCGTCGACACCCTTGTAGGCACGGATCAGCCCGAAGTAGAGCAGCCGGCCGTGCACGGGCGCCCCCGGGACGTGGTTTGAGTACCAGTCCCGGTAATCGCCGTGTGGGATGGTGCGCTTCAATGCGCCCGCCGGGACCGGGGTGAACGGGTTGAGTCGAATCCACAGAGTGGTGCGTCGGTCGAACGATTGCAGCAACTTTTGGTCGTGTCGTGGCGCGGACTCGTGGCTGCGCACGTTGTGCACCGTGCGCACTACCGCGGTACGACACATCCGAAGCCGCGCCAGAAGCAGGCGGGACAGCATCCGTTTGGCGAGTGCCCGCCCTGGGGTGCGCCCCTGCAGCAGGATCTCGGGCCAGTGCACGTGGAACACGTCATACCGTCCGGTGAGCGCTCGGCGCCAGGTGAAGCCGAGCACCTCAACGTGCGGGGCGAGCGATCGGCTCAGTTGCAGCAGGTAGGGATTCGTCGTGGCGCGACCCTCCGGAAACGACTGGAGGACCCGCACTACGACGACCGCGTCGACTCCGACGGGCGGGAACTGCGGCGGCCGGTCTCATCGAAGGTGGTGTGCGGTGCCCGGGTAGCCGTGACCCGGTTGGTCGTTTTCAGTGTGAGCGGCGCGGCACCGGTCACCGGAGCGAGCGGTCCGTAATACACCTCGGCGCGGCGTTCGCGCACCTGGTTGAGCACGATGCCCAGGATGCGGGCGTTGACCGCTTCGAGCGACTCCAGGGTGGTCGCCAGCTGTTGACGGGTGGTCGACTTGTAGCGGGCGACAACGATGGCACCATCGGTGAGGTGCGACAGGCCGAGGGCATCGGTGGCCGGAAGCAACGGCGGCGAATCAACGACGATGAAATCGTATTCCAGAAGCAGGCGTTGCATGAGGGTCTTCATAGCGTCCGAACCGAGCAGCTGCCCGGGGTTGGGTGGCACAGCGCCGGAAGGCAGCACATCGAGGCCATCCGACCAACGCACAATGGCATCGTCGGGACCGACGTCGCCGAGAAGCACAGTGGTGAGGCCCACGTCGCCTTCGAGGTCGCACAGCTCGGCGATCGACGGGCGCCGCAGGTCGGCATCGATCAGCAACACCCGTGAGGACCGTTCCGCCATGGCGAGTGCAAGGTTGATCGCGGTCGTCGATTTGCCATCGCGGGTGACCGCCGACGTGACCACGGCGCTGCGCGGGGGGTTGTCAACGTCGATGAATTCCAGGTTGGCCCGCACCCGGCGGTACGACTCGGCCAGCGCGCTGTGCGGCATGACCCGCATGACCAGGCCAGCCGGGTCCGAGCGCTTCTTGCGGCCGACCTTCCCCAGTACGGGATCCGAGGATACGCGATCCAGATCCTTCTCCGTACTCACCCGAGTATCGAACACCTCGCGGGCGAGGGCGTAGAGCACACCAAGAACGAGCCCCACCAGCAACCCGGTGAGGACGATGAGCTGCGTGTTGGGTGCAAACGGGCTGCCGGGGAGCTGGGCGGGAGAAACGGTCTTGACGGTGATCGACGGCAGGTTGTCAGGCCCCTTGGGTGCCAGGTTTTCTACAGCTCGCGCGAGCGAACCGGAGACGGCGTCGGCGAGGGTTACGGCCTGCACCGCCGATCGACTGGTGACGGTGATCTCGATGAACACCGTATTCAGGGGGGTGACCGCGGTAACCCGAGACGCGAGGGCCTGGGTGGAGATATCCAATCCGAGCTCGCTGATCACTGGCCCCAGCACCGTCGGCGTTGTGGCGAGTTGCGCGTAAGACTGCACGAGGTTTTGCGTGAACGTCGACGTTTGCAAAAGCTCGCTGGTGGTCTCACCCCGGTCGCTCGTGACGAAGACACTGTTGGTGGCTTGGTATTGGGCGGGGAGGGTGGCCGCATAGCCCCAGGCCACAGCGCCGCCGAGAAGGCCCACGATGACGATGAGCAGCCACCGTCTTGTGATGGTCCTCAAATAGTCGACTGGTTCCACAGTATTCTCCGTCCGGTTGCGCCCACACTACAATCAAGCTGATCAAAACTCACCTCTGAACTCAGCAGCGGGTATCCCCAGAAGGGGTCACAGTGGGTTCGCCGATCGAGACAAGTGCATGCCCGATTAGGGTCGCGCGACCCCGACGCGACCCAGCGCGGTCATGTCGCGAAACCATTTGCCCAGAGCGAGTGCGAGATAGGCAGTATTGGCGATGAAGAGCAGGGTGTACAGGCCGAGGAACGCCAGCGGAGCGCCGAGCAGCACGAACGCGAGACAGAGCACGCCGTAGTCCGTGGGCACGCCGAGCAGGGACCGAAACACGGTGCGGGGAGCGGTGGAAAGCGGGGCTGCGTCTGCATGCTTGGCCTTGAGCAGGTCGTTCAAAATCATCGCGAAGAAGGACACGGCGGCCACGGCCGTGAAACCGACCGGCACGAGCAGCCAGGCCGAGCTGGTGAGTGGAAAGTGCGTGAACATGGTGATGAGCACGGCCAGGTGCAGGGTCGAGATCTTGATGGAGTCCACTACGTGGTCGAGCCATTCACCCGAAGGGGAGCCGCCACCGCGCAATCGCGCGACCTGGCCGTCGGCCGAGTCGAAGGCATACCCGGTAGCGAGGAGCAACCATACGACAATCCCGAGCCACCAGCTGGGCTCAGCGATCGCGAGCAGGCCGATGGCGCAGAAAGTGAAGCCGGCGCTGATCGCCGTGACGTTGTTGGGGGTGAGGCCCAAACGATACGCGCTCGCCGCGAGGTAACGGCCTACCCGGCGGTTGACGTAGACGGAATAGGGAGGCGCCCCACGGGCCGCCGTTTTCTGCGCCGACGCCAAGCGACGTACCGTGTCGAAGTACGTTTCGGTCGAACGGAGGGCCTGGGCCGAAGTGCTTGTCATAGTGTGATCCCCCTGGACGGTGCGGTTGACGGTTGTCGGTGCATGCTGTCGGGAATGCTCCGGGTCGACACGCCCGCCCGCCCGCTGCTCTGGCGGTGGGTGCTGTAGCCGACGGCCACGCGCCGGGCGAGTTTTTCGTAGCTCGCGGCGACGCTGTCCCAGTTATAGAGTTCCTCCGCGCGTCGTTGCAGGGCAGCAGCAACCTCGGCGACGCGCTCGGGGCTCAGCTCGGCGTCTTCGAGCAGGGCGCTCAGGGACTCCGCCCGCGAAAAGTAGGCACCGTCGGTGCCAAGGACCTCACGATTGAAAATGACGTCCCAGGCGATGACCTTGGTACCGGCGCCCATGGCTCGCAACAGCGACGGGTTCGTTCCGCCGACCGAATGACCGTGGAGGTAGGTGCTGGCGTGGGTGTACAGCTGGTCGAGTTGGTCCTGGTCCCAGACACTACCGAGCATGCGAATGCGGGAATCGGATGCGGCGAGGTCACTGATGCGCGTGGTGTGGTCGGCCGCGTAAGGCGCGGAGCCGACGACGACCAGTGGCAGGCGGGCCCCGCTTGCCCGATACCCGTCGACGATGACGTCGACGTGGTTTTCTGGTTCGAACCGGGCGACGACCAGGTGGTATCCCCCGGGACGGAGTCCGAGTTCAAAGAGACGATTGGTCGGGGTGTCCTGCAGGATTCGGGTGCCGTAGGAGATCAACTCGGTCGGAATGGAGAATTCGTCCCGGTAGTAGTCGACGATGCCCTGCGCGTCGGCGATGAGGGCATCCGCTTCACGCACGGAGACTTCTTCGGCCCAGCGGTAGTAACGCCGACCGGCGCCGCCCCATTTGTCGCGCTTCCATTCGAGCCCGTCTACGTGAACGACGCTGGGAATTCCCCGCAGCCGCAGCCACGGCACGAAAGGGGCGTTGGCTGCGTTGAACACGAACGCCACATCAGCCCGACGGTGCAAGGTTGCGTGCAGCACCGATAGCCCGGTGTGACTCAGGGTCTCCAGGATCTTGTGGCGCAGTGCGGGCAGTTCGACGAGCTTCATGCCGAGGTATTCCTTCGGTACCGGCTGGGCCGTGCGCCGACAATAGACGGTGACGTCGTGGCCACGGTCAACGAGGCGCCGCCCGATCTCCTCGACGGCGGTTTCAAACCCGCCGTAGGCTGCGGGCACTCCGCGGGTACCGATCATTGCGATGCTCAGACGTCGGTGGCTGGTGGGCGCAGTGTCTTCGTTTCCCGCGGTCATGTCAATACGCCCCTACTGGTTGAATTACAGTCTTGAAGGTGCGCCAGATGATCATCAGGTCGCCAGTAAGTGACCAGTTCTCGACGTAGTAGAGGTCGAGTCGTACGCTGTCTTCCCAGCTGAGATTCGACCGTCCGTTGACCTGCCACATACCGGTCAGGCCGGGTTTGATGTATAGGCGGCGGTGCACGTGCGTCTCGTAGACCTGGACTTCTTCGGGCAGAGGTGGGCGTGGCCCGACGAGGCTCATCTCGCCCACGAAAATATTCCACAGCTGGGGCAACTCGTCGAGTGAGTACTTGCGCAGCACACGGCCGATCTTGGTGATCCGAGGGTCGTTGCGAATCTTGAACAGCACCCCGGACGCTTCGTTCTGGTCGAGAAGTCCGGCCAGATCGTCCTCTGCGGTCTGCACCATGGATCGGAATTTGATCATGCGAAAGGTTTGTCCGTTGCGGCCGCAGCGTTCCTGCCGAAACAGCACGGGGCCGGGGCTGTCCAGCTTGATGAGCACGGCAATCACCGCGAGCACGGGCAGCAGGAACAACAGGGCACAGGCCGTTGTGACGATGTCCAGGGTGCGTTTGAGGGCATGGCGCCCCCCTTCGAACCGGGGAATTTCCACGTGGATGAGCGGCAAGCCGTCAACCGGACGAAAGTGGATGCGGGGACCAGCGACATCCGTCAGCCGGCTGGAGAGAACAAGTTCGGCCGATGTCCCCTCGAGGTCCCAGCCGAGGTTGCGAATGTAAGAGCTGCCGCCGCTGGGCTGGCCAGCCACGATGACCGTATCGACACCCATGGCGGCTGCTGCCGCGGCGACATGTTCGAAATCGGACACGATCGGAACCACGCGCGCGCCGGCCGAGATCTCGTCACCGATGCCGTCTTCAAGGGCGGCCCCGACGATGTAATAGGCAGCGCCGGACTTATTGTCGATCTGGCTGACGACGTATTCCACATCGTCGCGGTTTCCGACGACGATCACCCGAGAAAGGTAGTGGCCGAACCTGCGTTGGTGCAGCAGCCATTTGCGCCACAGCCACCGTTCCAGAACCAGCGCGACAATGCCGAGGGGGAGCGCGAGAACGAAGAACAGCCGGGCGATGTCGATGTTGAAGATCAGAAAGATGATGGCGAGCATGCCGAAGGTCACAGCGCTCGCGTTGATGACCTGCTTGTACTCGCTCGCGCCAACGCCGATGACGCGGGAATCCCTGGTGTGAAAAAGTTCGAGGGTCATGAGCCAGGTCGCCACGA
The DNA here is from genome assembly GCF_004404055.1 of Cryobacterium ruanii. Lineage (GTDB taxonomy): Bacteria > Actinomycetota > Actinomycetes > Actinomycetales > Microbacteriaceae > Cryobacterium > Cryobacterium ruanii. The sequence continues at coordinate 45,057 of NZ_SOHK01000001.1, forward strand.
TGAGCAGGGATACGAGCCAGTAATTGGCGCTGAACGATCCCGGTACGGCTGGGATGCCGTCAACGCCGAACCTAAACACCAGTGCGATACCGACAGCGAGAACGACAACGGCAACATCGGTCAGCCGTAGCTTGGTGCGGTACCGCCGCGCCCAGATCAGCCCCGAGGAGGGGGTGTCGACGGCGATATCGGTGTGCGCAGCCACCGACTGGTCGACGAGCCGCAGTTTCGAGGTGCGGTGGAGCGGCCCGGACTGGGCGAAAGACGCGGGCGAATCTGATTCACTCATGCGTCATTCCCTTTGCGGTTCACCGTGTGAGCGGCGCAAGATGCGGCTGGAGGGGTAGTCCTACGAGAGGATCGGCGGGTTGGAGTGGATGTCACTTTTTCATTCCCTGCAGTCGGGTTTACAGGAACAGGTGGTCGTAGTGACAAGGTGACGATGCTGGCACTTGTCGGTCGATGGAGCGGGCGTAGGAAAATGATTCTTTCTCAGCAACCTACTGGCAGAGACTACCCCGATTCAAGTCGGCAGCGCTGTAACCTCATCTGGGGTCAAAATGCCCTGTTTGGGGGAGCTTGAAGTGGCGCGTGCACCCGTCGGGCGTCCAAGTCGATCTCCTGGCCCGGTTTTGCGGGCAACAAGTCCGTGCAGGGCGCTGGAACACCGCGCGGGCGGGCGCCTAAAATGCCCGATGGTGGGGGTCTTAGGCTGGTCTGAGCGCATCGATTGCCGGGAAGAGATCACATGACCGTAAGCATTCCGAAATTTGCCGTTATCGACGGCCATAACGACCTCGCCTGGGCCTGCCGCGAGCATCGTCACTATTCCGTTGCCGGGCTGGACTCCGAACACGATTCGGGGCGCCACCACTTGCAAACGGATGTCCCCAAGCTGCGTCGCGGACACGTGCAGGGCCAATTCTGGTCGGTGTGGGTGCACACAGACCTCGAGGGCACGGATTCGGTGCAGGCCACGCTCGAGCAGATCGACTTCATTCACCGCCTTATTGCTGCCTACCCCGACGATTTCGAGTGGGCCGTGACCGCCGACGACGTCGAACGCGCCCAGCATGTTGGAAGAATTGCGTCGCTCCTGGGAGTCGAGGGCGGCAATCAAATGAACAACTCGCTCGCGGTGCTCCGCGAGTACGCGCGGTTGGGCGTGCGTTACATGACACTGACCTGGAACTCGACGACCGAGTGGGCTGACGCGGCCGTCGATGCTGCGACCCACAACGGTCTCAACGAGCGGGGCCGGGCCGTCATCGCGGAAATGAATCGCATCGGCATGATGGTCGATCTCTCGCACGTCTCGGCTGCCACGATGCAGGACGCCCTCGACGCCACGACACTTCCGCTGTTGTTCAGTCACTCCTCGTGCTTCGCCCTCAATCCGCATCCACGCAACGTGCCGGATGCGATTCTCCTGCAACTTAAAGCCAACGACGGGGTGCAGATGATTACTTTCGTTCCCGCGTTCATCTCGGCCGACTACCGACGCTGGGAAGAAAGGGGTTCGGTCGGTGACAAGCCAGTCGTCACCGTGATCCACGTGGCCGACCACGTAGAGCACGCCCGCAACGTGGCTGGCATCAATCACATCGGACTCGGCGGAGACTTCGATGGCTGCCCCGACATGCCGGTCGGCCTCGCCGACGTCTCGGAATACCCCAACCTGTTCGCCGAGCTGTCACGTCGCGGGTGGAGCGACGCCGACCTCGCGAAGCTCGGCTACCAGAACGTGCTGCGGGTGCTTCGTGCCAACGACCCGGCTTACCGCGCCTTCATCGCGTAGCCTCAGCATCCACTTTGTGGCGGCCTGCACAGGAGTTGCCCATTGCGTGTGCCTGGGGTTGGGGCTGGTCGCGGAGCGCGGCCCCGGACGACGGATCAGCACCCGGAACGCGACAAGACTGGCCGAGGAGCATCAGTCAGGTCGTGGATTCTGCTTATTGTGTCCGGGGGTTCTCGAAGCTGTCTGGCTGAAGATCGCGCTGCTGCTCGGCCTGATCGGCTGCATCGTCGGCCTCAAGCTCGTCGATGCTCCGCCCAAGGCCGCCGTCCTGGACGGAGGTTCACCGAGCGTTTCGACGAGCACACGCTAGCCGAGTAGCTCGTGAACGTAACACCAACGCCATAATTCTCGCGGCTCAGCGCTGCACATTGTGGCGTGGCCGGACTGTCGGAAATGCCTCGTTGCGTGCTGACCGACGGAGGAATCGCAGCACCCCACGTTGCCGCATACAAGGCACATTCGAAGATGCACCGGGGTGGTGCCCTCCCGCACACAATCGCTACATTCAGGTTCTGGCGGCACGGGATGCTCCCCGACGGCTTGTAAGTGTTCGCAGCCGCCCGCGCCCAAAGGGACACCGCCGGTGTCGGGCCGTGACGCTGGACGTGTGTCAGGGCGCGAGTCGAGGTCCGTGTTATCGGACGTGGAATCCAACATCGATTCCTCGACGTCGAGCATCTCCAGCACTTCGCTGATCACCTCGTGGGCGTATTCTCCGGTGCGGCGCAGTTTCAGAACCCTGGCACGCTCCGCATCGAGCATGTCCAGCCGCAATTGAACATAGCGTTTGCTGGGAGTACGGTCTGAGAACTCTGATCGTCCAAGGCGCTCCCATGCTGCCCGGTTGCGCTCCTGCGTTCGGCGTTCGAGCATGTCCAGCACCTCTGGTGGATCGTCGGACCGGGTGTTCCGGCGGAGGTTCGAGATCCCTGCGGCGGTGGCTTGATCCATCAAAGCAGCCTGGCTTAGCGCATCCGCTTTAGTATCTGGACCACGCACACCCAACGCTCGTACCAGCCAGGGCAGGCTGAGACCCTGCACGACAAGTGTTCCGGCCACCACGCTCAGGGCCGCTAGAACGAGCACGGGGCGATGCGCGACGTCTTCCGGCAGGGCGAACACTGCAGCAAGGGTAACCACGCCCCGCATGCCGGCCCAGGACACGATGGTTGGCAACTGCCACGGAGGTGCGGGGTCAGCCCGCCGAATTTTAGGTATCAGCCGTGGCAGGTAGATCGCCGGGAATACCCACACTGGGCGTAACAACAGAACTGCGATGAGTACGACAGCACAGACGCCCCAGATTCGCGCGGCGCCGAGCGAGTCGCCGGAGGCCGCTTCAATGATCGATCGTACTTGCAACCCAATCAACAGAAAGACGGAGTTCTCGAGAAGGAACTGCACGGTTGCCCAGTTGCTGCGCTGGCTCAATCGCGAGGCACCGCCCGGCATGGCGGGCGATTGGGTGCCGATCGCGAGGCCGGCCACGACGACAGCCAACACGCCCGACGCGTTGATCTCTTCTGCTGGGATATAGGCCACGAACGGTGCCGCCAAAGACATGGACGTGTTTATGGCCACGTTACGCACCCGTTTTCGAATCTGAAGCAGGAGCCACGCCGCGATTAGACCGATGACCACACCTGCACCGGCGGCCCAAGCGAGGTCCGACGCCACTTGCCAGACGGTGACGCTGCCGCCGATAGCGACGATCGCCGTGCGAAGGAGTACCAGGGCGGTCGCATCGTTGACCAGCGACTCACCCTCCAGAAGACTCACTACCCGGCGGGGGAGCCCAACTCGGCGGGCGATCGTGGTCGCTGCCACCGCGTCCGGCGGCGCCACCACGGCGCCGAGGGCGAATGCCGCAGCCAAGGGAATCTCCGGGAGCAGCCACCATACGATCAGGCCGATGGCCACCGTGCCGAAAATGACGTAGCCGACCGACAATAGACCGATGGAGCGCAGGTTTGTGCGGAACTCGACCAAGGAGGTACGAATGGCGGCCGCATACAGGAGCGGAGGAAGGATTCCCACCAGCACCAGCTCCGGATCCAACTTTACCGCCGGGATGAACGGCAGGTACGAGCCGATGACGCCGATGACCACCAGCAGGAGCGGAATGGACAGGTTCAGGCGTCTAGCGAGGGCGCTGGCCGCGCAGACGACGGCGACGAGAGTGAGGAGGCCGAGTGCAACATTCATTTTTTCTACACCAAGAGTTTCTGAGGTCGACTAGGTCGTCAACGCCTTGATAGGTTCGTCGACCGACCGCAGGATGTACTCCTAAGCACGGAAGCGCGATCAAATTCCGACCTTCGACTGGATTGCGACGCTAGGGTATTACTCCGCGAACAGCTCACCGCTGACGCAGACTTCGGCGTGATTGGAGAAGTTGATGCCTGTGTCGCGGGACGCATCCGCCGAACACGGATCTCCTGGTCGGCGACAGGAACAATCCGTGTCAGCCTGATAATGATGCTGAAGAGTTCGAAGCCTGTATTCCGAAACGTCATTGCCTTCATTCACCATAGTCTGGGTGTGAACCCACAAAAAGCAAAAACAAAATAACCGCTGGGAAGTGGACTCTTTTGAGACATCGACTCAATGTGACCTCGCGTCGGAGCTGCCCGGTCTTTTCAGGAGCGTAGGCCCTCGGCATGGTGAGCGGCGGAGTAGGCTTAGAAGCATGGACCGCGATGAATTGTCGGCGTCGGATGCTTCATCAGCGTGGGAACTAGCTGACGAAGGCGAGGTTGATGCCGCGCGGCAGTCGACCAGGGCACCAACCGTGATTGTCTTCGATGTCAATGAAACGCTGTCCGACATGTCACCGCTGAAAGCCCGGTTCGTGGATATCGGCGCGCCAGACCATCTGGCGCGTTTGTGGTTTGCGGCTCTGCTGCGCGACGGATTCGCCTTGGCCGCGGCCGGTGGCAGCGGGAAATTCGCAGAGATCGGCGAAAGCGTTCTGCGCTCGGTGCTGCGCGATGTGGCGATCACCCGCAGTACGGAAGACGCGGTGCGGCACGTCATGTCAGGCTTCACCGAATTGAATCTGCACCCAGATATCCCACAAGGGATACAGGCCCTGAAGAGCGCGGGGTTTCGCATCGCGACTCTTTCGAACGGATCCGCGGAGGTTGCCCGGACCCTGTTGGCGAGGTCTGAAATTAGTACGGACTTTGAAGCGCTGCTCACGGTTGAAGATGCCCGAGCATGGAAACCAGCTCGAGCGGCCTACGACTATGCGGCGGATGCCTGTGGCGTTAGTCCGACAGACATGCTTTTGGTCGCCGTCCACCCGTGGGATATCCACGGCGCAAACCGGGCGGGCCTGCGCACCGCGTGGCTAAACCGCACCGGCGAAGCCTACCCCAGCTACTTTTCGGCGCCGGACTACACGATCAATACCCTGATCGGGCTCGCTGCTCAGCTCACACGCGTTTAACCAGCCCCGATCTCCCCAAAAGGTTCAGAATGGCCAGAGCCTTCGGATCCGGGCGCGCAGTTCCTGTCGTGCCATTTCGGATTTGCACGGCCCGTTAAAGATCGCGAAGTCGTCGAAGCGATGCGCGCCGGGACGGGCGGCCACCGTGCGGATGGCAGTGGTTACCGCTTGTAGCTGGTCGACGGTCATTGGGAGTGGCGCTTCGTGGGGATGGTAGGCGACGCTGCGTGCGTAGTCGCGGCCCCGGCGGTTCGACATCTCGATGTGTGCTCCCATGACCCGACTCACCGGGTGGAGCTTTGAAAAGGCGAGGAGCCGGTTGACGCTGTCCTGGAAAGCGGCGATGTCGTGCACGTAGAGCCGGCCGGGGTAGACCGTATCACCGGTGAAGAGCAGCTCGGTGGTGGGGTCCCAGATCGCGATCGACGAGGCTTCGTGACCGGGGATGGCGAGGATCGCCAGCCGCCTACCGCCGAGTTCAAAGTGTGCCTCTCCCGCGGGCCAGTCGATGAGTCCGAAGAACTCGGCGACGTCGCTCGGCGCGTGCCCAACCAGGACGGTACGTGGTCGGTCTGCGAATTGCCCATCGGCGGCGATGTGGTCGCCATGGGAGTGACTGTGTGCGACCACTAGCTTGTAGTCATCGTGTGGATGCTTGGCAAGCCACTCGTCGCACAGCCGGTCGATCAGCTGCCGCAGCGGGAACGACGCAGGGTCGGCGGTCGCTCCTGTGTCGAGCAGCATCGCGCGGGCCTCGCCGAACATTAGGTAGAGGAAGGGTGCTTCGTAGTTGATGGCCATGCTCTGCCTGAGCACGATGGTGTTCTCGTCGATCCAGTGGGTCTGGATGAGCGGATCGTTGGAGCGCCGGAACGGCGGCGCCCCGTGGTTCCACGTGACGTCGAGATGCATCGGGTTCGCTGGCACGGGTCAGGACGGCTGGTCTGTGGCGCAAAATGGCTCTTGCGGCAGCCGCGGCAGCAACGTGATCAGCTCGTCGCCGTCCTCGAGGGCGTCCAGGGCGCGAGCGAAGTAAGGCCGCGATGCTTGTTGAGCGCCGGAGATTCCATGGTCGACGTAGAGGTCGTCACGCCGGACGCCGGCGGCCAGAATGTGGATTTGTTGCCGGTCGGTGGATTGTTGGCACGTCGATCCGCGCGCGTAGCCGATCAGCTTTGTCACTCTGCTCCTGGGGTGTCTCATAACTTACGGGGCGTACCGCAATTACAGCAGGAGGTTATGCGACGTAGTTATAGGACTCGCCGTTCCGTCAAGTTCCACCAGATTTCGCAAATTATGAGGAAGCGCAGGTCACGGCCGTGAGATGTCTTATATCGCTGGGGCTGTGAGCCGATTCTAGTCGTGCGGATTCAACTCGCGATCGATCCCACATCACCGAGACTTCGCGCAACTTACGGCACGATGTCTCGGCATCATTCCTGCGGTGGACAACGCGTGTACTGGGAGTGGCCGCCTGCTGAGTTGCGACGCGGAATTCTGGAAACGTGAGGACCATGCGTAGCGTTTCCGCTCTGGCCGCCGCCCTCATCGTCGGTATTGTCTGCATATGATGCAGATCACGAAGCTTGACCTCGGGTACCTGTGGGTCAAGCGCATTGTGGCGATTGTCGGAGTGATCGTCACCTCCGGCGCCGCCTTCGCAACCGGACCGATGCTGATTCACGGGCATCCGGCGTACATCGTGCTACTCGTGGCGACTCTCGTCTTGAGTGTGACTGTCGCCGTGAGGTCGTGGTCCTCACCCGTACCGCGTACACCCGTCCATCGTGGGCGCAGAGCGGTTCAGGCGATGCTGATTGCAACGAGTTCTCTGGTGATCGCGGCGGTTGTCTGGCTGGTGCCGTTGTCGGCCGGAGCTCCCGCATTGGCTGCCATGAAGTCCGACGGCACAGTCACGGTGATAGAGGACGCCACCGAAATCGTGATGACGCCAACGGGCGTCCAAACCCCCGTTGGAGTGTTTTTTCAGCCCGGCGCTCGAGTCGACGCTCGGGCTTATTCCGCGATTCTTCGACCACTGGTCGAGTCGGGGCACCTAGTGATTATTGCCAAACAACCCCTCGGAATCGCCTTTCTGTCTACCGGAGCGTTTGCGACGGCCCGGGCCGCGCATCATCCGGTCACTCGCTGGGTTGTGGGCGGTCACTCCCTCGGCGGACTTGTGGCGGCGACAGACGCTGAAACTTTTGCCGGGGCCGCTAGCGATCCGGTCGTCGGGCTGCTCCTCTTCGCCTCCTACCCAGCGACGAACATAGCCGAGGTGAACGTCGCAGTACTGTCGATCTCGGGGTCGAACGATGGCTTGTCCACCCCAGCGAAGATTGCTGCAGCGAAGCCGACACTGCCGGCCGCTGCCCGCTACCAGGTGGTGAGGGGCGGGGTTCACGCGTTCTTCGGGGACTACGGGCCTCAGGAGGGGGACGGCAACCCCACCATCAGTCACAATCAGGCTCGCGCGGAGATTGCCGCAGGGAGCGTCGCGTTTGTGAACGGGCTCGGCGGCTAGTCGATCTCGCCCGCCGTGTCTGGCGTCGGCAGCGAGCGGGTAGGAGCACACGCCGGCCGTGTTCTCGGCATCGAGAGTGTCAGATTCCATGTCGTGGGAATCTTCCACATAAAAAAGGTTGGACCCCTAGGATTTGCGCGGGTCACGGTCAGATACGGGCACCACTGATCGAAGGCGGATCATGAAATAGCTTGTAGCTGCTCTCCGACTATCTGTCGCGATACTGGGGACGGTGGCGATTCTGTCGACATTTTTCGACACGGCCACGCGGGCCACGATCAACCCGTTCAACTTCTTCGGGTTTTTCACCATGCAAAGCAACATCATTCTGGTTGTTGTGCTGCTGGTCGCCGCGGTTGTGCCCCTCTCCGGACGACGCCAGTCCCGGTCGTTGATGTTGGCGCGAGGGTGTGCGACAACCTACATAGCCATCACCGGCGTCGTGTACAACGTGCTGCTGGCTGGACTTGAAGGTGGCGTGTCCCTAGCGTGGGCCAACTCCGTGTTGCACATAATCCTGCCCCTCTATGCCGCGATTGATTGGGTGATTTTCAGCGACCGCAGTGCCCTGCCGCTCAATAAAATATGGGTCGCGCTTGTCTACCCAATCGCGTGGATCATCGTCGTCACCATTCGCGGGGCAACCGACGGCTGGGTACCCTACCCATTTCTAGATCCTGCGCAGGGCTATGGCGTCGTCGGGCTCTACGCTCTGGCCATTGCTATCGCAACTGTCGACTTCGCTGCGATTATCTATGCCATCAGTCGATTGCATCTCCTGCGCAATTTAATACCTGGGGATGGGCCCGAAACTCGTCAAGCGGAACTTGGGCTGCACCCCGTCATTCAAAGATGACAGCTCAGATAGACGATAAACACTCGTCCGGGTCGGGTCCTATGGAGTCGTGTGATTTTCCGCTGTTGAGCGTTATTGCAACGGCAGCCGCCTGCGAACCCTGACCACGACCGCCGGGGACCTCGGATTGCAGATCCCGACGCTTCGGTAGGAGTCGTTCTTCCCCGTCCTGGGCCGGCCGCACCCGAAAGTCGCGGCGATGCTCACCGATGCCGAGCCTGACCTGCTCGCGTTCGCCGGCTTACCGCGCCGCCACTGGCACTAGATCTGGTCGACCAACTAGCTGGAACGAGTCAACAAGGAGATCAAGGCCGCACCGACGTCGTTGGTGTGTAGTCCAACCCCACAGAGATAGTAGATGTGGCCTGAACATATCGACTTTGCTGCTGAAGTCTGGTTTACTACCCTGAGGAGGGGAGTAATCCTCAGAAGCTTCGTCGTCAATTCGATCCCGTCATCGGGGTTCGGCGGAGTTGGCCCGACCAGGCTGGACCAGACCTCCGAGTGAATCTACCTCGGAAGGCAGTATCCGCAATGACTGTTCCTCTATGGGCCTGGCTGACCGTTCTCGGTGTCATCATGGCCATGCTCGCCATCGACCTTATCGCCCACCGCACGGCGCACATCATCGGTGTAAAGGAAGCCGCGGGATGGTCGATCTTCTGGGTCGCGTCCGGCATCAGCTTCGGGGCAATCATTTGGTGGCTATTCGGGGCCGAATTTGGCCAGCAATACTTCGCTGGCTTCGTGATCGAGAAATCGCTCGCGGTCGACAACGTGTTCGTTTGGGCGATCATCTTCACCGCATTCGCCGTACCGCCACAGTTTCAGCACCGCGTCTTGTTTCTCGGCGTGCTCGGAGCGCTGGTCTTCCGTGGGATCTTCATCGCAACAGGCGCTGCCCTGATCGAGAACTTCAGCTGGGTGCTCTACATCTTCGGCGCGTTCCTGGTCTTGACCGGCATCCAGATGTTCCGCCACCGGAATCAAAACTTCGACCCCGAGAAGTCACGCACCTACACCTGGTTCCGCGGGCACGTGCCGATGACCGATGCCTTTTACGAACAGCGTCTGCTCATTAGGAAGGGCGGGATTCTTCTGGCGACCCCGTTGCTCGCCGTACTCGTGCTCGTCGAGGTCACCGACATCGTCTTCGCCGTCGACTCCATTCCCGCGATTTTCGCCGTGACCTCCGAACCGTTCCTCGTTTTCACCGCCAACGCGTTCGCGATCCTCGGGCTCCGGGCGATGTACTTCCTCCTCGCCGACCTGATGCACCGCTTCGTCTATCTGAAGATCGGCCTCGCCGTACTCCTAGTCTGGGTAGGGGTGAAAATGCTGCTGCTCGAAGTCTTTTACATCCCCACCACGGTATCGCTTCTCGTCATAGCCTCCATCTTGACCGTGTCGATCGTCGCCAGCCTTGCAGCTACCCGCGGTCAATCCCGGCGTTCGGTCGAGGCGACAAGCGCTGGACCGTTCCGAATGGCAACTGACGACGAACTCGCCTGCGTCGAGTCCGTATGGCGCAAACCGGGCGTCAGAACCAGCAATGAAAACGTTGCCGATCGGGGCCGACGAAAGTAAAAGCCTTTGTCACCAGTTGAATTTGCTCCTTGTCGACGACGTCCCCGACTTGAAGAGGAAGATGCACTCACACTCCGCCGACACCCTGCGCGGAAACGGACAGGGTGTTCCTTGAGGGGGGTTCGATGATCGAATTTGTCCGCATGGGAGGTTCGACCTACATCGCTCCGCCGCAACGCTTCGAGACGGATGGGCCGGTAGCTGCGCAGGCAGTCGGCGTGGCCGCTGCATCAGCGGATGACAGTGACGGCGACGACTCGCGCCAGCTTCGCGGCATTGCTAAACGCTCTCGATCAAGTGCCCGCGGTGTTTGGGATGGTGGACTGTTTTCATCTTCGTCCTGATCGGTGGGGTTTTCGTCGCACCCGCACTTAATGGGTTTGCGATCGCGATGCGCCCGGTGATCTGGAGGTCGACGAACGTGATCGTGCGTCTTCTCGGCGGAGACCCGCACAAAACCAGTGAGGAGATGACCGAGGAGGAACTGCGGGACATTGTTTCGAGCCATGGGGGGCTACCCGAAGACGAACGGCAGATCCTCGACGACGTGCTCTCCTTCCGGCTAATACACCCGAAGAACAAGACCCCCCGCCGCGAAACGCTCTCCGAGACGGGCCGGCTCACCAAACCCTTGGCTCAAGCTACGCCGAGACGGCCTAGATTCCATATCCGTGCAGCAGCAACGGTGACGGTGGATTGCCCCGCCCGCGATCCGGCGCAGCCGGGAGGATCGCTGGTTCATTTACATTCATGGTGCTCCTCCTCCCCTTACCCTGACTGACCCGGTTGACAGCGTTACGAGTCTTCGAATCGCTGGTGCTTTATTTGATGCCGCTGCGCGCGAAACCCTGCACGAAGAAGCGCTGGAACACCAGGAATAGCATCACCATGGGCACCACGTTAATGAGGGCGAACGCCATTGTTGCCCCGAAATCCGACCCGAACTGGCCCTGAAGGTAGAGCAGGCCTATAGGCAGGGTGAATAGTTCGTTCTGCTTGAGAGCAATGAGCGGCCAGGCGAAATCATTCCAGGACTGCAACAGCGTCATGAAGAACAGTACGGCGATCAGCGGCTTTGACAGCGGCAATACTATGCTCGTGAACACTCTCAGGTGGCTGGCCCCGTCGATGCGCGCCGCTTCGATCAGGTCGCGTGGGATGGAGAGAATGAATTGGCGTGCGAGGAACAACCCGAAGGCACTCGCGGCCGTGGGCAGGATGACCGCCCAGTAGCTGCCGTAGAGCCCGAGGTTCGTCACGAGCCGGAACAGCGGCACCATAATCACCTGTACGGGGATCATCAGCGTCGTCAGGGCGATGAGGAAAACGACGCTTGAACCGCGAAACTTGAGCTGCGACAGGGCGTACCCGCCCAAGAGGTTGACGAGTACCGTGAGAACTGCGACCGTGGCCGAGATCGCCAGGGAGTTGCTAAACCATGTGGCAATGGGGAACCCGGCGAGGACGCGCTGGAAGTTTTCGACGGTGAGGGCACGCGGCCAAAGACGCAGTGTGCCACCCAGCAGCTCGGAACGCGATGAGAACGCGACTACCAGCATCCAGTACAGCGGGAACAGCACAACGATACCGATGAGAATCGCCCCAACGATGCGGGTTACGAGCGCGCGTCGTGAGCCTCTCCGCGAATGTGGCAAACCTCTTCTTATCGTCTTCTGCTTGCGGGTCGTCGGCGCGGGGGCTGGCGAGAGGATGGATGTTGTCACGATTGTGTCCTTATTCGACCAGGTCCCGGCTTCGGCTGGTTCGCCACCGTACCGCAGTGAAGACAAAGGTTACGAGAAGTAGCACGACACCGATTGCGGCCGCGTAACCCTGGTCGCGAGTCACGAAACCCGTGTCATAGGCGTAGGTGACGAGCACGGATGTGGCGTTCTGCGGACCGCCGCCGGTCATTACGAACACGATATCGAAGACTTGGAAGGAGTAGATGACGTTTAAGATGAGCAGGAAAAATGACGACGGGCCAAGCAGGGGCACAGTCACGTTCCGGAATCGGGCCCAGGCGTTCGCCCCATCCAGTTCGGCCGCTTCGTAGAGTTCGGGCCCGATACCCTGAAGACCCGCCAGGTAGATGAGCATGTTGAATCCCACCCGCCACCACAACGTCACGAGAACAACGGACACGAACGCGGCGAATCCACCGGACTGCCAGTTCACGCTCGGGAGTCCGATGAACCGGATCAGGTTGTTGAGGATACCGTTGTTCTCGTTGAAGACGAGGACACCGATCAGCGCGGTGGCGACGCCCGAAATAGCCATCGGGACGATGAGAATGGAGCGGAACACGCCGCGGGCGGGAAGGACTGAGTTGAACAGCACAGCTGCGCCGAGGCCAAGACCCATCGACAGAGGCGTCACAATGAGTGTGAACAGCAGGGTGTTCGCCGTGGCTCTCCAAAAAAGCGGGTCGCTGATCAGGCGCTCGTAATTGGCGACACCCACGAATTCACCGGCCCCGAAACCGTTGGTCTTCTGAAAGCTGATCACCACGGCCCACACGAGCGGGACGAGCACAAATAGGCCAAGCAGCAGCACATTCGGGGTTAGAAACAGCCACCCCGCAAGCGCCTCGCGCACGGTTTTCTTATCACGACGCCACCGGCGCTTCGAGAGCTGAGATGGTGACGCGACGATGTCTGCGACGCGGCCCTGCTTTGCGACGACTCGTGTCACGAACCGCCCGTGGATTGGGCAATCCCGTCTGCGATCGATTTCAGGGCGTCTGCGGTGCTTGTCGAACCAGCGAAGGCCGATTCCAGGTTGTCTTGGAGGACAGTGATGATTCTCGACATGTTGGGGGAGGCCACCTGGCTTGAGTCCTCGGCGCGCACCGTAGAAGCCTGGCCGAGGAAGACGGGAGCGAGTTCGGGGCGCACGTCAAAATTGATGCCCAACTCGCTCAGATCCTTGCGGGTCGGCAAGAGTGAGGCGGTCTCGCAGAAGTCGCGCATTTGCGTATCGCCCGTGACGAAGTCAAGAAAAGCTGCGGCGAGCTCCGGGTTGGCAGTGCCCGCGGTGGCGACGAGCGCATTCCCTCCGAAGTCGCCCCCGCCGCGCTTACCACGCGGGGCGAAGGTCGCGCCCCACTCAAAGTCCAGTGTGCTTGTGGCATCCGGAATAGCGAACGCACCAGACCACACCATCGCCGAGGTCTGCGAGTACCACGTATCGCTCGCGAAAGTAGACGACTTAATGGTGTTGTTCGGCGGCACGAAGTTCTTCGTGAAGAAGCTGGACGAGAACTCGAGGGCAGCCGCTCCCGCATCCGAGTCGATCGCCGGGTCGGTGAGGTTCCTGTCCAGGAACCGGCCGTCTGCCTGAAAGAGCAGGCTCAGCCATCGGGTGACGCCATTACCCTGCCAGTTGTAGGCCATGGGGTATACATCTGCGGCTTGGGCCGCACGCAAGGTCCCCGCGACCTCAGACAGCTCATCCCACGTCCAGGCGCTCTCGAGCGAGGTAGGAACCGACGTGATCCCTGCCGATTCCAGAGCGACTTTGTTGTACAAGATCACTGACGTGTCTGTGTGGTGAGGCACTCCAAACGGCTTGTCGTTGCCCTGCACGGCCGCCCAAGCAGCATCGGTGAATCGGTCGGAAAATCCGGTCTCCAGGTACGGGCCCAAGTCCAGGAGTTGGTCACGACCGGCGTAACTGCCAAATGTGTAATACGGCACGCGAAAGATGTCCGGCGGATTTCCCGCCTGCAGTTGGGCATCGATGTTGGTAAACATCTGGCCGTAGGGAACCGAATTCAACTCGACCTTCGTTCCCGCGTTAGCCTCCTCGAACGCCGCGATGACGCGAGCGAAACTTGCCAGCTCCGCGTCTGTGCCCCAAGTAGTGAATGTCAACGTTTTTGACCCCGTGGCCGACGAGGTTGGCTGCTGCGGAGCGAAACCGCATCCGGATACCAACAGGGGCAACGTCACCGCTCCGGATCCGATCAGAAAATGGCGCCTACTGAAATTCATGCAGGATCCTCCAGCTGTGTCTGAGATGGACGAGCTTCAACACTTACAACCGCTGGAAACATTCAACAGCAAGTTCGGCAACAGTCATAGATCGACAGACGCAAGATGGCAAACCAACCGACGTGTGCCGGCCACAGCGAGTGGGCGATTCAGAACGCGTCTTCGTCATCAGGGTTAGGCGGCGTCTACGAGGTACTGCCACCGATTCTCCGGATTCAACACACGCAAATCCACCAGCTCCCGCGCAGAACGATGATCACCACCCTGATCACCCGAACGCGGATACGGCGGCCACACCCGCTCATTAACCGCCTTCGCATCCCGAAACAACGGCCGGCACGACACATCCACCCGCATCGCACGACGCCGCGGCGCAGCATTCATCGTGGCATCTTCGGCCTGTGGCTTTGCCCCGTTGAGTGGACACCTCATAGAGAGAATGTTCACATGGGAAAGACACGCCGGGAGTTCACTCCTGAGTACAAAGACGAGGCCGTGAAGCTGGTGATCAACACCGGCAGGGCGATTGTGACCGTGGCCCGCGAGCTCGGTATTAACGAGGCCTCGCTTGGCCGGTGGTTCAGCGCTTTCAAGGCCCGAAACGATGCCGGCGAAACCACCGTCACCGAGTCTGAACGGGCCGAGTTGCTCCGGCTGCGGAAAAAGAACGCGGATCTGAAACTGGATCGGTTGTTTTTAGAAAAGCGTCCACCTTCTTCGCCCAATGGTGGTCGTTATATCTCGTCAATGGAACCGAATTGACCGGCTCCATCAGTTGGGTTGAGGTCTGGGATCGGTACGCGATTGAGCTGGGAGCGTCTACCGACCTACTTGAGCCATCTCGAGGCCACGTCGACCCGGAATTTGTCAAGGTGAATGAGGCCAGCGGGAGTTTAGGCGGCTAGTTCTAGTCGGTCGGTTTCGGGGGGTTTTTCGGCTGGTTTGTTGATCCAGGCCGTCGCGGGAACGGACAGGATCTGTGGTGTCTGGGTCGTGCTGAATCGCTCAGGGAAGCGCGCGCGGGCCGCGTCCAACGTCGCTGCTCGTTCGATGGCCTTCGCCTCTGCGAGGCCGTAGTGCACGTCGGCGGGCGTGTTCAGGCCGATCCCTGAATGGCGATGCTCGTGGTTGTAGCCATCGACGAAGGAGGCCATGAACGTCTTCGCGTCGGCGAGGGAGCCGAAACGTTCGGGGAACGTCGGCGAGAATTTAAGAGTCTTGAACCATGCCTCGCTGTAGGGATTATCGTTACTCACCCGCGGCCTCGAATGCGACTTGGTGACCTCCAGATCCGACAACAACGCCGCGACGGTCTTGGACGTCATCGACGTGCCGCGGTCGGCGTGCACGACCTGCGGGACGCCATGAATGCCGAAGATTTCCTTCATCATGTCCACCGCCAGCTCACCCGATTCCGACGCGTGAACATACGCTGCGACGATGTAGGGAGAGTAAATATCGATCATCACGTAAGCATCGAAGTACTTCCCCTTGACCGGGCCGGCAAGCTTCGTAATATCCCAGCTGAGCACCTGGCCTGGTCCCGTTGCCGTCAGTTCCGGGATCGCCCGTGCCGGATGGCGTGCCAGGCGACGGCGGTCCTTAACCTGCTTGTTCTCGTTCAACACCCGATACATCGTTGAAATGGAGCACAAGTACGTCCCTGCGTCGAGGAGCTGCGCGTAGATCTGGATCGGCGGCAGGTCCACGAACACGTCCGAATTGACGACGTCGAGAATCTGCCGGCGGTCGGCATCATGGATCTTGTTCGCTGGGATCGGCGCTGGCCCGGCCACCGGGATGCGTGGTTTCCTGGTGGCGGTCGCTCGGGGTATCCCGACCAGGTCGGCCGCGACGCGAGTGGAGATTCCTCGGCTGGCCAGTTCGCGATAAGCGGTCATTACGGCAACGTGTGCGGTGTTTCGTCCCGCGAGCTCTTCGAAAGACTTTCGAGTAGCTCGTGCATTTATGACATGATCTCCAACGCCACCCCCGTCGTTTCCAAGCGCTGCTCGGTCTTACTCAGCTGGCGGCGCAACCGGGCGATTTCCGCTTGCTCCGGCGTTAACCGGCCAATCTTCTCCCCGGGTTTCTTGCCCGCGAGAACACCGACGTCACGCAGCTTGCGCCACTCCGTAATCTGCGAGGAATAGAGCCCTGCGGTGCGCAGATACGCACCGCCCTCATGGGCTTTGATGGCCACGTCATACGCGGCGAGGTACGCCAGCTTCTGTGCTGGGCTGAACGACCTTCTCGAGGTCGGACCACCAGCACGGGGTCCGGAACTACTCATAGGACTATCGTCACGCACGGCGATCACAGACGGGCTGGACATGGTGATGATTCCTGATTCTCGCCCTACGTCAAACGGCGGACTTGCTGTGAGCGACTGGCCTCACCCAACCCTGACGCGTAGGGACCCGGTGACGGCCTCGGAAGTCAACGAAGTCCTACATTGGCTTGGTCCGACCAACGTGCTGCACTGCCTGCGCGGGGCTGGGTATGCGCCCCATGACCACGTAGGCCTGACGACGCGGCGGCTCATTGACGGCTACGTTCCCTACGAACTCCCAGTTAGCAAAGCCATTCAATCCAGTCGGGACGGTCGCGTTCCAGAAATTGCCAATGATGACGCGGACCGGTTTGCGTGTGGCGCATTCTTGTATCCCGATTCAGTGATCATCGCGGCGGATGTCGACGGCTACCGTCATCTAGTCAAGGACGTCTGCCTGGACACCGTTTCAATCGTGCATGCTGGATCCGTCCTGCCCATAAGCTCGGGCGACGAGCTGCGAACACCCTTGGAGCTCTTTGAGGTTCAGACGCTCTCAAGTGCATTAGCCACTTGCTGCCGGTGAAAGTTGCAAGCGAACGAGATTGGCCACGCGGCTATCTCTCGATGCGACGCACATAGCGTTCTGGTGAAGGACTGGCGTTGTACGGCAGAACTTCCTGTCAGCGACGGTTAGAAATTGAGCCAGAATCGACGGTGAAAACTGAGCCACCCGAGCACGATTGATGGGTGATTACGGTGGAAGAGTGGGCTTTGGTTCGTCGCCTTCATTTAAATGAGGGCGTGTCGCAGCGGGAGATCGCGAAGCGGTTGGGCATCGCGCGGAACACGATCGCGAAGGCGATCAAGTCAGAGAAACCGCCCAAATATGAGGGCGTCGATCGGTCGTCGGGGTTGCGGTCTCTGGAACCGCGGATTCGGGAATTGTTGTCGCAGAACGCGCGGATGCCAGCGACGGTGTTGGCTGAGCGGTTGGCGTGGACCGGGTCGATTACTTGGTTTCGTGAAACCGTTGCGCGGTTGCGGCCGGAGTATGCGCCGGCGGATCCGGCCGACCGGTTGAACTATGCGGCCGGGGATCAAACCCAGTGCGACTTGTGGTTTCCGCCGGTGAAGATCCCGTTGGGAGCCGGCCAGACGGGCTCGCCGCCAGTGCTGGTGATGGTGTCCGGATTCTCCCGCTTCATTACGGCGGTGATGCTGCCCTCGCGAACGACGCCGGATTTGCTGGCCGGGATGTGGCAGCTGATCTCATCCCAGCTGCTGGCAGTGCCGCGACGGCTGATCTGGGACAACGAGGCCGGCATCGGCCGTGGCAACCATTTCGCCGCTGGGGTTAGCGCATTCACCGGAATGTTGGCGACCAGGATCGTGCAGCTCAAACCGTTCGATCCGGAATCCAAAGGAATCGTCGAACGCGCCAACCAGTACTTGGAGACGTCGTTCTTGCCCGGGCGCAGCTTCACCAGCCCTGACGATTTCAACCGGCAGCTAGCCGCTTGGCTCCCCACGGCCAACGCCAGGACTGTCCGCCGGTTGGGCGGCAAACCGATCGAGTTCATCGGTCAGGACCGAGCAATGATGCTGCCCGTGCCGCCGCTGGCCCCGCTGGTCGGCTTCACCGCCCGGGTGCGGCTGCCGCGGGACTACTACGTGCGTGTCGCCAGCAACGATTACTCGGTGGACCCGACCGCGATCGGCCGGCTGGTTGACGTCACCGCGACTTGTCTCAGGTGACGGTGCGGTTGGACGAGCGTATTGTGGCCTGTCATGACCGGGTCTGGTCGACCGCAAAGACCATCACCGATCCCACCCATGTGGTCCAGGCCGGTCGGTTGCGCCGATCATTTCAACATCCGCCTGCGCCGACGGACGCGGACTTGCTGCGGGATCTGGCCGACTACGACACCGCGTTCGGCGTCAACTTCGACGTCCAAGATCTGGACGAGGAGGCCGTGTAATGGGCGACACGACCAGCAGCGAGATCGAGTCTCTCGCTCGAGCGCTCAAAGCACCGCGCATTCGCGACGCCGCCACCCGACTGGCCGAGCAAGCCCGGCAGGCCGCCTGGACTCACGAGGAATACCTCGCCGCGGTCCTCTCCCGGGAAGTATCCGCGCGAGAAGCGTCCGGGGCGGAGATCCGGATCCGAGCTGCCGGGTTCCCGGCCCGGAAATCTTTGGAAGACTTCAATTTTGACCATCAGCCCGCGTTGCGCCGCGACACCATCGCCCACCTGGCGACCGGATCCTTCCTCGCCGAAGCGCAAAACGTCGTGTTGCTCGGTCCTCCCGGCACCGGAAAAACGCATCTTGCGATCGGCCTCGGGCTCAAAGCCGCCCACGCCGGCCACCGAGTGCTGTTCGCGACCGCCGTCGAATGGGTGGCCCGGCTGCAAACCGCACACCAACTCGGCCGACTCCCGCAAGAGCTCGTGAAACTGCGTCGTTACGGGCTGATCATCGTGGACGAAGTCGGCTACATCCCCTTCGAACAAGACGCCGCGAACCTGTTCTTCCAACTCGTCTCGTCCCGTTACGAACACGCCTCACTGATTTTGACGTCGAATTTGGCCTTCGCCCGCTGGGGCGACGTGTTCGGCGATCAGATCGTTGCTGCAGCCATGATCGACCGCATCGTCCACCACGCAGACGTCATCACCCTCAAAGGCGCCAGCTACCGGCTGCACAACACCGGGATCGAATCTTTACCTTCAGTCCGCGCCGAGAACGCGGCACAATAGAACACACAACAAGTGGCTCAGTTTTCACCGTCGATAGTGGCTCAATTTTCAACCGTCGTCGACACTCAGGGAAGCACCGGCCGCCTGCCGGGTCGGGGATACCTGGTCGTAATTAGATCGACTGGCCTGATCCCTGCGCGATGCAGAGACAATGCGCTCGCAGACGCTATTGACTATCTCACCGCTCATCCCCGGCAGTACGACCCGGATCGGTGCTGCCAACTCCGAGGAGATTTCTCAACGGCCTTGATCGACGGGGCGTATACATCCCGAAAGCCGCAACCGGCCATCCCAACGAGATGGGCTCGAAGAAGAACTTCTCGGGGTCGGCTCGCGAACGCCGCCTTGTACCGGCGAGGCAGGCGAACCGGCCCGCGTCCAGTAAGGCGCTCCTGCCGAGGCGCGGGGCGGAGCGGGGAGTGCGCCGGCGGTCCACTTCTGGTTGGGCTTGTCGCCTGTGTTTCGGCGCGGTCGGCACGGGGCGCTGGTCGCGTTCACTCATGTGGGACTGGTCCAGGTCGGCGCGCCGGTGGGTGATTTGCTGCTCGAATGCGTCCCGTATGTCGGTGATGCGCTGCTCGGCCGAGAACCTCGCGGCGCTGCTCCAGTGCCCTGATCCGCTCCCCTCCATCTGCCCGCGCGTGCAGGTACAGCGGGTCTGACGATGGTTACGGGGCGTTGCGCCTGGCCATTGCTTCAATCCCCGTACGGGACAGGGCGCTTTCGATAGCCATGACGGCCGCACCGATCACTCCTGCACTCTCATCTGGTCTGGAGGGAGCGATCGTCAGACGCGAAGTTGCGAGTGGCATGGAACGCGCGTAGACGACTTCCCTGACCCCAGCAATCAGGTGGTCGCCAGCGCGGGCTAGGGAACCGCCAATGAGAATGGCGGAAGGGTTGATGAGGCTGACGCAGGTGGTTAAAACTTCGCCGATGTCGCGACCGGCCTGACGCAAGGCCTGAGTGGCCAGAACGTTTCCGGATCGAGCGGCTTTGACGACATCGCGTACGGAATAAGTTGGCAGACCCGCTTTCCGAAGATTGGCAGCAATGGCGGGCCCTCCCGCAACGGCCTCCAGGCAGCCTCGATTGCCGCACGTGCAAATTATTTCCTGTCGCCCCGAAACCTGGACGTGACCGAGATCGCCCGCGATGCCCTGCGCTCCACGAATCAAACGCCCGTCACTGACTATCCCTGCACCAATCCCCGTGGAGACTTTGATCAGGATCATGTTCTCTGTCCCGGATGCCATGGTGGCCCGCTCCCCGAGCGCCAACAAGTTGACGTCGTTGTCGACGAGCACGCGCACATCGAAGACTGCCCGAATAAAATGCGGCACGTCGAAATCGTCCCAGCCGGGCATGATCGGGGGATTTTTGGGCCTCCCTGTCTCGTGCTCTACAGGGCCGGGAAGCCCGATGCCTATGGCCACGACATCCGACGGTGGTCTGCCGACCTCGTCAAGTAAGCGGTTCGCGACATCGATAAACCATCCGAGCACCCGTTCAGGCCCGAGCGCGACCTCCACGTCCTCCGTATGCTCGGCGATTACGACTGCGCTCAAGTCAACGAGAGTAACTGTTGCGTGGGACGCGCCGAACTCAGCGGCGAGCACCACTCGAGCGGCAGGATTAAGGGCCATAAGCGCAGAGGGACGCCCGCCTGTAGAGACTGCGTCCCTGATGGGAGCGACCAACTCCAATTCGATGAGTTCATCTAGTCGAAGGGCGATCGTCGACCGAGACAAGCCTGTTGCCGACGCCAACTGTGCACGGGTTTGCGGGGCACCGTCCCGGAGCAGCTGAAAGAGATCGCTGGCGCCGAAGCCTTTGGTTAGAAGCTGTGCGGACATTGCTCTCCTCAAATAAGTTCCCAAATGTGGAGCCGACATTCGATTCCTTTTTACACCTTTGGTGAAGTTTCGACTTGATTCCACCTCCGTGGCGTAGAAAAACTGCGCAAGTTATTTTTTTTTCTTGCTTTTGGCACGAGAAAAGTCTACCGTGATAGCACTAATGACGATATTCGTCAGAAGCGACGTGTTCAGTGGAACAAGGCTCGGACTTGCCCCTGGAGTTACACAAATCATTTTTCTCGATCAAGGCCGATCATGTGGAGAGAGCATTTCAATGAAGAAATCAGCAGCAAGCGTTTTGGGCATCGCGGCGATATCAGCCCTTCTTTTAACCGGGTGCAGCACCGGAGGATCGAATAGCGCCGAGCCGGCGGCAAACCCCCTGGCCGGCGTCACGGCCAAGGAACTCGTGCCAACGGGCATCGTGGGTCTCGGACCAAACGGCATCAAATCCGGCAGCCTGAGCGACGTCGTGCTTACCGACGCCGAGGTAGCTCAGGCGAAGACAAAGAAGTTCCGCGTCGGGATTGTCATGCAGACGATGAACATTGAATGGTCGACGGAACAGGTCCGCGCGATCACGGACCGCCTGAAAGAGTTGAACGCCGAAGTAATCAGCGTTGTTGACCCCAACTTCGATGTCACCAAGCAGATCTCGGGCATCGAGAACATGATCCAACTCAAGCCCGACGCAATCATCAGCATCCCCGTTGACGACACCGCCACTGCTGAGGCCTACCGGAAAATAGGCCAGGCAGGCATCAAACTCATCATGATGGACAACGTGCCAAAAGGCCTCGAGTACCCCGGCGACTATCAGGGCATGGTCTCTTCGGACAATCAGGGCAACGGAGCCGTTTGTGCGGAGGCCCTTGCGAAGTTCATCCCCCAGGGCGGAACCGTTGGAGTTCTTGATTTCGGCGTGGATTTCTTCGTCACCAAGGAACGCATGAAGGGCTTCGTTGACTGGATGACGGCCAATCGGCCCGACATTAAAATCAAGACCCAAGAGTTCCTAGACCCGTCGAAGTCGGGGCAGGACGCCGGCGACTTCCTCACAGCAAATCCCGACATCAAGGGGATGTTCACCGAGTGGGAGGTCCCCGCACTGGCGATTGACCAGGCTGTCCGCGCCCAAGGCAAGACCATGCCGATCGTAGCCGTAAACATCGCGTCCGATGTTGCCAACGAACTGGCCACGGGAGGCAACATAAAGGCGCTCGGTGCTCAGGTACCTTACGACCAGGGACTCGCGGAAGCCGACATGGCGGTCAAGGTACTACTCGGAGGCACAGTCCCAAATTGGCTTGCTTTCCCGGCGGTCCCGGTTCTTCAGTCAAACGTGCTCGACGCGTGGAAGACCGTTTATCACCAGGACCCAAGTTCACAGCTAGTCGACGCCTGCAAGGCCACCAAAGCCTGCGGCTAATCCGTAGGCAGCCCATCACATGGGTCGGTTTCAACGTAATTCGTAATTCGACGTGAACTAAGAGAACTAAACGAAAAAAGGAGAATGCACGATGGATATCATCCAGGACCACAACGGTGTCCCCGCTAAGCACGGACGAGCTCTCGTCAACGGCGTCCGACTGCACTACGTCGTCGCAGGGCAAGGCGAGCCCCTGTTCCTACTGCACGGTGTACCAAAGACCTCCTACCACTGGCGTCGCGTAATTCCTCTTCTGACGCCGTACTACACCGTCATCGCGCCGGACCTGCGCGGGCTTGGCGACTCGGAACATCCCAAGGATGGTTTCGACATGAAGAACATGGCGGAGGACATTGCCCAGTTGGCAACCCACCTTGGATACGACACGTTCAACCTTGTCGGCGAGGACTGGGGGGCATCAACTGCCTACCAGGTTGCCGCTCAGTACCCTGAGCGAGTCAAGAAGCTGGTCTACCAGGAAATGATTCTGCCCGGGTTCGGCCTCGAGGACTACTCGTTCCTGACCCGCGAGAACGTCAGCACCTACGTCTGGCTGTGGCACATCAACTTCTACAGCGTGCCGGACTTCCCCGAGTTTCTCATTACGGGCAGGGAGCGGGAGTACTTCAACTACTTCATCAAGCACGAGACTCACAACCCACAGGCAATCACGCCTGATGCGCTCGACGAATATGTACGGTGCTACTCCTCGCCGGGTGGTCTTCGCAGCATGCTCGAGATTTATCGCGCGACCCTCGATGACGCGGATCAGAACCATGAATCCGCGAAAACCAAATTGAAGATGCCTGTCCTCGCCGTCGGAAGCGAGTACTTTATCGGCGAGGACAACGAACGCCAGATGCGTGAGGTCGCCGAAGACGTGCGGGCCGTCATTCTCCCGTGGGGGCACCAGCTCGCAGAAGAGGACCCAGAGGCACTGGCTGCTGCCTACCTCGACTTCTTCGGTCGAGACTAACGCAGCAAAAAGGGGCCATGCCGCTGCGCGAGTGCGGCATGGCCCCGGAAGTGCGAAACATAGAACCCTGCCCCAAAGCGGAGTTGATGCAAGTAATGAGGTAGAAGCAGATTTCCATGAAATTCGGCTTTTCGATGATCACCTGAGGCGGTGTCACCCGCATCTCGGCTCTCCTTTAGAAGGCCCGGGGGCTCTTATCGAACCTAGGGAGATCTCGACGATCGTCTTCTGCCTGGGCACCGCTCAACTGGCGGCAGGCGGCGGGATACAGCTGCGCTGATTGAACAGTTCTCTGACCGCGTTGCACGTAATCACCTTATGGACTGGGGCCCAGGTGCCGGCAGGTGCCTGCCCTCGGGGAAGGTGTTCTCGACGTCACCGCCCTTGTTCGCGCTCCAAGCACGTCCGGCCACAGCTGGTTGATGGTGGAACTCGCCCATTACGACGGGCACCCCGAACAGCCGCAGAGATTAGCAAGCGAT
The DNA here is from genome assembly GCF_004404055.1 of Cryobacterium ruanii. Taxonomy (GTDB): domain Bacteria; phylum Actinomycetota; class Actinomycetes; order Actinomycetales; family Microbacteriaceae; genus Cryobacterium; species Cryobacterium ruanii. The sequence continues at coordinate 69,053 of NZ_SOHK01000001.1, forward strand.
ACCTCGCATCCCCCTAAACAAACCCACCCCAGATCCCAAGATCATCACAGGAAGCAGCAACCCCCATGATCAAGTCCCATACCAAAGCCGTGCTCTTCACCTGCGCAGTTTCCGCCCTGGCGATGCTGCTGTCGGGCTGCGCCACGAGCACGACATCCACGCCGCAGTCCGCTGCGGTTGTCATCGATGCCGCCTCCATAACGCCACAGGGCATCGTGGGCAAAGGAAAGAACGGGGAAGTGCCGGAAAACGTTGACGCGCTTAAGTTGAGCGCAGCTGACGAAGCCAAGGTCAAGGCAGGCAAGTTCACTGCTGCGATCTCGATGAACACCATGGATATCGACTGGTCGCGCCTCACCCTTCAGGGGATACAAACGACCTTTGATTCCCTGGGAATCAAGGTGATTGGGGTAACTGATGCGAAGTTCGATGTACAGCAACAGATTTCCGATCTTCAAAACCTGATCACGAAGAAGCCGGATGTCATCATCAGCATTCCGACGGACGATGTCGCAACAGCGCAGGCGTACAAACAGGTCGCGGCCGCAGGCATCAAGCTCATTTTTATTCACATGCCTGCCGCCGGATTGACCTACCCCGCCGACTACCAATCAGTGGTGGCACCCGACAACCAGGGTAACGGGGAAATCGCAGCGGCCGCCCTGTCCAAGTACATCCCGAAGGACGGTGTAGCCGGGATTGTCGATTTTGCTGTCGATTTTTACACGACAAACCAACGCACCCTGCGAGTCAAGGAGTGGTTCGCCGATAATCGGCCGGACGTGAAAGTCAAAGAGGTGGGCTTCACCGACACGAACGCTGTGGGTCCGACTACGGCCAACTTCGTCACGGCAAACCCCGATATCAAGGGCCTCTTCATTATTTGGGATTCTCCTGCCATGCAGTCGGTAGCTTCGCTGAGGAACGCAGGAGTCACCCTTCCCATCACGACGGTCGACCTCGGTACCGAGGATGGCGTGGATATGGCCAGCAACGGCTACATCAAAGCGATCGGCGCTCAGCGTCCCTATGATCAGGGCGAAGCGGAAGCTCTGGCCGCTGCCAACGCCCTCATTGGCAACTCGGCACCCGCGTGGGTTGCACTGCCATCCGTTGCAGTAACGCCCGGGAATCTCCTCGAAAGCTACAAGAGCATCTTCCGCACGGACGCGCCAAAGGAAATTGTCGACGCCTGCAAAGCTTCCGGAATCTGCGGCAAGTAGCGCCCGATGATCCACCCATGGTCGACCCCCCAAAGGCGAAAGGTTTCCTGATGAGTGCACCCAATGCACAGTCCGGCTCCGACAGCGAGGAGACGGGCACGCTCCTACAAGCGACCGGCCTGAGCAAGCTCTTCAGCGGCATCTACGCACTCAAGGATGTCGACTTCGACCTCAAAGCCGGGGAGGTACACGCCCTTCTTGGTCCTAATGGGGCAGGCAAGTCCACCCTCATTAAAATCCTTGACGGTGTGCAGCCCCAAGATGAAGGTTCTGTCGAAGTTGATGGTCGTCCTCGAACTTCGGGAGACATCGCCACTGTCTTTCAAGAACTCAGTCTGATTCCCGCGTTGACAGTTGCCCAAAATATCTTTCTCGGCAATGAGATCCATAACGCGCTTGGTCTGGTGCGAACCGGGGAGATGAATCGGATCGTAAAGGTCCTCACGGACCGACTGGGGTTAAACATTCGTCCTGAAGAGCCCGTCGAGAACCTTTCGGTGGCCTCACGCCAACTAGTCGAGATCGCCAAGGCGATCCATCGAAACGCGCGCGTCCTGGTCCTGGATGAGCCGACTTCAACACTGACAAAGGCCGACCAGCTGCTCCTATTCAAAAGCATCCGCGACATTCAAAAGGCGGGCGTTGGGATCATTTACGTCACACACCGACTGACGGAAGTATTCGAACTCGCTGACAGAGTCACGGTGATCAGGGACGGCCGGAAGGTGCTCACGGCGCAAGTTTCCGACATGGAAATGAAATCGCTTGTGAGCGTCATTACTGGAACAAAGACGGATGAGGTTGGGCCTTCTGCGCAAGACTTCGACCGATATGTGCCAGCCGACGAAGCTCAACTGACGGACGGCCCCAGGCTCCAGGTCTCCATGCTTTCTGGCGACCGCTTCTCGAATATCAGCCTGACAGTCGCCCCGGGACAGATCGTCGGCATAGCAGGACTCATCGGTACGGGACGAACTGAGCTGCTTGAGACAATTGCCGGGGTCCGGCGCAGCAGCGCGGGCGATATCCGACTTGATGGCAAGTCGGTCTCCTTCAAGAGCACAGCGCAGGCCGTGAGCGCAGGCGTCGCGTTGGTTCCGGAGGATCGGCACCAATCTGGCGTCATTCTGCAGCACTCAATCCTGCGTAATCTCGCACTCGCGCACTCCAAGGCGCTCCGTCGCGGGCCGCTCATGGACGACGGGGCGGCTCGCACCCTGGTGCGTGGACTTATCGACACGCTGCAAATTAAAGCGGTATCGATGGGAAGTCCCGTGCAGTCGCTTTCGGGTGGCAACCAACAGAAAGTCGTCTTCGCAAAATGGATGCAACCAGGCGTTCGCGTGTTGCTGCTCGACGAACCAACGCAAGGTGTTGACGTCGGTGCGCGACAGGAGATCTACAAGGTAATTCATCGCTTTGCTGAGGAAGGCGCTGCAGTTCTGGTGGTGTCGTCTGACTTTGTCGAGCTTCAGGAACTGTGTGACGAGATTTACTTCATGACGTCGACGACCATGAGCGAGCCCGAACCCGTCACCGCAGAAACGACAGATCAATACATTTACTCGGCATTAAACGAAAGGGTGATTAAGAGCCATGAACGCGATTAGCGCTAGCGCCGCCACTAAGCCGCGATTTGGCGGCAGGTCGGGCGGCGACTTCATTAGGGAATATTTCGTCTACATCGCATTAGCGGCACTAATCGTCTTCTTCGCGTTTGCGTCGCCGTATTTTATGACAACGCAAAACGTGGCCAATATTGGCCGGCAAACTGCGACGGTCTCAATCGTCGCAGTGGGTATGGCCTTTGTGATTATCAACGCCCAGATCGACTTATCCGTCGGAAGCGTCTTCGCGCTTTGCGGTATGGCATCGGCACTGGTTATGCAATACGTTGTCAACTTCTGGCTTCTCGGTGCTCTCGCCGCAGTCGCAGTAGGTGTCGTATTTGGGTTCCTCAATGGTTTGGTAACGGTGAAACTTGGAGTGCCGAGCTTCCTTGTCACTCTGGGAATGCTGGGGGTAGCTCGTGGCATCGCCCTGCTCATCACCGACACCAAACCAGTGCTGATTTCTAACCCCACGTACTTCCAGATTTTCGGAGAAAGTACTTTCCTGGGACTTCCGATCGCCGTCATTTGGACCCTCGTGATCGTGGCCATCGGTGTCGTTGTTCTCCATAAAAGCATCTTTGGACTTCGTGTTTTCGCAACGGGAGGCAACCCTCAGGCGGCCCGGTTCACGGGAGTCAACACCCAGCGCACCATCATCTCTTCGTTTGTTATCACCGGCGCTCTTGTGGGTCTCGCGTCGCTGCTCTTCACCGGCATTGCGCACGCGGCGCGACCCGACCTGGGTAGCGGTCTTGAACTGGATGTGATCGCCGCAGTGATCCTGGGCGGCGTGAGTCTGTTCGGTGGTCGCGGGACAATAATCGGCGTTCTTGCGGGTTCGCTCATCATCGGAATCATGAACAACGGCCTGGTGTTGATGGGGGTCAGCTCCTCAGTTCAGCAGATCATCAAGGGGATCATCATCATCGCCGCCGTTTCGCTGAGCAAAAAACGATAATCATGTCGGAAAGGACAGATCAGATCATGGCCACTCCAGAAAACCCAGGAACTCGTTTCTTCACCGTTGCGCAGAGCGCAACCGGATCATGGAGCTTCATTGATCCCGAGGGAAAGCCGTTCGTGTCCCTCGGTGTGAACCACATCGACGACTCGGATTTGCGATACCCCCACAATGTCGACGTGTGGAATGAAAGATATGGATCTCGGCAGAAATGGGAACAGGGCGTTGTCACCGACTTGCAGTCCTTGAACTTCAACACCATCGGTTGGACAAGCCAGTACATCAGCGGGGGGTGGGGCGAGGCGCTCGATTGGTTCGGTGACCCCGTCGATCTTGGCCACTCGCATCCGTGGCCCGATCGCGACCTACTGGAGGCGGGTATGCCCTATGTCGTGCAGCTCCGGGTGCAGGAAATCGAAGACTGGAATGGCCACCCCGCATACCGCGACGTGTACGGCGAAGACTTCGCCAAGTATGCGGACTGGCTCGCGCGGCGCATGACCTCCGATCACAAGGCCAGCTCAAACCTCATCGGATATTTCCTTGTCGACATCCCCGGGTGGATCCCCCACGCGGCGGGACGGTTCTGGCCAGGCTTCGACGGCCTGTCCCCCGAAGAGCACGACGCCAAGTTGTACGACGTGGCACGGCAGTACTACAAGACAGTCACCGAGGCCATTCGTCGCTATGACCCAAACCACCTGATTTTGGGCGACCGCTACAACGGCAACAAGGGCATCCCCGAAGTGGTCCTCCGCGCGATGACCGACTATGTTGACGTTCTTTCCGTTCAGTACTTCACCGGCAAATCCCCGGAGGAATACGCGACGATGATCGGCGATCTCCGCAACTGGCAGCAGCTCACCGGCAAACCCGTATTGATCGCCGATATCGGCAACTGGGTGCCCACCGCGATGAATCCACACCGCACCAGCGACATGGAAACGCACGAGGAGCGCGGACAGGACTATGCGAACGGTCTGGCAACGATCATGCAGGAGCCATGGATCATCGGCTGGCACTGGTGTGGCTACATCGAAAACCTGGGTCGCGGCTGGGGTGTCAAGGACCCCCAGGACAATTTCTACACCGACATGACAGTGCCTATGTGCGCAGCCAACGCCGCCGCGCAGACCACCATCGCCGACCGCTAAAACGAGACTTGGAGCACAGATGCAGAAGATCAATGTGGGGTTGATCGGCGGCGGGTTTATGGGCAAAGCTCACTCGCTCGCATATTCGGGCGTGCCGATGTTCTACTGGCCGTCGGAGTTCCTCCCGGTCAAGCACACAATGGCGGAGGCGACGCCGGAGCTCGCGGCCGACGCGGCGAACCGATTCGGGTTCCAGTACTCGACGGACGACTGGCGAACGGTGGTGGAAAACCCGGACATTGACGTCGTTGATATCGCAACTCCGAACCATCTTCACGCTGATGTCGCGATTGCGGCACTTCGGGCCGGGAAGCATGTGATTTGCGAAAAGCCGATAGCCCGCACTGTCGACGAGGCAAAGGCCATGTACGAGGCGGCGCGGGAAGCGAAGGTCACCAACATGGTGGCGTTCAACTATCGGCGTACTCCTGCCGTCGCCCTAGCAAAGCGCTACATCGACGAGGGCGCGATCGGCGACATATTGAACGTCAGGGCAACCTATCTTCAGGACTGGTCCGCAGACCCGAACGCGCCGCTGTCATGGCGCTTCCAGAAGTCGATTGCCGGCTCCGGGGCGGTGGGTGACATTCTCACGCACGTTGTCGACATCGCGCGCTATCTCGCTGGCGACATCACGTCGGTAACGGCGATGACCAAGACGTACATTCCCGAGCGACCGATCCAGTCCGCAGGAACGGACAGTCTGGGGAATTCCAAGATTGCAACCGGGCCCAAGGGGGTCGTAGACGTCGAAGACGAAGTACTGACGCTCGTGAGGTTCGCATCGGGTGCAATCGGCTCACTGGAAGCCACGCGAAACGCATGGGGACGGAACAACTTCATCACGGTGGAAGTGCATGGATCAGAAGGATCCATCTACTTCAACTACGAAAACCGCGATGAGCTTCAGGTTTGCTTCAAATCAGATCAGGACGACCGTCGAGGATTCAGAACCGTATATACGGGGCCGAATCATCCAAACGGTGCCGCACTGTGGCCGATCCCCGCGTTGGGTATTGGGTACAGCGAAACCAAAATCATTGAAGCGCACGACTTCTTCCACGCCGTGGTCAATGGCACGGAAGTGCGTCCCGACTTTGCGGATGGATACCAGGTAGCACTTATCGACGAGGCGATTTTGGAATCCGCCTCGACCGGCCTGTGGACCGATGTTCCCATTCTGGATCGTGTCACCGGCAAGTTGAGCCCTTCTGTGTGACCGAGCAACTGGCGAGTGCCGGGTGATCAATCTTCGCTCGGCGCCCGCCAGAACGGTTTTCGAAGGTCAGCAACGAGGGAGTTTAAGTGAATGAGCGCAGGAGATTGCGAGCCGGAATCATCGGCGGTGGCTTCATGGCAGAAGTGCATGCCCGGGCAATTCGAGCAAACGGGCATCATGCAAGTGGGATCAACAGCTCCACCAGAGACAGCACTTATCGTGCCGCAGATCGTCTCGGAATCAGCCAGCGATTTAAGACTGCTGAGGATCTCATCCACGCTCCGGACATCGACGTCATTCACATCTGCACCCCCAACGCCCTCCACGCTCAGCTGGCTCACGCAGCGATAGGCGCCGGGAAATCAGTCGTGTGTGAGAAACCACTCACGACAAGCCTGAGTGATGCGAAGTCCTTGGTTGCCGCGGCAGCCCGCGCATCCGTTGCGACGGCCGTACCTTTCGTCTATCGCTACTACTCGGCCGTTCGAGAGATCCGCGGTCGAATCGACGCCGGCGAAGCAGGGCAACTGCACTTGTTACACGGTTCCTACTTGCAGGACTGGCTAGCCACTAAGACGGACACCAACTGGAGGGTCGACGCTGCCCAGGGCGGCGATTCCCGGGCCTTCGCTGACATTGGAGTGCACTGGTGCGACCTCATGGAGTTTGTCACCGGTCACCGCATTACACGCCTCAGCGCAAAATTCCTGCGAGCATACGAGCAAAGAGGCGGAGACGCGCGCATTAGGGGAGTTGGCACCGAAGATGCATCGACAGTCGTTTTCGAAACTGATCGGGGTGCGGCAGGGACGGTCACAGTGAGCCAAATATCGCGAGGACGTAAGAACCGCTTGTGGTTCTCGTTCGAAGGCTCCGAGAGTTCATTTGAGTTCAACCAGGAGAATCCGGATTCGTTTTGGGTCGGCGGACTGCGTGAGAACAGAATAATCACCAGGGGGACATCTGGAATCGAGCATGAGGACGCCAGGCGCGTCTCACCTCTCCCCGCCGGACACCCCAGCGGGTATCAGGACGCCTTCAACGTGTTCATGGGAGATGCGTACCAATCGTTTGCAAACGAGGACGGAGAGAGACCGACCGGACTCCCCACCTTCGAAGACGGACTGCGTGCAGCCTACATAACGGATGCCGTAATCCGAGCTTCACAGTCCGAACAATGGGTCGCTGTGGACCCTTTTTGTGGCGTTTTGGACGACCGCCAAACAGTGGGGATGTAACGGCCCCGCCTGCCATTACCTGGCGGGGCTGATCGTGGTGATGTCAGCCATCCAACTCCTGCTCTTGCTGCACATCAGCGCGCGACACAGCCCGCGAACGCCCACCCGGTCTGGCGACGTCAACGGCTGAGTATTGTGCGCGGCTTCGCCGAATATCTGCGCAACATCGTCCCGGACACCGAGGTGCCGCCACGTGCGGCACGCAACGGCGGCTTTAGAAGCCGGGTAGCCGCCATTAGCGCCTAGTTGTCAGTGGCGGAGTAGAAATGCGGCGCAATCCGCTGCTCCCGTGCTGGCAGCAGATCATGGGGTTGGCGATGTTCGAGAGTTGACTGGCGCGGCTAACGGCGCCGTTCTGCTGGCCGCGCGCATGGGTCTGGGTCATGCGGCGGCCCGGCTGTTGCTGCACATGGCGCTGGAATGTTGGGACGACGGCGATAACCCGGGCGGCGACTACTACGCCACCCGAGAATCTTCCGCGATCGCTTTGGGCTACCTGGCTTCGAAAAACGGGTCCGAGCCAGCGGCCCACGCTGTCAAACGCGCCGTCGCGGAACTCGTCGCTCTGGGCTCGGTGGAACGTGTCCGGAGCGGCGGCCGGGGTCAGGCCGCGGAGTTCAATCTGCACGTCGATAGCGCCAAACCGGGGACTGTCCGGCGGCACGAATCGTACGTCATTTTGCTTCCGCGGCGAGGCAAGTCAGGGGGCCGATTTCTGACCCTGTAGGGGGCCGGTAGACGGCCCCTCTTAACATTATTAAAGGAGAAGCACGCGTGTCCACACGCATCATCATCGGCAACCTAGCTGTCGACCCCGAGGTTGTCTCGGCCGGGAGTTGAGCTGCTGCGGATATCTCAGACAGCGGGCCCTCTTGAAATGAGGGTTCACTGGCGTCGAAGTGTCCAAAGACCGCGGCGAGTGGGTTGATCCAACGAAGGCTCGAATCGACGTGAAGGAATGGAGCGAGCAGTGGTTTCGCGCTCAAGTGCAACTGAAGCCAACAACGCGTTCGTCATACCGGCACAGTCTCGATAAGCACGTACTTCCCCGATGGGGGCAAACTCGGTTGGGTGCGGTAGCTCACGGCGATGTGCAGGAATGGGTGATTGCCCTCGCGGTGAATCTCGCGCCTTCAACTCTCCGGCAGATTCACCTCATTTTGTCGGGGATCATAAAGTTGCCGAAGCCGTGTCCGACCCACGTGGACGGGTCATCTGGGGCACGCCCAAGTCACACGACCGGCGCTCGGTTCCCTTCCCCAATTTCCTCGAGGAATCGCTTCAGTCGCGCTGCCAGGATCGACGTGCCAATGACCTCGTTTATACGGCACTGGATGGGGGAGTCCTGCGCAACGGAAACTTTCGGAATCGGACGTTCAACCCTGCACTAGCAAGAGTCCAGATGGAGGACCCAGAATTTCTGAAGGTGACTCCTCATGATCTTCGGCACACAGCGGCGAACCTGGCGGTCTCGGTCGGAGCTAGTGTTGAGGCGGTTCAGCGCATGCTCGGACATTCATCTGCTGCGGTGACCTTGGATGTATCTGCGGACCTCTTCGATGAGGACCTGATTGCTGTTGCCACAGCCAAACCAAGGCAAAATGATGTCAATTGTGTCCAAAATGTGGCCACAGAGTGATCACGGAGCCGAAAGAAGCCCCGAAAATGGGCATAAAAAATGGCCACTCCCCAGTGTTTCCTAGGGAGTGGCGGTGGTGGCCCCGACCGGCGTCGATCCGGTGACCTTTCGATTTTCAGTCGAACGCTCTACCAACTGAGCTACAGGGCCCCAAAGCTGCGTCAAGAACGCCTCTTCTAAGGAAAATAGCCCTTCCTTTCGAAAGGGCTATTGCCTTTGCGACCCTGACCGGACTTGAACCGGCGACCTCCGCCGTGACAGGGCGGCGCGCTAACCAACTGCGCTACAGGGCCTCGATGTAAAAATGTGAATCTGTGTGCGAGGCACTTGGTAAGACTATTCTATTTTTTTTTGCTACATTTCACTCTCGTGCAGTTTTCGTAGCCCCAACGGGATTCGAACCCGTGTTAACGCCGTGAAAGGGCGCCGTCCTAGGCCGCTAAACGATGGGGCCGTGAGCCACAATGTTCATGGCTGCCGAAAAGTAAGCATACGGTCTTGTGGGGCTGAGGCCAAATCGGCGCGCGCGGCATCCGCTCGAATGATGAATATCGTGCTTCACGAGTTCGCACCGCGCCCGTAAATGGGCGGGCCAGCGACCATTTCCCGGGTTAGATTCGCCGGTAAGGCTGGGCGAGTCGCGCCCACCTTGTTACTCTGAAGAGTCTGCCTCGGCGCACGCGGCGACTGCTATAAGCCTGTTGGGAAACAATGATTCGTATGAGAACCGTGACCGGCCCCGGATTTGACACGCCCGCCCGCCGTTTGCGTGTGACCAATCGGTGGCCCAGGCACACCGCGGCACTGACTAGCATGATGGCGGCGATGACTCTGCTGGTCACCCTTGTGAGCCCGGTCGCGCCGGCCAGGGCCGTAGATTACCCGTCCTGGCAGGACCTGCAGAATGCCAAGGCGAACACCGCCTCGGCCGCTGCACAGGTGACCGCCATCGAGAATCTCATCGCCGGCCTGCAGGTGCAGGTGCAGGAGACCCAGGCCGCGGCAGAGAAGAGCGCCACCGAACTCGAGATCGCCCAGCAGGAGTTTGATGACGCCACCCGCCGCGCCGAAGATATCCAGACCCAGGCCGACACCAGCAAGGCCACGGCGGATGCCGCGACCAAGCAGGCCGGTCAGCTCGCCGCCCAGCTCTACCGCACCGGCGGTACCGATCTCAGCGTGAACCTCTTTCTCGAGGGGCAGGGTGACGGTGCAGACGCCGACTTGCTGCTGGCAAAGCTGGGCAACATGAGCAAGCTTGTCGAGCGAAGCTCCGACGTTTACGAATCGGCGCAGTCCGCCACCAATAACGCGCAATCGCTCGGCGACCAGGCCAAGATCGCCCAGACTGAACGCGAAACCCTGCGGGTTGTCGCCGAAGCCGCGCTCGCCGCAGCCCAGACCGCCGCCGAGGCAGCGGCGAACGCCCTCGCCGAGTCCGAAGCCAAGGGCATCGAGTTGGAGCAGCAGCTGCAGTTCATGCGCGACGCCCAGGCCACGACGACGGCCGGGTACGAAGCCGGCGTGGCCGAACGTGCCCGGCTCGAAGTCATCCGGATCGCCGCTGAGGCGGCGGCGGCTCGCGCGGCAGCAGCCGCGGCGGCCGCTGCCGGCGGCGGTGGCTCCGGCGGGTCGGTGAGCATGTCGGGCTGGGGCGTTCCGGCCAGTGGGCGCATCACCGGCGGTTACGGCCCCCGCTCGACCATTTGCGGCAACGGCGGCCAGTGCAGCGGGAGCTTCCACTACGCCACCGACCTCGGCACCGGTTGCGGCGCGCCCATCTACGCCGCCCACGCCGGCGTCGTCACCTGGGCCGGTGTTCTCGGCACCTACGGCAACTTCGTGAAAATCAGCCACGGCGACAACGTGTCCACCGGATACGCCCACATTCAAAACGGCGGCTACAACGTGGCCGTCGGCCAGTCGGTTGCAGCCGGGCAGCTGATTGCCAGTTCCGGCGACACCGGCGCGGCCAACGGCTGCCACCTTCACTACGAAGTCTGGATTGGTGGAAACCGCATCAATCCCGTTCCATTTATGGCCGACCGGGGAGCATCACTTGGCTAAGAGCACTACAAACGTACCGAGCTCGACCCACGCGGCACGGGTTCGCACCACGTCGAAGCGGCTGCTCTCCGCAGTGGCGATCGGCGCGGTGTCGGCGGTTACAGCATCCGTTGCCGTCGGCGGGGCTGCCTTCGCCGCTCCCGATTATCCGAGCTGGAACGACGTCGAAAAGGCCAAGCAGAACGAGTCGACGAAGCAGGCCGAGATTGCGACTCTCGGGGAACTGCTCGACGGTCTGGCGGCCGAGGCCGCAAAGACCGTGACGACCGCGCAGATCGCGGCCGAGGCCTACCGCGTGACGCAGGATGCCCTAGATGCCGCCACCACACGGGAAACTAGCCTTAACGACCAGGCCGAAACAGCCGAAGCCACCGCGGCAACGTCCAAGATGCGCGCCGGCCTCATCGCCGCGCACCTCGCCAAATCCGGCGCCAGCGGACTGTCACTCAACCTGTTCCTGAACGGCAACAGCGCTGATGACCTGCTCAGCCAGCTCGGCACGGCCAGCAAGCTCAGCGAACAATCGGAGCAGATCTACACCGAGGCCGTGCAGGACAAGAATGCGGCCGAGTCCCTGGGTGAGCAGGCCGCATCGGCGACCGAGGAACGCGAACGCCTCACCAAAGAATCCAGGACCACGTTCGAGGCAGCAACGGCGAGCTCGGTGGCAGCTGAGGCGGCCTACGACACCCAGCAACGTAGATCAAGCGAACTCTTCGAACAGCTTGCCCTACTCAAAGACACCACGGCTGAGGCCGAACGCACCTTTCACGCCGGAGAGGACGCTGCCGCCGCGGCTGTCGCGTTCGCGCAGGCGCAGGCATCCGCCGCCGCAGTAGCGGCTGCCACGGCAGCGCAGGCCGCGCGGGATGCAGCCGCCGCACCAGCCGGTTCGGGTTCGGGTTCGGGTTCCGGTTCGGGTTCGGGTTCCGGTTCCGGTTCCGGTTCGGGGGCGGTGACACCGGTCACCCCGGTGACACCGTTCACCCCGGTGACACCGGTCACACCGGTCACCCCGGTGACACCGGCGACACCGGCGACACCGGCGACACCGTCCGCACCGGTCGCCGCTCCCAACGCGAGCGTCGTCGACGCGGCGCTCGCGTTCGCCCGCAACCAGCTCGGCGACCGCTACGTCTTCGGCGGTTCCGGCCCCGATGCGTGGGACTGCTCAGGACTGACCAAAGCCGCTTACGCTGCAGCCGGCGTCTACATCGGCTCCCACTCGGCCACGAACCAGTACATCACCATGGCCCAGCAGGGAAAGCTCGTCTCCTTCGCCCAGGTTCAGGTGGGCGACCTGGTGTTCTGGGGCAGCCCCGGTAACTACTATCACGTGGCGATCTACGCGGGCAACGGCCAGATTCTTGAAGCCCCCAACCCCTCCGCCCGCGTGCGGGTGCATAGCATCTGGTCGTCTTGGGCCGTTGCCCCCTACGTCGGTCGTCCGGCCGCCTGATACGGCGTTCTGTGTCTTGTAGCTGATCCTGAGTTCGGTCATTCGGAAAGTGATCGGCTACAACTGCGGAGATTCCAACGAAACCGGTGGGGTACCGCACGGTCGATTTCGAAGTTTTCGGCAGGCAGTTTTGCAGTTCTGAACGCCACCAGCTTGCCGGGCGCGATCAGCGGCCGAGAAAAGGACCCCCGATAGCAGAGGGCTTCTGCCGCCGTGTAGCCGATGACAGAAGCCCTCTTCCAATTACCCGCCCAGGACTTCGCGGTCAGGGGGCGCAAATCGACCATCCAGGGCCCGATATGCGTCGATTTGCGACCTTTTCACAGACGCGCGAGACCTCGAGGGTTAGTGGCCCTCTTCAGCGAGCTTGGCAATGCCGTCGACGACGATCTGGTTGGCCTCGGCAGCGTCGCCCCAGCCCTCCGTCTTGACCCATTTGTTGGGTTCGAGGTCCTTATAGTGCTCGAAGAAGTGCTCGATTTCCTTGCGGGTGTACTCCGGGATGTCGAGGACGTCCTGAATGTGGTCCCAGCGTGGGTCGCCGGCCGGAACGGCGATGACCTTGGCGTCGGAACCGCCGTCATCGGTCATGTTGAACACGCCGACGGGGCGTACGGAGACGCCGACGCCTGGAAAGAGCGGGTAGTCGAGCAGTACGAGAACGTCGACGGGGTCGCCGTCGAGACCCAGAGTGTTCTCAAAGTAGCCGTAGTCGGTGGGGTACATGAAGCTCGTGTAGAGCACGCGGTCGAGATAGACCCGACCTGTTTCGTGGTCCACCTCGTACTTGTTGCGGCTCCCGCGAGGGATTTCGATGACTGCGTCATATTCGGCCATGGCTGTGTTTCTCCCTTGATCTAAGTCTGCCGATAACGTTACTGGATGGAATCCACCCGCCGCCCGCGCCTTACTCCGGCCATCGCCGATATTCGCCGGGCCGTGCGCACGCTGCTGCCGGCCGAGGGACTCGTGCTGGTCGGCCTCAGCGGCGGTGCCGATTCGCTCGCCCTCGCCGCGGCGACCGCCTTCGAGGCCGGGCGGGCGGGCATCCGTGCCGGCGCGGTCATCGTCGACCACAACCTGCAGACCGGTTCAGCGGATGTCGCGGCGCGGGCCGCAAAGACCGCTCGCAAGCTCGGCCTCGACCCGGTTCTCGTGCTGGGAGTGACCGTCCGTGACGAGGGAACGGGCCCGGAAGCCGCGGCGCGCACGAGCCGGTATGCGGCGTTCGACGCGGCCCTCGAGCAGACCGGGGCGAGCGGTGTGCTCCTCGGCCATACCCTCGACGATCAGGCGGAAACGGTGCTGCTCGGACTCGCCCGCGGCTCCGGACCGACGAGTCTGCGGGGCATGGCAGCGCGAACGGGACCGATTCTGCGACCGTTGCTGGGCATCCGTCGGGCAGCAACCCGGCAATTCTGCGCCGATGCTGGCCTTGAACCGTGGAGCGACCCGCAGAATTTCGACCCGCGCTATGCCCGGGTGCGGGTGCGCGAAACGGTGCTGCCGACGCTCGAAAGTGAGCTCGGTCCGGGCGTCGGCCTCGCGCTTGCCCGCACGGCAGAGGCGCTGCGGGAGGACTCCGATGCGCTTGACGAACTGGCGCGCACGCTATTGCGCGCCCACTGGGCTCATGATCAGGTAGCGGCGGCCGTGCTCGCGGCACAGCCGGCGGCGGTGCGACAACGAATGATTCGCTTCGGGGCTGAGGAAAGCCTTGGAGTGTGGCTGGATCGAGGACAGACCCTTGCTGTGGCGGCGCTCGTGACGGATTGGCACGGACAGGGGGCGCTCAGCCTGCCAGGTATTAGAGTTGAACGGCAGGGCGGTATTTTGATCTTCTCCGTGCCTGGACCCACTTGACACAAAGGAATGATCTCTCCGCATGGAACCTCGCGACATTGACGGCGACCTCACCGAGATCCTGATCAGCGAGGAGCAGATTCGTGCTCGCCTGGCCGAAATGTCACGTCAGATCGAGGTCGACTACGCTGGCACCGATCTGCTGCTGGTCGGCGTGCTCAAGGGAGCGGTCATGGTCATGGCCGATCTGGCGCGCGAACTGCATCTCCCGGTCACCATGGACTGGATGGCCGTCAGCTCCTACGGCAGCGGCACGCAGTCAAGCGGGGTCGTGCGCATCCTGAAGGACCTCGACACCGACCTGTCCGGCCGTAACGTGCTCATCGTCGAGGACATCATCGACTCCGGCCTGACCCTCTCGTGGCTGCTGGCAAACCTGAAAACCCGTGGTCCGGCATCCATTGAAATCTGTGCGCTGCTGCGCAAGCCGGACGCCGCGCGCGTCGACATCGACGTGAAATACGTGGGTTTCAACATTCCGAACAAGTTCGTGGTCGGCTACGGCCTCGACTATGACGAGAAGTATCGCAACCTGCGCTCGGTCGGCATTTTGGCCCCGCACGTGTATTCCACGGTCGCCGCAGCCGCGCTCTAGCTTCGACCCGCACCAGCGCGTGAGTTTTCCTTTGGGCGAACACACGGCTTTCCCTTGTAATCGAGCGCTAGCCTGAGGTCACCATGAACGCCAAGAAGCTACTCCGCGGCCCGATCCTCTATATTGTGCTCGCCGTCATCGCCGTCTGGGTGGGGTCAAGCCTCATCACTATGAGCGGATTTCGCGAGGTCAGCACACAGGAAGGTCTCGCCTACCTGGAGTCGGGCAACGTCGCCGAAGCCACCATCGTCGACGGCGAACAACGCGTCGACCTCACGCTGACCAAGGCCAGCGGCGACCTCGGAACCCAGGTGCAGTTCTACTATGTCGCCCCGCGCGGCGAGGAGATCATCACCGCGGTGACCGCAGCGAACCCGAAAGACGGCTTCACCGACGAGGTGCCGCAGCCCAACTGGGTCTTGGGCGTGCTCAGCTTTCTGCTGCCCGTATTGCTGATCGGTGCCTTTTTCTGGCTCATGATCTCGATGCAGGGCGGTGGCAGCAAGGTAATGAAGTTCGGCAAGTCCAAAGCCAAGCTCGTCTCGAAGGAAAGCCCCCAGGTCACTTTCGCCGACGTCGCCGGCGCCGATGAGGCCATCGAGGAGCTTGAAGAAATCAAGGACTTCCTCAAGGAGCCGGCAAAATTCCAGGCGGTCGGCGCCCGAATTCCCAAGGGCGTGCTGTTGTACGGCCCTCCCGGTACCGGCAAAACCCTCCTCGCCCGCGCCGTGGCCGGCGAGGCCAACGTGCCGTTCTATGCCATCAGCGGTTCCGACTTCGTCGAAATGTTCGTCGGCGTCGGCGCCAGCCGTGTTCGTGACCTGTTCAGCCAGGCCAAGGAGAATGCGCCAGCCATCATCTTCATCGACGAGATCGACGCCGTCGGCCGACACCGTGGTGCCGGCATGGGCGGTGGCCACGACGAACGTGAGCAGACCCTCAATCAGCTGCTGGTCGAGATGGACGGCTTCGACGTGAAGGCCAACGTCATTCTCATCGCCGCCACCAACCGACCGGATATTCTCGACCCCGCCCTGCTGCGCCCGGGCCGATTCGATCGGCAGATCGGCGTCGACGCACCCGACATGCTCGGTCGCAAGCGCATCCTCGAGGTGCACTCCAAGGGCAAGCCGATGGCCGAGGGTGTCAACCTCGAGGTGCTCGCCCGCAAGACGCCTGGCTTCACCGGTGCCGACCTGGCCAACGTGCTCAATGAAGCCGCGCTGCTCACCGCGCGGTCCAATGCCCAACTTATCGACAACCGCGCGCTCGACGAGGCCGTCGACCGGGTGATGGCCGGACCGCAGCGTCGCACTCGCGTCATGCGCGACAAGGAAAAGCTCATCACCGCGTACCACGAGGGTGGTCACGCCCTCGTGGCAACCGCGATGAACTTCACCGACCCGGTGACCAAGATCACCATCCTGCCGCGCGGACGGGCCCTCGGCTACACGATGGTCATGCCTCTCGAGGACCGCTACTCGGTCACGCGCAACGAACTGCTCGACCAGCTGGCCTACGCCATGGGCGGCCGCGTCGCCGAAGAGATCATTTTTCACGACCCGACCAGCGGCGCCTCCAACGACATCGAAAAAGCCACGGCGACCGCCCGCAAAATGGTCACCGAGTTCGGCATGAGCGCGGTCGTCGGCCCGCTCAAGCTGGGCCAGGGCTCGGGCGAGGTCTTCCTCGGTCGCGACATGGGTCACCAGCGTGACTACTCGGAGAGCGTCGCCGAGAGCGTCGACCGCGAAGTACGCCAGCTGCTCGAAGACGCCCACGACGAGGCCTACGAGGTGCTGATCAAGAACCGCGTCATCCTAGACAGCCTCGCATCGGCCCTGCTCGAGCACGAAACGCTCGACCAGACCGCCTTGGCCGAGATCTTCACTAATGTCGAGAAGTTGCCGCCGCGCCCGCAATGGCTGTCCAGTGACAAGCGCCCCGTCTCCGATATGCCGCCGATCGCGATGCCCGCTCCCAAGGCGCCAATCGACGGCGCCGCCGTTGACGGTGGCATCTCCAGCGGCGACGCCGCCCCTGCCAAACCGAAGCGCGCGCCGGCCCGCAACCCCCGCCCCGCGACCGCCTAGGCGCCCGTGGCAGTGGACAGGGCGCGCATCCAGGCGGCCGTCGCCGAGATTCTCGTTGCAATTGGTGAGGATCCGGAGCGGGTCGGTCTGGAGAGCACCCCGCGGCGGGTAGCGGATGCCTACGCCGAGTTCTTCGCCGGGCTCGGCCAGAATCCGCAAGAGCTTCTGCTGGACTTCGTTCCGGTCGGCAAGAGCACCGGCGAACTTGTGCTGCTGCGCGACATCGCCTTTCGCTCGATCTGTGAACATCACCTGCTGCCGTTTCTCGGAATCGCCCACGTGGCCTACCTGCCTCGGGACCGCGTCGTCGGCCTCGGCCGGTTGCCCGCCGTCGTAGAGACCATCGCCGCCCGGCCCCAGCTGCAGGAACGGCTCACCGAGGAAATCGCCGACGCCCTGCACGAAGGCCTCGACCCGCTCGGCGTGCTCGTCGTGCTCGACGCCGTGCACGGCTGCGTCGGCACCCGCGGCCCGCGGCAGAGTGCGAGCTCAACGGTGACCATGGCCTCGCGCGGAGCCTTGACCGAACCGACGGCCCGCGCCGAGATCATCGCGCTGATTGCCGCCGGCGAATGACGCTCGTCATGGGCGTGCTCAACGTCACCCCCGACTCTTTCAGCGACGGTGGCCAGTGGGCGTCAACGGATGCCGCCATCGAGCACGGACTGCTGCTGCACGCCCAGGGTGCCGACCTGATTGACGTGGGCGGTGAGTCCACCCGGCCCGGTGCCACCCGCGTGGCGCCGGAACAGGAGCAGCAACGGATCATTCCGGTGGTCACTGAACTCGCCCGGCAGGGCCTGCGGTTGAGCATCGACACGCTCAATGCCGGCACCGCCCTCGCGGCGGCGAAAGCGGGCGCGAGCGTGATCAACGACGTGTCCGGCGGGCTCGCCGACCCGGGTATGGCGGCTGTCGTCGCCGAGACCGGCCTCACCTACGTGGTCATGCACTGGCGCGCGCACGCGCAGCAGATGGACACCCTCGCCGACTACGGCGACGTGGTAACCGACGTCATCGCCGAGCTGCGCACCCGCGTCGACGCGTTGACCGTGGCCGGAGTGGCCAGGGATCGGATCGTGCTCGACCCCGGACTCGGATTCTCCAAGAGAACCGAACACAACTGGCAGCTCCTGAACCGGCTCGACGCCTTCGCCGAACTCGGTCTACCCGTCATGGTCGGGGCGTCACGCAAGCGTTTTCTCGCCGAAGTGCTGCCGGTCGGCGCACCGGTTCGGGACCGAGACCTGCCCACCGCCGTGGTCAGCGTGCTGGCTGCCCAGGCAGGTGCCTGGGCAGTGCGGGTGCACGACGTTGCGGCGACGCGCACGGCTCTGAACGTGCTGGCGAGTGTAGGGCAGTCAACGCCTCACGGCGGGCAGCACGTGCCGGGCGGCGCGGCGCGTGCGTCACACTGGACCCATGACTGATTCGATCACCCTCACCGGCCTGCGGGTGAACGCCCACCACGGCGTCTACGACTTCGAGAAGAAAAACGGCCAGGATTTTGTCATCGACGTGACCGTTTGGCTGGATCTGCTGGTCGCGGCTGCGAGCGATGACGTGACCCAGACCATCCATTATGGCGAACTAGCCGAGGAGGTCACCGACGCGGCTCGGCACAACCCGGTCGACCTGATTGAAACCGTCGCCGAACGCATCGCCCAGGTTGTGCTGGCCCACCCCCCAGCGCTGCGCGTGCAGGTCACGGTGCACAAACCGCAGGCTCCCATCTCGGTTCCGTTCACCGACGTGGCCGTTCAGATCACCCGGTCACGGTCATGACCGGGCCCGTCCATGGAGTGGTGCTGGCGCTCGGCAGCAATCTCGGCGATCGGGCGGCCACACTCGCCCGTGCCGTGCAGGACATCGCCGAACTGCCAGGAGCCGCGCACGTCGTCGTGTCGCCCCTGTATGAATCCGCGGCGGTGAAACTGGACGGCGTCGACGAGTGCGCACCGCGTTACCTCAATGCGGTGCTGACCCTCTCCTGGCGCGGCGACCCGCACGCCCTGCTCAACGCCGTCAACTTCATCGAGGCCAGGCACGGCCGGGTGCGTGCCGAACGCTGGGGTGACCGCACCCTCGACATCGACCTTATTGTGTTCGGCCAACTGACCGTCGACGACGACCGCTTGACCCTGCCACACCCCCGTGCGGCGGAGCGTGACTTCGTCCTGGCCCCGTGGCTCGACCTCGACGAGGCGGCCGTCATTCCCGGCCGTGGTCTGGTGCGTGACCTGCTCGTCGCGACCGGCACCACGGTGCGCCGGGCAGCGGATGCTCCCGCTCTGGTACCGGGAGCCGGGCGATGAAGCGCTCGCAGACGACCGGGCTGCTAGCCGTTCTGCTCATCGGTCTCGTGATCGGCTTTCTGCTCGAGATCGCCTTCGCGGCGTCCGGTGCTCCGATCGTCGTTCCGCCGGTGACCCTGCCTTTGACGCTGATCCTGCTGGCCGCAGTCGTCGTGAGTTTGGCGTGGCAGGTGCGCCAGGGCAGCCGTCGTAAGGCGCTGCGCCGCATCGATCCGTTCTGGGCCATGCGGGTGGCTGTACTGTCGAAAGCAACGTCGCTGTCGGCTTCGCTGCTGCTCGGCGCCGCCCTCGGTCTCGTGCTGTACATTCTCACCCGGTCGGTGGTGCCCGCTGTCACATCACTGTGGCTCGCGATCGGCACGGCCGTCGGCGCGGCCCTCATGCTCACGGCTGGTCTCGTGGCCGAACACTTCTGCACCCTGCCCCCCGACGATGACCGTAACGACGACGCCGATGTGTCCGGAGGTACCCGTGCCTGAATTGCCCGAAGTGAACCCGCCGGCTGCGCGGCCGCCCGTTCGGCACGATGTGGCCGAACCGGCTGCGCGGCTCGAACTGGCCGAGGCCGGGGAATGGATGCGCGTCTCCCCGAAGTACGTCCTGGTCGAGATCGTCGGCACCATCGTCAACGCCGTCGTCGTGTGCGGGGGAGCGAGCCTGCTCTGGCTGCTGCTCGATGCGACCTGGGCCTTCTGGGTCGGCCTCGCTGTGCTGGTCGTGTCGATCATTAATCTCGTATTCGAACCGCGCCGGGTGCGGTCCATCGGGTACCTGCTTCGCGAAGATGACCTGCTGTTTCGCCGCGGGATCCTTTTTCAACGCTTTGTCGCGGTCCCTTACGGGCGCATGCAGCTCATTGACATCACCCGCGGCCCGATCGCCCGGTGGCTCGGCTTGGCCGATCTCAAGTTCGTGACCGCCGCGGCCACCGCCGGGGTATCCATTCCCGGGCTCGCCGAAGCCGATGCCGAGGGCCTGCGTGACCGCCTGGTGGAACTCGCGGAGAGTCGCCGGGCTGGGCTGTGAGCGAGCCCGTCGCTTCCGCCCGGCCGGTACTTGCGGCGCCGCGCACCGACCTCACCGACGGTGAATGGCACCACCTCCACCCGGCGACACCGCTGCTGCGCGGCGGCATCTTCATGGTGGCTATCATCGGTTTCATTATCGCCAACCTGCGCGAACGACTCATCGACCTGTTCATGGGCGAAGAGAACTATCGCGGCGATCCGATCGACGCGATCTACGAGCGCGGAGCCACCGGCTGGGCCCTGCTGATCCTCGCCGTGGTGCTTCTGGTCATCATCGTCGTGTTCTACCTCTCTTGGCTCATGCACACGTTTCGGGTGACGGGCGAGATCGTCGAAGTGCGCAGCGGCGTTGTTTTTCGCAGCAACCGCAAGGCGCGCCTCGACCGGGTGCAGGGTGTCAACCTGGCCCGGCCGTTGATCCCCCGGATGTTCGGAGCCGCCCGGCTGGAAATCGCCGTCGCCGGGCAGGACGGCAACGTGCAGCTCGCCTACCTTGGTTCGAAACTAGCGGATGACCTGCGCCGCGACATCCTGCACCTCGCCTCCGGACTGCGGCAGGCCAGGCCGCCCGCCGACGTACCCGGATTGCAGGAGGCCACCGCGCCGCCCCTGATCGGCCCGGCCACCGCGCCGACCGCCCACTCGGCGCTCGGCGACTTTGCGGCCGCTCGCTACCGCGAGTTTCGCGCTCCGGAACTGGACCCCGATGCCGCCCCGCCCGAATCCATCGTGCGCATTCCGCCGGGCCGTCTGGTCGGGTCGGTCGTGCTCAGCGGCTTCACCGTCTTTCTCCTTCTGGCCGGCATCGGTCTCATCGTCAGCGTGATCGCCGGAAGCAGCGGCTGGGTGCTCGTGGCGGTGCTGCCGGGTCTCATCGGCAGCGTCGGTTACTACTTCTCCCGCATCACCAAGACACTGCGGTTCAGCATTGCGGGCACCCCAGACGGTGTGCGGGTCGGCTTCGGCCTGCTGTCCACGAGCAGCCAGACCCTGCCGCCCGGGCGCATCCACGCGATCAAGGTGTCGCAGCCCATTCTCTGGCGCCGGTTCGGCTGGTGGCGGGTCAGCATCAACACGGCCGGTCAGGCATCCGGCCGCAGCTCGACGCCCGCGACCAGCTCCACCATCCTGCCGGTCGGTACTCTCGCCGACGTCGAAAAAGTGCTTCAGCTGGCGCTGCCTGCGTTCGACACCGACACGCATCGCGCCCTGGTCGAAAACGGCCTGCTCGGCGGTCGCCGGCGCAACGCCGGTGTCGCCGATTTCTACAGCAACGCCCCCGCCCGCGCCGCCTGGCTGAGGCCCTTCTCGTGGTGGCGCACCGGCTGGGCGGTGTCGGGTCAGGTCGCCCTCATCCGTCGCGGCGTGATCTCGCGCGACCTGATTCTCGTGCCCCTCGCGCGGATGCAGGGCGTGCGCATCAGCCAGGGACCCGTTCGTCGGCGGTTGCGCCTCGCGTCGGCCGACCTGCACACGGTCTCCGGGCCGGTAGCCGCCTCCCTCAGCGTCATCGACGTTGACGAAGCACTGGTTCTTTTCGAGTGGATGTCCACGGGAGCGGTGCGCTCGGCCCTCGCCGACACCAGTCACCAGTGGAGCCGCGCGGAGACGCCGTCCCCAACCCAGGAAGCAGCGGAATGAACACGAAGCCCGGACGCCTTGGCGTCGGAATCATCGGCGCCGGACATGTCGGCCCCATTCTGGGAGCAGCCCTCGCCGGCGCTGGCCACGCGATCGTCGGCATCTCGGCGATCTCGCGGGCCAGCCGGGACCGCGCCGAAGCCATTCTGCCGCTCGTTCCGATTCTGACCGTGCCCGAGATCGTCGAACGCAGCGAACTGGTCATCATCGCGGTACCCGACGCCCAGTTGGAGAGCCTCGTGCAGGGCCTCGCCGCGACGAACACCTGGCGGCCCGGCCAGCTCGTGCTGCACACCTCTGCCCGCTACGGCACGGCTGTGCTCGCCCCGGCACAGGTCGCTGGCGCCATTCCGCTCGCCATCCACCCCGCCATGGCATTTACCGGAACCAGCCTCGACCTGGCCCGCTTGTCCGGCAGCTACTTCGCCGTGACGGCGCCCGGCCCGGTGTTGCCGATCGGGCAGGCTCTCACCGTGGAGATGGGCGGCGAACCGCTCATTATTGCCGAGGCCGACCGCGCGAGCTACGCCGAAGCCATCCAGATTGCCACCGCCTTCTCCACCTCGATCGTCGAGCAGGCGACCGGCCTGCTCGCCGGAATCGGCCTCGAGCATTCGGGCGCTATTCTTGGTCCGCTGCTGCGCTCCGCGATGGAGAACGCTCTGGCGCGCACGAGTCCCGAACGACTCGACCTGGCGGGGTTCGACGAAATCGAGCAGCGGCAGCATCCGCTTGACGACGACCGGGAGGTCGAATGAGCACCACTGAAATTCTGGGAACCATTGGCGAACTGCATGATCGCCTGGGTCAGGCCCGCGACCGCGCGGCGCTGACCGGCGGCGATAACCGTGTCGTGCTCGTGCCGACCATGGGTGCCCTGCACGCCGGACACCTCGCGCTCGTGCGGCGGGCGCACGCGCTCGGCGGCATCGTGGTGGTATCGATCTTTGTGAACCCGCTGCAGTTCGGCGCCGGCGAAGACCTCGACCGGTATCCGCGAACCCTCGCCGCCGACCTCGCCGCTCTCGAGGCCGAGAACATATCGTTCGTGTTCGCGCCGGATGCTCGAGAAATGTACCCGAGCGGCGCGAGTGACACCCGGGTTACCGCCGGCGCGGTCGGTTCCCTCTACGAGGGGGCTGCGCGCCCCGGCCACTTCGACGGCATGCTCACCGTCGTGGCGAAGTTGCTGGGCATCGTGACGCCGGACGCCGCGGTGTTCGGCCAGAAGGACGGCCAACAAGCTTTCCTCGTGCAGCGAATGGTCACCGATCTCAATGTGCCTACGGCCATCGACGTCGTCGACACCGTGCGCGAGCCGAGCGGGCTGGCCCTGTCCAGCCGCAACCGCTATCTCGACGATGCCCAGCACTCGGCGGCGCAGGCTTTGTTCGCCGGGCTCACCGCGGCTGCCGATGCGGCGTACGCCGGCCCGGCTGCCGCCCTCAGCGCGGCGCAGGCGCGCATCGACGCCCAGTCGCTGGTTAAACTGGACTATCTCGTGATCGTGCACCCGGAAACTTTTCTCGCGGTGCCGAGCGACTATCGCGGGCCGGCCCGGATGCTCGTGGCCGCGCGGGTCGGTACCACCCGACTGATCGACAACGTGTCGATCAGTCTCGGGTGAGGCGCAGCATCCGCTTTATTGTGAACAGACAGCACCAACGGAGAACCAGATGAGCCAGAACACCCCGCCAATGATTGCCCAGGCCTTGCCCGACGATGCTTTCTCCGACGCGGAGATGAACGAGCAGAAGGCCGTGCGCCTCGGCAAACGCGACCGCCTGAACGCGGCCGCCGCGAGTCCGGCCGGCGGCGCCTACCCGGTGTCGGTTCCGGTCACCCACACCATTCCAGCCGTGCGCGCCGAATTCGGCGCTCTCGAAGCGGATGCCGTCACCGGCGTCACCGTCGGCCTGGCTGGCCGCATCGTGCACCTGCGCAACACCGGCAAGCTGTGCTTCGCGAGCCTGCAGAGCGGCGACGGCACCCGTATCCAGGCCATGGTCTCGCTTGCGGCCGTCGGTGAGGATTCCCTCGCCGCCTGGAAAGACCTCGTCGACCTCGGCGATCACCTGTTCGTCACCGGTGAGGTCATCTCCAGTCGTCGTGGCGAACTGTCGGTCATGGTCTCCGATTGGCAGGTCGCCGCGAAGGCGTTGCTGCCGCTGCCCAACCTGCACTCCGAGCTCAGCGAAGAGACCCGAGTGCGCAGCCGCTACCTCGACCTGATCAGCCGCGAGCAGGCCCGCACCAACGTGTTGTCCCGTTCACGGGCCGTGGCGAGCCTGCGCAGGACCTTCACCGACCTCGAGTTCATCGAAATCGAAACGCCGATGCTGCAGGTGATGCACGGAGGGGCATCCGCCCGCCCGTTCCAGACCCACAGCAACGCCTTCGACACCGAATTGTTCCTGCGCATCGCGCCCGAACTGTTTCTGAAGCGAGCCGTGGTCGGCGGCATCGACCGGGTCTACGAGATCAACCGCAACTTTCGCAACGAGGGCGCCGACTCGACGCACTCGCCCGAGTTTGCGATGCTCGAGGCCTATGAGGCCTACGGTGACTACAACTCCATCGCCGACCTCACCCAGAAGTTGATCCAGGATGCGGCGTTCGCGATCGCCGGGTCGCACGTGGTGACCTGGGCTGACGGCACCCTGTTCGACCTCGGCGGCGACTGGGACCGCATCGGAATGTATGACAGCCTCTCGGCGGCCGCCGGCATCGTGATCACGCCGGAGACGCCGCTCGCCGAGCTCGTCGCGCTCGCCGCCCGCGAGGGTATCGAGATCGACCACCCCATCCACGGCAAGTACGTCGAAGAGCTGTGGGAGCACTTCGTCAAGGGCGACCTGGTGCGCCCGACCTTCGTCATGGACTTTCCAATCGATACGAGCCCGCTCGTGCGCGGTCACCGCTCAGTGGCCGGTGTGGTCGAGAAGTGGGACCTCTACGTTCGCGGCTTTGAACTGGCCACCGGTTACTCCGAGCTCGTGGACCCGGTCGTGCAGCGCGAACGCTTCATCGAACAGGCCAGCCTTGCCGCCGGGGGAGACCCGGAGGCCATGCGCCTCGACGAAGAATTTCTGCGCGCACTCGAGTACGGTATGCCGCCGACCGGCGGTATGGGCATGGGCATCGACCGCATGCTCATGGCGCTGACCGGCCTCGGTATTCGCGAAACGATTCTGTTTCCTTTGGTGAAGTAATGGGATACCTGCCCGACGACGTGCTGAAGCCCGATAAGGGCGGACGCAAGCCGCCGTCGATGAACCGCATCGCGCTCTGGGTGATCATCGGAGGCGTTGGCGTCTACTACCTGGGTAGCGGCATCATCGGTCTGCTCGGCAAGTAGCTGCTCTCCCAGTCTTTGCGCGTAAGCTGACCCCGTGATTGAGAACTATTGGGGTAACGCGCTTTTTTCGGTCGTACCCACCATTGCGCTTGGCCTGATGTTCTGGCTGATGCTGCGCTCGATCCTGCGCGCCGACCGCATCGAGCGCAAGGTGTACGCCCAAATCGAAGCCGAAGAACGCGCCCGGCTCGGTCTCGACAAACCCGTCACTTAAGTACGAATGTTCGGCATCGACGGCCTGACCATCACCGTTCTGCTGGCCCTGATCGTCGATTTCTCCGTTCGAGCCGTGGCCGTTATTGTGGTGCCCCGCAACCGTCGCCCAATGTCGGGCATGGCCTGGTTGCTGACCATCTTCTTTGTCCCCTACCTCGGCGTGCTGTTGTTTCTACTGATCGGCTACCGCACGCTGCCGAAGAAGCGTCGGCTGATGCAGGATGAAATCAACAAGTTCATCCTCGACAGCACCGAGGGCATGGAGCTGGTGCGCCGCGACCATCCCTGGCCGAGCTGGCTGGAATCGGTCGTCGAACTCAACCGCAATCTTGGGGCGATGCCGCTCGTCGGCGACAATACCGCGAGTCTGATCGGTGAATACCAGGTGGCCTTCGACACCCTGATCGCCGACATCGACCAGGCCCAGAAATACGTGCACGTCGAGTTCTACATCCTCTCGCTCGATCACACCACCGCGCCGTTCTTCGACGCCCTCGAGCGCGCCCAGCAGCGCGGCGTGACCGTGCGGGTGCTGCTCGACCACATTCAGTCCATGCGCAAGCCCGGCTTTCGGCGAACCAAGAAACGACTGACGGATGCCGGTATCGCGTGGGAGCTCATGCTGCCGGTGCAGCCGTTCAAAGGCAAATGGCAACGACCCGACCTGCGCAACCATCGCAAGCTCCTCATCGTCGATGGCTTCGTGGGGTTCATGGGATCGCAGAACATCATTGACCGCTCGTACAACATGAGAAGCAACATTCGGCGCGGCCTGCAGTGGAAAGACTTCATGACCCGGCTGGAAGGCCCGATCGTGTCGGGGCTCAACGCGATCTTCATCACCGACTGGTACAGCGAGACGAACGAGCTGCTCACCCGCGATGTCGAGCCGGTGCATCCGCGGCCAGTGACCGATGCCCTCGACTGTCAGGTGGTGCCGAGCGGACCCGGGTTCAAGGGCGAGAACAACCTGCGACTGTTCCTCGCGCTGCTGTACTACGCCCAGGACCGCATCATTATCACGAGCCCGTACTTCGTGCCGGACGAATCGATCATGTACGCCATCACGACCGCCGTGCAGCGGGGGTTGCACGTGGAATTATTTGTGTCGGAGATCGGTGACCAGGCCGTCGTCTATCACGCGCAGCGTTCCTACTACGAGGAACTCCTGACCGCTGGCGTGCACATCTACATGTACAAGGCGCCGTACATTCTGCACGCAAAGCACTTCACGATCGACGACGAGGTCGCCGTCGTCGGATCGAGCAACATGGACCAGCGGTCCTTCAGCCTCAACATGGAGGTGTCGCTTATGGTGCGCGGGCCGTCGTTCGTGCGCAGCCTGCGCGCCATGGAAGACGAGAATCGGTTGAACAGCCGCGAGCTCACCCTCGAAGAATGGCGCAAGCAGCCGCTGCGCTCCACCATCCTCGACAACCTCGCCCGGCTCACCTCCGCCGTGCAGTAGGGACCGGCGGGCGGATGCTGCGCGAAGGGGCCGCGCGCAGCATCCGTAACGCGATGCAAATAAAAAAACTCGGGCACGAAGGGGCCGTACGCAGCATCCTTCACGCCTACGGCGAACATACACGCGCGAGCGGCGCAGGCTGGCTATTCTCGATGTAACGGCACCAACTGCCCTGGCGCCAAGGGAGCGATCATATGTTTGAAAGATTTACCGACCGAGCTCGTCGCGTCGTCGTTTTGGCCCAGGAAGAGGCCAAGATGCTCAACCACAACTACATCGGTACCGAGCATATTCTGCTCGGGCTGATTCACGAGGGTGAAGGCGTCGCCGCGAAGGCTCTTGAGAGCCTCGGCATCTCGCTGGACGCCGTGCGCGAGCAGGTTCAGGACATCATCGGTCAGGGGCAGCAGCAGCCCACCGGCCACATCCCCTTCACGCCGCGGGCGAAGAAGGTCCTTGAGTTGAGCCTGCGCGAAGCGCTGCAGCTCGGCCACAACTACATCGGTACCGAGCACATTCTGCTCGGCCTCATTCGCGAGGGTGAGGGCGTCGCCGCCCAGGTCCTCGTGAAGCTCGGCGCCGACCTAAACCGCGTGCGCCAGCAGGTCATCCAGCTTCTCTCCGGTTATCAGGGCAAGGAGCAGGTGCAGGTCGGCGCCAACGAGCAGGCGGCCAATACGGCCGGCAGCCAGGTGCTCGACCAGTTCGGTCGCAACCTCACCCAGATGGCCCGTGACAACAAACTCGACCCGGTCATCGGGCGCGAGAAAGAAATCGAGCGGGTCATGCAGATCCTCTCGCGTCGCACCAAGAACAACCCCGTGCTGATCGGTGAGCCCGGCGTCGGCAAGACCGCCGTCGTCGAGGGGCTCGCACAGGCGATCGTCAAGGGCGATGTGCCCGAGACGCTGAAAGACAAGCAGCTCTACTCGCTCGACCTCGGGTCGCTCATCGCCGGAAGCCGCTACCGCGGTGACTTTGAAGAGCGCCTGAAGAAGGTCACGAAAGAGATCCGTACCCGCGGGGACATCATCGTCTTCATCGACGAGATCCACACCCTGGTGGGTGCCGGAGCCGCTGAGGGCGCCATCGACGCTGCGTCGATCCTCAAGCCGCTCCTCGCTCGCGGTGAGCTGCAGACCATCGGTGCGACCACCCTCGACGAATACCGCAAGCACTTCGAGAAGGATGCCGCCCTCGAGCGCCGCTTCCAGCCGATCCAAGTGAACGAGCCGTCACTGCCGCACACCATCAATATCCTCAAGGGACTGCGCGACCGCTACGAAGCGCACCACAAGGTGTCCATCACCGACGGCGCCCTCGTAGCTGCGGCGAACCTCGCCGACCGCTACGTCTCCGACCGGTTCCTGCCCGACAAGGCCATCGACCTGATCGACGAGGCCGGCGCTCGGCTGCGCCTTTCGATTCTGTCGTCGCCGCCCGAGCTGCGCGAATTCGACGAGAAGATCGCCGTGGTGCGTGCCGCGAAGGAACTCGCCATTGAAGAGCAGGACTTCGAGAAGGCCGCTGGGCTGCGCGACGAGGAGAAGAACCTCCTCGGCGAGCGTCTGCGCCTCGAGAAGAAGTGGAAGAGTGGCGACGTCAAGACCACCGCGGTCGTCGACGAAGGCCTCATCGCCGAAGTGCTTGCCCAGGCCACCGGTATTCCGGTCTTCAAGCTCACCGAAGAAGAGTCCTCCCGGCTCGTCTTCATGGAAAAGGCTCTGCACCAGCGTGTCATCGGTCAGGAAGAGGCCATCTCGGCGCTGGCCAAGACCATCCGCCGCACCCGGGCCGGTTTGAAGGACCCCAAGCGTCCTTCCGGGTCCTTCGTCTTCGCCGGTCCCACCGGGGTCGGAAAGACGGAGCTCGCCAAGGCACTCGCCGAGTTCCTGTTCGACGATGAAGCGGCCATGATCTCCCTCGACATGAGTGAGTACGGCGAGAAGCACACCGTGTCACGCCTGTTCGGTGCTCCTCCCGGGTTCGTCGGCTTCGAAGAGGGCGGCCAGCTCACCGAGAAGGTGCGCCGCAAGCCGTTCTCCGTAGTGCTGTTCGATGAGATCGAGAAGGCCCACCCCGACATCTTCAACTCCCTGCTCCAGATTCTGGAAGAGGGCCGGTTGACGGATGGCCAGGGTCGCGTCGTCGACTTCAAGAACACCGTCATCATCATGACCACCAACCTCGGCACCAAGGACATCTCGGGCGGACCGGTCGGCTTCCAGCTCGAAGGCGACAGCACCACCGGGTACGAGCGTATGGCCGGCAAGGTGAAAGACGAGCTGAAGAAGCACTTCAAGCCGGAGTTCCTCAACCGCGTGGACGAGATCATCGTGTTCCCGCAGCTGACCAAGCCCGAGCTACTTCAGATCGTCGACCTCTTCATCAAGCGTCTGGGCGCGCGTCTGCTCGACCGCGACATGACCGTCGAGGTCACCGTTTCGGCGAAGGAACACCTGATCGAGGTCGGATTCGACCCGACGCTCGGTGCTCGCCCGTTGCGCCGCGCCATCCAGCGCGAGGTGGAGGACCGCCTGTCGGAGAAAATTCTGCAGGGCGAGCTCAACGCCGGTGACCACGTGCACGTGGACTACGTCGATGGGGCATACGTCTTCACCACAACGACGCGGGTCGACCCGGTCGGTGTCGGAGTGAACACGTCCGCTGCGATCGGCACCGGTCCGGCGACGCCCGACCTCGCCATCACGAGCGACTAGCAGTTACACAGAAAGGGCCCGGCAGACTCGTCTGCCGGGCCCTTTCTGTGCCCTCACTAGACTGGTGGTTTGATCCCGAAGTATGCGAGAGAAGGGCCGCGTGGCGTGACCGCACCGCACCAGACAGCACCGGAACAGCCCGAACTGGAATATTCGGTGCGCCGGGCCCGCACCAGCGATGTGCCCGGCATCGAAGCACTCGTCGAACCGCTTGTGCAACAGCGCATTCTGCTCGGCAAGGACCGCGTCGTTTTCTATGAGGCGGTGCAGGAATTTCGGGTGGCCGTGGACTCTTCCGGCCGGCTGGTCGGCTGTGGCGCCCTGCACGTCATGTGGGAGGACCTCGGCGAAGTGCGCACTCTCGCCGTCGACGCCGAGTGGCTCGGCCGCGGCGTCGGGTACTCCATCATGAGACGCCTCGAAGCGGATGCCCGCGACCTCGGCCTGAGCAGATTGTTCTGCCTCACCTTCGAGGTGGGGTTCTTCACCCGCAACGGGTTTACCGACATGGGCACCGAAACCGTCGACCCGGCCGTCTACGCCGAGCTCGTGCGCTCGCCCGATGAGGGCGTCGCTGAGTTTCTCGACCTGGCCCGGGTGAAGCCGAACACGCTCGGCAATACCCGCATGGTGAAGCGCTTGAACTCGGAAATTTGCGCCGAATCGGCCTGATCGTGGCTTAAAGCCTTGCTCATACGAGCAAAATACACGGAGTTTACCCCCCGGACACGGGCCGTCGATAGGCTGCGATGTATTGCACCTGCCGCAGTTTGGGCCGGGGAAACTCTCGACGGCACGACCCCGGGCGCAACGAGACACGCATCGTTCCATGAATGAGGAGATCCATGTCATCCGCCGTCCGTAGCCGTACCAGGCTGGTTTTCGCCACACTTCTTGGGGTGAGCCTCGCGGCCGCTCCGCTCATTGCCGTACCCGCCAGCGCCAACACCGCCGGAACCGGGGTTGTTATCAACGAGGCCTACCTGAACGGGGGGAGCTCGGGCGCGACCTACCTGAACAAGTTCGTCGAACTCTACAACCCGACGGACGCCGCAGTCTCGCTCGACGGCACCTCCATTCAGTACCGCTCCTCGGGGGGAACGTCGAACCCGACCGGGGTCGTCGCCCTGACCGGCACGATTGCCGCTGGCGGACATTATCTCGTGCAGGGCAGCTCGAACGCGTCCAACGGGGCGACCCTGCCCACGGCAGATGCCTCCTTTGGAACTTCTTTCGCTGCCGGCTCCGGCACGATCTTCTTCGCCGACCAGTCCACCGCGCTTATGGCGCCCGCCATCGGCTCGCTCACCGGGCAGACGGAGATTCTCGACCTGATCGGCTACGGCAGCTCGAACACCTTCGAGGGAGCGGCCGCCACCGCGGCATCCGTCACCACCTCGGTGAACCGCACCGCCGGTGGTGATACACCGGCCGTCGACACCGACGTCAATGCCGCCGACTTCAGCGCGGCCGCCCCGACGCCAACGAACGCGGCCGGAGACACCGGCGCCCCGGTGGAACCCGACCCGGACCCCGACCCGACCCCGGTGCCCGACGAACTGACCGCGATTGACGCGATCCAGGGCACCACCGGCACGAGCCCGCTCGCCGGAACGGTCGTCAAGACCTCCGGTGTCGTCACCGCGGCGTACCCGACCGGCGGTTTCAACGGTTTCTACCTGCAAACCGCCGCAACCGGCGGCAATCTGGATCTCGACAGCCACACCGCCTCGCACGGCGTCTTTGCGTACTCCAGCACGTCGACCGCCGACGTGAAGATCGGCGACCACGTGCAGGTCGTCGGTACCGTCGTGGAATTCTTCGGCATGACCGAGGTCACCTTCGGCACGGTGAACGACGTAACCCATCTCCCCGCCACCGACGTAGTGTCCCCGACCCCGGTCACCGTGCCGCTGCCGGTTAGCGCGGAGCAGCGCGAAACCCTCGAGGGCATGCTGCTCGCCCCGCAGGGCGACTTCACCGTCACCAGCAACTACACGACCAACCAGTACGCCGAAATCGGCCTCGCCGCCGGAACCACGCCGCTGGTCAATCCGAGTGTCACGGCACGGCCCGGCTCGACCGAATATCAGGGCGCTCTCGCGGAGAATGCCGGCCGCGCGGTCACCCTCGACGATGGGGCCACGACCAACTACCTCGCCGCCGCCAACCAGGGCAGCCCGGTCCCGTACCTCTCGACCACCGCACCGGTGCGTATCGGCGCCGCGGTGTCGTTCTTGTCGCCGGTCATTTTCGACTTTCGCAACGACACCTGGAAGTTTCAACCGACCACGGCCCTCGTCGCGGCCAACGCCGCGACGGTGCAGCCGGTGACCTTCGCCGACACCCGCACGAGCGCACCGGAGGACGTGGGTGGGGACATCCGTTTGGCTAGTTTCAACGTTCTGAACTACTTCTCGACCACCGGTGACTCGCTCGCCGGCTGCCGCTACTACAGCGACCGGGCCGGCGTGCCGACCACGGTGAGCAGCGGATGCGCCGCCCGCGGCGCCGCCACCCAGCTCAGTTTCGAACGCCAGCAGGCCAAGATCGTCTCGGCGATCAACGCCCTCGACGCCGACGTCGTGTCGCTCGAGGAGATCGAGAACTCCGCCGCATTCGGCAAGGACCGCGACGATGCCCTCGGCAACCTGACCGCGGCCCTCAACACGGCTGCGGGCAGTGCGGTCTGGACGTTCGTGGCCTCGCCGGCCGCTCTTCCCGCCAGTGAAGACGTGATTCGCACCGCGTTCATCTACAAGCCCACCGCTGTCGAAACGGTGGGGGAGTCGGTCATTCTGACCGAATCCGTCGCGTTCAACGGGCGCGCACGTGAGCCGCTTGCGCAGGCATTCCAGCTCGTCGGAGACGATACGAGCAGCTTTCTCGCCATCGTGAACCACTTCAAGTCGAAGGGGTCCGGCACGGGGGACAACGCCGACCAGGGCGACGGGCAGGGCGCCTCCAACCCGACGCGGGTTGAGCAGGCCACCGCGCTCGTAGCCTTCGCCGACCGGGTCAAGGCCGACTCCGGTATCGACCGAGTCTTTCTCACCGGTGACTTCAATGCCTACGACCTTGAAGATCCCATTCAGGTGCTGCTTGAAGCCGGCTACATCAATCAAGGAAGTAAGAGCGGAGAGTATACCTACGCCTTCGGCGGCACGGTCGGCTCACTGGACCACGTGTTCGCCTCGCCCGAGGCCGATGCAACGGTGAACGCCGTCGACGTCTGGAACATCAACTCGGTCGAGTCGGTCGCCCTGGAGTACAGCCGGTACAACAACAACGTGACCGACTTCTACGTCGCCGACGCATACCGGTCCTCTGACCACGACCCGGTCGTGCTGGGCCTGAACCTCGAGACGCCCACCGCGGTCGAACTCAACCTACTCAACATCAACGATTTTCACGGACGCATTGACGCCAACACCGTCAAGTTCGCGGGAACCGTGGAACAGCTGCGCGCCGAGTACGGCGACGCAAACTCGCTGTTCCTCTCCGACGGCGACAACATCGGCGCCTCCCTCTTCGCGTCGGCATCCCAGAACGACCAGCCGACCATCGATGTTCTCAACGCCCTCGACCTCGCGGCCTCGGGCGTGGGCAACCACGAGTTCGACCAGGGCTTCGCTGACCTCACCGGTCGGGTGGCCGACGCGGCCAACTTCGACTACCTCGGGGCCAACGTCTACAACGCGGGCACGGAAACGCCCGCGATGCAGGAATACGCGCTCCTCGACGTGGCTGGCGTCACGGTCGGCGTGATCGGAGCCGTCACGGAAGAGACACCCACATTGGTCTCGCCCAACGGAATCGCGAACCTCAGCTTCGGTGACCCCGTTGCGGCTGTCAATCGCGTTGCCGCCCAGCTCTCCGACGGCGACCCGTTGAACGGCGAAGCGGATGTGCTGATCGCCGAGTACCACGAGGGTGCCGGAGCGGGAATCCCTGATGGCGCCACGCTCGAGCAGGAACTCGCCGCCGGTGGAGCCTTCGCGAGCATCGTAAACGACACCGCGGCCGAGGTTGACGCGATCTTCACCGGCCATACACACAAGCAGTATGCGTGGGACGCACAGGTTCCCGGCGCTGCCAACGGTGTGACCCGCCCGGTTCTGCAGACCGGAAGCTACGGAGAGAACGTCGGCCAGGTCGTGCTCAGCTACGACATAGCGTCCGGTGACACGACCACGGTGAAAAACCGCATCGTTGCCCGCTCCACCCTGCCCGACGCCGACCTCGTGGCCACCTATCCGCGCGCGGCCGACGTTCAGACCATCACGAAGACGGCGTTGGACGAGGCCGCTATCCTCGGCGACGTGCCAGTGGGGTCGGTCACTGCCGACATCACGCGGGCCTGCGTCGGTGGGGTCGCTCCCTGCTCAGAGAACCGCATGGCTCCCTCAGCCATGGGCACGCTCGTCGCGAACTCGTTGCGCGCATCCCTGGCTGATCCCGTCATTGGCGGTGCCGAGATCGGTATCGTCAACCCCGGGGGAATGCGTGCGGACCTTTCGCTCGCTCCTGACGGTGTCGTCACTTACGCCGAGGCAAACGCGGTGCTGCCGTTCCTGAACAACCTGTGGACGACGAGCCTCACCGGCGCACAGTTCAAGACCGTTCTCGAGCAACAGTGGCAGACCAACGCCGATGGCACGATTCCGAGCAGACCATTCCTCCAGCTCGGTCTCAGCGACAACGTGAACTACACGTTCGAGGCCACCCGCATCGCGGGTGAGCGCGTGACGGGCATCTGGATCGACGGCGCCCCGATCGATCCGGTCAAGTCCTACCGCATCGGATCGTTCAACTTTCTGCTCACCGGTGGCGACAACTTTCGCGAGTTCAGAAATGGCACGGACACGCGCGACTCCGGTTTGGTCGACCGGGATGCCTGGATCTCCTATATCCAGGCGAACAGCC
This sequence comes from Cryobacterium ruanii, assembly GCF_004404055.1. GTDB lineage: Bacteria > Actinomycetota > Actinomycetes > Actinomycetales > Microbacteriaceae > Cryobacterium > Cryobacterium ruanii. The sequence goes on from NZ_SOHK01000001.1 coordinate 103,849, forward strand.
CGCTTTCGCCGTCGTTTAAGGCCAACCAGGCCTCGATCTCCGGTGCTCCCACGACGGCCGTGAACCCGGGCGACACCGTAACCTTGACGGTCGGTAACCTGAACCTCACATCGCTCGGCGCTCCGAAGAACACCAAGCTCGCGCTGCACTGGTCGGGCGCCGACGTGGGCACGGCATCCGTTGATCCGACGGGTACGGCGTCTGTCAGCGTCACAGTGCCAGCCGATGCCGCTCCGAACAGCGTGCTTGTAATGACCGCCGTCGAATCGGGCACCATCGTGCGCCTCGCGGTGGCGGTTGCGGTGAGCGCCGAACCGGGGGATGCGCCCATCGCTGCCCCGGCGGAGGAGCTGACCAAAAAGCTCAGGAACGCGATCGACACCGACCGGAACTCCTATCGGGCCGGGGACACGGTTGTTGTCGAGGTGGGGGTTGAACACGCCGGCGAATACCTGTCGGTGTGGACCTATTCCAAGAAGGAGGCCGACAATCTGGGCGGCTGGTTGGTCGTGGGCGCCGAGGGCACCGTGAGCGTTACCCTCGCGGACGACTTCAAGCACGGCAAGTACAGCATCTCCGCGCAAAACGTGGACGGTGACGTGATTGGCTGGACAAACCTAAAGATTGATAAGGCCAAGAAGGCCTTGTAGTCGTCAAAGCACGGGCTCCGCTAAGAGGCGGGGTCTGCACGGGCCCGCTCGCACCCGGAATCTTGCCGGTTGCGGGTGGGCCCGCTCCCGTTTCTCCAGCAATTGCCCCGACACGCACCGCAGTACCGGCTTCTGCCACCGAACATCAATAGCCTTGGGGCATGTCGACGATCAAGCAACCGGTCGGCCGCCAGTCCAGCAAGGTGTACCGGCGCCGGCGTTTCGTAGTGGGGCTCGGCCTGCTTGCCGTGCTCGTCATTCTCTTTCTCATCATCGTTCAACCGGGAGTGAGCAAGGGCGACGCAGACGCCCCGAATACTCCGGCGGACGAGTCGGCCGCTCCGACGGATGCCGCCACCACCCTTCCCGAGGTGGCCACCGCCGTCGACGGTGCGCCCTGCGATCCGTCCGCCGTGCAGGTTGCGGCCATCACCGACGCTAAAAACTATGCGGCCGACGCACTGCCGCAGCTGTCGCTGAGCCTGACCAACATCGGAACTACCGACTGCGTGATCAATGCCGGTAACGCCAAGCAGGTATTCACCGTCATGAGTGGGTCGGACATGTATTGGACCTCGACCGACTGCCAGACCGATCCGATTGACGCCCAGGTGACCCTCAAGCCCGGGGCCGTCATGCCCCTCGCGACACCGATCACCTGGGATCGCACGCGCTCGGCAGTTGACACCTGTGCGGCCGAAACCCGAACCGCGGTTCCGGCCGGCGGAGCGTCATACTACCTGCACGTGACCGTGGACGGCATCGAAGCGGCCGACCCGGCGCTGATGATTCTGAACTAGGTCCGCGGCATCCGTTCGCTCGTGGCGTGCGCTGTCAGCTGGGTCTCAAGCCGCCCGGCCTGATTGAATGAACGGGTGACCGATACGACTGCCAACACACGTTCCGAGGCGCTCGCCGCCGCCCTGGCGGCGCAAGACGTCGTCGCCGTCGCCTATGCGCTGCGCAACGACTACATGATCGTGCCGCAACTCGTTGTGAACGGCGAGGGGGCGCAGGTGCGGGTTTTCGGCCGCGAAGGCTCTGACAAACGAATGCTGCTGCTCTTCTCCGCGGCGGAGAATTATGTTCGCGTGGTGCCCGACGACACCAACCCGCAGGTGATGGTCTGCGACGGCCAGTGGCTGCGAGAGTTTCTCACGGTGCATGCTGCGACCCTGGAGATGGTGTTCTTCGACATTGCCGGGCCGAATGTTATGCAGGCGGCTCCGGCCGACCTGTTAAAAGCCTTGAGCCCGGAGCTCGGCCAGGAAGACGTCAAATAGCGGCATGTTTCGTAGCGCGCTACCGCCCGTCACGGTTTAGCAAAGCGGCCGGTGCTACTTCCATGCCCGATCGAGTTCGGTGTCGCGCGGCGTGCGGCTGGTGCCGAGGGCCAGGGCGACCGCCGCGTGGATTGACCCGCAGGCGGCGTCGATCTGGGTGGTGAACCCCAGGCGCATCGCCTCGTTCATCCGCTGCTTTGACATGAGCGCCCCGCGCACCTCACCGGCCAGGCTGATCTCGCCGAACGCGACCACGTTGTGTGCCACGGCGAGACCGGTGAACGCCGAGGCGATGGCCAGGGCAATGGCAAGGTCGGCAGCCGGTTCGGTGAGACGGATGCCGCCGACCGTCGAAACGTAGACGTCTTTGGTGGAGAGCTTCATGCCCGCGCGCTCCTGCAGGACCGCGAGCAGCATGGCGACGCGGGCGGAGTCCACGCCGCTCGTGACCCGGCGGGGGTTCGGAGCCTGGGTGTCGGTGACGAGCGCCTGCACCTCGACCGGCATCGCCCGGCGGCCCTCCAGCGCTACGGTCACGCAGGTGCCGTCGACCGGCTCGGTGGCCCGGCTGAGGAACAGTCCGCTCGGATCGGGGACCTCGGCGATACCGTCCCCGGTCATCTCGAAGCAGCCGACCTCGTCGGTGGGCCCGAACCGGTTTTTGAGCGCCCGAATGAATCGCAGCGAGGTCTGCCGGTCGCCCTCGAACTGGCAGACCACGTCGACCAGGTGTTCGAGCACCCGCGGGCCAGCAATCGAGCCGTCTTTGGTGACGTGGCCGACGAGCAGCACCGGCAGGTTGCGATCTTTGGCGACGCGAATGAGAGTGGATGCCACCTCCCGCACCTGACTTGGCATGCCCGGCGAGCCGTCGGAGAGCGCGCTCGACACGGTCTGCACCGAGTCGATAATGATGAGGTCGGGCTTGACCGCGTCGATCTGCCCAAGGATGACCCCGAGGTCCGTTTCGGCGGCAATATAGAGTTCGGGTTCGAGTGCGTTGGTGCGTTCGGCGCGCAGCCGCACCTGGCTCACCGATTCTTCGGCGCTGACATAGAGCACGCGGCTCTTCGCGGCGGCCGCTTTGGACGCGACCTCGAGCAGCAGCGTGGACTTACCGACTCCGGGCTCTCCGCTGAGCAGAATCACTGAGCCAGGCACGATGCCGCCGCCGAGTACCCGGTCGAACTCGTTGATGCCGGTCGGCCAGTGGGCGGCGGCATCCGTTTCCACGTGGGTGATGGGGCGGGCGATACCATCGCCGACGAGGGTGATGGCCTTGAGCTTACGGGTGATGCCGCCGGTCTGGCCGGCATCGACGACGGTTCCCCATTGCTGGCATTCACCGCAGCGGCCCGCCCATTTGAGGGTCGTCCAGCCGCACTCCGAGCAGCGGAAGGAGGAGACGGATTTTGCCATGTTTCGAGCCTAGCCGGGACCACCGACAGACGGCCGTGCGCGCGATGCCGCCTCTAGTCGGCGTCGGTCGAGGTCTGACCGACCGCCGAGAGACGGTTCGCGACTGCGGCACTCATTGCCGGCAGAAATGCCTCGGACCAGGACCGGTAGCCGCGGTCGTTGGGGTGGAACAGATCTTTGGCGACGTGGGTGAGGATGCTGCGAAAGCCTGCCCGCTTAGTCGTCGCGTGTAGCGGAACCACGGTCAGGTGGCGCTCGGCGGCGACCCGGCGAATGATCTCGTTGGCCACCTCCACCTTGACCTCGTTGTGCGGCAGGTGAAAGCAGGGCAGGTCGGCGACGAGGGCGTGCGGCGGCAGCACGGCGAACACGGAGCGGATGCCAGTTTCGAACGCCGTCGGGTTCCACTGGGCGATATCGTTGGCTCCGATCGCGACCGTGACGACGTCGGGCTCGAGCCTGTCGAAGCGCGGAAGCTGGTCGCGCACGGCCAAAGCAACGGTGGCGCCGGACACGCTGAGATTCACAACGCGAACCGTTTGTCCGGTCACCAGCCGGACGTGGTCGGCGAGGACGCCGACGTAGCTCTTGTTCGGGCTGGAAGCACCGATGCCCTGGGCGGCGCTGTCGCCGATCGCGACATAGAGCAACTCGCCGGTTTGCTTGGCGTGGGCGCGCCACCAAGCCGAGTGCACCGGCAGAGTCTCGTTGAGAATGGCTTTCTGCTGCTCCAGGTCGCGCCGCCACCAGGCCGTGCCCAGCGTGATGACAGCCGCGACAAGGGCGGCTCCGGTGGCGATGGCAGAGCGGATGTGTGGGGTCGGTGAGGTCACCCGCTGAGGCTACCCCGCAGCATCCGTGTGTCTGCTGCACGTTTGCCGATTCGCGTCGAACCCCAGTCTCTACTAAGCTCATCGGCGGTACCGTGTCCGAGCGGCCGAAGGTGCGACTCTCGAAAAGTCGTGTGGGGGAGACTCCACCGTGGGTTCAAATCCCACCGGTACCGCCACGAAAAACCCCCTACATTCCAGTGTTCAACTGGGGAGGAGGGGGTTCTTCTTTGCCCGGAGGGGCGTTTTGGCAACATTTTGGCAACACTTCAAAAAGTTTTGGTCACAGAAAACCCGCCATGACCTGATCACACGGAGGTTCCGAGCGAGTTCAGTCCGTGCCGATCGCGCCCGATGAACGCTCGAGAATGCGGCTTCTCACGGCATCCAGGATCGGCACAGCGGTCGTTCTCCGCGTTGCGGGTGGCTGGTCAAAAACTAGGCTGGAGTTGGCTTGCTCATCGTCGTGGAACGAATGCGCGCTTCATCGAGTGCGTTCCCAACGCGATCCAGGTCACCGTCAAAGCGGTCGGCATATGTATCCAGTGTCATCGCTGCGAAGGAATGCCCGAGCATCCCCCTGCACGGCTTTCACATTAGCCCCAGCCGAAATTGCCAGACTCGCCGCAGTGTGCCGAAGGTCATGAGGGGTAATCAACGGAAAATTGGGATCGTCGACCTGGCACTTCTTGAGCGCCGCCATCCACCACCCCCGGCGGCTATCCGGTGGTCGAACGAACGCGATGCTGGTGCCGGTGCCGAAGACGAGGCTGCTTGCAGCTTTGCCGACGCATAAATCCTTCAGCGGGGTCGAGAGAAATCCCGGAAAGGGGACACTCCTTGATTGATGCGATTTTGGTGTGCCGAGCACGAAGGCCCCACCGACACCCACGGCTTTTTGGTGCACATTTACGCGGCGACGGGAAAAATCGAGGTTTTTGACCCGCAGCGCGGTCGTCTCGCCCCACCGCAGAACGGTGTACGCGAGAAATTCGACCATAGTGCTGTTCCGCGCACATTGACCGGCCAACAGTGCGACCTGTTGGTGGGATAGGTAGATGTGTTCCTCACCGACTTTGCGAGGGAGTTTCACGCCGCGCGCGGCGTTGGATAAAACTCGGCGGTCTCGGACGGCGACGTCGAGGATCGATGCCAAAACTCCGCAAGCGCGCAACACGGATGTGGGGCGCATGCCACGTGTCAGCGACGGTTGAAATGTAGTCCAGAATCGACGGTTTAAAACTAGGCCACCCAAGCACGATAGATGGGTGATCACAGTGGAAGATTGGGCTTTGGTTCGTCGCCTTCACTTGAGC
>NZ_SOHK01000023.1 GCF_004404055.1 Cryobacterium ruanii
ACTTGTTCAATATTATTTCCAAAGGAATCTCTTAGCTGCACCCCGCTAGAAACGGGCCACAACCACGAGGTTTTTGGCATTTGACATTGTGCACGCTGTTGAGTTCTCAAGGATCGGACACACCCAGCCGCCGGCCACAAAGACCATTGCACTGGAGTACTTCTCTTATTTCTTGTCGTTCAGCCGAAAGGCAATCACTCGCACTTTCGATGAACTTCATCAAGCCAGTGTCACGCGGAAATTCCGGGCGATATTGACTTGGGATTGGTCCCGCTTGAGGCCGGAAGCACTTGGCTTTTTCCGAACCTGTGGGGTGACTTAGATGACATTACGGTGAATCCTGATACCCCGCAACTCACCACTGCATCCCGGGCGTGTCGGGGGCGGACATCCGCTAAACCCTGCTCGGAATACCACGGTCAGGGTTCGGGGGCGAACGCCACGAATAGTTCGCTCACGGAGTTGTAGTACTGGTCGGTGCGGCCCTGATGTGTCATGCCGACGCGCAGGCATACCCGCTGTGACGGTCGGTTGTTCGGGGTCGTGACGGCCACGACCCGATCGAGACCGGTCTTCCAGCCTTCGGCCAGCACAGCGGATGCCGCTTCGGTCGCGTAGCCCTGGTGCCACGCGTTCGGGTGAAAGTGCCAGCCGATCTCGGTGTCCCCCGACGGCTCCATCGGGGTGACAGCGCTCGACGCGGGGATGGACTTCAGCAGCAGGTTGCCGAAGATCTCACCGGTGTCGGCGTCCGTCACCGCCCGGATGGCATGAATGGGATGCTCCATTCCCTGCCAGCGCTTGATCACGGCGATTGCCTCGGCGCGTTCGGTCATCACCCGCGGGTGCAGTCCGATGTGTTGTTGCACAGACCACAGGGAGTACAGCCCGAAGACGAAGTCGGTGTCATCGAGGGTCCAGGGGCGCAGCAGCAGGCGTTGGGTTCGGAGAGTTTCCACGTCGACATCTTGCCACCCGAGCATCCGCGCCTCCTGCAACCGGGCCGTTCTTCAGTGAAGCCGGCCGGTCCACAAACCCGTGGCGGCGGCAGGATTATTCGCGGAGTTGCGAGTTATGTCTGAGCGGGGAGCTGATGACCCTGTCGCCGCCGTTGCACCACCGCAAGAGCTATTCGACGAAGATGCCCGCGAGCGTCTTCTTGCCGCGACGCAGCACTGCTACTCCCCCGGGCAACACAGATCCTTCGATGGTCAGGTCGACACTCGTGACCTTTTCGTTGTTCAGGTAGACCCCACCCTGCTGCACGGCACGTCGGGCATCACCGAGGCTCTTCGACAGCTCGGTGTCGACGAGTAGCTGCAGCACGGTCGCGTGCGGCGCCGTTGTCGTGTTCGGCAGTTCGCGCAGCGCAGCCTCGAGGGTGTCGGGGTCAAGTTCGGCGAGGTCGCCTTGGCCGAACAGGGCCTCGGCGGCGTGGATGGCAGCATCCGTCGCAGCTTGCCCGTGCACGAGGCTGGTCACCTCGAGGGCGAGCCGGCGCTGCGCCTCGCGGCGGAACGGTTCGTTTTCGACGAGTTCGGCGAACCCCTCAATCTCCAAGCGCGACAGAAACGTGAAGACCTTGAGCCGAAAGACCACGTCGGCATCGTCGGTGTTGAGCCAGAACTGGTAGAAGGCATAGGGGCTCGTGAGGTTCGGGTCGAGCCACACCGCGTTCCCCTCGCTCTTACCGAACTTGGTGCCGTCGCTGTTGGTGATGAGCGGGGTGCCGATGGCATGCACGGTGCCGCTTTCAGCGCGACGAATGAGGTCGGTTCCGCTCGTGAGGTTGCCCCATTGGTCGCTTCCGCCGGTTTGCAGCACACAGCCGTAGCTCCGGAACAGCTCGAGGTAGTCGAGGCCCTGCAGAATCTGGTAGCTGAATTCGGTATAGCTGATGCCGGCGTCGGAATTGAGACGAGCGCTGACGGCATCCTTTTTGAGCATGGTACCCACGCGGTAGTACTTGCCGATTTCGCGCAAAAAGTCGATGGCGCTCAAGGGCGCGGTCCAGTCCAAGTTGTTCACGAGCGTGACGGCGTTGTCGCCCTCGGAGCTCAGGAACCGCGAGACCTGCGCCTGCAGGTAACCGACCCATTCGGCGACGGTGTCGGTGGGAGTCAGCGTGCGCTCGGCGGTGGGTCGCGGGTCGCCGATGAGTCCGGTGGAGCCGCCGACCAGGCCGAGCGGATGATGCCCCGCCAGTTGCAGGCGCCGCATCAGCAGCAGCTGTACCAGGTTGCCGAGGTGCAGGCTCGACGCGGTCGGGTCGAATCCGCAGTAGTACGTGATCGGGTCACCATCGAGCAGCGCTTTGAGCTCGGTCGCGTCGGTGGAGACGTGCACGAGGCCGCGCCAGTTGATCTCCTCCCAGACGGAATCGAAGGAGGGATCATTGGTCTGCTGGGCGAGGATGGCGGGGTCTGACACGCGTTCAGATTACCAGCCGGGGGCGTCTTGCCGAATTGCCGGCAACATCCGCTCGCAGGCCGCAGGGATTCAGGCTAGAGACTGAAGCTGGGTTGATTTAGCCTGTAGGCTCAATTACACTGAATGCAGGACGGAGCCTCACACCATGTTTGTCATCACCGCTGACCAGATCGACAGCCGCAATGATCACGATCGTGCGCGCGAGATGATCGCTCACTTGGTGGCGCAGAACCAACACGCGTTCAGCTTGCCGCCCGACCAGACCGCGGGTGACGAGATTCAGCTGCTGGTGTCGGCTGCCGGCCCGGCGCTCGACGCGATCCTCGCCCTGCACCGTTCCGGCCACTGGAGCATCGGGCTCGGCGTGGGAACCGTGCGCACCCCCCTGCCGGCTTCGACCCGACAGGCCACCGGTGACGCGTTCATCGCGGCACGCGATGCCGTGCTGCGGGCGAAGAAGACCGAGGCCCATTTCGCGCTCGAGCCGGGTCGAACGGATGCTGCCGCCCCCGGCATCGAAGCGCTCCTCACCATGCTTCTGCTGTTGCGTCAACGGCGCACCCCCCAGGGGTGGCAGGCCGGCGACCTGTTCGAGCGCGGACTGCCCCAGACGGATATCGCTGCACAGCTCGGCATCACCACCGGAGCAGTGAGCCAGCGGCTCAAGGCAGCACAGTACCGCGTCGAGCAGGCGGCGCGACCGGCGTTGGCTAGGCTGCTGGAGCAGCTTGATGTTTGCCCGAACGTTGCCACGAACGAAACGGCCAAAATCGAAACGGAAAGCAGGCCATGACCTTCACCATTCTCACGTTCCTATACTGGGTCGCGCTGCTCCTGGTCACGCTCGCCTCGCTCACCTTCGCGGCAATCGCGTTCAAATTGCACCGCCAGCTGTACGCGATCGCCGCCACGGCGGGCCTTGCCGTTGCCCTCGTGCTCGCCGCCGTTCCGGTCGGACCCGGTCCGAGCGCCTTCGGCATCGTGCTCGGAATGCTCGCCCTCGCCCTCGCCGTGATCGGCGGTGGCCCGGCAGCGGTACTCGCCCTCGATCTCGCGACCAACAACTCGGTGCCGCCGGGCCAGCACGGCGGAATTATGGTGCTCAACGCCGGCAAACCGGCCCCCACCATGGCCGGAGTGAGCAACGCTGACACCCACGAGGTGCTGCGCGGCGGGGTGACCATCGGTATCCTGGAGCGTCTCGCCGTGGCCGGCGCGATTCTGGCCGGTTTTCCCGAGGCGATCGCCGTGGTCGTGGCCATCAAGGGCGTTGGCCGGTTCACGGAGCTTGCCGCGGCCGAGTCCCGCGAACGGTTTATCATCGGCACCCTGTCAAGTCTCACCTGGGCCTGCGCCTGCGCTGCGCTCGTGCCGATGGCCCTGGTCTAGGTGATCTTTTCGGCACGTGCGCGCTTGGCCGCGTGCCGTCGATATGGCGAAACGGATGCCTCTCCCGGCACCCGGAACCTTCCCCGGGTGAGCACCGCGCCGAGCAGCAGCGGGGCGACCTCGAGTGCGGGTCGATCGAGCACGCCCGGCGCGAGCGACACTACCGGCTGAGCGCGGCCGTCAGGTCGCGCACGCGGGCCACGAGGTGGGCGCGCTGCTCGGCGACCCGCACCGGGGCGGTTCCGCCGGCGCCGTCGCGGCTGTCGACCGATCCGCGAATGGTGAGCACCTCGCGCACCTCGGCAACGAGGTGCGGGGACAGGGCCAAGAGATCGTCGTCGCTGACCTCGTGCAGATCGAGATTGTGCGTTTCGGCGAACTTCACCAGGGACCCGGTGATTTCGTGCGCATCACGGAACGAGACGTGGCGTTTGACCAGCCACTCCGCGACATCCGTGGCGAGGGAGAATCCCTGCGGCGCGAGTTCAGCCATCCGCTCGGTGTGAAAAGTGAGGGTGGCGACCATGCCGGTGAAGGCGGGCAGCAGCACTTCCAGAGTGTTGATCGAGTCGAGGACCGGCTCTTTGTCTTCCTGCAGGTCCCGGTTGTAGGCCAAAGGCAGACCCTTGAGGGTGGTCAGCAGCCCGGTGAGATTGCCGATCATGCGACCGGACTTGCCGCGCGCAAGCTCGGCGATGTCGGGGTTCTTCTTCTGCGGCATGATCGAGGAGCCCGTGGAGTAGGCGTCGTCGAGGGTGACGAAACCGAATTCGCGGGTGTTCCAGAGAATGATCTCCTCGGCCAGCCGGGACATGTCGATGCCGATTTGGGCGGTGATGTAGGCGAATTCAGCGACCAGGTCGCGGCTTGCCGTGCCGTCGATGGAGTTCTCGACCACGGCAGCGAAGCCGAGGTCTGCGGCGACGAGGCGCGCGTCGAGACCGAGGGTGTTGCCGGCGAGGGCGCCGGAACCGTAGGGGGACGCATCCGCTCTGCGGTTCCAGTCCGCGAAACGGTCGATGTCGCGCACGAGGGGCCAGCAGTGCGCCAGCAGGTGGTGGGCCAGCAGCACCGGCTGGGCGTGCTGCAGGTGGGTGCGGCCGGGCATGATGGCGTCGTCGTGCGCTTCCGCCTGCGCGGCGAGGGCGTCAATCAGTTCGATAACGAGCGACGCGAGGATGGCGGCGTGGTCGCGCAGCCACATGCGCACGAGCGTGGCGACCTGATCGTTACGGCTGCGGCCGGCGCGGAGTTTGCCACCCACTTCGACGCCGATGATGTCGATCAAACCCCGTTCGAGGGCAGAGTGCACGTCTTCATCGGCTTCGGCCGGCAGAAAATCGCCGGCCACGACGGCGCGCTCGAGTTCTTCGAGCGCGCCGACCATCTGGGTCAATTCGGTGTCGGTGAGATACCCGGCGGCGGCGAGGGCCCTGGCATGCGCGCGGCTGCCCTGCAGGTCGTATTCCGCCAGCATCCAATCGAACTGGGTCGACTTGCTCAGCCGCGCCAGTTCCGGCGAGGGTCCCCCGGCGAAACGGCCGCCCCAGAGGGCGCCCGCCTTTCCGGCGCGGTTCGCGTTCTGCTCACTCGACACGCTGCCGCCCTACTTGCTGGTGGCGTCGCGGCGAGCCGCGATCTTGCTCGGCAGCGACCACAGTTCGATGAATCCCTTGGCCATGGACTGGTCGAAGGAGTCACCGGTGTCGTAGGTGGCGAGGTTGAAGTCGTACAGGCTGGTCGTGCTGGAGCGGCCGGTGACGACGGCGGAGCCGGCGTGCATTTTCAAGCGGATGTCGCCGGTCACGTGCTTCTGCGTGTCCTCGATGAACACGTCGAGGCTCTTCTTCAGACCCGAGAACCAGAGGCCGTCGTAGACGAGCTCGGCCCACTTGCTCTCGACGCCGCGCTTGTAGCGGGCGACGTCACGTTCGACGGTCATGTTCTCGAGCTCTTCGTGCGCGGCAATCAGAGCGATACCGGCTGGAGCCTCGTAGATCTCGCGACTCTTGATGCCGACGAGACGGTCCTCGACGATGTCGATGCGACCGACCCCCTGGTCGCCGGCGAGACGGTTCATGAGCTGGATCATCTGCAGCGGGGTGACCTTCTTGCCGTCAATGGCGACGGGCACTCCCTGTTCGAACGAGATGACGACCTCGGTGGGGGCGCGCGTGACCGACGGATCCTGGGTGTAGGTGTAGAGGTCTTCGATCGGCGCGTTCCACGGGTCTTCGAGGAATCCGGTTTCAACGGCGCGACCCCAGACGTTCTGATCAACCGAGTATGGGCTCTTCTTGGACTGCACGATGGGCAGGTCGTGCTTGGCGGCATACTCGATGGCTTTGTCGCGGGTCAGCGCGAAGTCGCGCACCGGGGCGAGCGAGGTCAGGTCTGGCGCGAGGGCCGCGACGGCCGCCTCGAACCGCACCTGGTCGTTGCCCTTGCCGGTGCAGCCGTGGGCGACGCTGTCGGCACCGAGTTCCTTGGCAGTCGAGGCGAGGTACTTGGCGATGAGCGGACGACTGATGGCCGAGACGAGCGGGTAGCGCTTCTGGTACAGGGCGTTCGCCTTGAGCGTCGGCACGATGTAGTCGTTCGCGAACTCGTCCTTGGCGTCGATGACGATGGATTCGACGGCGCCGCAGTCGAGGGCGCGCTGACGGATCACGTCCATGTCTTCGCCCTCCTGTCCGACGTCGACGGCGAGGGCTACGACCTCTTTGCCGGTGGCATCCTTGAGCCAGCCGATGCCGACCGAGGTATCCAGTCCACCCGAGTATGCGAGTACAACGCGTTCCGCCATGCTTCTCCCTAAATCTTGATCTGTCTAAAGTTTACGTGCTGCGGCGCTGGGCCCGGTCAGGCCGCGTTTTGCGCGAGCAGCCAGACCAGCAGGGCCTTCTGGGCATGCAGGCGGTTCTCCGCCTCGTCCCAGATGATGCTCTGCGGGCCGTCGATGACGTCGGCGGTCACCTCGTAGCCGCGGTCGGCAGGCAGGCAGTGCATGAAGTGCGCGCCCGGCTTGGCCTGTGCCATCAGCTCAGCGTCGACCCGGTACTGGCCGAGATCGCCGAGCCGCGTGGCCTTCTCTTCTTCCTTGCCCATTGACACCCACGTGTCGGTGATGACCACGTCGACGCCGGTGACGGCCTCACGCGGGTCGGTGAACAGCGCGACCGAACCGCCGGTGCGCACGGCGATGGCCGTCGCATCCGCTACCACCTGGTCGGTCGGGGTGTACCCGACCGGAGACGCGATGCGCACGTGCATCCCGGCGGTCGCACCGGCGAGCAGGTAGGACTGCCCCATGTTGCAGGCTCCGTCGCCGAGAAAGGCGAGGGTCTGGCCGGCGAGGGCGCCTCGGTGTTCGCGAATGGTGAGCAGGTCAGCGAGCAGCTGGCACGGGTGAAAATCATCGCTGAGCGCGTTGACGACGGGCACGGTCGTGCCGAGTGCCATTTCTTCGAGTCCGGCCTGGCCGTAGGTGCGCCAGACGATCGCGGCCACCTGGCGTTCGAGCACACGGGCGGTGTCGGAGGCGGTCTCTTTGCCGCCCAACTGGCTGTTTGCGGTGCTGATGATGAGCGGGCTACCGCCGAGATCGGCGATTCCGACCGCGAACGACACCCGGGTGCGGGTTGACGACTTGTCGAAAATGACCGCCACGGTCTGCGGGCCGGCGAGCGGGCGAACCGCGAATCGGTCTCGCTTCAGCTCCAGGGCCAGATCGAGAATCTCGGCCTGTTCGGCCGGGGAGATATCGTCGTCGCGCAGGAAATGGCGGGTCACGGTGTCACTTTCGGTTGTCGTTTGAGCACTAGGTGAGCGGATGCCGCTCTCCCCGTTGATAGCCCCCGCGCCGGCAAAACCCGCGCAAAGTGGGATTCGCCCAGCCTAGAGGCTGGCCAGGGCGCGCCCGAACCGCTCCGCGAAGTCGACGAGTTCGGCGTCGCCGATGATCAACGGCGGGGCGATGCGAATACTGGTCTCGTTAGCGGCGTTCACGATGAGGCCGTTGGCGAAAGCGGCAGCGGCCAGTTTTAGCGCAACCGGTTCGGTCAGGCCGACGCCGAGCAGCAGGCCACGTCCGCGTACCTCGTCGATCAGTGGTGAGTTAAAGGCGAGAATGATCTCGCGCAGCTGCTGGCCACGACGGGCGGCGTTGGCGGCGAGGTCGTCACGTTCGATCACGCCGAGCACGGCGTTGGCGGTCGCGGTGACGAGCGGGTTACCGGCGAAGGTCGAGCCGTGCTGGCCGCGGCTAAACAGCAGGGAGGCCCAACCGAAGGTGACGAGTGCACCGATGGGGACACCGCCGCCCATCCCTTTGGCGATGGTGACGGCATCCGGAAGGATGTCGTCGTGGTTGTAGGCGAACCAGGCGCCTGTGCGGGCGATGCCGGTCTGGATTTCGTCGAGGATGAGCAGCACGCCGTGCTCGGTGCACAACTCGCGGGCGCGCTTCAAAAAACCCTCGGGCAGGTCGATGACGCCCGCCTCGCCCTTGACCGGCTCCAGGAACAGGGCGGCGACGGTGTTGTCGATGGTCGCTTCGAGCGCTTTGATCGTGGTGTCGATGTGTTCGACACCGCCGGGCACCGGTTCGAAAGCCTCACGCATGTGCGGTTTGCCGGAGAGGGCGAGCGCGCCCATCGTACGACCGTGAAAAGAGTCGTGCAGTGAGATGATGCGGGTGCGGTGGCCCGTGTTGTTGAGCCTGGCCAGTTTGAACGCGGCCTCGTTGGCCTCGGCGCCGGAGTTGCAGAAGTACACGCGGCCAGCCGAGCCCGCACCGGTGATGCGCTTGAGGCGCTCGGCCAGTTCAATCTGCGGCGGCGTGGCGAAATAGTTGGAGACGTGGCTGATCGTGCCGATCTGCTTCGTCACGGCCGACACGACCTCGGGGTGGGCGTGGCCGAGCGAATTCACGGCGATACCGGCGAGAAAATCGAGGTATTGCGTGCCCTGGTCATCCCAGACGTAGCAGCCCTCCCCGCGCACGAGCATGGCCAGCGGCGGACTGAAGGTGCGCATCATCGAGTCGGCGAACCGGTTCTGCCAGGAAACTTCAGTCATGCGGGTACTACCTCCGTGCCAATGCCGCTTCCAGTGAAAATTTCGAGCAGGATCGAGTGCGGCACTCGCCCATCGATGATCGCAGCCTTGGCCACGCCGCCGTCGACGGCGTCGAGACAGGCCGTCATCTTGGGGATCATGCCCGATTCCAGCTCGGGCAGCAGGTCGCGCAACTCGACCACGTCGATGATCGAAACGAGCGAATCCCGATTCGGCCAGTCGCGGTACAGCCCGGCCACGTCGGTGAGAATCACGAGCTTCGCCGCGCCGAGCGCGATCGCGAGGGCGGCAGCAGCAGCGTCGGCGTTGACGTTGAGGGACTGGCCCGGAACATCCGTATCGGGAGCGATCGAGGAGACCACGGGAATGCGGCCGGCCGCGAGTTGCGCGAGCACCGCTTCGGGGTCGACGCCGATGACGTCGCCGACCAGTCCGAGGTCGACCTCTTCGCCGTCGATGATCACCCCGCGGCGCCGCCCGCGGAACAGGCCGGCGTCTTCACCGGAGAGTCCGGCGGCGAGCGGGCCATGCTGGTTGATGTGACTGACCAGGTCGCGATTGATCTGGCCGGTGAGCACCATGCGCACCACGTCCATCGCCTCGGGCGTAGTCACCCGGTAGCCGCCACGAAATTCGCTCTCGATACCCAGGCGCGCCAGCATGGATGAGATCTGCGGACCGCCGCCGTGCACGACGACCGGGCGGATGCCCGCGTACCGCAGGTAGACCATGTCTTCGGCGAAGGCACGCTGCAGGTCTTCGCTCACCATGGCGTTGCCGCCAAACTTCACGACGATGATCTGGTCGTGAAAACGCTTGAGCCATGGCAGCGCTTCAATCAGCGTTGCCGCTTTAACGGATGCCTCGGCCTGGCTGGTTTCGTCGGCGCTGGTACTCAGTTTCTCGGTCATGATCAGCTCGAGTACGCGCTGTTCTCTTCGACGTAGTCGTGGGTGAGGTCGTTGGTCCACAGGGTGGCCGTTTCGCTACCGGCGTGCAGGTCGATGAGCACAGTCACGCCGCGGCCCGAGAGGTCGACAAGGTCGCGCGGCTGGTCCGGCTCGCCCGCGGTGCACACCTGCACGCCGTTGATGGCAACATCGATGCCGTAGGGGTCGAAGGCGGCGTCCTTGACCGGCACGGTTCCGGCGGCGGCGAGCACGCGGCCCCAATTCGGGTCGTTGCCGAAGATGGCCGACTTGAACAAATTGCTGCGCGAGACCGCGCGGGCCACGGTGACGGCTTCGTCTTCGGAGACCGCGTTGGTGACCGTGATCGCCACGTCGTGCGCGGCGCCCTCGGCGTCGCCCTGCAGCTGCAGCGTGAGGTCGCGACAGATTTCGACGAGCGCCGCCGTGAATTCGGTCAGGTCGGCGGCAACGCCGCTCGCGCCGGAGCACAGCAGGCTCACGGTGTCGTTGGTCGACATGCAGCCGTCGGAGTCGAGGCGGTCGAAGGTGACCCGGGTGGCCGCGTGCAGGGCCGTGTCCAGTTCGGCCGACTCGAGCACGGCGTCGGTCGTGATGACGACGAGCATGGTGGCGAGCCCGGGCGCGAGCATGCCGGCGCCCTTGGCCATGGCGCCGATGCTCCAGCCGGCGGGCGACTCGTGCGACGCCTGCTTCGGACGAGTGTCGGTGGTCATGATGGCCTGCGCGGCCAGAAGGCCGGCGGCGGGCGTGGTGGCGGCATCCGCTTTGATGGCGAGGGTGGCTTCAAAGACGCCCGCGGTAACGAGGTCGAGGTCGAGCTGTTCGCCGATCAGGCCGGTCGAACAAACCAGAACGTCGCCCGCGGAGATGTTGAGGCGGGTCGCGACGGCTTCGGCAGTGGCGTGGGTAATCTGAAAGCCGATGCTGCCGGTGTAGCAGTTGGCGCCGCCGGAGTTCAACACGATCGCGCTGACACGGCCGTCGCTCATGACCTGGGTGCTCCAGATGACCGGGTTGGCCTGGCAGCGGTTGCTCGTGAACACGGTGGCGGCGTTCTGCAGCGGGCCAAGGTTCTGCACGAGGGCGAGGTCGAGCCCGCCGGACTTCTTCAGGCCGGCGGTGACGCCGGCAGCGGCAAAACCGGCGGGAAGGGTGACACTCACGGAGCAACTCCATTCATGGTCAGACCGAGCGTTTCGGTCAGGCCGAGGGCGATATTGGCGGATTGGATGGCGGCTCCGGCGGTGCCCTTGACAAGATTGTCAATGGCCGTGACCGTGACGACACGACCGGCTGCTTCATCGACGGCCAGTCCGATCAGCGCGGTGTTGGCGCCCAGCACGTCATTCGTACGCGGGAAGTGTCCCTCGGGCAGCAGGTGCACGAACGGTTCGTCTGCGTAGGCGTTCTCCCAGGCGGCACGCACGGCGGCGGCGCTCGTGCCCGGGACCAGCCGCGCGGTCGCCGTGGCGAGGATGCCGCGGGCCATCGGCACGATCACCGGGGTGAACGAAATCGTGGCATCGATGGTGCTACCGGCCCAGCGCAGCGACTGCACGATCTCGGGGATGTGCCGGTGGGTGCCGCCGACCGCATACGGGTTGGCCGAGCCGAGAATCTCGGCCGCGAGGTTTGGCAGTTTGAGGCTTTTACCGGCGCCGCTCGGTCCGACGGCGAGCACGGCGACGAGGTCCTGCGCTTCGATCACGCCGGCGTGGATGCCGGGGGCGAGGGCGAGGGCGACCGTGCTGGCGTTGCAGCCGGGAGCGGCGATGCGCCGGGCGCCGACAATTCTTTCGCGCTGTTTGCCCTGCGCGGTGGGCAGCTCAGGAACGCCATAGGTCCAGGCGCCGAAGTGGTCGCCGCCGTAGAACGCGGCCCAGTCGTAGGCACTTTCAAGGCGGTGGTCGGCGCCGCAGTCCACGACGAGGGTCTCGGCGGGCAGGTGCGCGGTGAGCTCGCCGGATTTTCCGTGTGGCAGGGCCACAAAAACCACGTCGTGACCGGTGAGATTCTCCGGCGTCGTATCGACGAGGGTCAGGTGCGCGAGGGAACGCAGCGATGGTTGCACATCGACCAGGCGCTGCCCAGCGTTGCTGTGCGCGGTGACCGTGCGCACCTCGAATTGCGGGTGACCGGCGAGCAGCCGCAGCAGTTCGCCGCCCGCATACCCGCTCGCGCCCGCCACTGCCACCGAAAAAACCATGTGTTAAACCTAGCGCGGCCCCGGCGGCCCCGTTTCCGCGTGCCGCGCGCGGCGTCACGCGCGGGATTGGCCTCCCCCGGCCGTCGCGGTACCCCTGGCACCGGGTGCCCGCTTCCCTGAAGAGTGCCGCGAGACAGCGGATGCCGCGGGCCGACCCCGAGAGGGCGACTTGCGGCATCCGCTGCGCGCTCGCTACGCGGGCACCGAAGGGCTACTCGCGCAGGGTTGCACCGAAGCGCTCGGCGGCGACCGCGACGCCGGCCAGGCGGGCAGCGCTCGCCTCGGCGGCGGTCAGCGTGCGTTCCTCTCGGCGAAAACGCAGCGCGAAGGTAAGCGACTTCTGGCCGGGTTCGACGCCGGCACCGCGGTAATCGTCGACCAGTTCGATGCTCTCGAGCAGGTCGGCGGCGCCCTCGGCGACGGCCGTGCGCACGGCGGCAGCCGGCACGGAGGCCGCGACGACGAGGGAGAGATCCTGTGTGGCCGCCGGCATCGTGCGGATCGGCGTGACCGTGAGGTCCCCGTCAGCCTGCGCGAAGACCAACCCGAGGTTGATCTCGGCGACGGCGACGACGGTGGGCAGGTCATAGTCGTCGGCGACTGCGGGAAGCAGCTCGCCGGCGAATCCAACCGACACCGTCGAGGCGGCGGCGGTCGCGGCGGCAACCGTGACGAACAGCTCGGCGGTGCGCCCCGGGTGCATCGCCGGGTGCCGGCCCTGGCGCACCTCGATGCGCACGCCGGTGGCCAATGCCAGCTGCTGCACGGCGGCCAACGCCGACTGCCAGCCAGCGGCAACCGCGGGCAAGGCCGGCTGGTGCCGCACATCGTTGCCGACGAGAACGACGCCGACCAGCAGCGGCTGCGGCACAATTCCGGTATTCAGTGCCGCCTCAGCCTCGGTGCTCGGACGCTCGGCCCCGGCCGGCAGCACTACCGTGCCGTAGGTCACCCCGACCTCGGGGCGGAAGACCAGTCCCTGCTCGTAGATGGCGACGTCGACCAGTCCGCGTGAACGGTTGCGGTGCGCGATCTGCAACAGGCCCGGCAGCATCGAGGTGCGCAGGAACGGCGCCTCGCCGTCGAGCGGGTTGGCGACCTTCATCTGCGGTACCGGAACCGGGGCAGCGGATGCCGCGTCGGCCATGGGCGCGCCGGCATCCGTTTGAGTCGACATCACGGCCACACCAAACAGGTTGTTTGCCCGCTCCGAAACGAACGGGTAGGTGAGCACCTCGGTGTGCCCGGTAGCGGCCAGGGTCTGCGCGACGGTACGGCGCAGCGTCTGCGTGCGGGTCAGGCCGCGGCCGGGCGGGGCGACGGGCAACACGGAGGGGATGCGGTCGTAGCCGACGATGCGTGCGACCTCCTCGGCGAGGGTCCACTTGTCGGTGAGGTCGGGGCGCCAACTCGGCGGGGTCACCTGCAGGTCGCCATCGGCTTCGACCAACGAAGCACCGACGTCGACCAGGGCATCACGCACCTCGTCGTCGGTGTAGGCGAGGCCGATAAGGCCAGACACGAACCCGGTCGGCAGGAGAATCGGCTGCGGGGCCGGAGCCTCGTCGTAGACCGATCCGAGGTCGTCGGCGACTCCTCCGGCAAGGTCGACGAGCAGCTGCACCACGCGGGCGGCGGCAACGGCAGCAACGCGGGGGTCGACGCCGCGTTCGAACCGCTTGCTCGCCTCGCTCGGCAGCTTGTGGCGGCGGGCAGAGCGTGCGATCGACACCGGGTCGAAGTTGGCCGCCTCGACGAGCACGTTGACGGTCTGCGTGGTGATCTCGGTGCTCGCCCCACCCATCACGCCGGCCAGGCCGATCGGCCCGGATTCGTCGGTGATCAAGAGATCCTCGACGTTGAGCGTGCGAGAGACCGCGTCGAGCGTCGTGAATTTCTCCCCAATGGTCGCGCGCCGCACGATGATTCCGCCGGCCAACTTGTCGAGGTCGTAGCCGTGCAACGGCTGGCCGAGCTCGAACATCACATAGTTGGTGACGTCGACGATGAGGGAGATCGAGCGGATGCCGACCAGCCCGAGCCGAGCGATCATCCACGCCGGGGTCGGGCGGGTCGGGTCGACCCCGCGCACGACGCGGGTGACGAACACGGTCGCGCCGGTTTGCTCGCGAATCGGAGCCTGATCGTCGATCGTCACGGGGAAAAGGGTGACCGGCGCCACGACCGTCAGGGCGAGCGCGGGGTCGCGAAACGGCACTCCGGTGGCGTGCGAGTATTCGCGGGCGACGCCGCGAATGGAGAACGCGTAGCCGCGGTCGGGGGTGACGTTGATCTCGACGGCGCTGTCATCGAGACCGAGCAGGGCGATCGCATCCGTTCCGACCGGGGCATCGATGCCGAGGTTCTTCAGCAGCAGAATTCCGTCGTGCTCGTCTCCGAGTCCGAGTTCGCGGGCCGAAGCGATCATGCCGTCGGACGTGTGGCCGTAGGTCTTTCGGGCGGCGATGGGAAACGGTCCTGGCAGCGAGGCGCCGGGCAGGGTCACGACGACCTTATCGCCCACGGCGAAGTTGTGAGCTCCGCAGATGATGCCATGCACGGCCGGGCCGTCGTCAGCGGCGAGTTCACCATCGGGTGCAACTTGCACCTGGCACCAGTTGATGGTCTTGCCGTTGGTCTGCTCTTCGCCGACGAATTCGAGTACCTCGCCGACCACGATCGGGCCGGACACCTCGAATCGGTGGATGTCTTCCTCTTCGAGGCCGACGCTCACGAGTGCGGCGTGCACGTCTTCCGGCGTGGTGCCGGGCGCGAGGTCGACGAATTCGCCGAGCCAGCTCAGTGGTACCCGCATTAGACCGTCATCCCATACTGCTGGCTGAATCTGATATCGCCCTCGACCATGTCGTGCATGTCCTTTACGTCATTTCTAAACATCACCGCTCGCTCCACACCAACTCCGAACGCGAACCCGGAATACACCTCGGGGTCGATCCCGGCCGAACGCAGCACATTGGCGTGCACCATTCCGCAACCGCCCCACTCGATCCAACGTGCGCCGTCCTTGAAGGTCGGGTGCCAGACGTCGAGCTCGGCGCTCGGTTCGGTGAACGGAAAGTAGTTGGGGCGCAGACGCACCTTGGCTTCGGGGCCAAACAGGGCCTGCACGAAGTGGTCGAGCGTGCCGCGCAGGTGAGCCATGGTGAGGCCCTTGTCGATGGCGATGCCCTCGATCTGGTGGAACACCGGGGTGTGCGTCGCGTCGAGTTCATCGGTGCGAAAGACGCGTCCGGGTGCGACGACGTACACCGGCAGTTCCCGGCTGAGCAACGCCCGCAGCTGCACGGGCGAGGTCTGCGTGCGCAAAACGAGGTGGGCATCCGTCGGTTCGACGAAAAAGGTGTCCTGCATGGCGCGGGCGGGGTGGTCCTCGTCGAAGTTGAGTCCGTCGAAGTTGAACCATTCGCTCTCGAGCTCTGGTCCCTCCGCCACTTCCCAGCCCATCGCGACGAACACGTCCGCGGCACGTTCGCTGAGCAGCGAGATCGGGTGCCGCGCCCCGGCTTTCCACGCGGATGCCGCAGCGGTCACGTCGACCGTCTCGGCGAGCAGCCGGGCGGCCGCTTCGGCCGTGCCGATCTCGTCTTCACGAGCGGTCAACGCCTTCGTGACGGCGCCGCGCGCCTGGCCGACGAGCTTGCCTGCCGCAGCCTTCTGGTTGCCGGGCACGCTGCGCATCAGGGCATTGAGCTTTGACAGCGGTGACGACTCCCCCGCGTGCTCGCTGCGCACTCGCCTGAGGGCGGCGGTCGTGTCGGCGGCGGCAATGGCGGCCAGTCCGGCGTCAACCGCGATGTTGACGGCGGCTTCGGTAATGGCGGGTGGGTCGATGGGACCAGCGGAATCAGACACAGTCCCTGAGTTTAGCCGCCTTGCGACGCGTGGCTTCTGCTCTGGGCATCCACCGCATATGGGTCGCCCGAGTGGGGGTCGACCGGAGGGGCGGAGTCCGTGGTGACGCTGCCAGCCTGCGGCCCGGTGCGCTTGGCGATTCTGCGTGCCAGCCAGGACAGAGACAAGTTCATGGCCAGATAGATGGCGAGCACAATGAAGAAGAACGAGAATTTATATTGATCGCCGAAGAAGTTGGCGAGCTGGTTCAGTCCGGCCCGGAGGAGTTCGTTGTAGCCCACAATGAAAGCCAAGGACGTGTCCTTAAGCAGCACCACCAGCTGGGCGATGATGATCGGCAGCATCTGACGAAATGCCTGCGGAAACTCGATGCGGAACCGGGTGGCCACCGGGGTAAGGCCGATAGCGAGTCCGGCCTCGCGCTGACCACGCGGCAGGGCGTTGATTCCCGCGCGGAGGGCCTCGCCAATGATGGCACCGTTGTACACGGACAGAGCCGCTACACCCGCCCAGAACGACCCGGTGGCGAACACCAACAGGATGAAGAGCATCATGAGCAGTACGGGCATACCGCGGAAGAATTCAAGCAGCACTGTGGTGGGCACCCGAATCCATGCGGATGCCGACAAACGCCCGAAGGAAAACAGTACTCCGATCAGGAGCGCGAAAACGGCGGCGACCGCCGCCATGCGCAGGGTCGCAAGGGCGCCGAACCCGAGGGTACGCCAGACCAGCAGGTCGTTGAAAACGTCCCAGCGGCTGATATCCCAGAGCCCCGGCTGCACTGCGCCGTTGGCGCTGGTCTTGGGCAGGCCGAGCACCACGATCAGAGCGAGCAAGCCAACGATCAAGATAATCGTGCCGATAACGGAGATGAGACGCGATCGCGCGCGGGACTTCGGTCCGGGGGAATCGTACAGGACAGAACTCATCGGAGCACCGCCACCTTCTTCTCGATCCTGCCGGCGATGAGGCCGAGAGGAATGGTGACGACCAGGTAGAACGCCGCGACCGCGAGCAGAATGGGGATCACCGCATCACCCCGGTCGTTGGTAACCCTACGTGCGGCGCCGAAAAGTTCGAATACGAAGAACGCACCGGCGACCGAAGTGTTCTTGGTGAGGGCGATGATCACATTGATCAGGGGTGGCACCACCATGCGGATGGCTTGGGGCATCACCACGAAGGTGAGTGTCTGTCCGAAGGTGAGGCCCACGCTGCGTGCCGCTTCGGCTTGCCCCACGTGCACGCCGTTCACGCCAGACCGAAGGGCCTCGGCTACAAACGGAGAGGTGTAGACCGTGAGCCCGATGGCGGCCAGCTGGAAGTATCCCGGGCTGTACTCGAGAAGGGGCAGAAGGTAGGCGCAAAAGAATAATACGAGCGTAAGCGGGGTGTTGCGAACAAGTTCCGTATAGGCGGTTGCGAAGACGCGGAATGACGAGATCGGTGAGATGCGCATGGCTGCGACGATCAGCCCGAGTACGGATGCGCCCACTCCGGCGATGATGAGCAGGCCCAGAGTGTTCCGGAAACCTTCCAGGAACAGCGGCAGGTTGTCGATCACTGCGTCCACAACTCACCTCCTCGTCTTTTGTATGTCTGTCTGTCGGGCAATGCGTGGAACATGCTGGTTGTTCACTGTAGAGACCCGCCCACTGGGCGGGTCTCTACAGCTCAAAGCTGGCTAACGAATCCGAAGAAAGTAGGCCTAGTAGCGGTCGACGACCGGAGGGGTGGGGGTGTCGAGCACAGCACCCGCGGTGGACTCCCAAGCCGAGACCCAGCTACCGTCCGCATAAGCCGCTTCGAGCACGTCGTTGATGAACGAGCGAAATTCGGTATCGTCATGCGCGAGGCCGATGCCGTAGGGCTCTTCGGTGAATGCGTTATTGACGACCTCGAACTGACCGGAGTTCTGGTCGGCCAGACCGGCCAGGATTACGTTGTCGGTGGTGACAGCGACGACCTCGCCGCTGCGCAGCGGACCGAGGCAGTTGGAGTAGGTATCCGAGGCGATGATATCGGTCGTGAATTCGGCGATGTTCTTCTCCGAGGTGGAACCGCTCACGGTACACACCTTCTTGCCGGCAAGGTCCTCGGGACCGGTGATCTTGTCCGGGTTTCCCGCAAGTACGAGCAGGTCCTGCCCGGCAGAGTAGTACGGTCCGGCGAAGGACACGACCTCCTTGCGGGTGTCATTGATCGTATAGGTTGCGATCACGAGGTCGACCTGACCGTTCTCAATGAACGGCTCGCGGTTGGCAGAAACCGTCTCGCTCCATTTGATGCCCGATGCCGGGATGCCGAGCTTGGCTGCGATGAGCTTCCCCATCTCAACGTCGAAGCCGACTGGATCGCCGCTGGGGCCGAGCAGGCCGAACAGCGGCTGATCGAACTTGGTTCCAATGTTGATGGAACCAGCGTCGGCCAGGCGGGCCATGGTGCTTCCCTCAGGGAACGACACCGCCGTCTCCACTGGGGCGGCGGCATCGGTTGGGGCACCCGAGTCCGCGCAGCCGCTAAGCACGAGCGCACTTGCGATCGCAATGGCCGAAATCACTAGACCTTTTTTGAGTCTCATGGTTTTTCTCCTGATTGCTGGTACTGCTGCTGTGTAAACCCTGTCCACCGATTAGTGGGCAAGTATTTTGGAGAGGAAGTCTTTCGCTCTCGTGCTTTGGGGGTTGGTGAAGAATTCCTCGGGAGTGGTCTCCTCCACGATCTCGCCCTCCGCCATAAAGATGACGCGGTCTGCAGCCTTGCGGGCGAAGCCCATCTCGTGCGTGACGACGATCATGGTCATGCCGTCGTTGGCGAGGTCGACCATGACCTCGAGCACCTCATTGATCATCTCCGGGTCAAGGGCACTAGTCGGCTCGTCGAGCAGGATGACCTTCGGATCCATGGCAAGGGCACGCGCGATGGCGACTCGCTGTTGCTGCCCACCGGACAACTGGGCCGGCATCTTCTTGGCCTGGTTGGCCACGCCGACGCGCTCCAGCAGGGCCATGGCCTTTTTCTCAGCGTCCGCCTTCGACAAGCCACGCACTTTGATCGGGCCGAGCGTGACGTTCTCAAGCACCGTCTTGTGCGCGAACAGGTTGAACGCCTGAAAGACCATGCCGACGTCAGCGCGCAAGTGGGCCAGGGCTTTGCCCTCTTCCGGCAACTTCACGCCGTCGATGGTG
Source organism: Cryobacterium ruanii (assembly GCF_004404055.1). Taxonomy (GTDB): domain Bacteria; phylum Actinomycetota; class Actinomycetes; order Actinomycetales; family Microbacteriaceae; genus Cryobacterium; species Cryobacterium ruanii. The sequence continues at coordinate 19,101 of NZ_SOHK01000023.1, forward strand.
ATCAAGCCGTCATCGATGGTCTCGAGGCGGTTGATGGCCCGACACAGGGTAGATTTGCCCGACCCACTTGGACCGATGACTACGACAACCTCGCCGCGGTTGACCACGGCGTTGATGTTCTTGAGAACGTGCAGTTCTCCGTAGTGCTTGTTGATGTTCTTGACGACGACTAGCGGTTCACCCCGACGAACGGTGATGTTCGACGTAGCCGGGGACGAATCTGTTGGCTCCATGTCCCCCAACTTAGGTCAGAATAGGAGTTTAGGCATGCCAAATGCCCGGACAGTAACGCATTTGTAACAGTCCGGGCATGGGGAGTTTGTGCTATGGGACAGGTCAGGCGCGCTGGGCGAACGCACTCTCGTACAGGCAGACGGATGCTGCAGTGGCGAGGTTCATCGACTCAGCTTCACCGTAGATCGGCACGCTGATGCTGCGGTCGACCTTGGCCAGGTCCTCGTCGGTCAGGCCGCGTGCCTCGTTGCCGAACAGCCACACGGTCGGAGCGGCGAGCAGCCCCTCGTTGCGCGCACTGAGCAGGTCGGAACCCTTGATGTCCGCCGCGAACAATTGCAGACCAGCGGAACGGGCACGGTCGAGCACGTCGGACAGGTCGGCCGCGATGGCTACGGGCAGGTGAAAGATGGAGCCGGTCGAGGAGCGGATCACCTTGGGGTTGTACAGGTCGACGCTGCGACCGGTGAGAATGACGGCGTCCGCGCCGGCGGCATCCGCTGCCCGGATGATGGTGCCGGCGTTGCCCGGGTCGCGCACCTCTTCGAGGATGGCGACGAGCTTGGGGCCTGCGTTGAAGATTTTCTTCACCGAGGTGGGGAACTGGTGACAGACGGCCACAAACCCCTGCGGGGTGACCGTGTCGGCCATCGCCTCGAGCACCTCCTCGGAGACGAACTCCACCTCCACCTGGGCCTCGACGGCCTTCTGGGCCACGTCGGTGTAGCGGTCGAGAGCTGTGGGCGTGGCAAACAGCTCCACGACGAGCTCTGGACGAAAGGTGAGGGCTTCGGAAACGGCCTGCGGGCCTTCGAGCAGAAAGAGACCGGACTCGAGGCGCGCGTCGCGCTTGGCAAGTTTTGCGACGGCACGGACGCGCGGTGAACGTGGATTATCAAGCATGCCCCCAGTTTAGGTGCACAACGATGCGGTACAGAAAAGGAGCGGGCGACCAGGTCGCCCGCTCCTCATTCTAAAATTTCGGACCGGTCACCACATTCATGCCCAGGAGGCGGCCCGTGATGATCCGATCGGTTGAAGCTACGCCGTGACGGCGACCTTCGGTGCCGATGTGTCGGCGGGAAGGGCTGCCTTGGCGCTCTCGACGAGGGCGGCGAACGTCGCTGCCTCGTTGACGGCCAGGTCGGCGAGGATACGACGGTCAACCTCGATGCCAGCCAGGCCGAGGCCCTGGATCAGACGGTTGTAGGTGAGGCCGTTGGCGCGCGACGCAGCGTTGATCCGCTGGATCCACAGGCGACGGAAGTCACCCTTGCGTGCACGACGGTCACGGTAGCTGTAGGTGAAGGAGTGAGTGAGCTGCTCCTTCGCCTTGGTGACCAGGCGTGAACGCTGACCGCGGTAGCCCTTGGCGCGTTCGAGAATAACGCGGCGACTCTTGTGGGCGTTTACGGCCCTCTTTACTCTTGCCATTTTTTACAAATCCTTATTCGTTTACGAGGCTTGGTATTTACAGACCGAGAAGCTTCTTGATGGTCTTCTGATCCGACTTGGCCAGCACCTGGTCCTGGTTCAAACGGGACTTGCGCTGCGTGCTCTTGACCTCGAGATTGTGACGAAGTCCGGCCTGCTGCTTCATGATCTTTCCGCTTCCGGTGACCTTGAAACGCTTCTTGGTTCCGGAGTGGGTCTTCATCTTAGGCATGTGGTTCCTCCTGTTTTGCTGCCTTATCGGCAACCTTGTCTGCCTTATCGGCTACCTTGTCTGCCTTCTCGGCAGCCTTGTGGGCGTTGATCTCAGCCTTGGCTTCTGACTTGTTCTTCAACGGGCCAATCACCATGACCATGTTTCGACCGTCGATCATCGGAGTAGATTCCACGGAACCGTACTCGGCGACATCCTCGGCAAATTTTTGGAGCAGACGTACGCCCTGGTCGGGTCGGGACTGTTCACGGCCACGAAAAAGAATCATGGCCTTGACCTTGTCACCGCTCTTCAGGAAGCCTTCGGCGCGTTTGCGCTTGGTCTCGTAGTCGTGCGTGTCAATCTTGAGACGGAAACGAACCTCCTTGAGGATCGTGTTCGCCTGGTTGCGCCTGGCCTCCTTGGCCTTCTGCGCAGCCTCGTACTTGAACTTGCCGTAGTCCATGATCTTGGCCACGGGCGGCTTGGCTTCGGGTGCGACTTCGACAAGGTCGAGGTCGGCATCCTGTGCTAGGCGTAGGGCAACATCAATCGCCACGACCCCGACCTGCTCGCCGTTGGGACCAACGAGACGAACTTCGGGGACGCGTATACGGTCATTTGTACGGGGATCGCTGATGCGTCTCTCCTCTTGGTTAACTCCGTGATCACAACCAGACAGCGGATGCCGACTGGGGACGAAGAGAGGAAAATCACGCGTTCTCCAGATCAATTTTTCATTGGACTGCAGAACACGACACCCTGTCTACCTTCGCTTTGCCACCTTCCCGGAGGAGGTGAAAACGCGACGGCGGAGTGCGAACTACCCGGTAACCTTAATGAAGCGGTATGCGCGGGTGGGAGATTCTCCACTTTCGTACCGAGACTATTGTCTCGGAACCGATGATGAGCCTAGCAGAGGAATGCAGTGAGCCAAAGTTTTGAGCACGATACGGGTCTTGAGCAGAATGCGGCACAGGCGACACGCGACATCGCCGATGTGGCCGCGGTGGAGATCATCACCACGGCCGCGGTGCACCTGATGAGTGCCGCCGCCGTGAAGTGCGGGCTCGCCGAAGATCCCGATGCCCAGATCGACCTTGACGAAGCCCGCAAACTCATCACGGCCCTCGCCGGCCTGGTGACGGCCGCGGCCCCCGACATCGCCGACATGCACGCCCGCAGCCTGCGTGACGGCCTGCGTTCCCTGCAGCTCGCGTTCCGCGAGGCCTCCTTCGTACAGGACCCGATCGGCGAGGGCCCCGGCGAGAAATACACCGGCCCGGTCAACTAACCCACTTCCCGACGAGCGGATGCCGCCGGTCACCCCGACCGACGGCATCCGCTTTTCGTTCCCCCGGCAGCAGCTCGAGTCAGGTCTGACAGTGCGGGCACCAGAAGGTGTTGCGCTGCTCGACATCGCTGCGGCCCAGGGTGCTGCGTTGTATGCGGGTGCCGCAGCGCCGGCACGCTTGACCGCTTCGCCCGTAGACCCACAGCTGGGCTCCGCGGCGCAGGTTGCCGGTGGTCGTGCGTTCGTCGCGGTCTTTGTTCGCCAGGAGCAGGCGCCGGGCCAGGCTCACGATCCCGGGTACGTCCGTGACCTCGGCCATGGACCGGGCCGGTAATAGTCCGCGCAGAAAGCAGAGCTCGTTGACGTAAACATTGCCGAGCCCGGCCAAGTTGCGCTGGTCGGCGAGGGCTAGGATGACGGGTTGTTCGGGCCGGGCAGCGAGCCGAGTGGCGGCCTCGTCGCTGTCACCCACGCTCCAGCCGGCATCGAGCAGATCGGGTCCCAGATAGCCGACCACCTCGGACTCGGCCCGGGTCGGAACGAGCTCCAGCACACCGAGGTCGAACCCGACCGCGACCCACTCCGACGTCTGCAGCACGATGCGAGCCTGGAACGCCGGCCGCTGCCACCGTGTGTTTGGCCGGTAGAGGTGCCAGGCACCCTCCATCTTGAGGTGGGAGTGGATGCTCGTCTCGCCGATCCGGTGCAGCAGGTGTTTGCCGCGACTGACGACCTCGAGCACGCTCTGCCCCGCCAGGTCGACGGTGGCGAAAGCGGGTACCCGAATGTCACAGCCGGTCAGGATTCTGCCGCGCAGGGCCTGGTCGAGGGTGCGCGCCGTGCGGTAAACGGTGTCGCCCTCAGGCACGCAGCCTCAGTCCTCTCGGAGTCTCGGTGAACCCGGCGGTGCGCAGGGCCGCACCCACGTCGGTGCCGATCACGAACACACCGTTGGCCGTTTCGACCGCGATCTTCTGCACGCGACCGGTCGTGACCAGGGCGGCCAGGGTCAGGGTGGCCGCCGCGAGCACGGCCTCATCCGTTTCGAAGGCGACCACGGTTTTGCCGCCACGCTCGACATAGAGCACGAGGGCACCGTCGACCAGCACGACGAGCGCACCCGCCTTACGGCCCGGGCGATGGGTGGTGTCGCCGGGCAGGGTCGGCCACGGCAGCGCGGCGCCGTATGCGTTCGCCGGGTCGGTCGCGGCCAGGGCAACCGCGACCAACCGTTCTGTAGGGCGTTGCTTGCTCGACATATCAGACACCCCGGCAGCGAAGGTGCGCAGCCGGTCGATGGTGCCGCCGGTGGCGAACTGGGCCGCGCCGAGCCCCTCGATGAAATACCCGCGTCGACAGCGTGCCATTTCTTCGAACCCGGTGAGCGTGCGGTAGACGAGGGAGAATCCGCCGATGACGCTCTCGGCCATCACCGCCCCACGCGTGACGACGCCATAGCGTTCAAGCAGAGTCTCGCCCAGGGCGTGCGCGCGACGCGTGGGCGAGTCGTCGGCCACCGGCAGGATCGACCAGCGACCCGAGACCGTCGGTGGGCCGCTGCGACTGGGCAGGTTCGGCCGCGGCATCGACCGCCCGCGATGCAGGCGGGTGCGCGGCGCGGCCCGGCTCTGCCGGTGGGCGGTATGGCCGCCGGCCAGAAGCGATCGCACCGGGGCGAAGGTGTCGTTGTTGATCAGCCCGGCCCAGACCAGTTCCCACAGTGCCTGCACCAGTGCGGCGTCATCCTGACTGCCGACGGCATCCGCCAGCTGCCGAAAGAAGTAGGCGCCGCCGCCGCCCAGGGTAGCTAGGATCTCCTGCTGCAGTGGCGTCGTCTCTACGTCGATGGGCAGCGGCAGGGTGAGCTGGGCGGTCTCGGCGAGGTGCAGGCTGACCCAGCCGTCGTTGCCGGCGAGAGGTCCGGCGCCCGCCCAGAGCACCTCCCCCGCGTTGGTGAGTTCATCGAGCATTCCCGGCTGGTAGTCGCTGACGCGGGAGGGCAGAATGAGCGTCTCCCACGCGGAGGCCGGAATGCGCGCACCCTCGAGCTGCTCCACAACGGATGCGACGCCGTCTATTCCGCGCAACTTGCCGCCCACGTGTTGCCACGCCGGCAGGAACCGGCCGATGGCCTGCTGGTCCACCGGTTCGACCTCGTGCCTCAGCGCCGCGAGGGAACGTCGGCGGAGCCGCCGCAGCACCTCAGCGTCGCACCATTCCGGGCCGGTGCCGTTCGGTCGGAATTCGCCGGCCACGATGCGCCGGGCGTCGGCGAGGCGGCCGAGGGCAATCTTTACGACGGCGGTGCCGAGACCGAACCGGTCGGCGACGGCGCTGGTGGTGAACGGTCCGTGCGAGCGTGCGTAGCGGCTCACCAGATCGCCGAGCGGATCCGCGACGGGTTCGGTGAACGCGGCCGACACCCCTATCGGCAGGGGAACGCCGAGGGCGTCGCGCAACCGACTGGCGTCTTCAACCGCTGCCCAGCGCTGTTCACCTCCCATGCTCATGCGCATTGCGCGGCGCGCGTCGACGAGACTGAGCAGCGCCTGCTCGGCCAGGAGGAGTCCAGGCGCATCGGTCGCGGACGGCGACTCGGGCAGGAGCATCCGCTCGGCGACCTCGCTGGTGCTGAGCGGGCCGAGGGTGCGCAGCAGATCGGCGACGCCTTCGACCCCCTTGGCCAGGTAGTCGGGGGCGAGTCGTTGCAGTTCCCGGTCGGTCTGGTCGATGACGCTCGGATCGAGGAGTTCACGAAGTTCGACCCGCCCGAGCAGTTCGGCGAGCAGGCTCGAGTCGATCGCGAGGGCGGTGGCGCGCCTTTCCGCCAGTGGGGTGTCTCCCTCGTACATGAAGGCGGCGACGTAGCCGAACAACAGGGTGCTCGCGAACGGGCTGGCGGTGTCGGTCGTGGTCTCGACCAGGCGCAGTTCGCGCGAGGCGATCTGTCGCGCCAGCGCCCCGAGGGCCGGAAGGTCGTAGACGTCTTGCAGGCATTCCCGCAGGGTCTCGAGAATGATGGGAAAGGTGGGAAAGGTGCGGGCGACGTCGAGCAGCTGCGCGGCCTTTTGCCGTTGCTGCCAGAGCGGCGAGCGGGCACCGGGCTTGTATCGGGGCAGGAGCAGGGCCCGGGCCGCGCACTCGCGAAACCGGGAGGCGAACAGAGCCGAACCGCCAACCTCCTCGGTGACCAGCTGCTCGAGCTCATCGGGGTCGAAGATGAACAGTTCGCTGCCGGGTGGTTCGGTTTCGGTGTCGGGGATGCGCACGACGATACCGTCGTCGCTCGCGACGCAGGAACCGTCGATTCCGTAGCGTTCGCGCACGCGGGCCCCGACCGCGAGTGCCCACGGTGCGTGCACCGGCGCGCCGAACGGGGAGTGCAGCACGACGCGCCAGTCCCCGAGTTCATCGCGGAACCGTTCGACCACGAGGGTTCGGTCGGTCGGCAGCTGGCCGGTGGCGGCGCGCTGCTCATCGAGGAAGGCTAGCAGGTTGGTGGTGGCGCGCGCGTCGAGGCCGCCAACAGCGCAGCGGGCCCGTGCGTCGGCGGGTGGCAGGCTCCCGACCTCGCGTACGAAAGCACCGATGGCCTGGCCGAGTTCGGTCGGGCGGCCGAGACCATCACCCTTCCAGAAGGGCAGCCGCCCCGGCTGCCCGAAGGCCGGTACGACAAGAACCCGATCGTGGGTGATCTCCTGGATGCGCCAGCTCGTGGTGCCGAGCGCGAACACATCATTCACGCGTGACTCGTAGACCATCTCCTCGTCGAGTTCACCGACGCGTTTGCCGGTGACCTGTTCACCACCCACCATGAAGACGCCGAACAATCCGCGGTCGGGTATGGTGCCGCCACTCGTCACTGCGAGCCGTTGTGCTCCCGGGCGGCCCGTGAGCGTGCCGGCGTCGCGATCCCAGACGATGCGCGGGCGGAGTTCGGCGAACCGGTCGGAGGGGTACCGACCGGCGAGCAGATCGAGGGTCGCCTCATAGGCGGAGCGCGGCAGGGTCGCGAACGGCGCACTGCGCCGTACAGAGTCGAACCACGTTTCTACGTCGATGGGCTCGAGCGCGCAGGCCGCCACGGTCTGCTGGGCGAGGATGTCGAGTGGGTTGGTGGGCACCCGCAGCGATTCGATCGCACCGGCAACCATGCGTTCGGCGGCGACCGCTGCATGGATGAGGTCGGCCCGATGCTTGGGGTAGATCACCCCGCGAGAAATCTCACCGACCTGGTGCCCGGCCCGGCCCAGCCGCTGCAGTCCGCTAGACACCGACGGTGGTGACTCCACCTGCACGACCAGGTCGACGGCGCCCATGTCGATGCCGAGTTCGAGGCTCGACGTGGCGACGACGCAGCGCAGCCGTCCCGATTTCAAGTCGTCTTCAATGAGCGACCGCTGCTCTTTGCTGACCGAACCGTGATGCGCGCGTGCGAGCAGCGGTTCAGCGCCCGCACTCTCGCCGCTGGCCCCCATCAACTCGGCCGGCGGGCGCACTGCCGGCGCGGCGCCCACCATGCTGAGTTCTCCCCGCGAATCGGGCACTAAAGTCGGCACCGGCACCAGAGCGGATGACTCCTCCCCGGCCAACCGTTCGGCATAGATCTCGTTGAACCGGGCCGTGAGCCGTTCGGTGAGCCGCCGCGAATTCGCGAAGACGATGCTCGAGGAATGCGCGAGCACCTCGTCGACTATGGCCTCCTCGACGTGCGGCCAGATCGACCCGGTCTGCGGTGCCGCGGCCGAGGTGACACCCTCGCGTTGCGGAACTGGCCCGAGGTCGCTCATGTCGTCGACCGGAACGACCACGCGCAGGTCGAAGCGTTTCAGCGCCGGCGGTGCCACGACTTGCACGGGGGCAGCTCCACCGAGAAAGCGTGCCACTTCGCTCTGCGGGCGCACGGTGGCCGACAGCCCGATGCGTTGGGCCGGGTGGCTGAGCAGGGCATCGAGTCGTTCCAGCGAGACGGCCAGGTGGGCGCCGCGCTTGCTTGCCGCCACCGCGTGCACCTCGTCGATGATGACGGTCTGCACACCGCGCAGCGATTCGCGCGCCGCCGAGGTCAGCATGAGAAACAGCGACTCCGGAGTGGTGATGAGGATATCGGGCGGCGAGGTGACCAGTTTGCGCCGGTCGGCGGCTGGGGTGTCTCCCGACCGTACGCCGACAGAGACGTGCGGCGGCTCCAGGCCGAGCCGCTCGGCCTGGCGGCTGATTCCCACGAGCGGAGCGGTGAGGTTGCGTTCCACGTCGACGCCGAGAGCCTTCAACGGCGAAATATAGAGCACACGGGTGCCGGTCTCGGCCCCTGTCGTCACGTCGGTCGCCAACCGGTCAATTGCCCACAGAAAGGCAGCAAGGGTCTTCCCCGACCCGGTCGGCGCCACGACGAGGGCGTGCGAACCCTCAGAAATGGCATTCCACGCGCCCAGCTGCGCGGCCGTCGGCGCGGCGAACGCCTCGGCGAACCAGGCCCGAGCTGCCGGGGAGAAGCGATTGAGAACGTCGGTCATACCGTCATTCTCACCGAAGCCGCCGACAATACCCTTAATACGCCAGACCCTCGTGCTACGCCGACGCGACGAGCTTGACCCGCAGCGAATCGACGCCGGCCGTGATGATCTCGTTCTCAGACCACCGGATGCCGAGCCGGCTCAAAATCGCGTCGAGATCTGCTTGGGTCAGCCCGTCGACCAGCTCGAGCTGCACCACGAGTTCGGGGCCGGCAAGCCGTGCCAGCGGATCACCGGCGGAGAGTGCAACGGTCAGGACCGAGAGCTCAGTCGCGATCGACGCCCGGAATGCGTCAGCGACACGGTGACTCGCGTAACTCGGTGTCCACGGCAAGGATTGGGCGATCGCCCACAGCGCCGGCCGCCGAATGACGAATTCACCGGGCGACGCCGGATCGAGAACTACGATACCGGTATTTTCCTGCGCGGCGGCTAGGGCGACGCGTACGGCATCCGCTGGAATGGGCCGCGCAAGCGGGTTCCACGCGTTCATGGCGGCGGTCGAAGAGAAGGCGGGCAGCACGGTGCGACCGTCGGGGCCGGCCACGGTGATGATCGAGAGTTCCTGCATTTTATCGATCGTCTGGCCACGCGCGTTCAGCGCTGCTTCCCCGAGTTTGGTAACCAGCGGAATCAGCAGTCGGGAACCGCGGATGGCGTCGATGACGCTTTCTTCACCGGCCTCTCTGGCTTGGAAATGAGCGAGGGCCGCGGCGAGAGCGGCGGGAGCAGTCCCGTCGTCGCCGGCATCGAGGTTGGCTTCGAATCGACGGCCGGCCCAGGGCTGGCCAGCCGAGTCAGCGAGCTCGTTCAGTTCACCGGACTGGCCCGGCGAACCCGGCCGCCCCGAAGGATCGCCGGTGGAGCCGAGGTTACGCGCCTTGGCCATTAGTCACCCGCGACGTCCAGGGCCTCGGCCAGGGTGAATGCGCCCGCGTAGAGCGCTTTTCCTACAATGGCGCCTTCCAGCCCCAGCGGCACGAGCCTGCGAAGCTCTTCGATGTCATCAAGGCTGGAGATGCCGCCGGAGGCGATGACCGGCTTGCGCGTGCGGTCGAGGACCTGACGCAACAGGTCGATGTTCGGGCCCTGCAGGGTGCCATCCTTGGTGACGTCGGTCACCACGTAGCGGGCACAGCCGGCCGCTTCCAGGCGTTCGAGCACTTGCCACAGATCTCCGCCGTCCTTGGTCCAGCCGCGGGCGGCGAGCGTCGTGCCTCGTACGTCGAGGCCGACGGCAACGGCTTCGCCGTACTGCGCGATCACGCTGGCCGCCCATTCCGGGTTTTCGAGCGCCGCGGTGCCGAGGTTGATGCGTTTCACGCCCGTGGTCAGTGCGGCTTCGAGTGACTCGTCATCGCGGATTCCGCCGGACAGTTCGATCTTGACACCCTTGACCTGACGAATGACCTTCTTGATCACGCCGGTGTTGTTACCTCGACCGAACGCGGCGTCGAGGTCGACGAGGTGGATCCATTCGGCGCCCTGCCTCGCCCAGTCGGCCGCAGCGTCGACGGGATCGCCATAGTTCGTTTCCGTGCCCGCCTCGCCCTGCGTCAGGCGAACAGCCTTGCCGTCGGCCACATCGACGGCGGGCAGGAGGACGAGCCTCGGTGTCTTGTTGAACTCGCTCATTGGTGTCCTTGATTGGTGCGGTCGCATGCTGCGGCCAATTTCATGGCAGGTGCCGGTGGTGATGATGCGGGTCGTGAAGTCTAGGCGCGCCTGACTATTGGCGCAGCGTGCCGATCCAGTTCTTCAACAAGCGGATGCCAGCCTCCCCCGATTTTTCCGGGTGGAACTGGGTGGCGCTAAGCGGACCGTTCTCGATAGCGGCCAAAAACGGCGCCCCGTGTTCAGCCCAGGTCAACCGAGGTTCGGGAAACGGCGGCATGACCTCGAGCGTCCAGGACTGAGCGGCGTAGGAGTGCACAAAATAAAACCGTTCCTCTTCGATTCCGCGAAAGAGCTCAGAACCCAGCGCGCTCGTGACGGTGTTCCAGCCCATGTGCGGCAGGATCGCGGCGGGAAGCTCGGTTACGATTCCGGGCCACTCGCCGAGGCCCTCGGTGTCAATGCCGCGCTCGACACCGTGTTCGAACAACACCTGCATCCCCACACAGATACCCAGTACCGGGCGACCTCCGGCCAGGCGACGATCAACGATCTCGTCGCCGTGCACCGCTTTGAGGGCCTGCATCACGGCACTGAACGCACCGACACCGGGTACGACGAGTCCGTCGGCTTCGAGGGCGACCTTCCGGTCACTCGTCAGTGTGACGTCAGCGCCGGCCAGTTCGAGCGCCTTGACCGCGGAGTGCACATTGCCGGTGCCGTAGTCGAATACGACAACCCTGGTCACAAGGCCCCCTTGGTCGAAGGGATGCCGTGCACGAGCGGATCGAGGGCTTTCGCGAGGCGGAACGCACGGGCGAAGGCCTTGAACTCGGCTTCGGCGATGTGGTGGGGGTCGCGACCGCCCAACAGGGTGACGTGCACGGTCAACCCGGCGTGGAAGGTGATGGCTTCGAAAACGTGACGAACCATGGAACCGGTGAAGTGACCGCCGATGAGGTGAAATTCGAAGCCAGCCGGTTCGCCGGTGTGCACGAGATACGGGCGGCCAGAGATGTCGACGACTGCCTGCGCGAGCGCTTCATCGAGCGGTACCAGGGCGTCACCGTAGCGGGAAATGCCCGACTTGTCGCCGAGGGCCTGGCGGATAGCCTGTCCGAGCACTATTCCCACGTCTTCAACGGTGTGGTGCACGTCGATTTCGATGTCGCCGGTGGCGCGCACTGTGAGATCGGTCAGTGAGTGTTTTGCGAAGGCCGTCAAGAGGTGGTCATAGAACGGAACCGAGGTGTGGATGTCGCTGACACCGGTGCCATCCAGGTTCAACGAGAGATCAATGCTCGATTCACTCGTCTCCCGTTGCAGGTGTGCGACGCGGGGCGCGGACGTGCCAACAGATGAGCTCATACCGCTAGCTTATTCGGCTCGGGTCGACTCGGTTTGACGGGACCGATCCGTGCGTCCCAGACGGGCCAGGGCCTCCAGGAACAGGGACGTCTCCTTCTCGGTGCCGGCCGTCACCCGCAAGTGGCCGGGAATGCCGACGTCGCGAATGAGGATTCCCTCGGCGAGCAGCGCCGTAAACGTCTCCTGCGGGTCAGCCACTCCGCCGAACAGAACGAAGTTGCTCCAGCTCCGGTGCGGGGCATAGCCCAGGCCAACCAGCTCGACCGCGAGCCGGTCGCGCTGTCCACGAATGTCGTCGACCATCGCGAGCATCTCGACGCTGTGGGCCAGGGCGGCGTTTGCCGCAGCCTGCGTCAGGACGGAGAGGTGGTACGGCAGACGGACCAGGCGCAGGGCATCCGTCACCGCCGGATCGGCCGCTAGGTACCCCACTCGGGCACCAGCAAAAGCAAAGGCCTTGCTCATCGTGCGCGAAACGAGCAGGCGTTCCCGACCCGGCAGAAGGGTGAGCGCGCTCGGCGTGCCGAGGGGCGCGAATTCGGCGTAAGCCTCATCGACGACGACGATACCGTCGGTCGCGTCGTAGGCGGCGGCGATGGTCTCGAGTGAGAGCGGGGTGCCGGTGGGGTTGTTCGGCGAGCACAAAAAAATGACATCGGGGCTGGTGCGGATGATTTCACTCACGGCGGTGGCCGGCGACAACTCGTAGCCAGCGTCACGGGCGCCCGGAATCCAGGTGGTGTCGGTTCCCGACGCGAGGATCGAGTACATCGAGTAAGTGGGGGTGAAGCCGAGTAGGCTGCGCCCAGGTCCACCGAAAGCCTGAAGCACCTGCTGGAGCACTTCGTTGGAGCCGTTGGCCGCCCAGATGTTTTCGGCACTGAGTATGCTGTCGGCACCGAGCCCTTCGCTGAGATAGCGGGCGAGCGCCTCGCGCAAGGCGGTGAATTCGCGGTCAGGGTACCGATTCACCGAGCGGATGGCCTCGGCCAGGTTGGCGAGGATGTCGCGGGCGACCGCCTCGGGAATGGGGTGCGTGTTCTCGTTGACGTTCAGGGCCACCGGCACGTGCAATTGCGGAGCACCGTACGGGGTCAGGCCTTGCAGGTTGTTGCGGAGCGGAAGGTCATCGAGGCTGGTCACACTATCTATGCTACGACCCTGTGCTGTTGCACCTGGCCCGTTAAGAAACGGCGGGTTCTCAGGAGTCGGTGGGGACCTCCAGGCGCTGGCCAGGCTGCAAAGTTTCAACCGACAGCGCGTTCAGGCGTTTGATGTCGGCGACCAGGTCTCGCGGATCTGCGGATGGAGAGATCTCTTCGGCAAGGTCCCACAGGGTCTGGCCGGGTTCGACCGTGATGAATCGGGCTGAGCCGACGTCGGTCGGTGAGTAGGCAAGCGTGGCGATGATTCCCGAGTCCGTGGTGTACGACATGACGTCGATACCCGTGGCGGAATCCGACGCATCGGCCGCTCCCCCATTGATGGCGAAGGCGACGGCACCGAGCACGAGCGGCACGGCGGCCAGGGCTGTGAGCACGACGCGCCCGCGCCGGGTGAGGCGAAGATGGGTGATGGGGGCGTTGTGAAGAGGTAGTGCGGGTGCAAGTGCTGTGGTCATGTCAAACCTCCAGGGTTGGCGGGCTGCGAGTCTCGTATCCGGCCCTCGGCCGGGACGGCCGAATACGAAACTATGTTCCGAATATAACTTCGAACAATCGAACATGCAAGCCTTTTCTGGTCTTGGCCCGGAATTTCGAGCAACACACTCGAATAAGTGTTTGTTTCAGGGCGGGGAACTGGATAAACTTTCGATAGATCAATTGCGTGATTTACACTCAACCAGACACCACCGACATTCCCGCCAGGCATGGTTTTAGGCCAGGCGGGACCGACTCCAGAAGGGCAGATCGTGACACAAGATTCCGGCGCTACCCGCGACAAGGGCGGCACCCGACGCCGCAAGAGTTTGAGCCAACGCCAGCTCGCTATTCTCGACGTGATCCAGCGTTCGGTGAGCTCGCGCGGCTACCCGCCGAGCATGCGTGAGATCGGCGACGCGGTCGGTCTCGCCTCACTGTCGAGCGTGACCCACCAGCTCAACCAGCTGGAGCTCAGCGGCTATCTGCGCCGCGACCCGAATCGCCCCCGGGCACTCGAGGTACTCATCGAGATTCAGCGTGCCCCCGAAGACGTCGGTACCGGCGACCAGGACACCTTTCACCCCGGCGTTCAGGTCGGCGACGCCGCAATGGTTCCCCTAGTTGGTCGAATTGCTGCCGGCATCCCGATAACAGCCGACCAGCAGATCGACGAGATCTTCCCGCTGCCCCGCCAGCTCGTGGGGCAAGGCGAGCTGTTTATGCTCAAGGTCGTCGGGGAATCCATGATCGACGCTGCCATCTGTGACGGCGACTGGGTGGTCGTGCGGCAGCAGAAGACCGCGGAGAACGGCGAGATCGTCGCGGCCATGCTCGACAACGAAGCCACCGTCAAGGTGCTGCGCAAGCGCGACGGCCACACCTGGCTGCTTCCGCGCAACAGCAACTTCGAACCGATCGTGGGCGACTTTGCCGACATTCTCGGCAAGGTCGTCGCGGTGTTGCGCTCGGTCTAGTCGTTTTACGTACACTTTGGTGCCACATGACAGGCCCGACCACCATTCGGTGATCGGGCCTGTTACTGTCCCGAATCTGAAGCTAGGCACCAACCCGGGCATCGCGGCGTTCGCGCACCACCCGGGTCGCGGCGAGCATGTTGTGCAGGGACTGCACGGTCTCCTCGTAGCCACGGGTCTTCAACCCGCAGTCCGGGTTCACCCAGACCTGGCGTTCGGGAATGGATTCCAGGGCGGTGTCGAGCAGGGTCGTCATTTCGTCGACGCTCGGCACCCGCGGCGAATGGATGTCGTAGATTCCGGCACCGATCCCGTGGTCGAAACCGCCAGCCTCGATCTCCCGCACCACCTCCATGCGCGACCGCGCCGCTTCAATACTCGTCACATCGGCGTCGAGGTTGCGGATGGCTTCGATGACGACGCCGAATTCCGAGTAGCAGAGGTGCGTGTGAATCTGGGTCGCATCCGATACCCCGGCTGTGGCGAGCCGGAATGAGCCGACCGACCAGTCCAGATATTCGGCCTGATCCCCCGTCTTCAACGGCAGCAACTCACGAAGAGCCGGCTCGTCCACCTGGACGATCTTGATGCCCGCGGCCTCGAGGTCCCCGATTTCATCGCGCAGGGCAAGTGCCACCTGGCGGGCCGTCTCACCGAGTGGCTGGTCGTCGCGCACGAACGACCAGGCCAGTATCGTAACCGGACCAGTGAGCATGCCCTTGACCGGCTTCGATGTGAGGCTCTGCGTATACACCGACCAGTCAACCGTGATCGGTGCCGGGCGCGACACGTCACCCCACAAAATTGATGGCCGGGTGCAGCGGCTGCCGTAGGACTGTACCCACCCGTTCTCGGTCACGGCGAACCCGTCGAGGTTCTCCGCGAAGTACTGCACCATGTCATTGCGTTCGGGTTCGCCGTGCACGAGCACGTCGAGGCCGATCTCTTCCTGCAGCGCCACGACGCGGCCGATCTCGGCGCGCATCAGGTCACGGTAGTCGTTGGCAGGGAGAGCTCCCTGGAGAAACTGGGCGCGTGCCCGGCGAATATCTGCGGTCTGCGGGAACGACCCGATCGTGGTGGTCGGCAACATCGGCAACTGCAGCGCAGCGTCCTGGGCGATCAGGCGATCAGCGTAGGCCCCGCGGGTGAAGTCGGCGTTGATCAATGCGGCGGCACGATCACGCACAGCGTCAACGCGCACACCGGGAGCGGTCCGCCGTGCGGCCAGCGCGGCCTCGGCAGCGGCCAGCGGCTCGGCAATGGCCACCCGGCCGGCGCTGAGGCCGCGGGCGAGTGCCGCGACCTGTGCGACCTTTTGGTCGGCGAATGCCAGCCAGCTCACGAGCGAACCCGACAGCGACGTTTCATCGAGCACGTCGTGCGGCACGTGCAGCAGGGAAGTCGAAGTGCACACGGCCACGGACTCGGACAGTCCGCGAACGCTCTCGGCGGTGTCGAACGCTCCAGCCAGGTCGCCGCGCCAGATGTTGTGCCCGTCGATCACCCCGGCGACCAGGGTCTTGCCGGCCAGCCCGGGCACCGCCTGCGGCAAGGCGCCCCGCACCAGGTCGAGCCCAATCGCTTCAACGGCCGTGGCGGCGAGCACCGGCAGGGCATCGTCAAGGCTGCCGTAGGGTGCCGATACGAACAGGGCCGACCGCCCGGTCAGCCGGCCGAGCACGCCATAAGCGGATGCGACGGCCGCCAGCGTGTCCGCGCGCGCGACGTCGATGGATTCGCTGACCAGACCCGGTTCGTCGAGCTGCACCCACTCGGCGCCGGCATCCGCTAGCCGCGTCAGCAGCGCCGCGTAGACAGGAATGAGATCGTCGAGCCGCGACAGCGGGGAGAACCCGGCCGGGGCATCGTCGCTTGCCTTGCTGAGCAGCAGGAAGGTCACCGGGCCGACGAGCACCGGGCG
This sequence comes from Cryobacterium ruanii, assembly GCF_004404055.1. Classification (GTDB taxonomy): domain Bacteria; phylum Actinomycetota; class Actinomycetes; order Actinomycetales; family Microbacteriaceae; genus Cryobacterium; species Cryobacterium ruanii. Next base: position 35,313 of record NZ_SOHK01000023.1, read on the forward strand.
TGTGAGAAAACCGGCCGCTTTCGCCTCGGCGAATTCCCGTACGATACGGTCACCAGCGAGGGAGAACACGGTCTCCGGGCCGATCTCGGGCACGAGATAGTGGTAATTGGAGTCGAACCATTTGGTCATCTCCAGTGGCAAGTTCTCACCTTCGCCGCGGGCCAGAGTGAAGTATCCGGCGAGGTCCAGGGTTCCGTCAGCGGCGACGAGCGAGGCGAACCGGGACGGAATCGCCCCCACGGCGACGATGGTATCGAGCACCTGGTCGTAGTAGGAGAACGTCTCGGGAATCGAGGAGTCCGTGCGTCCCAGACCGAGTTCAACGAGCCGATCACGAGTGGTCGCGCGAAGCTCGGCAGCAACGCTTTCGAGATCGGAGGCGTTGATCGTACCCGACCAGAACGCTTCAACGGCCTTCTTTAGCTCCCGCCGCCGCCCGATGCGCGGATAACCGAGGATGGTGCCGGTGGGAAAGGCGGGAGACGCAGAAATGGGCATGATAATTCCTTCACTGGAGCAATAGTGGCTGGACCGATCGGAGAAAACGAACGTGATGGGGGTGGGCCTGCGCGCTTGAGCGCGCGAGGCCTAGGGCATGGCAGCGGGCACCGGCAGCGCCCCACACCCCTCAAGTACCGACAGCACAGTCTCGTGCTGGTTGAAGGCATAGAGGTGCAGGCCGGGAGCACCGCCCGCGAGAACGTCCTGGCCGAGGCGGACGGCGTGGTCGATGCCGATCTGCCGCTGACCTTCCTCGGTCGGTTCGACCTCAAGCTCGATGGAGAGTGCGGCCGGCAGTTTTTCACCGGAGAGCTGCAGAATGCGACGCAACCGGTTCGGGCTGGTCACCGGCATGATACCGGGAAGAATGGGAAAGAATACCCCGGCGGAGCGGGCACGCTGGATGAAGCTCAGATAGTCGTCGGCGTGGAAGAACAGCTGGGTGATCGCGAGATTGGCCCCGGCGGCCTGCTTGGCCAGCAGGGTGTCGATGTCCTGGGTGACCGACCGCGAGTTGGGGTGGCCGTTCGGGAAGGCGGCGACACCGATGCGCACCTTGCTGCGTTCGGTTTTCACCCCGCGGGCGGCGGGCAGTCCCGGGATCACGGTTTCAATGTACGGCACCCGCTCGGTCTGCACCCGGTGGATGAGCTGCACCAGCTCCCCCGCGCTGTGCAGGTCGCCGAGAAAGGAGGTGTCGCCTTCGATCGCACCCTGCGGTGCGTCGCCGCGAATGGCGAGGAAGCTGCGGATGCCGGCGTCGAGAAACTGCCGAATGAGCCGACTCGCCTCCGCGTGCGAGGAGCCGACGCAGGTAAGGTGCGCCATCGCATCCACTGTCGTGTGGTCCTTGATGTAGCGCAGCACGTCGAGCGAGGAGTCGCGCGACGAGCCGTTGGCACCGTAGGTAACGGAGATGAACTCGGGCCCGGCCGCGGCCAGGTGATCGATGGTGCGCGTCAGAGCTGCTGCTGCCGCCACCGATTTTGGCGGATACACCTCGAATGAGAACGCCGGGCGGGCGTTGCACGCAGAAATCCCTGTCGTGGTCATAGTTCCTCATTCGGCAGAAGCTGTGCAGCGGTGGTGGCCGGGCGGCCGCGGACGCCGCCAGCAGGCTGGCGGTTCTTCGCGGGCGGATGCCGGGCTCGGCTGTCGCTCCATGCCGGGGAACGGATTCCGTCGGCAACGATTGATTAGACACTAACAACCCGAACGCTGACGTTGGCGAATATGACAATTCATGTCATCCCGCGGTCACTGTTGTTACGTTCGGACATCGATGAAAACTCGGTCTGCCCGTGGCTGGCCTCTTCACGACACCATCTTGGCCGCACGACACAATTACGACGCCTGCAGGAACACGTTCCCCAGGCTGGAGAGGTGCCGCTTCCGGAACCGGGCGAAACACCATGACAGACGATTCTGCGGCATCCACTCATCCAAAGACGGCGGCACCAACATCGCCGCCACTGCCACCGCCACCGCCACTGCCAACGTCGCCGCCACCGCCACCGGTCAGCATGCTCAAGCTCCGTCGAGGGAACTGACCATCAGAATCGCTCAGAAGCAATTTCCCGGACCGATGCAGAAGGCCCGGGACTCAACCTGCGTTCTCAACTTTGCTGTTACTGAACCACGCGCCTAAGAGGACACTGCGGGCAGAATGACGAACGGCGCGAACTGTGGTTCGATCTCGGGGGTGACAAACGCCGTCACGTGAGTACCATCCTCCACGTAGTCCGTGACCTCAATGCGCCCCTGATCGTGCAGCACGGCGATGAGATCGCCGCGGTCGTAGGGAATGAGCAGGTCGAGTTCAATCTGCGGCGTCGGCAGCAGCAGCGCCACTGCGGCCAGCACGGTGTCGATGCCCTCCCCGGTTCGCGCAGACACGAACGTTGCTTTCGGCTCGAGACCGCGCAGCACGAGCCGGTCGTCGTCGCTGATCAGGTCACTCTTGTTGAAGACGACTAGTTCGGGAATATCGCGTGCACCGACCTCGGAGATGACGTCGCGCACGGTGGCGAGTTGCGCGACGGGGTCGGGGTGGGATGCGTCGACGACGTGCACGATGACGTCGGCGTCGGCGACTTCTTCGAGGGTCGAGCGAAAGGCTTCGACCAATTGGTGGGGCAGGTTGCGCACGAACCCCACCGTGTCGGTCAGCGTGTACAGGCGGCCGTCGGCGGTCGTCGACTTGCGCACGGTAGCGTCGAGGGTCGCGAATAGGGAGTTCTCGACCAGCACTCCGGCCTTGGTGATGCGGTTGAGCAAGCTGGACTTGCCGGCGTTGGTGTACCCCACGATGGCCACCGATGGTACGGCATTGCGCTTGCGGTTGGCGCGTTTGGCTTCGCGGGCCGGCTTCATCTCGACCATCTGCTTGCGCAGTTTGGACATCCGGGTGTGGATGCGACGTCGGTCGAGTTCGATCTTGGTCTCACCGGGGCCGCGCGAACCCATTCCGGCTCCGGTGCCACCGACCTGACCACCGGCCTGGCGGGACATGGAGTCGCCCCAGCCGCGCAGGCGCGGAAGCATGTAGGCCATCTGGGCCAGTTCGACCTGCGCCTTGCCCTCGCGGCTCTTGGCGTGCTGGCTGAAGATGTCAAGGATCACGGCGGTGCGGTCGATGACCTTGACCTTGACCACGTCTTCGAGGGCACGCCGCTGGCTGGGAGCGAGTTCGGTGTCGGCGATGACGGTGTCGGCGCCGAGCGCCTTCACGATGTCAGCCACCTCCTGGGCCTTGCCCTTGCCGAGGTAGGTGCTCGGATCTGGCGTGGCCCGACGCTGGAGCAACCCGTCGAGCACGGTCGCCCCGGCGGTTTCTGCGAGGGCGGCGAGTTCCCGCATGGAGTTTTCGGCGTCGTCGACGGTGCCGTGGGTATATACGCCCACGAGCACGACGTTTTCCAGCCGCAGCTGCCGGTATTCGACCTCTGTGACGTCTTCGAGTTCGGTGGAAAGCCCTCCTACTCGGCGCAACGCATTGCGATCGGCACGTTCGGATTGGTCACCGTCGTGGTCACTGCCGTCGTACTCGCCGGAGGCCTGGTCTTGCAGGGCCTGGGCCGACCCGCTGCGGAACAGGGAGTAACCGGCACTTTTGCTGTCGGCGCTGGCCAATACGCGCGCGACAACATCGTCTGCGTCGAGGGCTTCTGCGCCTGGGTTTACTACCGCTTCGTTGCCCGAAGGCGCCGTTGGATCATTCATCCCATTAACCTTAGTTGAACGAACTTGAAAGGTTCCTCTTATGTCGTCCGACCACTATTTTTCTCCGGCGCCCGGCACCGTACTTAAAACACGCCAGATCACGGTGGAGTTGCACGGGCAGGATCGGCTCCTGACGACCGCCAATTCGGTGTTCAGTCCCGCCCATATCGACACCGGCACCGAGGTCCTGCTCAAGTACGCCCCCGAGCCGCCCCTGTCCGGTCATTTTCTCGATCTCGGCTGCGGCTGGGGCCCGATCGCCCTGCACCTCGCCCTGGCCTCTCCCGAGGCGACCATCTGGGCCGTCGACGTCAATGAGCGGGCACTTGACCTCGTGCGCACCAACGCCGCGTCCCTCGGCCTGACCAACGTCAAGGCCGTGCTCGCCGCCGACGTGCCGACAGATATCTCGTTTCGTACCATCTGGTCGAACCCGCCCATTCGCGTCGGAAAAGATGTACTGCACGGTCTCATGCAGACCTGGCTTCCCCGACTCGAGCCCGAAGCGGATGCCTGGCTCGTCATCCAGCGAAACCTCGGCGCGGACTCGCTCCAGCGCTGGCTCGCCGCCGAACTCCCGACCGACTTCGAGACCACCCGCGAGGCCATCAGCAAGGGCTTCCGGGTACTAGCAGTGCACCGCGGCTAAGGCCAAGTAGTCCCAGTCAGTCAGGTCGGGTCGTGGTGGCAGGGTTGCCTGCGGGATTGCGAGTTTTCGGGTCTTTCGGGAGGTCTGCGAATGCTTTTCGCGGAGGCCTCCTGGTCGAAGCGAATGTCTGAGCGAGTAGCGGATGGCCGTGCCGCCACGGCCCCACTCGAAACTACAAGCGCTACCCGAGGTTCAGAACCCCGTCGAAGACCAGCTCCGCCGGCCCCGACAACGACACATGTTCCCCGTCCTCGGCCGCAAACATCCGCACCCCGAGCACACCGCCCGGCAGCTCCACCCGCCACTGATGCGGCGCCGCCTTACCGGCCCAGTGTCGTGTGGCCAGGGCGGCAGCGGCCGCCCCGGTGCCGCACGACAGGGTTTCTCCGCTGCCGCGTTCGTGCACCCGCATGCGGAAGCGCCCAACGCCGTTGACGACGAGAGGTTCGTTCGGCACGACGAATTCGATGTTCACCCCGCCGACTGGTTCCGGGTCCAGTTGCGGGATGAAGGTGAGATCGGCGGCATCAAGTTCGTCGTCGTCAGCGAGGGCCACGACCGTGTGGGGGTTGCCAACGTTGATGCCCAGGCCCGGACGTGCCACGGGTAGGTTCTTGGTGCGCACGAGCGGTTCGGTGCCGTCAAGCTTCCACCGACCGAGATCGACCTGAAAACCCGAGGCGTTGCGCTGTACGTCGCGCACACCGCCGCGGGTTCCTATTGTGAGGGTGTCGCCGGGCAGCAGCTCGGCGAGGTTGTTTTCAATCAGGAATTTAGCGTAGACACGGATGCCGTTGCCGCACATTTCCGAGACGGTTCCATCGGCGTTCCAGTAGTCCATGAACCAGTCGGCCGCATCATCTTCGGCGAGGGCAGCCGCTCCGTCTGGCAGGTTCTTGCTGTGCACCGCCCGGATGATGCCGTCCGCGCCAACGCCGAACTTGCGGTCGCACACTGCGCGAATCTGCGCCGGGGTGAGTTCCATGGTGCCGTCGGGATCAGCGAACAGCACGAAGTCGTTGCCCGTGCCGTGGCCCTTGGTGAAGTTCAAAGTGATGCCCATGCTGCCAGCTTACGGGGCAGCCGCTGGCAGGTCTTCCGCGGGAAAGGTGGGTGCACCGCCCCGGTCGATGTGCGCGAGGGCGTCCTCGACACGATCCGCCGCATCGGAATCCATCCAGTGAGTATGGGCGTAACGTTTGAACCAGCTCACCTGTCGGCGTGCGTACCGCCGGGTGAGTTGCTGGGTCGCTTCAATGGCCTCCGCCGCGCTGAGGGCGCCGTGCACCTGCCCGAGGGCCTGCGCGTAGCCGATCGCGCGGCTTGCAGTGACACCGTCCTCGATGCCGGCGGCGAGCAGGCCGCGGGCTTCGTCGACGATGCCGGCCGCCCACATCCGTTCGACCCGCGCGTCGAGCCGGGGCGTGAGCCGCTCTCGCGGCGTGCGCAGCCCGAGCAGCACGCTGGGCTGCCAATACACCGGCTCTGCCGGGAGCGCGGCGAGGTGTGGGGCGCCGGTGAGCTCGACAATTTCGAGCGCCCGAACGAGGCGGCGCCCGTTGCTCGGGCCGATCCGCAGCGCGGCCTGCGGGTCGACAGCCTGCAGTCGGGAGTACATCAGGCCCGGTCCGGTTTGCAGGAGCTCCGATTCGAGCCTGGTCCGCAACTCCGGATCAGTACCCGGGAACCGAAAATCGAAGACGACCGACGACACGTAGAGACCCGAGCCGCCAACCAGGATGGGGACGACTCCGCGCGCGAGGATCTCGGTGATGGCCTTGCGGGCATCCGTTTGATAGTTGCTGACTGTGGCTTCGTCGGTCACCGTGAGTACGTCGAGCAGGTGATGGGGAATGCCACGGCGCTCCGCAAGGGTGAGTTTGGCCGTGCCGATGTCCATGCCGCTGTAGAGCTGCATGGCATCGGCGTTCACGATTTCAGCCGGCTGACCGCGCGCGCTGAGCTGTTCGGCCAGGTCGAGGGATAACTCGGACTTGCCGGTGCCGGTCGACCCGATGACGGCGATCAGCAGGAGTGGAGCAGGGCTCACCAGGTTTAGCGCTCGTCGTCGTTCACGTTATAAATGGGGATGGTGGTGGCACCGCTTTCGAGTCGCAGGCCGATCGTCGGCAGGCCAAGCGAGACGGGGCCGGCTCCGCCGGATGCACCACCATGAGTGGGTACTCCACAGGATTCGGCTTCCATGCGGTCCCAGGCGTCTCCGGCCCGGGTCGAGCGGATGCGCAGCGGCGCACCGTCGGTCGAGTCGGCGATGAGGTGGAACGGTGCCGCCTGGGTGACGACGACGGTGACCATGTCACCGGGCCGGGGCCGGGCAGAACCGGCCGGAACATCGAAGTGCACGAGTCGGCTGTCGGGCGCCCGCCCACTGAGGCGGTGGGTGTCGCTGTCTTTGCGGCCACTGTTGGCGACGAGAAGCTCCACCTCGAGGCCGATCATCCCCTGGTTCTCTTCGAGGGAAATTCGTTCTTGCAGGGCGGCGAGGCGCTCATAGCGGTCCTGCACGATCGCCTTGGGAACCTGGTCGCGCATTGTCGCGGCCGGAGTGCCGGGGCGAATGGAGTACTGAAAAGTGAACGCTGTCGCAAACCGGGCCCGTTCAACGACGCGCAGGGTTTCCTGAAAGTCTTCTTCGGTTTCGCCGGGGAAGCCGACGATGATGTCGGTGCTGATGGCCGCGTTCGGAATCTGAGCGCGCACCCGGTCGAGAATGCCGAGGAACTTCGCGCCACGGTAGGACCGACGCATCGACTTGAGAATGCGGTCGGACCCGGACTGCAGCGGCATGTGCAGCTGCGGCATGACGGCGGGCGTTTCAGCCATGGCGTCGATGACGTCGTCGGTGAACGCGGCAGGATGCGGGCTGGTGAAGCGGATGCGCTCCAGCCCCTCGATCTTGCCGGCCGCGCGCAGCAGCTTGCCGAAGGCGAGGCGGTCACCAAACTCGACCCCGTAGGAGTTGACGTTCTGGCCGAGCAGGGTGACCTCAATGGCGCCGTCGTCGACGAGCGCTTGGATCTCGGCGAGAATCTCTCCGGGGCGGCGGTCTTTCTCCTTGCCCCGGAGCGCTGGCACGATGCAGAAGGTGCAGGTGTTGTTGCAGCCGACCGAGATGGAGACCCAGCCGCTGTAGCTGGAGTCACGCTTGGTCGGCAGGGTCGACGGGAACGTCTCGAGGGAATCGAGAATCTCTAACTGGGCCTCACCGTTATGCCTGGCTCGTTCGAGGAGGCTGGGTAGGGAGCCCATGTTGTGAGTCCCGAAGACCACGTCGACCCACGGCGCTTTCTCAAGGATGGTGGTCTTGTCTTTCTGGGCGAGGCAGCCGCCGACGGCAATCTGCATGCCGGCGTGCTTGCGCTTGACCGAGGCGAGGTAGCCGAGGTTACCGTAGAGCTTGTTGTCGGCGTTCTCGCGCACCGCGCAGGTGTTGATCACGACGATGTCGGCCTCGCCACCGACGGCTGCGACGTAGCCGGCCGCTTCGAGTGAACCACTCAGGCGTTCGGAGTCATGCACGTTCATCTGGCAGCCGAACGTGCGCACCTCATAGGTGCGAGCACGCCCCGACTCGTCGATCGCGGCTACCGAGGGCGTGATGACGGTTCGGCGGGCTTGTTCGGGGGCGACGATACTCATAATACCTATAGTTTACGCGAGCAATTCGGTGTGCGGGCCGTGTGGCCTGGCCCAATCGAGAGCATCACCGGAATCGGACTTTAGAGCCGCCACCGCCACCACGGCTGTCCATGGCGGCCCTGACGGCGAGTCGTACCGCTGCCGAACCGTAGCCCTTACGCATGAGAAAGCCGGTGAGACGGCGGTCGATGGTCTGATCGTCGAAGCGTTCCATCTGCCCGATCCGCTTGGTGGCCAGGTCGATGGCGCGTTCAGCTTCGTCGTCGGGAAGCTCCTCGAGTTTGTCGAGCATGACGCCCGGGTCGAGCTTGCGCCGACGCATCTCGGCCTCGACGCCGGTGCGGCCAAGGCCCTTGCGCACGTTGTGGCTGTGGATAATCTGGTCCGCGAGCTTGGCCTCGTCGAGGTACTCCAGCTCAATAAACTTCTCGATGATCTCACTCGCTTCGCCCGAGTCGACACCGGTGGCGTTCAGCACCAGTAAGGCCTCGACCATCGACAGGGAACGACCGCGCAGCCGGTGCAGCAGCACCTTCTCCGCCCGCTCACGCTGGTCGAGTGCATCGGCCGCAGCATCAGCCTCATCGTCGTCACCGTTGGCTGCCAACTCGACATTGGCCTCGTCAGCGGCAGCGGCAGCCTTGCTGGCGGCTGCCGCTGAAAATCTGTCGATCTCGATCGGACCAGCCTCGAGCGGGGTGGCTTCGAGCGAGGAGGCTTCGAGTAAGGAGGCCTCGAGCGGGGAGCGTCGTTTCATTCCCGGCGCCGCACCGTGCAGGTAGGTCACGGGAGCCAAATCGGCGTCTGCGCGTTCTGCTGCATCATCCTGGGGTTCGAAGTGAACCATTCCCGTGACCTGCCTTTCACTGCTTCTGCTGGGCTGTGCTGCGGTGTGGTGCTGCCTGGTTAGGCGGTCTTGCGGGCGGGCGGGGCCTTCGCGACGACCGGCCCACCGGACAGGAGGGCCTCAGCATCAGCTTCGGCCTTGGCCTTCGTCTCTGCCTCCAGCGCGATGGCGGCGGCCACCTTTTCGGCAGCCTTGGCGGCGATACCTTCGGGGCCGATGCCGAGCTTTATCAAAATCTTGCGCTCGATCTCGTTGGCCATTTCGGGGTTCTTGAGTAGGAAGTTGCGCGAGTTCTCTTTACCCTGGCCCAGCTGATCGCCGTCATAGGTGTACCAGGCGCCGGACTTCTTGACGATGCCCTGGTCGACACCGAAGTCGATCAGGCTGCCCTCGCGGGAGATACCGATGCCGTAGATAATGTCGAACTCTGCCTGTTTGAAGGGCGGCGCCATCTTGTTCTTGACGACCTTGACCCGGGTGCGGTTACCGATGGCCTCTGTTCCGTCTTTCAGGGTCTCAATGCGGCGAATGTCGAGGCGCACCGAGGCGTAAAACTTGAGTGCCTTACCGCCAGAGGTCGTCTCGGGGCTGCCGAAGAACACGCCGATCTTTTCGCGCAGCTGGTTAATGAAGATCATGGTGGTGTTGGTCTGACTGAGGCCACCGGTGAGCTTGCGGAGGGCCTGGGACATGAGGCGGGCCTGGAGGCCGACGTGAGAGTCACCCATCTCGCCCTCGATCTCGGCGCGCGGTACGAGGGCCGCAACGGAGTCGACGACGATGAGGTCGATGGAGCCGCTTCGCACGAGCATGTCGGCGATTTCGAGGGCCTGTTCACCGGTGTCGGGCTGGGAGACGAGAAGGGCATCGATGTCGACGCCGAGCTTCTTGGCGTATTCCGGGTCGAGGGCATGCTCGGCGTCGATGAAGGCGGCTATGCCACCGTTCTTCTGCGCATTCGCGATGGCATGCAGGGTGAGTGTGGTCTTTCCCGAGGATTCCGGGCCGTAGATTTCGACGATGCGTCCACGCGGCAACCCGCCAACGCCGAGCGCGACATCCAGGGCGATCGACCCGGTAGAAATGGTTTCAACGGGCGCACGTTCGTCGCTGCCGAGGCGCATGACCGATCCTTTGCCGAACTGACGATCGATTTGCGCGAGAGCGGTTTCGAGTGCTTTCTCGCGGTTCGCTTGTGATGCCATGGTCGTGATCTCCTAGGTTCTGCACGGTCGCTATGACCCGTGCATGGTGGCGCCTGTAGGCTGTCGGCCCGCGTATCGGGAGCACCCCGGTACTTGTTTCGACAAGGCAATTGCTGACTTTGTCTGACAAATGCGACTGTACGCCGCACCTCCGACACTGGCCGGGGGCACGATCGAGCAGTGCACAATCTGTTAGATGGTCTGCTGTGGAGGAGCCTATCAAGGCCGAACAGGTATTCGAGCATTGTGCGTGATATTTTTTTGCGTGTCGAACTGTCGGCCTAACCGGGGGTGTAAACAGCGCGCTACAGACGGGGAGCGGGGATACCGGCGCCGTACCAGCGACTGCGCGGCACGTCGACTTCGGCGCAAAGAGCCAGCCAGACATCCCGGGCAGGTACACCGGCCGCGAGGGCCTGGTCGGCGGTTCGCCCGCCGAGCGGCGTGAGCACGAGGTCTCGGGTGAGTACGCGCCCGTAGGCGTCGCCGAACTCGTCCTTCATGGCGGTGCGAAATTCGCTCAGTCGCACAAGACTCCTTCACGCTGCCCTGACAGGCAGCAACTCCTGAAATGAAAACCACCGCCGACACTCAGTGTCGGCGGTGGTTGACGATGATGTAATTCCTGAGGATGCTGTCGGTCGGTGGTTATCGCACCATGAAGTCTGCATCAAACGTGGTGACGAAGTCGTCCGGTACCGTATCGGGGAACTGATCAATTCCCTCGATGACGGCGAGACGGTCACCAACTTCACGCATGATGACCGAAATCGGGGTTTCCAATGCGTCGGCGACAGAGGCGAGGATCTCGGATGAGGCCTCTTTCTGTCCTCGTTCTACCTCGCTGAGGTAGCCGAGCGCGACGCTGGCTTTGCTTGCGACCTGACGCAGGGTACGCCCCTTTTGCAGGCGGAAGTCCCTGAGCACATCGCCGATCTCCTGACGAACAAGAATCATCGGAACCTCCTTCTTATGACTGATATCCGAAGCCTATAACTGCCGGGTTGCTGTGCTGGATGCTTACAATACTGCATTCATCCGACACGTTGACACTACCGAGAATCATTGGGCTTTACTTGTGAATGTCCTCGATGTAACCAGCCCGTAACAGGAACTATTCCGGGTCACCCTGCGCTATCAGCGCACGCACAGCATCGATGGCCTGGCGCACGGTTTCGGCACGAATTTCGGTGCGGTCGCCGTGCAGTTGGAGCGGCACGGCCCAGGAACCGGTGCCTTTGGACAGGCCGATGAACACCGTACCGGCGGGATGACCACCGTCCTGACCAGGCCCGGCCACACCCGTGGTCGACACACCGACATCTGCACGCACGTCGTCCACGGCAAGCAGGGTGCGTACGCCGCCCGCCATTTGCTTGGCGACGTCGGCGTGTACGGGCCCGTGCACGTTGAGCACACTGCTGTCGACGTGGAGCAGGCTGCGTTTGAGCGCGGTGTCGTAGGCGACCAGTCCCCCACGCAGCACAGCGGATGCGCCGGGGATACGCACGAGTTCGGCCACAAGCAGGCCCCCGGTCAATGACTCAGCGACGGCGATGGTGAGACGGCGGGCGGTGAGCTCCGCGATCAGCTCGGCCGCCGTATCCACCTGACCAGCCGCCGGCCCGGCTGATTCAGGCGAGTAAATGACGGGCATTGACGACGTGATCGGGGCAGGGTCAGGCAACGTCATGCTTTCGCAGTCGCCAGGCCGAGACGAGGTAGTCGAGGCCGGATGCCACGGTCAGTACGAGAGCAATGGTCATGGTGGCCGTGTTGACCCAGTCCACCCAGTCGCCGAAGACCAGCTGGAACGGGAGTAGCGCTAGCGAGATAGCCACGGACTGAGCAATGGTCTTGAGCTTGCCGCCGCGGCTGGCCGGAATGACCCGGTCACGCAGCATGACGAACCGAAACACGGTGATGCCGACTTCGCGGACGAGGATGACGATGGTCACCCACCAGGGCAGCTCTCCGAGGATGGACAGGCAGACCAAGGCACCACCGGTGAGGATCTTGTCGGCGATCGGGTCGAGAATTTTGCCGAGGTCGGTCACGAGGTTGTAGCGGCGAGCGATCATGCCGTCGATGCCGTCGGTGGCGATCGCGATGATGAACAGCACGGCGGCCGCCCAGCGCAGGGCATCGTGGGCACCGTTGTCGGCGAGCAGCATCCAGATGAAGACGGGCGCGAGCAGAATACGCACGACCGTGATCAGGTTGGGCACATTCCAGTTGCTGGGGCGGGTGAAGGATGGTTGCGGTGTTGCCATAGTTCAGTCCCTGCCGGTTAGTTTCCAGGCATCCTCGTCATCCTCGGTGCCGTCCACCTCAGGATACCCCTGTGACATTTTCTCCACGGGGTCGTCGGCGTAGCGCGGATCGGGCGCCGATTCGGCGCGCCCGTCGGACTGGGCCTTGAGGGCGTGCTGCTCATCATCGGAGCCGCGCAGGCGGGCGAGCACGCTCGGCAGCTGCTCGGCATTGACGAGCACATCGCGCGCCTTCGAACCTTCGGACGGGCCGACGATCTCTCGGGATTCAAGCAGGTCCATCAGGCGGCCCGCCTTGGCAAATCCGACGCGCAGCTTGCGCTGCAGCATCGAGGTCGATCCGAACTGGGTCGAAACGACAAGTTCGGCGGCCGCGAGCAAGACCTCGAGGTCATCGCCGATGTCTGAGTCGATCTCCTTGCGCGGGGCGACCATGGAGACGTCGGGTCGGTAATCGGGCCGGGCCTGCATGGTGACGTGCTTGACGACCTTCTCGATTTCGTCTTCGGTGACCCAGGCACCCTGCACGCGCACGGCTTTCGAAGCGCCCATCGGCAGAAACAGCGCGTCGCCCTGACCGATGAGTTTGTCGGCACCGGGCTGGTCGAGGATGACCCGGGAGTCGGTGACGCTCGTGACGGCGAAGGCCAGGCGCGAGGGAACGTTGGCCTTGATCAGCCCGGTGACGACGTCGACGCTCGGCCGCTGCGTGGCCAGCACGAGGTGGATTCCGGAGGCACGGGCGAGCTGCGTGATGCGCACGATGGAGTCTTCGACGTCGCGCGGCGCGACCATCATGAGGTCGGCGAGCTCATCGACCACGACGAGCAGGTAGGGGTAGGGCTTGAGCTTGCGTGCGCTACCGACCGGCAGCACGATCTCCCCGTTGACGACGGCCTTGTTGAAGTCGTCGATGTGGCGAAAGCCGAAACTGGCCAGGTCGTCGTAGCGCATGTCCATCTCTTTCACGACCCACTGCAGCGCTTCCGCCGCTTTTTTCGGGTTCGTGATGATGGGCGTGATGAGGTGCGGAACGCCGGCGTAGGCGGCGAGCTCGACCCGCTTCGGGTCGATGAGTACCATGCGTACGTCGCTCGGCTTGGCACGCATCAGCAGGCTCGTGATCATGGAGTTGACGAAGCTCGACTTGCCCGAGCCGGTGGAACCGGCCACGAGCAGGTGGGGCATTTTCGCGAGGTTGGCGATGACGAAGCCGCCGCCGACGTCTTTACCGACGCCGATGGTCATCGGGTGGGTGGCGTTGGTGGCGGTGCTCGAGCGCAACACGTCACCGAGGGTGACGATTTCACGGTCGGTGTTGGGAATCTCGATACCGATGGCGCTTTTGCCGGGAATGGGCGAGAGGATACGCACCTCGTTCGAGGCGACCGCGTAGGAGAGGTTCTTGCTGAGCGCGGTAACGCGCTCGACCTTAACCCCTGGGCCGAGTTCGATCTCGTACTGGGTGACCGTTGGACCCCGAGAGAAACCGGTGACCTTCGCGTCGACCTGGAATTGGCGCAGCACCTCGGTGATCGACTTGACGACGTCATCGTTCGCGGCCGAGCGTGCCTTGGCCGGCGGTCCGGCGGTAAGAGTAGAAGCCGCGGGCACGAGATAGGGAATGGCCGATTGCGGGTCGGCCAAGTCGGAATCGGAGCCTGCAAGCGGCGGGATGGCGGCGCCGTCGGCATCCACTGCCTGGCTCAGTTCGGGGAAGACGTCGTCGAAGCCGGGGAGCGCCTCGGTGTGGCCTGCCGGGTCGTCGGAGTGCAGGCCGGTGGACGGACCCGTGCCGAGGTCGACTTCGCCGGTGAACCGCTTGACGGCGAGTTCGGCCTTGCGCAGGTCTTCGAGCACCTCCGTGCCGTAGTGATCTCGCTCCGGCGGCGCCGTGTGGTCGGTGACCTCGGATTCGATGGCGCTATCGAAACCGCCGCGGGACTGGGCACCGCCGAGCAGCACGCTGAGCGGGTCGGGGGCTTCGGTAGCCGCTGCTGCCATGGATTCACTCGACAAGGGGCCGCCAAAGTCGGGGTCCTCCTCCCGCTTGCTGTTGTTGCGGCGCCACCACGGCAGGGCACCCTCTGGGCCGTCTTCGGCGTCGACGCCGTCGAGCTCGACCTGCGCGGTCTTGCCCGGCTTGTCGCGCTTAGTGTCCTTGGCCGCCGCACGCTCTTCGTCGTCGGTGAGCTGCGCGCCGAACAGCCAGTCGTAGAGCTCGCGGGAGCGCTGGCCGATGCGATTCGGCGGGGTTTTAGTGATGATGAACAGGCTCAGCAGCAGCAACAGGATGACCACGATCGTGGCGCCGATCGAGGTGGTCAGCATGATAAGCGGGGCGGCGATCATCCAGCCGATCACCCCACCGGCCAGCGCGAGCTCCGGCATGCCGTCTTGAGGCTGCGGCTGCACGCCGAAGATGTGGCAGAGCCCCGAGATGGTCACGAGCAGCAGGCTGAGTCCGATTCCGATGCGGCCGTTGTCGTGCACGGAACTTGGTTTGCGAAACAGCCAGACGGAGAACAGCAGCAGGATGACGGGCAGGGCGAAGGCCACCCGGCCGAACAGGCCGCCGAAGGTGTATGCGTCGAGCTTCTGGGCGACGACGTTGTTGATCAGGAACCATTCGACGATGGCGCCAGAGATGGCGAGCAACACGAGAAAGAACGGCAGGCCGTCGCGGCGTTCGTCTTTGGAAAGTTTTTCGGGGCCGAGAGCGCGGGCGGCACCGCCCGTGAGGTGGGCCAGGCCCATCCACGCGCGCGCGCCGAGGCTGGGCTTCACGTCGACGGCGGTGAACTTGACCGTCTTCTGGGCGGCGGTACCGCCGTTGCGGATCGGCGGTTTGCGCGCCGGAGCGCCCTTCGGTGCCGGGGTGCGGGCACGCCCGCTCGACTTAGTGCTCGTAGCCATAAAATAACGCTACCAAGCACCGGTGACATTTTCGGGGCCCCACGCCCACGGCCGGCGGGAGCGGCCTTCGAATGCCGCGCGCCGGCATCCGTTTGCGGCGTCGTGGCCGGCATCAGTAGCGGATGGCGTCGATCACTTTCACCCGCACCGCGACGAGGGCCGGGATAAGCCCGGCAAGGGCACCGACGACGGTCGCACAGACCAGACCGAGAACGGCCGCTTCGACCGGAAACGGCGGAAAATCGGTGACCTGTCCCTGGCTGATGAAGTCCTCCACGAAGGGGCTCTTCACGATGAGCACGGCGGCGATCACCCCGACAATACCGGCCACGACGGTCGCGACGACGCTTTCCATCATGACCGCAAAGAACACCCGGGCAGCGGTCGCGCCGAAGCTGCGTCGAATGCCGATCTCCCGAATGCGCTGCTTGAGGGTGACCAGGGCAATGTTGACCAGGCCGAGGGCGCCGAGAAGCAGCACGAGTCCGGCGATGGCGCCGACGGTGAGCTTGAGCGAAAGGTACGGGTCGCCGACCGTGTACGCCGCGTAGTCCTGCCGGTTCAGCTGAACGGATGCCTCACTCCCCAGAGCACCCTGCACGTCACGCTGCAGCGCGGTCACCAGCTGTTCGGACACGTCGACCGGCACCCACAGCTCGTAGGACGGCGGTCCGAATTGCAGGTTCGGGTCGGCGACAACCGGCGTGATGGCGGTGAGCGCATCGGCGAGCATGTACATAACCGGCTCGGTCTCATACGGGAGCGCCGGGAAGACACCGGTAATGACGGCCGTCGTGGTTCGTTCGCCCACCAGGGTCGCGGTCGGGTGAGTGCGCAGGTCGGGGCGGCCGAGGCGGTCCCAAAAGACGGAGTTGACCAGCACGGCTGGCGCGAGCCGGGCCTGATCCTCGTCGGTGAACCAGACGCCCTCCTCGAGTGTCATGCGGTGCATGGTGCCGTAGGGCTGGTCGACGCCGACGGTGCGCACCGGGACAGCGCCGTCGGCGAATTGCACCGTCTGGCTGGTGTTGACAACCCGGCTGGCATAGTCGATTTGGTAGCGTTCGAGCGCCGTGCGCCAGATTTCGGGCATTTCAGGCGGGGTAGAGCCGTCATTCATCGACACGAATAAAGACAGGCTGGCGGCGCGCCCCCCCGACCGCTCGCTCGATTCAACGGTCGCCTGCTGGGCGACCGCGCCGAGTCCGACGACGGTGGTGATGGCGCAGACGGCAACGGCCACGCCGATCAGTGAAAGCATGACGCGGGTTTTGTGGATTCGCACCTCCTGCCAGGCTTCGATGACGGAGCCAGCCAGGTTGCTCGCGATGCGCTTCATGCTGGCACCGCGCTGGTGACTTGCAGAACCCCGTGGTCGAGCCGCAGGTGCCGGTTGGCACGGGCGGCGATGGCCGGGTCGTGTGTGATGGTAATGAGGGCGGCTCCGGACTCGGTGGCGACCTCGTCGATGAGGTCCATCACCGTCTCGCCGGTTTCGAGGTCGAGGGCGCCCGTGGGTTCGTCAGCCAGGATCAGTCGCGGGCCGCGCACCAGCGAACGGGCGATCGCCACGCGCTGTTGCTCACCGCCGCTCAATCGGTCGGGCAGCGAGCCGAGCCGGTTGCCAAGGCCGACCCGTTCAAGCATTTCGGTGGCGATGCGGGCGCGCTGCCAGAACTGGCGACCCTCGGCGTAGAGCAACGGGGTCATCACGTTCTCAAGGGCGGTGCGACCCTGCAGAAGGTTGAACTGCTGAAAGATGAACCCAACCTCACGGCCGCGGAGGCGGTCCCGGGCACCGGACGACAGCGATTGCACCGGGCGGTCTTCGAACAGCATGGTGCCGCTCGTGGGGTTGTCGAGCAGCCCCAGCAGGTTTAGCAGGGTGGTTTTGCCCGAACCCGACCGGCCGACGATCGACACGCGGTCGCCCACCTCGACGTCGAGGTCGACGCCGGAGAGAATCGTGAGTGGCGGCGCATCGATAAGTTGCACGGTGCGGGTCACGCCCGCGAGGTGCAGGAGGGTCATCGGGAGATCCCGGTGCTCGAGATGCTGGGGCTGAAGCAGACCTCGCTGCCGTCGGGCTGAAGTTCGCAGCCCGAGCCGCCGCCGACGACGGCACCGGGAACGAACTGGTTGATCAGGTCACCCGCGACGAGTCCGTCGATGACTTGCACGTTGACGCCGTCGGTCATGCCGAGCGTAACCGGGCGTTCTTCGGTACCGCCGTCGGGCAGCACGAACCAGACAACGCCGGTTTCGGCGGAGCCCTTCACAGCGGTGGTAGGCACCACGAGCACGTTCTCGGCCAGCCCGGCGGCGATGGTGATCTGCGCGGCCAGGCCGGAGAAGACGGTCACCTCGGCCGGAATCGCGCAGGTCACAGTGGTGCCGCTCGTGCCGTTCTCTCCGCCGGTCCCGCCGTCACCGCCGACCTGGGCACCAGCCAGCGGGGTGGTGATGGTCAGGCCGGTGCAGGTGAACGGCGCCGGCCCGTTCGTGATCGCAACGGATGCCTCGGTCGGCCTGGTCAGCAGCCGATACTGCTGCTCGGGGCTGAGCGCTCCGCTCACCGAGAAGCTCGGTGGCGCGACCTGTCCGGTGGCATCTCCCACGGCCACGCTCTGGCCGTGGATCACAGTGAGCGAGCTGAGGATGCCGGTGATCGGGGCAAGGACCCTGACGAAGGTGACCACCGGTTTCGGTTGGGTAATAGTGACGTTGCCATCGGCACCCGTTGTTTCGACGGGGTCCTTGATCGTTTCGACCCGGATGTCGTAGATCTTGTCGTCTTTGTTCACGGCCTGGCCGGACGCCACGAAGATCTCATCGACCGTGCCGATGGCGGTCGCTTTGACGGCGACGGCCGGATCGGCGCTGACCGTGCCGGGTAGGGTCACGTCGTTGCTGATGGTGCCGAGGCCCACCGGAATCTGCGGTTCAACGATGACACCGGTCGGTTCGGCGGGATTGCTGTCGGCGGCAGCGTCTGGGTAGAACGCGAGCTTCACGAGAGCTACGGCGATCGCGGCAATGACGATCAGTCGAAGGATTGGAAAGACCCATTTGCGTGCAATGTTCACAACACTCCCCACACGGCCGACCGGAAGTGGTCAAGCTCGATGGCCCGATCCTAGCGTTTTGAGAGTTCGTAGGGCTCAGGACGTGCGATCAAGATCGCCACGGATATTCCCCGCGATCCTTGCCTCACTGACCGTCTCGGAATACTATCCGCTCGATAACGGGACTATTTGGACACTAACGGCGCTGTCACGGCGCTGAGTTGAGAGGCGCCATGCGCGGGTCACTGGTTCGGGGAACTATCGCTGTGACAATCGGCGGTCTGTTGCTCGCCGGGCTGACGCCCCATGCGCAGGGCGCGGCGGCCGCCAGCAAGACGATCGACGTACCAGATCCCTACAGCCACGGCCTGCGCGTATCCGCGGACTCGAGATACCTGCCCGACCCGATGGTGGTGCCACGGTCGGCACGAAGTATCCGCCTCGACCTGGCAGACCCAACATTGCTCCTGGATACCGCTTCGTACCGTATTTATGGTGACAACTTTGAAGTGCGGGGAACGGCAACGGTCGGCACTGCGTCGCACAGCATCGTGGTGCCCCTCCCGACCGACTTCTTTCAGGTCAGCGCTGGACATTCGCCGATTCGACTTATCGATTCAGCTAAAGACTTCTATGGAATCGAAGTCGAAGCATCTGGTGCTGCAAACGGGCCGACACCCCCGAGCGAATACGAGCTCCGTCCGGGCGACGGTCGGAGTCATCTCAGTGTCAGCGTCGTCTTCCAGGCGGGCACGGCGACATCGGACACTCTGGGAGTGTTGGATCTGACCCTCCCGCTCAGTGAGGCCTGGGCCCCGGGCGGTGATCGGACCTACTCGCACAGCGAGGTCACCTGGACTCCACAAAAGCAGGTTGTCGCTGCAGGCGACACGATAACGCTGGTGGGCGCACCCGGGCAATGGAAAACCAATTTTCGCGGAGAGTCTGTGAATCCCTACGCAATAGTTTGGTACGCGAATGAAATTGATAACTACAACCAGTTGGACCTTCCGACAGCAACGTCTTTGGACGGTAGCCGTTTGACGATCACCATCCCGGAAACGATCGACCGGTATATCTACAACGCACCGCCACGAATTGAGATTTACACCAATACCGGTCCCGAAGGCGAAAACACGGTCGAAACTTTTGTACCCATCGCTATCAGCTACCGGTCGATCGCTCCCGGAGTGCCTGTTGTGGATTCGGTTCGCGCGGGCAATGGCTTTGTCGATCTGTCTTGGGGGGCACCGACCACCGGCGGGAGAGTCGAAACGTACCGGGTTCGGTCGTTCTCCGGCGCCACTGTCGTCAAGACTCAGGTCGTGGCGGGTCGGCTCGATTTCGCAACAGTTGTTGGTCTGACCAACGGCAGGCCATACAGCTTCGACGTAACCGCAACGAACGCGTCGGGCAGCGGCGCTCCCTCAGCCCGCACCGCGATCGTTACGCCACGAACGGAATTCGTGCCCCCCACGGTCATCAACAAGAATCCTGCGTCCGATGCACGTTCGATCAGCCAAACGGCCAATGTGACCGCGGTCTTCAGCGAAGCGGTGACGAATGTGAACGCGACCTCTGTTTCGCTTCGGTACGGCACAACGTTGATCCCGGCTGCAGTGACCTACGATTCGGCCACCCGCACCACGACGTTGAACCCGACTTCTACGCTGGGCCCAGATCGTCTCTACTCGGCGTTCATCTCGGGCATCCGGGACCTGGCCGGCAACCTCATATCTCCAATGACCTGGTCGTTCAAAACCGGGCCGGCTCCCACGATCGTGAGTAAAACGCCGACGAGCGGTGCAAACTCGGTCGCACAAACGTCAAATGTCTCGATAGTCTTCAGCGAACCGGTGACCAAGGTCTCTGGAGCCTCGATTTCGCTGCGGCGCGCAGGCGCCGTCATCCCGGCGACGATCACCTACAATTCCGTCACACGAACGGCCCTCCTGAACCCCTCTTCGACACTGTCAGCGGATGTCGTGTACACGGTTGATGTGACGGGGGTGCTCGACGCAGTCGGCAACCCGCTCGTTGCTACGACCTGGTCGTTCACGACGGGCCCGGCTCCGTCCGTTCTGAAAACCGCGCCGGCAAGCGGCGCAACGACCGTTCAGCGTACCGTCAGCCCTACAGCCACTCTCAGCGAGACGATCACAGGCTACACTTCGGCAACCGTGCGCGTCACTCAAGCGGCCACAGGCGCCGCCATCGCCGCAAGTGTGTCCTTCAATTCGACTTCAAAGATTCTGACGGTGAATCCATCTTCGATCTTGGCGGCGAACACGAAATATCTGGTGACGATCACCGGAGGGACTGGTGCCGTCCGAGACTTGGCCGGCAACCCGCTGGCAACCAAAACCTGGACCTTTACCACGGGAAGCAGCCTTTAGCGGAAGAAGGCTGGAACCCACGGATAGGTCGCGTTGGGCGATGGCGGTCGCAGCAGCCTTGGATCGAGCTAGTCGATATTTCAACCAGCGGAAAGGGATGTGTTGGCGTGTCGCTCACCGTGTATGGCGAGCTCGCGGCGCCTGTGGTGGTTCGTGGCCCCCTCAAAACGGGTGCCTCCGAACGTCAAGGAGTGTCGCGAGCACGCGAGCATCGGCTCAGCGGGTGGTGCCGGCGACCTTGGGCAGCGATCCGCCGGCGGCCGCGTTGCGGTCCGGGCGGAAGTTTGAGAAGTCGACGCCGGGGATATTCCTGACCAATGACAGCTCGTCTTCGATCTGTGCGGCTTCGGAGTCTTCCGGGCCGACCAGGGGCAGCCGCACCCGCGGGCTGCCGATGCGGCCGAGGCCGTGCAGAATGTACTTCACCGCGACGGTTCCGGGAACGTGGGTCATCACGGCGCGCACGAGCGGTTCCAGCTGCTGGTGGGCGGCGGTGGCGACCTTGAGGTCACCACGGTTGACGGCGTCGACCATCTGTCGGTATGGGGTCGCCGTGATGTTGCCGGTGACGCCGATCAGGCCGGTCGCGCCGATCGACAGGTGCGCCAGCACATTCGGGTCATCGCCGGAGAAGTACATAAGGTCGGTTTGGTTGAGCACCCGGCTCACCTGGGCGAAGTCGCCCTTGGCGTCCTTCATGGCAAGGATGTTGGGGTGTTTGGCCGCACGCAGGATGGTCTCGTAGGCGATCGCGACACCGGTGCGTCCCGGGATGTCGTACAGAATCACGGGGAGATCCGTGGCATCGGCGATCATGCGGAAATGCGTAAGGATGCCGGCCTGAGTTGGCTTGTTGTAGTACGGGGTGACGATCATGTTGCCGTCGGCGCCGGCTTTCTCGCTCTGCCGGGCGAGCTGCATTGCGTGGGCGGTCTCGTTGGAGCCGCCGCCGGTGATGATCTTAGCCCGGCCGTTCGCGACCGACTTGCCGACCTCGACCAAACGGATCTTCTCCGGGTCGGTCAGGGTGCTCGTTTCCCCGGTCGTGCCCGTGACGACGATGCCATCGGCACCGGCGTTGATGACGTCGTCGATGTGCTTCTCCACCCCGGCCCAGTCCACTTCGCCATCAAAGGTAAACGGGGTGACCAGCGCGACCAGCACCTGGCCAAAGGGATTCGTAGAGGTAGACACGAGGTACAGGTTATCGCTTCCCCGTCCCCGCCCCGCATACCCGGTTACGGCGAGACTCGACCGTTCTGATTGAAGGCGTCGTAGGTGAGAGGCATGAGCTTCTCGAAGTGGGTCTCCATCTGCTCGGCGCACATTTCGATCTCGCGCTGCGGGAACGACGGGAACGAGGAGTCCTCGCGTTTGGTGCGCAGGCTGAGGAAGTTCATTAGCGAGCGAGCGTTGAGCGTGACATACATCGAGGAATAGATGTTGAGCGGCAGCACAATGCGGGCGACTTCACGGGCTACGCCGGCTTCGAGCATCCGTTGATATGCCTCGTAGGCGTGAATCGCGGCGGCGCGGGTCTGCTGCTGCACGAGCGCGGTCTGCTCGGCCGAGCCGGGCAGAAATTCGTAGGCGCCCGGCTTGCCGACCTGCACGAGGTTGCGCTCGGCGGACGGCACGTAGAACACCGGGCCCAGTTCCCGGTACCGACCGGACTCTTCGTTGTAGGAGGCGATGCGATGCCGCATGAACTCGCGGAACACAAAGATGGGCGCGCGCACGTAGAACGTCATTGAATTGTGTTCGAACGGTGAGCCGTGCCGGTCGCGCATCAGGTAGTTGATCAGCCCGCGGTCACGCTTCTCGTCGACCTCGCTCGCGGAGCCGTCGAGCTGGCTCTGCTTCAGGGTCTGCTCCCCCAGGGTAGACACCCGGGCGGCAAACAGTACATCGGAGTCGTGGGCGCTCGAACGCACCAACTCCACGGTCATCTCAGATCGAAACTCAATTTCAGACACCGCCTCAGGCTAGCCGGTCTGTCGGCCGGCCTGCCCTTGCGCGCCCGTAATCTCTCGTCATACTCCCCCGACGTGTTCCTCGCCCGCGTAACGTCAATACCATGAATTCACTCGAAGCGATCGGACTGCTGTTCGCCCTGTTGGCTGCGACGACCGTTCTTGGCTTGGTCTGGCGGGCTCGACAGGGGCGAGTGGCCTCGGTGAGCGGCGTCACAATCACGCCAGCGGATGTCGCCTCGCCGACCGCGTTCGGTCCAGCTGCCACCCTGCTCCAATTTTCGACCGAGTTGTGCGCCCGCTGCCCGGGTACGCGCCGGCTTCTGGCCGCTGTGGCCGAGCAGCGCCCCGGGGTTGTGCACGTTGACGTGGATCTCACCCATCGTGCCGATCTCGCCAATCGGTACGCCGTTTTGCAAACCCCGACGACCTTGATTCTGGACGGGTCGGGTCGGGTGCGGGCCCGCGTGGGCGGCGCGCCGAATCGGGTCGACATCAACGCGACGCTCGATGCGGTCACGCAGAACTCCAACATCCGCACTCCCACCGAAACGCCAGGGGCCTCTTATGTCTAGGACACCGCGCCCTATGCTCGATCCGCGCGGGCCCCGCTTTGGCGCAG
This sequence comes from Cryobacterium ruanii, assembly GCF_004404055.1. Classification (GTDB taxonomy): domain Bacteria; phylum Actinomycetota; class Actinomycetes; order Actinomycetales; family Microbacteriaceae; genus Cryobacterium; species Cryobacterium ruanii. The sequence continues at coordinate 58,642 of NZ_SOHK01000023.1, forward strand.
GCCTCACGGGCGTGCTGTTGCTCGTGGTGGTGTTTCTCGCGCTCACCGGGGCATCCGCCGCCGCACTGGCCCTTCTGGCCGTGATCACCGCGCTCTTCGCGTGGGGTGCGTTGGCCGGCGCCGGTCGGCATCCGTACGGCGTTCTCTTCAAAAAGTTCGTGCGGCCGCGCCTCGCGCCGCCGACGGAGCTCGAAGACGCTGCCCCGCCCACCTTCGCGCAGGGCGTCGGCCTGGCCGTGACCCTCGTCGGCCTCGTTCTGGGACTGGTAGGAGTGCCCGGCGCTGTTGGAATCGCTGCGGCCGCCGCGTTCGCCGCTGCCTTTCTGAACGCGGTCTTCGACTACTGCCTCGGCTGCCAGATCTACCTGCTGCTCCTGCGCTTCGGCGTGCTCAACCGGGGTGGCAGAACGGTCGAGAACGTCTGAGCCGCTTGCCCCGACCCGAACGGGACACGCCCCGTACGTCGGATCTCGCGCTACCCTAACGTGTCGGCTGGCTCTCAGGTAATTCCCAGACGGTAGGCGTTCGCGGTGCAGGTCGGACGGTTAGGGTGGAGTTCAATCACCTGGAGGTAACAACATGCCCACGACGCTCACGAGTGAAGCAACCTCAGTATGGACCGGCGATCTTCCCACCGGCACCGGCACCGTCACCCTCGATTCCTCGCACGCCGCCGAGTTCTCGGTGAACTGGAAGGCACGCGCTGAGGGCGTGTCGAACACGACCAACCCAGAGGAACTGCTCGGCGCCGCCCACGCCGCCTGCTTCGCGATGGCACTCGCTAACGCACTCGGTTCGGCCGGCCACACTCCGGAGAGCATCCAGGCCACCGCCGCCGTGACTTTTGCGGCCGGCACCGGCGTTATCGGAAGCCACCTGCTGGTCAGTGCCAAGATCCCCGGCCTGACCGAAGCCGAGTTCGAGGTGTTCGCCCAGGATGCCAAGGAAAACTGCCCGATCTCTAAAGCACTCGCGGGCATCCCCATCACCATCGAAGCAGAGCTCGCTTAGGGCACCGGCGTGCGCGTTCTGATTGCCGGCGCGTCCGGCCTCATCGGCCGGGAACTCATCCGGCAGTTGGCCGCGGCCGGCCACACTCCCGTGCGACTGGTGCGGCGGGAAGCCCTGGGCAAGATCGAGTTTCGGTGGGACCCGGCCGCACACGCCCTGGATGCGCACGTACTCGATGACGTCGACGCTGTCGTAAACCTGTCGGGGGCCTCCCTCGCGCGGCTTCCGTGGACGGAGGGTTATCGCAAAGAAATCCTGAGTTCTCGCCTGGCGGCTACCCGCACGATTACCGGTGCACTGAGCAGGGCGGCTACACCGCCGACCGTTCTGCTCAACGGCTCCGCGGTGGGGGTCTACGGTGATCGCCCCGGGGAGATCCTGAGCGAGACATCCGCTGTGGGAACCGATTTTCTCGCCGACGTCGTCGTGCAGTGGGAGGCGGCGGCTGCGCTCGCGCCTCACCCGACCCGGGTGGTGATGCTACGCACCGGCCTCGTGCTCGCCAAGGGCGGGGCGCTGAAACCGGTACTGCCGCTCGCCAAACTCGGCCTGGCCGGACCGCTCGGCAGCGGGTCCCAGCACTGGGCCTGGGTGAGCCTGCACGACGAAGCCGCAGCCATAGTGCACTTGCTGACCTCAACGTTGTCCGGACCGGTCAACCTGGTCGGGCCGACTCCGGCAACGTCCAACGACATCATCCGTGGACTCGCCACCGCACTGCACCGGCCATTCGTTCTCCCGGTCCCGAAGGCGATCCTGACACTCGTGTTGCAGGATGCCGCCCGCCAGTTGCTGCTGGCCGACCAGCAGGTCAGCGCCCAAAAGCTGCTCGACGACGGCTTCGAGTTCTTTCATCGCACGCCGGCCACCGCGATCGCCTGGATGCTGCGCCAGCCGTAGCCGACCGTCCGACTACTTCGGGGTGCGCTCGAGGGCGATCGCGGTGCGAATGGCGCCACGGGCTCGCTTGCGGTCGCCGGAAGCATCGTAGGCGAGACCGAGACGCAGCCAGGCGTGCCAGTTCTCCGGTTCGGCTTCAACCCCGGCCTGCGCCGCCGGAAACTGCTCATCGGCGGCGTCCCGGTACGGACGACCACTCGGACGTAGGGGTAAATCAGCGCCGGAAAGCCCGCCGAGGTCGTCGAGTTGGCGCACCAACCGTTCCGAGCGGATTCCGAACGCAACCTCTCGCGCGAGCGCCCAGAAACCGATCAGCGGCAGGATGAGCAGTGCGAGCCCGATAGCGATACCGACCGGCTCACCGCTTTGAATGAAGAGTACGGCGCGCACACCAACCAGCACGAGGTAGAAGACGAGCAGGGCTGCCATGACGACGACGGCGATCTTGCCCTTCATTTAGAGGCTCCCTCGCTGGAAGTGGGGGCACCGAATCCTAGGTCAACGACCTGGTCGAGGCCGACCGTCACTCCCGTGGCCGTTCGCGCGGCAGCGAGACACAGCAAAATCCCGCTCTCGTAAGCGCTCGGCGACAGCGTGTTGTGGCTGATCGTGAGCGTCTCCCCGGTACCGCCCAAAAAAACGTCCTGACGGGCCAGCAGGCCGGACAGGCGCAGGCTGTGCACGGGCACGCTCGAGACCTGCTGGCCGCGGGCACGCTGGTCGGTGTGCGGTGCCGCAACGGGGCCCAGTTCGGCGCGCGCCCGGCCGATCATTTCGGCGGTGCGCACGGCCGTGCCCGACGGTGAATCGACCTTGGAGGGCTGATGCGCTTCGACGATTTCGATGGAGTCATAGAACCGTGCGGCGAGGGCCGCGAACGCCGTTGCGAGCACCGACCCGATCGAGAAGTTCGGAATGATGACGACGCCGGTATCGTCGCGCCCGTACAGGCGGCTGCTGAGCGAGTCGATGCCGTCCTGGCTCCAGCCGGAGGTACCGACCAGCACCCGCAAACCGTTCTCCGTCGCAAAGTCGACGACACCGCGGCTCACGTCGGGCCGGGTCAGGTCGACGGCGATCTCGGCCCCGAGCATCTCGCTCAGTTCGCTGTGGGAGTCGAGTCTGGCGACGACTTCATACCCGTCGGTTCGGTCGATCAAGTCGGAGACCAGGCGGCCCATCTTGCCCGTTGCGCCAATGATGGCCACCGTCGTTGTCATGAAACCAATCTACCAATTGATCGCCCCATCACCCGCCCACGCCCGAGCGCTGAGGACATGACCGCCTAGAACATCAACGGTTCGGGCAGCCCGGTGCGCAGCTCTACCGGCAGGTGGCCGAGATCGTTGTGGGTGACGAGCGTCCATGGTCGCCCCGGCTTTTGCTGCAGCACCGTCAACCCGCAATTGGCCTGGTTGATGCCGACCCACCGCCAGTCCGGGGCCCCAAGAACCTCGCGCACGAACCAGGCGATCACGAAATTGTGGGTGATCAGCAGGTCGTGCCGTTGGCTGCGACGAGGCTGCAGAAATTCGGCAACAGCGTCTTCCATCTGCGCACGTCCCGCAGCGATCTCATCGTCGGTGACCGAGCCGAAGAATGGGTCGTAGGCCGACGGTGTCTCGGCAGCCCGGCCGGAGGGTATGCAGTCGAATAGCAGAGCCGACGGCTCGCTCTGCACCGCCGGCAGCCGTCCCCCCATGATCTCGGCGGTTTCGGCGGCGCGCTGCAGCGGCGAATGCCAGGCACCCGTGAATGGAACTCCGCTGAGGCGATCGGCGATCAGCAGAGCCTGGCGCTTGCCGCGCGGCGACAGCGGGCCGTCATGCAAGCCGTGTTCGGCATCCTGCTGCTCGCCGTGGCGTATCAGATAGACGTACTGGGGCATCATTGTCCATTTCGAAGATCGGGAGCCCGGCTGGGCCGGTTAGTGCAGAAGCAGGTGGCAGCCGGTCAGCCAGGGAAGATCGCCGCGAACGCGTCGTCCTCGAGGGCTCCGACGGCGGCGATCGACACCGGACCGCTGACGAGCTCGCCGGCGAGCGCCTGCACGTCGGCCGCAGTGACGAGCGCGAGGCGCCGCAGGGCTTCGTCGAGGTCAGCGAACTCGCCGAGGGTAATTTCGGAGCGGCCCAGCCGGGACATACGGGTGTCCGAGTCTTCGAGTGCGAGAGCGGATGCCCCACTCAACTGTCCAGACGCCCGCTTCATCTCGTCGGCGGTCACCCCGCCATCGGCAAGCCGGCGCAGTTCGCTGAGCATGAGCTCGGCAACCTGGCCGGCCTTGGCCGGAGTGCACCCGGCATACATACCAAACAGGCCGGCGTCTGAGTAGCCGGGCGCGAACGAATACACGGAGTAGGCCAGGCCGCGCTTCTCCCGCACTTCCTGAAACAGGCGACTCGACATACCCCCGCCGAAGATGGAGGTGAGTACGCTCATCGCAACGCGGCGGTCATCAGTCGCCAACAGGCCGGGCATGCCGAGCAGCAGATTCGCCTGCTCCAGCGGGCGTTTGACGATGGTCAGGGCCTGGCCCTGGTGAATCTGGGCTGGCGCACCGCCACGACGACCGACCGGAGTCTGGGCGATGCTGAGGTCCCAGCCGGCGCGTTCGAGGGCCCGGGTAACGGCGGCGAGGAGCCCATCGTGGTCGACGGCACCGGCAACAGTGACGACGAGGTCCTGAGGTCGATAGTTGGCCTGGTAGTGCTCCCACACGGCCGTGCGGGTGGCGCCCCGAATGTCGTCTGCGCTGCCGCCGATCGGGCGGCCGAGCGGATGCCTACCGAGCACGGCTTCGAAGAACCGCTCATTGGCGACGTCGGACGGGTCGTCATCGGCCATGGCGAGTTCCTCGAGAATAACGCCGCGCTCGGTTTCGAACTCATCGGCATCCAGTTTTGAGGAGGTAAGCATGTCGGTGAGCACGTCGATCGCCATGCCAAGGTCGCGGTCCTGCACCTTGGCGTAGTAACAGGTGTATTCCTTGGCGGTCATGGCGTTGTGCTCGCCGCCGACCGCGTCGAACGAGATTGCTATGTCGAGGGCCGACCGCGTTGCCGTTCCCTTGAACAGCAGGTGCTCGAGAAAGTGTGTGGAGCCGAAATGGCCCGGCTGTTCGTCACGCGACCCGACGGCGACCCAATAGCCAATGGTGACGCTGCGTGCACCCGGAACCTGCTCGCTGAGAATGCGCACGCCGCTCGGTAGAACGGTGCGACGCACGAGGGCATCGCCGGCGGCCCGAAACGAAAGTTCGGCCTGGTCTAGGGGAAAGTCGACTGCACCGTTCATATCATTCATCAGCTTACAAGACCCGATCAGGACGACCATTGCGGGCGCGCCCACCGGTGAGTTACCCCCAGTTTGGCCGGAATGGCTCGTGCAGCCGGTTACGACAGACTGGTCTGTCTAGGGTGTGTTACAGTCTGGATGACGATCGGGGAAAACCCCGGATTGGTGCTCATCTGGGGTTGATTACTCGCCCTCAACTAAGGAGTGCCGCATGACCACGCTGACAGCTGAGGCCGTTCGCCCGGCGACGCACGCGAAAGTGCGCATCCTTGCCACGGCCGACCGCCTGTTCTACACCGAGGGTGTGCACACCGTGGGTGTGGATCGCATCATCAGCGAATCCAAGGTCACCAAAGCGACCTTCTACAAGTACTACCGCTCGAAAGATGCCCTCATCGTCGTGTACCTGCAGGGCCGGGACCGGCTCGCCCGTGATTTTCTCGCGAGCCTCGACACCCGCTTCGATACTCCCGAGCAGCGCCTGCGTGCCGTCGTCACCGAGATCTCAGCCCAGGTCATTCGGGAAGGGTTTCACGGCTGCCCATTCATCAACGCGGCCGCCCAGTTCACCGACCCTGCCCACCCCGTGCGTCAGGCGGTAGCCACCCACCGTGACTGGTACGGCCGGTCGATCGAGGACATGTTCCGGGGTATGGGCCACGCTCGGCCCGGCGACGCCGCCGACGATTTCTTTCTCGCCAGGGACGGCGCCTTCGCCGGTGCCAACCTCGGCGATCCGATCGGCGCCCACACCGCCCTGCTGCGCGCTATCCAGCGTGTGCTCGACGAGTCAGGCGATTAGCGCACTCGCCCAGGTGCCGAGTCAACTGGCCGACACCCGGTCGAGGTCGAGCAGGTCGTTACGGCCGAGACGGATTGCCGCCGCCGCGACCAGGGACTGCACCTGGTCCGCCCGGCCAGCACCGGCCACCGGCGCCACCACGTCGGGCCGGGCGAGCAGCCAGGCGAGGGCAATCGATGCTGGAGCCGCCTCCTGCGCGGCGGCGATGCGGTCGACCACAGCGAGCACCCGCAGCGAGCGACGGTTGAGGTAGACCGCGGCGAGCTGCCCGCGTGCGGTGCCGGCGGCGTCCGTTTTGGTGCGAAAAGCGCCGGCCAGAAAACCGTGCGCCAACGCGAAACCGGGCATCACGGCGAGGTGTTGGGCGCGGGCCACGACGGCGACGTCTTTTTCAAGCTCGGCACGGTGCACCAGATTGTAGGGGGTTTCGACGGCGACGAACTTGGGCAGGCCGAGGGCGGAGAGCACCCGTGCCTGCATGAGCCGTTCCGCTGAGAAATTGCTGGCACCGAGGTAACGCACCTTGCCAGCGCGAACGAGGGCGTCAACAGCAACCAGGCTCTCTTCGAGGGCGACGGTTTTGTCGTCGAAGTGAAAGTAGAGCAGGTCGATGTAGTCGGTTCCCAGCCGCACGAGGCTGGCTTCGACGGCGGCCACGATGCTTCGTTGAGTCAGCCCGGGATTGTCGAGATTGCGGCCGATCTTGGTGGCAATCACAGTCTCGGTGCGTGCATCGCGCGAACGCAGCCAAGACCCGATGATCACTTCACTGCGCCCCGCGGCAAAACTGTCGGCGGTGTCGAGAAAATTGCCCCCGAGGCTGTGGTGAGCGTCGAGAATAGCGTGGGAGGCTTCACCGGTCGCGGTCCAGCCGAAGGCATTGCATCCCAAGGCCAGCGGATGCACGCGCAGGTCGGTTCCCGGAATCTGGCGACGAAGCGCACCAGCACTGATCGTTGTGTCGGCCGGCGCTGTCTCGACCGAGTCGACACGGCCGATCGACAGCGCATCGAGTGAAGACGAGACAGCCTGTCGGGTCATAGTGTGCTCCTCCCGGCGGTTCTGCCGGGCAGTCGCGTCTGCCCGGTTTTTCATTCGTGAACTGCTCTTGGCCCGACCTTAGGCGAGGCCACCGACATTTCCGGGCGGCACGCTAAACCGTTACCAAAACGTATGTCGGTTGCGGCCAAACAGGGGTGGGATGACTGGCCGAATGTCGGTACGCGCCCGATTTGTTAGACTGGCTGTTGCGCGAAAAACGGGCCGAGTGTGCAGGTGCACATCCGCCCCGGGCCGCCGGCTGCCGAATCTCCTGATCGTTGGCTAGGTATCCTGCCCGAATCAGCCGCAGGAAAGCAGCCATGACCACCGTCGCCGACGTGCCCAACCCCCAGGTTCCCCGTGAGGCTCGCCGACGCCGCACCTTCGCCGTGATCTCCCACCCCGACGCGGGCAAGTCCACCCTGACCGAAGCCCTCCTGCTGCACGCGCGCGCGATCACCACGGCCGGCGCCACACATGGTAAGGCCGGTCGCAGCGGCACCGTCTCCGACTGGATGGAGATGGAGAAGGCCCGCGGCATCTCGGTGACGAGCGCCGCAATCCAGTTCGAGTACCACGACGCCGTGATCAACCTCGTCGACACTCCCGGCCACGCCGACTTCTCCGAGGACACCTTTCGAGTGCTCTCCGCAGTGGATGCCGCGGTGATGCTCGTCGACGCCGCCAAGGGGCTCGAGCCGCAGACCATGAAGCTGTTCGCGGTCTGTAAGCAGCGCGGGCTACCTGTCATTACCGTCATCAACAAGTGGGACCGCCCCGGCGACACTCCCCTCGCCCTGATGGATGAGATCCAGACCCGTACCGGCCTGCTGCCGACCCCGCTGAACTGGCCGGTCGGTGAGGCCGGCGACCTGCGCGGTGTGCTCGATCGCCGTTCCGGCGACTTTTTGCGCTACACCCGCACAGCCGGCGGTGCGACCGTGGCCGAATCGGTGCGGCTGGCTGCGGCCGACGCGGCACGCGAGGAGGGCCCGGCGTGGGCATCCGCTGTCGAAGAATCAGAGTTGCTCGACGCGGAATCGCAAAATCATGACTCCGAATTGTTCCTCGATGGGCAGACCACCCCGGTGCTGTTCTGTGCCGCCGTGGCCAACTTCGGGGTGCAGCAGCTACTCGACACCCTGGTCGAATTCGCGCCGCCGGCCGAAGCCCGCATGGATATCGACGGCAACCCGCGCAAGGTCACCTCGCCGTTTTCCGGTTTCGTATTCAAGGTTCAGTCCGGCATGAACTCGGCGCACCGCGACCACGTGGCCTTCGTGCGCGTATGCTCGGGCGAATTCCGCCGCGGCATGATCGTCACCCACGCCGCCACGGGCCGCCCCTTCGCCACCAAGTACGCCCAACAGCTGTTCGGCAAGGAACGCACCGTCACCGACCAGGCCTGGCCCGGCGACATCGTCGGGCTGGTGAACGCGTCGGCACTGCGCGTGGGCGACTCGATCTTCGAAGACGAACGGGTTGAGTTTCCGCCGCTGCCGTTGTTCTCCCCCGAACACTTTCGGGCCATTCGCCCGGTCGACAGCAGCAAGCACAAACAATTTCGCCGCGGCATCGACCAGCTTGACCACGAAGGCGTCATCCAGGTGATGCGCTCAGAGGTGCGTGGTGAGCAGGCTCCGGTGCTCGGCGCTGTCGGCCCGATGCAGTTCGAGGTTGTTGAGGACCGCATGGTGCACGACTTTCACGCGGACATTCGCATGGAGGCGCTCCCCTACCAGGTGGCCCGCAAGACCGACAAGGAGAGCGCGCTCGTGCTCACCGGGACCCGCCAGGTCGAGGTTTTCACCCGCTCCGACGGTACGCTGCTCGCACTGTTCAGCACCCCGTGGCGGTTACAGGCGATCGCCAAGGAGAACCCGAAGCTTGTGCTGATCGACATTGCGAACGCTACTGCCGACGACTTCATGTAGCTGGTGCGATGAACGTAAAAGGCCGCATCCTCGTGGAGGATGCGGCCTTTTACGTGGCTGTCGGTGCTGGTTAAGCGTCGACGACTACGGAGGTGATGACCGGGCTGCGACGGTACTTGCGATTCATCCAGCGGCTCACGGACTGCGTGAACAGGTCTTCGAGCTCAGCGCCGTCGACGATCTTGATGCGGTTCGCGGCCTTCATAGCCTCATCGATGACCTTGGTCGCCCCCTTGACCCATTCGTCGTCGTGCACGAATCCGCGGGCAAGGAACTCCACCGGCTCGGAGAGAGTGCCGGTCTTGGCGTTGAGAATTCCGAGGATGGTGATGGTGCCATCTTCGGCGAGCTTGCGACGGTCTTCCATCGCGGCAGTGGATGCGCCACCGACGGTCATCCCATCGACGAAGATGTAATCGGCGACGACACGGCCGGTGACCTTGGCGTGGCCGTCGACGAGGTCCACGACGACGCCGTCTTCGACGACGATGACGTTCTCTTCGGGAACACCGGTCGCGATGGCGAGATCGGCGTTGGCGGTGAGGTGGCGCCATTCACCGTGGATCGGCATGACGTTGACCGGCTTGACAATGTTGTAGCAGTAGACGAGCTCGCCGGCGCTCGCGTGACCGGAGACGTGCACCTTGGCGTTGCCCTTGTGCACGACGTTCGCGCCCCAACGGATCAGGCCGTTGATGACGCGGTAGATAGAGTTCTCGTTGCCGGGGATCAGCGAGCTCGCGAGCAGCACAGTGTCGCCCTCGCCGATTTTGATGACGTGCTCACGGTTGGCCATGCGCGAGAGAGCGGCCATCGGCTCACCCTGCGAGCCGGTGCAGATGAGAACGACCTTGTCGTCCTTCATACGCTCGAGCGCCTTCATGTCGACGAGCAGGCCCTTGGGAATATTGAGATAGCCGAGCTCGCTCGCGATGCCCATGTTTCGTACCATGGAGCGGCCGACGAAGGCCACCTTGCGGTTGTGCTTGACAGCAGCGTCGATGACCTGCTGGATGCGGTGCACGTGGCTGGCGAAGCTCGACACGATGATTCGGCGCGGGGAGGTACGGAACACGGTGTCGATCGCCGGTCCGATGTCCTTCTCGGCGGTGGTGAAGCCGGGAACCTCGGCGTTGGTCGAGTCCGTCATGAACAGGTCGACGCCCTCTTCGGCCAGGCGGGCGAAGGCGCCGAGGTCGGTGAGGCGCTTGTCGAGCGGGAACTGGTCCATCTTGAAGTCACCGGTGGCGAGCACGAGGCCGGCTTCGGTGCGGATCGCGATGGCGAGGCCATCCGGGATGGAGTGGTTCACGGCGATGAACTCGAGGTCGAACTGGCCGATGGTGCGGCGCTCACCCTCCTTCACCTCGATGAAGTTCTGGCTCAGACGGTGCTCCTGCAACTTGGCGGCGAGGAAGGCGAGGGTGAGCTTGGAGCCGACCACGGGAATATCACCGCGTTCCTTGAGCAGGTACGGGACGGCGCCGATGTGGTCTTCGTGGCCGTGGGTGAGCACGATGGCCTCGATGTCCTGCAGGCGGTCGCGGATGGCGGTGAAGTCGGGCAGGATCACGTTGATGCCGGGCTGGTTGTCCTCGGGGAAGAGAACGCCGCAGTCGATGATGAGCAGCTTTCCCTTGTGCTCGAAGACGGTCATGTTGCGGCCGATCTCGCCGAGACCTCCGAGCGGGATGATGCGCATGCCGCGCGCCGGCAATGCCGGCGGAGTGCTCAGGTCGAGGTAGTGGTTATTCATGAATCTCATTTCGTTGTCTGCGGTACTGCATGTCCAGGTGTGTGGGGACCGGGCACGGGCATGTCAAGCCTGCGAGGAAAACTCAGGGGGCTTCAGCGCGCATGCGCGTACGTCGTGTCGTACTTGGCGGGCAAGCAAAATACCGGCCAGATACCTCTTCAGTGTACCGGCGCGTCGGCGACCGTCGTTTCGGTGCCGCCGGTGCGACGCGCAGAAACAGCAAAAAAGGGACTCCGCTGGGCGGAGTCCCTCTCAGGTCTGTCGATTCCGGCGCGGCCGGAACGTGCTGGCTCAGGCTGCCGCGGCCAAGTGCCTGCTGTCGGCCACCTGTGACGGCGCGACGCGACGCGAGGTCACCGAGGTCACGGTGGCACGCGACACGTACTCACCGGCGTCGAGGTGCTGCGCGGTTCCGCTGACGTAGCCGCTGCCGGTGACCGCACGCCGTGCGGTGTTGGAGATGTATTCGTTGGGCAGGTTGATGCTCTGCGTGGTGTGCGATACGTAAGAATTCATGATGCTCCTGGTGCGATCTAGTGATGACGGATGCCGACCGGGGGCCAGAGCAATGACGAGACACAGACCATCCGAATGTCTGCAGGAAGCGACGTGCACTTCATGACTGACTGGTTCGAGTGAGCTGGGGTGTTGGCCCGTTCGGCGGGAAATGCGCTGCGCCGCGCGGGAAGAGAAACCCGGATCCTCTAATGGACCACCATGATTTCTGAACTGTTCTAATGGTAGGTGAAATTGTCACCGATTTGGGGGAAACGCACCTTCTACACAGGTAGTGTGCAGCTAGACATCGTGCAGCTGGACAGGCATCGTGCAGCTGGACAGGCATCGTGCAGCCAGCTCGGAGATTCGATCGATACGTTCTTCGAATGACTGCTTCCGCGCTGTACGACATTCCCCTCACTCTTATCGATGGAACCAAAACCACTGTCGGCGCTTTTGAGGGCAAAGCGATACTCGTCGTCAACGTGGCATCGAAGTGCGGCTTCACCCCGCAGTACGCAGGACTCGAAGCGCTTTACCAGCGTTACGCCGACAAGGGGCTGGTCGTGCTGGGACTACCGAGCAACCAGTTCATGGGTCAGGAGCCCGGTACCGAAGACGACATTGCGGCATTCTGCGGGATGACTTATGGGGTGACCTTTCCAATGACAGCCAAGGTCGATGTGCGGGGTAAGCACCAGCATCCGCTCTATGCAGAGCTGACGAAGTTCAAGCAGGGACTGTTCCCCGGTTTGATCAAGTGGAACTTCGAAAAGTTTCTGGTGACACCAGCCGGTGTGATCGTGGACCGCTTCTCCTCGTCGGTGGAGCCGGAGTCGCAGGAGATCGTTGACGCGATCGAGAAGGTTCTGGCCGACGAGGCCGCCTGACCCCCTGGCGCGATCGAGAGTTCACAAGGCTGGCTTAGCGGGCTGCTCGGCGCAATACAGCCTCGGCGTGACGCAGCACGGGGCCGTCGATCATGCGGCCGTCATGTTGGAAGACGCCGCGGGCACTCGCGGCGGCCTCGAGCAGTCCGAGGGCATAGTCCACTTCGGCGGCGGACGGTTGGTATGCGGCACGAATGACGGCGACTTGGTCGGGGTGGATGCAGGCGGTGGCGGTGAAGCCGCTCGCGACGGCATCAGCGGCCTCATTGTGCAAACCTGCCGTGTCGGTGATATCTAGGTGCACGGTGTCGATGGTGGCCTTATCGTGGGCACCGGCTGCGAGCAGCACCAGTGAGCGGGCCTGGCGCGCGACGTCACGATAGCGTCCGTCGGCGAATCGGCTGGAGGTGCCGCCGAGGGACGCGACGAGGTCTTCGGCGCCCCACATGAGCGCGACGACGTTGCGTGCCGCGGCAATCTCGGTCGCCGAGATCACGCCCGCGGCGGTCTCGCACAGCGCAATCACCCGATATTCCCCGAGTCGTTCGACCTGATTGGCGCTGACGGTTTTGGCGAGCATGACGTCGCGGTACTCCGTGCGCTCGAGCGCGGCCAGGTCGTGCGCGAAATCATCGCTGTCGGCCGGATTGATGCGCACGATCGTGCGGGCCGGGTCCAGCGGATTCTCGATCAGCGCCCGCCGCGCCGCCGCCCGGTCGGCGGGCGCGACGGCGTCTTCGAGGTCGAGGATGACCCCATCGGCGCGCTCTGTTGCCTTCGCGAAACGCTCCGGCCGGTCGGCCGGGCAGAACAACAGGGCCGGACCGAGGGTAAACGGTGCCGGTGTGAACGGGCTGAGCCCGGCAGGACTGTCATCGAAGGCATCGAGGCCGGCCGGATCACCAAATTCGTCAAAGTCGCCCTGCTCAAACGGGTCACCATCGAAGGGGCCGCTCACTGGGCAGCGCCAAGGCACCAGACCAGCACCGCGCGCACGGCCGTACCGACGACGACTCCGTGCTGGTTGCGCCCGGTGTGCTCGAGCGTGACGATGCCCTGACCCGAACGACTCGTCGACAGCCGTTTGTCGGTGACGATGGTCTCGGAGTAGAGGGTGTCACCGTGGTGAAGCGGATGCGGAAACGTCACGGCAGAAAACCCCAGGTTGGCTACGATCGTGCCCTGGGTCAGCTGCGCGACCGAGCTGCCGACCATGGTCGAGAGGGTGAACATGGAATTGACCAGGCGTTCGCCGAACGGCTGGGCGGCCGACCACGCCGCATCGAGGTGCAGGGCCTGGGTATTCATGGTCATCGTCGTGAAGAAAACGTTGTCGGCCTCGGTCACGGTGCGGCCTGGCCGGTGCTGGTACAGAGCCGAGAGGTCGAATTCCTCAAAGTAAAGTCCGCGCTGTAGGGCCGGGCGTCGCTTCCCCGCTGCGGGCGTGTCTGGGGTATCGGGCATCCGCTTCTCCTCGGTCTTGTCGTGCGGCCAGGTCAGGCCGCAAAACCGAGCGTCCGGGCAATGACCATGAGCTGGACCTCGGTCGTACCCTCGCCCAGTTCGAGCACTTTGGAATCACGATAGTGCCGAGCGACCGGATTTTCATTCAGAAAGCCGTATCCTCCGAAGATCTGGGTGGCGTCGCGGGCGTTGTCCATAGCCGCTTCGCTACCGATCATCTTGGCGATCGACGCTTCCATCTTGAACGACTTGCCGTTGATCATTTTGAGGGCCGCGTCGTAGTAGGCGAGGCGCGCACTGTGCACGCGCGCCTGCATGCGGGCGAGTTTGAAAGCGATGTGCTGGTTTGATCCGATGGCGCGACCGAACACGTTGCGGCTCTTCGCGTACCGCACCGACTCGTCGAGGCAACCCTGCGCCGCCCCGGTGCAGAGCGCGGCGAAGGCGATGCGGCCCTCGTCGAGGGTCTGCACGAAGTTGGCGAAGCCGCGCCCGCGCTCACCGAGCAGGTTCCCTTCCGGTACGCGCACGTTGTCGAAGAGCAGCGGATGCGTGTCGGAGGTATGCCAGCCGACCTTGTCGTAGGCGGGCAAGACGGTGAATCCAGGAGCCGGGGTCGGCACCAGGATGGCGGTAAGTTCCTTCTTGATCGAACCGTCGGGGCGGGCCGACTGACCGGTGACCGCGGTAACGGTGACCAGACGGGTGATGTCGGTTCCGGAGTTGGTGATGAACTGCTTGCTGCCGTTGATCACCCACTCGCCGCCCGTCAGTTCTGCGGTGGTCTTGGTACCGGCAGCGTCGGAGCCGGCATCCGCTTCGGTGAGGCCGAATGCGGAGAGTGCCTTGCCACTCGCGAGCAGCGGCACCCAGTGCTGCTTCTGTTGTTCGGTTCCGCGACGGTAGACCGGCATGATGCCCAGACCCACGCCGGCTTCGAGGGTGACGGCGATGCTCTGGTCGACGCGAGCAAGTTGTTCGACGGCGAGACAGAGCGAGAAGTAGTCGCTGCCCTGGCCGCCGTATTCTTTCGGGAACGGCAGGCCGAACAGTCCCATCTCGCCCATCTGGTCGATGATGTCGTAGGGCAGGCTGCGCTTGGTGTCGTACTCGTAGGCGGCCGGCGCGACGACGGCGTCGGCGAAGTCGCGAACCTGGTCACTGAGGGCCTGCTGGATGGGGCTGAGTTCGTAGCTCATTATGGATCTCCCTGATCTCGGGTGGTTTTGGTATCGGGGGTAACGGTCGCAACGATCTGGTCTAGGCGCACGAGATCGCCCGGGCCGACGCTGATCATGACCGTTCCCGCTTGGGGCGCGACGAGTTTGTGCTCCATTTTCATGGCCTCGATGGTGGCGAGCGTTTGCCCGGCAACCACGCGGTCTCCGCACGACACCGGCACCGCGACGACGGTGCCGGGCATCGGGGAGCGAACCTCGGGCTGCAGCGTGCCGGCCACCCGATCGCGTTCGGCTAGCAACTCGGCCAGTTGTTCGGCGCGGGTCGGCAGCAGCAGATCAAAAGCGACACCGTCATGGCCGAGGTGCAGGCGGCCGTGCGCTCGCGCCACGTCGTAGACCCGCGTCACACCCGCGAACTCGACCCGCACCCGGCCGACAGCCAGAGTGGCGAGGCTGCCGAGTCTGGGCGAAAGCTCGCCGACGCAAACGGATGCTGCGCCCGGCTCCCCCCAAACGCCCACGGTGCACACGCTGCCGCCGCCCACCCCGAGTTGGTACCGGGCTGGGCGGTGCTCACCGAGGCGCCAGCCGCTCGGCCGCTGCCAGACCGAGATCGCCGCATCGAAGCGGGCATTGTGAACGAGCAGGGCTGCGGCGGCAAGCACGTGGTCGTCGGCATGCCGAAATGCGAGGTGCGGCAGGGTGCGCTCGATCAGTGCGGTGTCGAGCTGGCCAGCCCGCACAGGCGGTTCCTGCAGCAGCAGGCGAAGATATTCCAGATTGGTATGCACCCCGAGCACGAGAAAGTCGGCGAGGGCACGATCAAGGCGCGCAATGGCGGCGGTCCGGTCGGGGGCCCACGCCACGACCTTGGCGAGCATCGGGTCGTAGGCGCCCCCAATTTGCAAGCCAGGCAGAAGGGCGCTGTCGACTCGGATGCCCTCGCCCACCGGCTCACGCAGCGCGAGCACCGTGCCGGTCATCGGCAGAAAATCGCGCTCGGGATTCTCCGCGTACACCCGAGCCTCGATCGCATGCCCATTGAGGCATATGTCGCTCTGCGCGAGGCCGAGCGGCTCACCCGCGGCGATTCGCAGCTGCCAGTCGACGAGGTCTACGCCGGTGACGAGTTCGGTGACCGGGTGTTCGACCTGCAGGCGAGTGTTCATCTCCATGAAAAAGAAATCGCCGGGGGCGTCGGCGGCGACCAGGAACTCGACCGTGCCGGCTCCGCGATAGTCGACGCTGCGGGCGGCAGCGCACGCGGCCTCGCCGATGCGCACACGCGTCGCCGGGTCGAGCAGTGGCGAGGGGGCTTCCTCGATGACTTTCTGATGGCGGCGTTGCAGGGAGCACTCACGTTCGCCGAGGTGGATGACGGCACCGTAATTGTCGGCGAGCACCTGAACCTCGATGTGGCGGGGGGTGGCGACGAGCCGTTCCAGAAAGAGGGTGTCGTCGCCGAACGCGCTCGCGGCCACGCGACGTGCGGTGACCAGGGCGTCGGCGAGCTGCTCGGCGGCCTCGACGACTTCCATGCCCTTGCCGCCGCCGCCGGCGGACGGTTTGATCAGCAACGGGTAGCCCACTTCAGCGGCAGCCTCGATGAGCTGTTCGTCGCTGAGTCCGGGGCGGGCGATTCCGGGAATGATCGGCACCCCGAAACCGGCGACGTGATTCTTGGAACGGATCTTATCGCCCATCACGGCCAACGCGTTGACGCTCGGTCCGATGAAGACGATGCCGGCGTCGGCGCAGGCCTGCGCGAACGCCTGGTTCTCGCTGAGGAACCCGTAACCCGGATGGATGGCCTCGGCGTCGGTCCGTGCGGCCGCGTCGAGGATAGCGTCGATATTGAGGTAGCTGCTGGCCGGGGCGGCGGGACCGATCCGCACCGCGGCATCCGCTAGCTGTACATGTCTGGCCCCACGGTCGGCGTCACTGTACACGGCAACCGAGCGGATGCCCCGCTCGCGCAGGGTGCGCATGATGCGGCAGGCGATCTCACCGCGATTAGCGACGAGCACGGTGGTGAAGTCAGTTGTCACCGGGTCACATCCGAAACAGGCCGAAGGCGGGGTCGGGTAGGGGAACGGCAGCGCAGACATCGAGGGCGAGTCCGAGCACGGTGCGGGTATCGGCCGGGTCGATGACGCCGTCGTCCCAGAGTCGGGCGGTGGAATAGTAAGGACTGCCCTGTTGCTCGTATTGGTCGGTGATCGGTTTCTTGAAGTCGGCTTCGGCCTCGGTCGACCACTGCTCGCCGCGGCCCTCGATCTGCTCGCGTTTGACGGTCGCGAGCACCGCGGAGGCCTGCGGGCCGCCCATCACCGAGATGCGGCTGCCCGGCCACATCCAGAGAAAGCGTGGCGAGTACGCGCGACCACACATGGAGTAGTTGCCGGCACCGAAAGAGCCGCCGATGACCACGGTGAGTTTGGGTACGCGGGTGGTGGCGACGGCGGTGACCATTTTGGCACCGTGCTTGGCGATACCGCCGGTCTCGGCGTCGGTGCCGACCATGAAGCCCGAGATGTTCTGCAGAAAGATCAGCGGGATGCCGCGTTGGTCGCACAGTTCGATGAAGTGGGCGCCTTTTTGCGCCGATTCGGCGAAGAGGATGCCGTTGTTGGCGACGATGCCCACCGGGTGGCCGTGCAGGTGGGCGAATCCGGTGACGAGGGTGGGGCCATATTCCTTCTTGAATTCGTGCAATTCGCTCGCGTCGACGAGTCGGGAAATGACCTCGCGCACGTCGTAGGGCTGTTGCACGTCGACGGGTACGGCCGCATAGAGTTCGTCGGCGCTAACGGCCGGCTCGCGCACGGGCAGCACCGGCCAGGCCGACGGCGCGGGCAGCGGCAGGGTCGATACGATGTCACGAACGATCTGCAGCGCGTGCTCGTCGTTCTCGGCGAGATGGTCGGTGACGCCGGACACCCGGGAATGCAGGTCGCCGCCGCCGAGTTCTTCGGCCGAAACGATCTCGCCGATCGCGGCCTTGACGAGCGGCGGGCCGCCGAGAAAGATGGTGCCCTGGTTTCGTACGATCACGGTTTCGTCGCTCATTGCCGGAACGTAGGCACCGCCGGCCGTGCAGGAGCCGAGCACCGCGGCGATCTGCGGGATGCGGAATGCGGACATCCGTGCCTGGTTGTAGAAGATGCGGCCGAAGTGGTCGCGGTCGGGGAAGACCTCGTCCTGCCGGGGCAGGAAGGCCCCACCGGAGTCGACGAGGTAGACGCAGGGAAGACGGTTCTCGAGGGCGATTTCCTGCGCGCGCAGGTGTTTTTTGACGGTCAGCGGATAGTAGGTGCCGCCCTTGACGGTGGCGTCGTTGCAGATTATGAGCACCGGGCGGCCGTGCACGAGGCCGATTCCGGCGATGAGCCCGGCTCCGGGACTGTCGTCGTTGTAGAGACCGGCGGCGGCGAGCGGGC
The DNA here is from genome assembly GCF_004404055.1 of Cryobacterium ruanii. Lineage (GTDB taxonomy): Bacteria > Actinomycetota > Actinomycetes > Actinomycetales > Microbacteriaceae > Cryobacterium > Cryobacterium ruanii. Next base: position 76,856 of record NZ_SOHK01000023.1, read on the forward strand.
CGATTTCAAGAAAGGGGCTGCCCTCATCGAGCAGCCGGTCGACGCGCTCCCTGGGCAGCAGCTTTCCGCGGGCGACGTGCCGCTGCCGGGAGCTCTGCGGGCCACCGAGCGCAGCCAACGCCAGACGCGAGCGAAGATCGGCGACGAGGGCGCGCTGCCCGGAGTCATTGGCACGAAAGGTGGGGTCGGTGTGGTCGAGCTCACTGGTGAGTACGTGCATCGACCGCTGTCTCCCTCGACTGGGTGCCAATCACAGTTAATGATTGGTAACTCAAATTAGGTTAGCTAGTATTAACTGAAATGTCTAGCATTCAGAGAACGGCACGCAGCCAGGCCAAGGCCCACCGGCGTGCCGAACTACTCCGCGCGGCGGCTACCCTGTTTGCCCGCTCGGGTTTCAACGGGGTCTCGATCGAAGACCTGGGCACGGCCGTCGGGGTGAGCGGACCGGCGGTCTACCGCCATTTCAGCGGCAAGCCGGCCGTGCTCGCCGCCCTGCTCATCGACGTGAGCGAGGATCTGGTCGCCGGGGGCAACTCGGTCGTCACGGCGACAGCGGATGCCGCGTCCGCCCTGCAGGGACTCGTGCGCTTTCACGTGACCTTCGCCCTGGCCAACCCCGACGTGATTCGGGTGCAGGACCGAGACCTCGACAGTCTGGCCGAGCCAGACCGCCACCGGGTGCGCGTGCTCCAGCGCGAGTACGTGGAACTGTGGGTGCAGGTTTTGCAGCGGGTGCACCCGGCGGTCGACATGGCGCAGCTGCGCATTCGCGCCCACGCGACCTTTGGGCTGCTGAACTCGACGCCGCACAGTGCGCGCGCCTCGGCGCAGCCCGCCGTGCGGGCCCTGCTCGAGGAGATGGCACTCGCTGCCCTCGGCCTGCCCGGTCAGGTATGACCTAGTGACCGAGGGCCAGGCGCACGCCGAGGGCGATCATCACCACGGCGATCACCGCGTCAAGCACTCGCCACGACGTGGGCCTGGCGAACACCGGGCGCAGTAGTCGTGCTCCGAAGCCGAGCGCCGAGAACCAGATGAAACTGGCCGCAATGGCGCCGCCAGCCCACCACCAGCGCTGCTCCATGCCCTGCTGGTTGGCGACGGCGCCGAGGAATAGCACGGTGTCCAGGTAGACGTGCGGATTCAGCCAGGTGAGGGCGAGCACGTTCGCGACGGCGACCCGCATCCCCGTTGCACCCATGGCTCCCGACACGACGAGTGTTCCGGGGCGAATTGCCCGGCGGGCAGCGACGAGTCCGTAACCAATCAGAAAGGCGGAGCCGAGCACGCGGATCACGATGATCGCCACCGGCGCCCCGGCCACGACCAGCCCGAGGCCGAGCACCCCAGCCAGAATGAGCACGGCATCGGACAGCGCGCAGATCAGGACGACAGGAACGATGACTTTATTGTGTCCCTCGATGCCGAGTCGCAGCACGAACGCGTTTTGGGACCCGATCGCGATGATGAGAGAGAGCCCGGTGGCGAGGCCCAGAAGAGCCGGGAGAAGAGTTGTGGTCACCTGTGCAACGCTAGATCCTCCTCATCGCCGTTCAGAACGCGGTGGTACAGATGCAGAGTTCGTTGCCTTCGACATCGGCGAGCACCCACCAGTCGGGAGCATGCTCGTCGGTGAGCAGCACTCCTCCGACCTCGAGCACGGCCGCGACCCGCTCTTCGGCATCATCGTTCGGCACGTGCACGTCGAGGTGAATTCGGTTTCGGTCGGTACGGGCGATCTCCATGTGCTGAAACCAGACTTTCGGGCCAAGGCCGCCCGGGTCGACCAGTTCCACGCCGTCGTCACCGGCAACCTCGGTGTAGCCGAGGGCGACCCGCCAGAACGGGCGCACGGCGTCCTCGTCGGTGCAGTCGATCGCGATGTCGTAACGGGTCGGCCGCACAGGGCCGGCAGTCGCACCGAGGGTGTCGGCGATCTGCTGCACCCGGGCAGCGAGATCAAGATCACGCGCGGTGACTCCCCCGGCGTCGTGCGAGGTGACCACGAGCGACACCGTGCCGTAGCCGAGGCGCACGTCAGGGTGGTGGTTCAGTTTTTCAGCGACTTCGCCGATCCGATTGACGAGTTCGAGAGCGGACGCGAAGTCTTTGGTGCGAAATGTGGCGTGCAGGCATCCGTCGAGATGCACGAAAGCGGTGCCCGCCAACTGATTCTTTGTCGAAAGGGAGGTGAGGAGTGCGCCGTGAGCGTTCATGCCCCCACTGTCCTCCGCCCCCGCACCCCGGTCAACCGCCGTCATTCGGCATAACTCCAGCAATCCGCGCCCGCGAAGCGTGGATGCCCCGGAATTCCACTGATTTTCACCGGCAGGCTTTCACATTGAAGGAGTTGTGTGCACCGAGGTGGGCAAAGAATACTGGTCTTGGAATTGGTGGGAGAAATATTGGTGGCGAGAATAGAAGGAGCTAAACCATGGTCAATACCCGGGCCGGGTCGGCGAGGATGGTTCCGACATCGGCGAGAAAGCGGGAACCCTGCTCGCCGTCGACCAGGCGGTGGTCGAACGACAGGCTGAGCGTGAGCACCTTGCGCAGGGCGACCTGCCCGCGGTACTCCCACGGCTGTGAGCGGATGCTGCCCAGCGCGAGGATCGCCGCCTCCCCCGGATTAAGGATGGGGGTACCCGCATCGATACCGAAGACCCCGATATTGGTGATGGTGATCGTGCTGCCGGCCAGCGCCGCCGGCGTGGTCGTTCCGGCCCTGGCCGCCGTGGTGAGTTCGGCGAGCGCGGCGGCGAGGCCGCGCAGGTCGAGCCGTTCGGCATCCGGAATGTTCGGCACGAGCAGGCCGCGGGGGGTGGCCGCGGCGATGCCGAGGTTCACGTGGTGGAATTGCACGATTTCGCCGGCCGGCTCATCCCATCGGGTGTTCACCGCTGGAGTGCGGCCGACCGCGAGGCAGAGCGCCTTGGCCACCACGGCGAGGATGCCGATGCCCGCGTCGGCAAACTGACGGTCGCCACTCAGGGACTCGAGCAGCTCGACGACGGGTGTGACGTCGATCGTGAGGAACTCGGTCACGTGCGGCGCCGTGAAAGCGCTCTGCACCATGGCGGCGGCCGTGAGCTTGCGCAGGCTCTTGATCGGCGTGCGGGTCTCGCGCTCGAACGCTCCGGCTCCGGCTCCGGCACCGGTACCGGCACCGGGCAGCGTGCCCGAGGGGTGGGGCGTCGTTGTGTGCAGGCCTGGCTCCGGCACGGAGTGGGTGAGGTGGGCGCGCACGTCGTCGCGGGTGATCAAGCCGTCGCGCCCGGTTCCGGTGACGGTGGTCAGGTCGACCCCGAGGTCACGTGCCAGCGCGCGCACCGGCGGCGTCGAGCGCGGTCGCTCCCCAGGCAATGCTGCGGCCGGTTGGTCTACAGCTGCCGCGGCGAGCGTCAACGGGTCTAGCGCGGCATCCGCTGCCGTGCGCGGTTGCGTGAATGGCGCGACCGGTGTTTTCCGATCAGCGAGAGCAGCCTGATCGGACGCAGGCCGGTCGACCACGACCGGCAGGCCGCCGCCCTGGCGGGCCCGGCGATGGGGATGACCGCCGCGCTCCACTGCGGGACCATAGCCGACCAGGTTGGCCTCGCGCTGCTCGACGGGTGCGAGTACTGGTGCGGGTACTGGTACTGGTGCGGGTAATGGTGCGGGTGCGGGTACTGGTGCGGGTGCGGGTGCGGGTGCGGCAGCATCCGCTGTCGGAGGCGTGTCAGGTTCGCCGCCGATATCGAAGCTGACGATAGGTTCGCCGACGTGCACGACCACACCGGCCGGCTGATGCAGTACGCGCACGACCCCGGCGAAGGGGCTCGGCAGTTCGACGACCGCTTTGGCCGTTTCAACGTCGGCGATGTGCTGGTTGAGGGTGACTTCGTCGCCCGGCGCCACGAGCCAGGCCACGATCTCGCTCTCGGTAAGCCCCTCACCGAGGTCGGGCAGTTTGAAGATCTTGATCATCGGCGCCCCATGACCCGGTCGACGCCGTCGAGAATACGGTCGAGGTCGGGCAGGTGGTGGCTTTCGAGTTTGGCCGGCGGGTACGGCACGTCGAAGCCGGTCACCCGCACCGGCGCGGCTTCCAGGTAGCTGAAGCAGCGTTCAGTGACGGTCGCGATGATCTCGCCGCCGAGCCCGCCCGACTGGGCCGCCTCGTGGGTCACGACGAGACGCCCGGTCTTCTGAACGGATGCCTCCACCACCGCGTAGTCCACCGGTGACAGTGAGCGCAGGTCGATGACTTCGATCGACACGCCCTCGTCAAGAGCGGCGAGCGCCGCGTCGCGCGCCGTAGACACGAGCGCGCCGTAGGCGAGGAGCGTGACATCCGTTCCTGGGCGCACGATGACGGCCTGGTCCATCGGGGTACCCAGTTCGGGAACGACCTCACCCTTGACGTGATAACGACGTTTGGGCTCGAAGTAGAGCACCGGGTCGTCACTCGCGATGGCCTGCCGAATGAGACTGTAGGCGTCCTGGGCGTTGGAGACGGCGATCACGCGCAGGCCGGAGGTGTGCGTGAAGTAGGCCTCGGGCGACTCGGAGTGGTGTTCGGCCGCTCCGATGCCACCGCCGAACGGCACCCGGATGGTGATCGGCATGCGCACGGCGCCCTGGGTACGGTAGTGGAACTTGGCGACCTGGCTGACGATCTGGTCGAAACCGGGAAAGATGAAGCCGTCGAACTGGATCTCACAGACCGGGCGGTAGCCGCGGTAGGCGAGGCCGACCGCGGTGCCGATGATCGCGGATTCGGCGAGCGGCGTGTCGATGACCCGGCGAGCGCCGAACTGGGCGAGCAGGTCGCTCGTTACACGGAAGACGCCGCCGAGGGCTCCGATGTCTTCGCCGAGCAGCACAACCCTGGGGTCGTCGAGCATGGCCTGGCGCAGGCCCTCGTTGATAGCCTTGCCCATGGTAAGCGTCTTGGTCTCCCTCAGGGGAGTGGGGGCCGGGTCCGTGTAGGCCGGCACAGCGAGGCCGGGGACGGTCGACACGGTGGCGGGGGTCATCAGGGTGGTCATGGTCATCACGCCTTTCCGTTCTGTTCTGCACCGCTCTGTTCTGCACCGCCGAAGCTCGTGAGGTACCCGGCGTAGTCGGTGCGCTGGCGCTCGAGGGTGGCGTTTGGGGTGACGTAGACGTGGTCGAACACGCTCAGCGGTTCGGGGTCCGGCATGCCGATGCAGCCGGCCCGCAGTTCGACTGCCGCGGCGTCGGCGAGGGCCGCAGTGGCTTCCTCGACCTCGGGGGTGATCTCACCGAGACTGGTCAACAGCCGGTGCAGGCGCAGCAGGGGGTCCCGCGTCTTCCACGCGGCGAGTTCGGCCGGGTCTCGGTAGCGGGTGGGGTCATCCGCTGTGGTGTGCGGCCCCATGCGGTAGGTGACGGCTTCGACGAAGGTGGGGCCGCCGCCGGTGCGGGCCCGGTCGAGGGCGATGCGGGTGGCCGCCAGCACCGCGATCACATCATTGCCGTCGACGCGAAGGCTCGGAATGCCGAAGCCCGGCGCGCGATCGGCGATGTTGCGGTGCGCCTGCACCCCGACCGGCTCGGAGATGGCCCAGTGGTTGTTTTGGCAGAAGAAGACCACCGGGGCCTGGAAACTCGCCGCGAAGACCATGGCCTCGTTGACGTCGCCCTCGCTCGTGGCACCGTCGCCGAAGTAGGCGATGGCGACGGAGTCGACTTCGTCGCGCTGCGCGCCGAGCGCCCACCCGGTGGCGTGCAGGGTCTGCGCGCCGATGATGATCGCCGGGGTGGCCAGATTGACGGTGTAGGGATCCCAGCCGGACTGGGCGTTACCGCGCCACACCTTGACGATGTCGGTCAGTTTGACTCCGCGGCAGTAGGCGACCGCGTTCTCGCGGTAGCTCGGAAAGGCGAAGTCGTCACTGCGCAGGGCGCGGGCCGAGCCGACCTGGGCAGCTTCCTGGCCGAGCAGCGGCGGCCACAGGCCGAGTTCGCCCTGGCGTTGCAGGGCGGTCGCCTCGGTATCGAGGCGGCGCACCACGACCATGTCACGGTACAGCGCGAGCAGGGCCGCCCCGTCGAGATCTTCGACCCACGAGTCGAAGTCCGGGCGGGGCATCCGCTCGCCGTCAAGCGAGAGGAGCTGCACCGGCTGGAGGGATGAATCAATCATGGGTAGCTCCGAGCGTCATTGCTAAAGTTGACGTGAGCCTATGTCGACGTAGCAGGGAGCACAACCACTATCAAAAATAGTGAGCAGAGTGCCCTATTCAAGCGCGCCGGTCCATGTTAATGTTTTGCACTATGTACAGCCTTGACAAGACCGACACGAAGCTTCTCCAGGCGCTCTCCGCCGACCCGCGCAGCACCTTTGTTGCACTCGCCGACACGCTGGGCCTGTCCCGCAATACCGTGCAGGCCCGAATGAAACGCCTGGAAGACTCTGGCGCCTTTCTCGGCTTCGATCGTCGCATCAATCCGGCCGCGCTCGGCTATCCGCTGACCGCGTTCATCGAGGTTCACGTGCAGCAGAAACGGCTCGCCCAGATCGTGATCGACCTCGCTCAGATCCCCGAGATCGTGCAGGCGCACGGAATGAGCGGGCAGACCGACCTGCTCGTGCGGGTGGTCTGTACGGATGCCGCAGACCTGTTCCGCATTGACGGAACCATCCTCGCCTGCGACGGGGTCGAACGCACCGAGACCTCGCTCGCGATGGGCGAGGTCATCCCGTATCGTCTCACCCCGCTGCTCGACCGTCGCGGGTAACGATATCTATTTGCGAAAGTCTTCATATACTTATATAAAGAAGTAATGGACTTATACGCGCCGGTAGTCTTGCACTCAACCAGACGTATCGCAGAATCCGTCGCCTGCCCTTCACCCTTCGACTTCGCGCTTCCCACAGAAGGCACCAGCTTCGTGAACATGCATGCACACCGGGGACTCGTATGAGTTTCCTGCGATTGGCCACCCTGATCCGTCACGGCGCAAGGATCGCCGAACCGGCACCGCCCGCTCCGCCGCTTTTTGCCGGAGCCGAGGCGCTCGGCGGCAGCGTGCAGGTGCGCTTCATCAATGCCGGCGGCTGCAATGACTGTGCACTCGAAGTCTCGGCCGCCTTCGGTCCGGTCTACGACGTCGAACGCTATGGCGCGCGCCTGGTTCCCTCGCCGCGGCACGCCGACGTGCTCCTCATCGTCGGCAGCGTCACCCGCAACATGGCGGAGCCGCTGCGCCGCACCATCGAGGCCACCCCCACCCCCCGGTTTGTGATTGCGGTCGGTGACTGCGCTCTGAACGGCGGTGCCTTTCGCGACGGTTACGGCATCGTGGGGCCCGTTTCTGACTTCGTGCACGTCGATATCGAGGTTCCGGGCAGCCCGCCGGAACCGGCCGATATCGTGCGGGCCCTGCGCCGGATAACCGGCCGATGACCGCCATCGGAGCCGAACTGCTCCTGCAGACCGAGATCGGTGCGGGACTGCTCCCACAAACCGCCATCGGAGCCGAACTGCTCCTGCAGACCGAGATCGGTGCGGGACTGCTCCCACAAACCGCCATCGGAGCCGGACTGCTCCTGCAACTCGGTCTCGGTGCGCTCGCCGTGGTGAGCGGTCTCATGGCCGCACCGTCCTTACGGTCGCGGGCGGGCGGCATCCTCTGCACCCTCCTTGCCGTGACCGGCTTGGCCACCGGCCTCGGGGCGCTGCTCGGCGCCACCGGCGGCCTGCTCATTCCGATCGCCCTTCCAATGGATCCGCTAGTGCTGGCCCCCGACCGCTTGGGTGGCCTGTTCATGCTCGTCGTCTCCGGCGTCGGCATTCTCGTGTCGCTCTACTCCATGAGTTCCACTCGGGGAGCCGACGCGAGCCGCACCGCCTGGGTGGCCATGCCGGTCTTCCTCGTGGGCATGCAGCTCGTACCGGCTGCGACCGACTCTGTCTCGTTCCTGCTGGCCTGGGAGATCATGACACTCGGCTCCACCGTGCTGCTGCTCGCCGACCATGCCAGCCGCGCCACGGTCGCCTCCGCCAGCATCTGGTATTCGGCTATGTCGCAGCTGAGTTTCTTCTTCATCCTGGCCGGATTCGCGGTGCTCGCCGCTGCATCGGGCGGCACGAGCTTCACCAGCCTGCAGGCCGTCGAACCCGGCTCCTGGCCGGCGAACCTGGCTTTCGTACTCCTTTTACTCGGATTTGGCGGCAAGGCCGAACTCGTGCCGCTGCACGTCTGGGTACCCCGGGTGCTGCCCGAAGCGCCCAGTCACGTCTCGGCCGCCATGAGCGGCGCCATGGTCAAGATCGGCGTCTATGGCGGCCTGCTGGTCTGCGTTCGCCTGCTGCCCGACGGCCCGCCCTGGTGGGGCATCGCGATCATGCTCGTGGGCGGCGTATCCGCTCTCTACGGCATTCTGCAGGCCTCCGTGTCGAGCGATCTCAAGGTTCTGCTCGCCTACTCGACCACCGAGAACATGGGCCTGGTCTTTCTCGGACTCGGGGCGAGCATGCTGCTGCGCGGCTTCGACGCCACAGCGGCAGCGGATGCCGCGCTCGTCGCCGCTCTGCTGCTCACCATCAGCCACGCCGCGTTCAAATCGACCCTGTTCCTCGGCGCCGGCGCGATCATCCACGCCACCGGAGAACGCAACCTCGACCGGCTCGGCGGGCTCGGTGCCCGCATGCCGGTGACCGCCGCCGCGTTCGGCATTGCAAGCCTCGGCGCGGCCGCCATCCCGATCACGAGCGGCTTCGTCGCCGAGTGGATGCTGCTGCAGTCGCTCATCCACGGTGGTCGCCTTGACGGGGCGGTCGTCTCGGTCGCGGCATCCGTTGCCATGCCGCTGGCCGTCGCCGTGATCGCACTGACCGCCGGCCTCGCCCTGCTCACTTTCGTGAAGGCCTACGGCATCGCTTTTCTCGCGCGGCCGCGCAGCGCAGCGGCAGCGGATGCCCGTGAGGTGCCGCGGCTCATGCAGCTCGCCCTCGCCCTCGGCGCGCTGTTCGTGCTCGCCCTCGGGCTGCTCCCCGGGCCGATCGCCGCGCTCGTTGCGCACACGGTCAGCTCGAACCCGACAACCGCCGTGCAGTCGGTCGGCCTCGGCGGCGTCTCGCTGCCGGGTATCGGGGCGGTGCTCGACCCGATCATGCTCGTCGTGCTGTCGGCACTGGTCGCCATCCCGGTGATCGTCTCGATCATCGTGTCGGCCCGCCGGCATCCGCATCGCACGGTCGACCTGCCATGGGGTGGTGGCGGCTCCCGCGCCAGGCCGCGCATGCAGTACACCGCAACCTCCTACGCCGAGCCGCTCGTGCGGGTGTTCGACGACGTGCTCAAGCCGTCCCGCGACGTGCAGGTCACCCACGTCGCCGAGTCGCGTTATCTGGTGGAACGCGTGCGGGTGGAACAACGCGTCTCGGACATTTTTGAAACCCGGCTGTACCGGCCGGTGCTCAACCTGCTCCAGCGCTACGGAATCGTCGTACGCCACCTGGCCAACGGCAGCATCCACCGATACCTGTCCTATTCCTTCGTTGCTCTACTGATCGTGCTGATCGTGGTCTCGCTATGAACACCGCGCTCAGTTCCATCATCATCGCCTCCGTGCAGGTCGTGCTGTTCGTCTTCCTCGCTCCGCTGCTGATGGGCCTGATCCGTCAGGTGCGGGCCACGATCGAGGGGCGCGCCGGAGCCGGAATCTGGCAGCCCTGGCGTGACGTGCGCAAGCTACTCGCCAAGAACCCCGTGCGTGCCGAAGGCAGCAGCTGGATGCTCAGGGCCGGGCCGGTCGCCCTTATGGTGTCGAGTCTGCTGCTCTGCGTGCTGCTGCCGCTCGTGGGTACCATCCCGTTCCCGTCCATTCCGAGCGACCTCTTCGTCATCGTCTCGGTCATGCTCATCGGCGTCGTCGCACTCGCCCTGGTCGGGCTCGACGGCGGAACCGCATTCGGAGGCATGGGGTCGAGCCGGCACATGACCGTTGCCGCTCTCGTCGAACCCACGCTGTTGCTCTCGGTCTACGCCCTGTCGATCCCCGCTGGGACCAGCACCATCTCGGCCATCGTCGAAACCCGGCTGCTCTCCCCCGAGGTCATCATCTCACCGGTCAGCGTGCTCGCCCTCGTGGCCCTGTCGATCGCAATCATGGCCGAAACGGCCCGTCTGCCGATCGACAATCCGGGCACCCACCTCGAACTAACCATGCTGCATGAGGCGATGACCCTCGAGGCAAGCGGCCGCGACCTGGCCTGGCTCGAAGTTGGCTCCTGGCTGAAGCTCGCCGCCCTGCTCGGTCTGGTCAGCAACCTGGTCGTGCCGTGGGGTATCGTGACCGATTTCAGCGCCCTGGGCCTGCTGATTGGCGTCGTCACCATCGCGGTGAAGGTGCTCGTGCTCGGCGTGCTGCTGAGCGTCGGCGAGATCTTTCTGGCCAAGGTGCGTCTGTTCCAGGTGCCCGAGCTGCTCGCGGGTTCCTTCGCCCTCGCCTTCCTAGCCGTCACCGCCTCCTACCTGGTCGCCTGAGGAGCATCCGTCGTGTTTGAAGCTTTCTATCCCCAGCTGATCGGCCTCTGCACCGGCTCCCTGCTGCTCACGAGCGCACTCATGGTCTGGCGTCATTCCCTGCTCGCCTCGATCCGGCTGCTCGCCCTGCAGGGTATGGCCCTCGCCGCGCTCGTCGCCGTGATCGGCATCGCCGAGGGCGAGCCCGAGCTCGTGCTCGTGTCGCTGCTGATTTTCTCGGTCAAGGGCGTCGGCCTGCCGTGGGTGCTCGCACACCAGTCCAAGGCCGCGGTCAAGCAGATTCAGGAATCACCCCGGCTCAACCCGACCGCCGCGCTGCTCGCCGTCACCCTGCTGACCATCCTCAGCTACGTCGTGGTCAGCCGCGTCTTCGGCCTCGGCGACAGTGTGACCGGCCACGCCGCACCGATCGGCCTCGCCATGGTGCTGATCGGTTTTCTGCTGCTGATCAGCCGGCGCCGCGCCCGCTCCCAGCTCATCGGCTTTCTGATGCTCGACAACGGCATCGCCACGCTCGCGTTCTTGACTAGCGGCGGTGTGCCGATTCTGCTCGAGTTCGCGGTCTCCCTCGACGTGCTGCTGGTCGTGCTCATTCTGCACGTGTTCGCCGGCCGCATGCGCACCAAGTTCGGCGGCACGGCCGTCGATCAGCTCAGAGAGTTGCACGACTGATGTCGTTCATACTGTGGATTCCCCTGGTCGGCCCGCTGGCCTTCGCCGTCCTCGGCCTGCTGCTGCGCGGCTCGGCGCTGTGCCGCTTCGTCGGCGTCGCCGCGTCGAGCGCCGTGCTCGTGTCGGGACTGCTTCTGGTCAGCGCAGCGCTGAGCGGCTACGTGCCCGACAGCGGCGGCGGCATGCTGCGCGCCGATGCTCTCTCCGCCTATATGCTCACGGTCGTCGGAGCGGTCGGCCTCATCTCCACCTGGGGCGGCCTCAGCAGCGCTACGTCGAGCCGAACCAGGGACGCCGCCGGCTACGAGGCGCTCATCGCCCTGTTCCTTGCCGCGATGTCCCTCGCCGTACTCGCCGACAGCATCGGCCTGATGTGGGCCGCCGTGGAAGCCACGACCATCGCCACCGCGTTCCTGGTCGGCCACCACCGCACCCGCCGGTCGCTTGAAGCGGCGTGGAAGTACGTCATCCTCGGCTCGGTCGGCGTCGCCATCGCGCTGCTCGGCATCGTGCTGATCTACGCGGCCTCGGTCGGCACCGACACCCCGACCCTGTCCTGGTTACTGCTGAGCCAGTCCGACCTCGGCCTCGACCCGGCGCTCATCACCGCCGGCGGCGCACTCGCCGTACTCGGTTTCGCCACCAAGTCGGGCCTCGCCCCAATGCACAGTTGGCTGCCGGACGCCCACAGCCAGGCCCCGGCACCGGTCTCCGGTCTCATGTCGGGTGTACTGCTCTCGGTCGCGCTCTACGCCATCCTGCGCATCCAGTCCATCACCGACCTCGTCATCGGCCCGGAGTTCCTGCGCACCATGCTCAGCATCGGCGGCCTGCTCTCGCTGCTCGTGGCCGCTTCCCTGCTGATTCGCCAACGCGACTACAAACGGATGCTCGCCTACTCCAGCATCGAACACATGGGCCTCATGGCGATCGGTGTCGCCATCGGCCCAGCCGCGCTCCCCTCGGTGCTGTTGTACATTTTCGGCCACGGCCTGATCAAAGCGACCCTGTTCGTGATCTCCGGGCGCATCCTCAAGATCGAGGGCACCCCGTCGATCTCCGACGTGCGCGCCCTGCTGGTGCGACGGCCCGGCCTGGCCGTGCCCTGGCTCATCGCCATGGCAGCCATCGTCGGCTTCCCGCCGTTCAGCATCTTCTTCTCCGAGGTCGGCATCATCATGGCCGGTTGGTCGGTGGGCCTCGGCGGCATCGTCGGGGCAGCCCTCGTGCTGCTACTCGTGATCTTCGCCGCGTTCACCCGCCTGACCGTGCAGATGACCATCGGAGTTCCCTCGGCGGGCACCGCCTTCACACCGGACTACTCGGCCCACGGCCCACGCCTGCCGATCATTTTGGCCCTGGCCACGACGGCAACGATCGCATTCGTGGCCGAACCGGTCGGCACCCTTCTGTTGCAGGCCACAGCCGTTCTGGGAGGTACTAACTGATGCATGACGAACTGCGCGAGCTGGACCGGGCCGACCTGGCCGCCGCCGCGAGTGCTCTGCTCGACGCCGGAAGCCGCCTGGCCCTGGTCGCGTGCCACGAGGACACCGACAGCTTTCGCATCGTCTATTCCTTCGTCGGCACGACCCCGGCGTTGCGGGCCGACCTGTCGGTCACCATGCCGCGGGACGACGCCTGGATTCCGAGCCTCGCCGAGATTTCCCTGTCAGCCGGCAACTTCGAGCGCGGAATACGCGATCTGTATGGGGTTGTGCCGCGCAACCATCCGCAGCCGCACCGTCTGGTGCGCCACGGCCACTGGCCGCGCGGCTGGTACCCGATGCTGCGCGCCAACGCCGTCGTGCCCGAGTTCGAACCCGACACGGAATCGTTCCCGTTCGTGCCGGTGGAGGGTCCCGGTGTGTACGAGATCGCCGTCGGCCCCATTCACGCCGGCATCATCGAGCCGGGTCACTTTCGGTTCTCGGTCGTCGGCGAAACCGTCGTACGGATGGAAGCCCGCCAGTGGTACCTGCATCGCGGTGTCGAGAAGGTCTTCGAGGGCAAGACCGCGGCCGAGGGAGTCCCCCTGGCTGAACAGATCAGCGGCGACACCGCCGTTGGGCACTCCCTCGCTTTCGTCATGGCCGTTGAACAGGCTGCCGGCATCGAGGTCTCCGAGCCCGATCGGCTGCTGCGCGCGCTGCTGCTCGAGTTGGAACGTCTCTACAACCACGTGACCGATCTCGGCTCCCTCGCCAACGACGTGGGGTTCGGCATCATCGACGCTCAGGCCCAGGGGTTGCGCGAGCAACTGTTGCGCATCAACAAAACGGTCACCGGCCACCGGCTGCTGCGCGGCGCCCTGAGCGTGGGCGGCACCCGGGTCGCGGCACTTCCCGACGCGGCCGACCTCGTTCGCATCGGTGCCGCCATGGCCGAACTGGTCGGCATCACCCTCGACCACGCCATCGTGCGCGGCCGTTTCACCGGCACCGCCCGGCTCTCCAACGCGCAGGCAACCACGATCGGAACGCTCGGCTACGTCGCCCGTGCATCCGGCATCGATACGGATGCCCGCAACGAGCATCCGTTCATCAATCTCGGCGAAGTCTTCCACGTCGTGACCGAGGAGGGCGGCGACGTACTCGCTCGGTACACCGTGCGTGCCCGCGAGGTGGAAGTGTCCATAGCGGTCGCCGTCGACCTGCTACGCCGATTGCAGGGACACACCGGGACCGCAGTCAGCGTTGATCCGGCGACGGCCGGCACCGGGCTCGCCCTGGTCGAAGCGTGGCGGGGAACCGCAACTCACCGGGTCGAACTCGCCGCCGACGGCACCCTCGCCCGGGTGAAGGTCGTCGACCCGTCATTCCTGAACTGGCCCGCAGTGCCGGGCGCCTTATCGGAGACCATCGTTCCCGACTTTCCGCTCGCCAACAAGAGCTTCAACCTCTCCTACGCGGGAAACGATCTGTAACGAACACCGGCGTCCTTGGAGAAGGACTTATTCCTGTTCGAGATGCTGGAGCAAGGCGTGCGAATCGGTGAGGTTGGCCAATACCATGCGCTTGGCTGCGGCGAGCAGCTCGACCGCGCTCGGGTCGCGCAGGGCATAGAAAATGGAGTTGCCCTCCCGGCGGGTCAGGACCACGCCGGCGCGGCGCAGCACGCCGAGTTGCTGCGAGAGGTTGGACAGCTCGCAGCCGAGGGCCTCGGCGAGAGAACCGACCGAACGCTCGCCGGCCACGAGCTGCTCCAGAACCTGCACCCGCAACGGATGCCCGAGCGATTTGAACAGGTCAGACTTCAATTGGGCAGCAGGCAAACCGGAAGACAGCACAGGTTTAGTGTATCCATACTTTATAAATCTTTCATTTAGATTCCGGCGCCCGCCGGTCGGCCGAACGGGCTATTGCCGACGCAACACCGCGTCGCTGACGAGGGCCCGCGTGTAGCCAAGGCTGTTGCCGAGCGCGTTCGGGTGAAAGTTCGCCGGTGCGAACGGGTTGAGCGGATCAAACGCGAAGTACGGCACCCGTGAACCGATACCGTGTCCGGCGAATTCCTGGGAGGCGTCGACAAAACGGATGCGCGGGCTCGCCATGGCCGCGACGGACCCGGCGATAACCGTGTTCAGGGCGTCGGTCGCCGAGTTCAGCACGTCTCCGAGCGGGGAAAAGCCGGTCTTGAACTGACGCGGGTAGCTCAGGACCGCGATCCTCGCCTGGGGCAGTGCCGTGGCCACCGCCGTGTAAGCGCCCACGAGCCTGGGGGCGAGGAAGCCCAGCTGTGCCACACTGAATCCGATGGCGTCGAGGCAGGCCGGGCTGGTCGCATCGGGAGCACACGCCGCCAGGACGATATTGGAGCCGGCGTCGATGCCGCCGACAGTGAGGGTGACCAGGGCGGTACCGGGGCTGACTCCTAGAAGTTGCGCCGGGACATCCGCTGTGCTGGCGCCGGAGCAGGCCCGATTGGACGTGAGGCGATACGGACTCACGAGCGCCGCGAAAGTCGGGTAGCTGGCCCTCTTGCTACGCAGGCAGGCGGCGCCGTCGGTGACGTAGGGCGGGGCGCCCTGGCCGGCGGTGAAGGAGTCGCCGAGAGCGACATAACCGAGAGCGGATGCGGCGGTGGGAGTCACCGTGGACTGCACCATGGACTGCACCGTGGACTGTGCGAGGGCCGGGGCGGTCGCCACGCCGGCCACGAGGCCGACCGTGAGCAGAGAAACGACGCTGAGGCGCGACAGGAAGAACACAACGTTCCGTTGATTAGTCATGCGCGTAACGGTAATCCCGGTCCACCGGGTCGACAAGGCGTAATAACCGTTCGGCCGTGCCGGGCGCGAGAAAAGGCCCGCACTGCAAGCAGTGCGGGCCTTCCATCTACCCGACCGACCTGGCGAGAGGTGATCGGGAGATCTTTGGGGGCAGGTCAGGCCTGAGCGTTAGACCTCGGTCGAAGCGTCGGCGCTGTCGGAAGCCGCGGCGCGACCCTCAGTGTCAGCAGCTTCGTCAATGACCGGGGCGAGCGACAGCTTGCCACGGTCATCGATCTTCGTGATTTCCACGAGAACCTTCTGGCCCACGCCGAGCACGTCTTCGACGTTTTCAACGCGCTTGCCACCCGCAAGTTTACGCACCTCGGAGATGTGCAACAGACCATCCTTGCCAGGAAGCAGCGAAACGAAGGCGCCGAACGCGGCGATCTTTACGACGGTGCCGAGGAACTGCTCGCCAACCTCGGGGTTGGTCGGGTTGGCGATGGCGTTCACCTGGGCGCGAGCGGCTTCAGCCGACGGTCCGTCAACGGCGCCAATGTACACGGTCCCGTCTTCCTCGATCGAGATGTCGGCACCGGTGGTGTCCTGGATCGAGTTGATCGTCTTGCCCTTCGGGCCGATCAGCTCGCCGATCTTGTCGACGGGGATCTGCACGCTGATGACGCGGGGCGCGGTGGGCGCCATCTCGTCGGGAGCGTCGATCGCCGCGTTGAGCACGGACAGGATCGTGGTGCGGGCATCCTTCGCCTGCATCAGCGCGCCGGCCAGGACCGAGGCGGGGATGCCATCGAGCTTGGTATCGAGCTGGATCGCGGTGATGAACTCGCTCGTACCGGCGACCTTGAAGTCCATGTCGCCGAGGGCGTCTTCAGCGCCGAGGATGTCGGTCAGGGCCGCGTAGCGGGTCTGACCGTCGACGGTGTCGCTGATCAGGCCCATGGCGATACCGGCGACCGGGGCGCGCAGCGGCACTCCGGCGTTCAGCAGCGACAGGGTGGAAGCGCAGACGGAACCCATCGAGGTGGATCCGTTGGAGCTGAGCGCCTCGGAGACCTGGCGGATGGCGTAGGGGAACTCCTCACGCGTCGGCAGCACGGGAACCAGAGCGCGCTCAGCGAGCGCTCCATGGCCGATCTCGCGGCGCTTCGGCGTTCCGACACGACCGGTTTCACCGGTGGAGTAGGGCGGGAAGTTGTAGTTGTGCATGTAGCGCTTCTTGGTGACCGGGTTCAACGAGTCGATCGACTGCTCGAGCTTGAGCATGTTCAGGGTGGTGACGCCCAGAATCTGGGTTTCGCCGCGCTGGAAGATGGCCGAGCCGTGCACACGCGGGATGACCGCGACCTCGGCGTCGAGCGGACGGATGTCTGCAAGCCCACGACCGTCGATGCGGATGCCCTCATTGAGAACGCGCGAACGTACTACGAGCTTGGTGACCGACTTGTAGGCTGCGTTCACCTGGTTGTTGGCGTTCGCGTCGAGTTCGCCGGCGTCGACCTTGGCCGCGATGGCGGTCTTGACGGATGCCTTCAGCGCGTCGTCGGCGATCTGACGTTCGACCTTGTCGGCGATCGTGTAGACCGTCTTGAGCTGGTCATAGGACAGCGCAGCGACGGCGTCGTAGGTGGCCGGCTGGTAGGGCGGGAACAGCGCGAAGTCAGCGGTCGGCTTGGCGGCAGCGTCGGCTACCTGCTGCTGCGCGAACACGAGCTGCTTGATGAAGGGCTTGGAGGCCTCGATGCCCTGAGCAACGACGGCTTCGTTCGGCGCGACGGCGCCACCCTTGATCAGGTTCCAGGCGGCGTCGGTCGCTTCGGCCTCGATCATCATGATCGCGACGTCCTGGGTTCCGTTGGCGTCCGTGACAACGCGGCCGGCAACGACCATGCTGAACACGGCATCGTCGAGCTGCGAGTGCTTCGGGAAGGCGACCCATTGTCCGCCACCGTTCTCGTCGGGTATCAGGGCGACGCGAACGCCACCGATCGGTCCGGAGAACGGCAGGCCGGCGAGCTGGGTCGACATGGAGGCCGCGTTGATCGCGAGCACGTCGTAGAGTTCGTCGGGCTCGATGGCCAGAACGGTGATGACAACCTGGATCTCGTTGCGGAGGCCGTCAACGAAAGACGGGCGCAGTGGCCGGTCGATCAGGCGGCAGGTAAGGATCGCGTCGGTCGAGGGACGACCTTCGCGGCGAAAAAAGCTGCCCGGGATGCGGCCAGCAGCGTACATCCGCTCTTCGACGTCGATGGTGAGCGGGAAGAAGTCGAAGTTATCCTTCGGCTGCTTGCTGACGCTCGTGGCGGAGAGCAGCATCGTCTCTTCGTCGATGTACGCGGCGGCAGAACCCTGCGCCTGCTGGGCGAGACGCCCGGTTTCAAAACGGATGGTGCGCTTGCCGTACTTGCCGTTATCGATAACGGTTTCGGCGAACGTGATTTCTGGACCCTCCATGTGGGGGTGTTCTCCTTTAAGTTTGCTTCTCGCCATTCTGGCGACGAAGGCTCGCGTGCCCAAGTGGCGCACGAGTGGGACGAGGAGCCCGAACAGGCAGGACTGACCTGCGTGTCAACTGTCTCTTTTCCGACACTGTCGCTTTGCTGGCCACCAGTAGAAATTCACCAGAGGCTGCGCGTCTGGGAAACCACCACCGAGGACCAGCTTCCTGCCAGCTGCGCTCCGGTTGCATGGCCACTTCTGAAGAAGGACCAGTACAACCGTACCAGACCGGGCGTTGTTACCGAGTGGGGCCGCTGTTGTCGACAGGCTTCGAATAGCCCCGAACTGGTGTCATAAAGACTGCAGGCCAGACCTGTTACTCAGGCAAAGTAGTTGTGAGTGAAATGAGGCGTGCACGTGCAGGGACTCGGACGGCTGCTGGTTGTCGGGGTCATGCGCGCCTGGATGGGTTTTATTCGGCAGGGAAGCGCGAGCATACCCCGCCCGACCGGTCCTCCACGGGCACACTCACCGGGGATTGAAAGAGATCGTGTGCTTATTCTTGGCGGCGGCCCCGCTTCGGGCTGGGGGGTCAGCAGCCATGACCTCGCCTTGCCCGGGTCCTTGGCCCGTGCTCTTTCAGCTCAAACCGGCCGCGGGGCCGACGTGACCCTGGCTACCGACCCCTTTGGATTTCTGAAGGATCTTCCGAACCTGATCGAGGGACAAGACCTGGGCCGGTTCCATGCGATCGTCGTATTTGTCGGCGTCAATGACGCGGTTAATCTCACATCAGAAAAATCCTGGGAGCGGAACATGGGCCGCCTGCTCCGCTCTCTCGAGCAGGAAACGCTGGACAGCACGTTTGTGTACGTCATGGATATCCAGCCGATTCGAACAGTTCCCGTATTTGACAGCTTGCTGGGTTCCGTCGCCAACGCTCACGCACGGCGTCTGACCGTTCGTACCGAGAGGGTTTGCCGAGCCGTGCCGCAGTCGGTCTATCTTCCGCTGACCGAAAACGCCTTCCTAGTCTTCGGTCGGTACCGAAATTCAACGGACTACCGATTGTGGGGAGAGTTCCTCGCCGGCAAAATAGCTGAGCGACTGATTCTGGCCCGCAGGCACCCCGGTACGAGCGGGGCCAAGCCGGCATCGAGCAAGGACGAGCATCACGCAAGCGTTGCGTTCACCGCCACCACAACCTAGTCGACGGGCTTGGCCTCTAGCGGCTTGGCCTCTGCGGGCGCCCTGTGACTGGCCTCGGCTGCGGCACGCTGCTTGATGCCGAGCACGGAATGGCGACGGCCATAAGCGAAGTACACGATGAATCCGATCGCCAGCCAAACCGCGAACCGCACCCAGGTGAGGGTTGTGAGGTTCAGCATCAGCCAGGTACAGAGCACGGCCGACAGAATCGGCAGCACCGGCGAGAACGGCACTTTGAAAGCGCGCGGCAGATCCGGGCGTTTCCTGCGCAGCACGACGACAGCGATACTGACCAGTACGAAGGCCGACAGGGTACCGATATTGATCATCTCTTCAAGCACGCCGACGTCGGTGAGGCCGGCGATCAGCGCAACGGCGGTACCGGAGATGATCTGGATTCGGGCCGGAGTGCGGCGCTTCTCGCTCGTGACGCTGAGCCAGCGCGGCAGCAGTCCGTCCCGGCTCATCGCGAACAGCACGCGCGACAGGCCGAGCAGCAGCACCATGATCACCGTCGTGAGGCCGACGAGAATTCCGATCGAGATGACCTGCGCGGCCCAGCCGGCGCCGACGGCAACGAAGGCGGTTGCGAGGGAGGCGTTGGGGTCGTCGGCCAGCACCGTGTACGGCACCATGCCGGTCAGCACCAGACTCACGCCGAGGTAGAGCACGGTGACGATCGCGAGACCGGCGAAGATGCCCCGTGGCAGGGTCTTCTGCGGGTTTTTGACCTCTTCGGCGCTCGTGGCGACGACGTCGAACCCGATGAAGGCGAAGAACACCAGGGAAGCGCCGGCGAGCAGGCCGAACAGGCCGTACTGGGCCGGGGCGGCACCCGTCATGAAGGAGAACAAGGACTGCATCCAGACGTCACCGTCACCGCCGCTCGTGGGCACTTCGGCGGGGATGAACGGGACGTAGTTCTTCGGGTTGATGAAGAACGCACCGACGACGATCACGAAGACTACGATAGCGACCTTGATGATCGTGAAGACGCTTGCGACCCGGGCGGAGAGCTGGGTGCCGAGCACGAGCAGGGCGGTGAAGATGGCGACGATGACGAAAGCACCCCAGCTCACATCAAGGCCGAGCACATTGATCGTGGCGGGAACGTTCCAGCCGGCCAGATCAAAGACGGTGCTGAGGTAGATACCCCAGTACTTTGCGATCACGGCGGCCGCGGTGAGCATCTCCAGGATGAGGTCCCAGCCGATGATCCAGGCGAGCAGTTCGCCGAGGGTGGCGTAGGTGAAGGTGTAGGCGGAGCCCGCGACGGGAACGGCGGAGGCGAACTCGGCGTAGCACATGATCGCGAGGGCGCAGGTGAACGCCGCCAGCAGAAAGGCGAGGGTGACCGACGGTCCGGCGTAGCTGCCGGCGGCCTTGGCACCGACCGAGAAGATTCCCGCGCCGACGGCCACGGCAACGCCCATGATCATGAGGTCCCAGGTGCCGAGGGTCCGTTTGAGGCTGTGCCCTTTCTCCAGCGAGTCCGCTATCGAATCTTCAATACTTTTAGTGCGCCAGAGACTCATGCGTGGGGGTGTCCGTTCCTTATTGCCAACCCCATATTGTAGCGCCCGTTCTACCCCCCTTCGCAGGGGACACAAAACGGGCCGCCACCCGAAAGTGACGACCCGTTGTGAAGAAGTTCGCGTTGTCAACGCTGCGCTGCTCCCTGCAAATCAAACGCAGAGATTTTAGCGACGCAGGCCGAGGCTGCCGATCAGTGTGCGGTATCGAGTGATGTCGATGTCCGACAGGTAACCGAGCAGACGGCGACGCTGACCAACCATGAGAAGCAGGCCACGACGTGAGTGGTGGTCGTGCTTGTGCTCTTTCAGGTGCTCCGTGAGGTCGAGGATGCGCTGCGTGAGCATTGCAATCTGAACTTCCGGGGACCCGGTGTCGCCTGGGTGGGTAGCGTACTTTTCGATGATCGCCTTCTTAGCATCTGGTTCGAGTGCCATAAAGTGGGATCCCCTTTCTCTCACTGCGCGGTGCCCTTGGCTGAATGCCTGAGCTCTCTTTATCCGCGGCCGTTGAACGGCAACCTACATACTTTAGCAGAGCGGGCGACCGGCGCGGTCCCGCAGGACGGATTCGGCGACAACAGGCCCCGGTCTGTCCCTCTCGCGCGTACCGCTACAGTGGGGGAACCATCGAGGAGGCGCACGTATGGGTACGTTGCTATACGGCAATCCGGGCATCGTGATCTCCTTCGACGATCGTGCCCTCATGCACCTGCAGATTGTGATCAGCACCAAGCTGCGCCGACGGGAAAGCTTCGTCTTCACCTGGACCGATTCCGCCGACGAGGGCAGCGGCCGCAGCGCCATCTGGCTCGACCCGACGAGCACGCTCTACTACCGGTATTTCGGTTGTCACACCCCGTCGATTAACCGAGACTGGATCGAAACGCTCATGCTCTCGGCCAACAGCACCGGCGGCCTAGTCTTAATCGCCGAACCCGAGCCGGCGCCGCCCGCCCTGTCTAAAACGCGTCGGTAGCGCGGGCGTCCCCCGGTTGCGAGACCCGTCTCAGGATGCGATCTCGCCGAGCACGGCGGCGAGCGCACACAGAAAGTGGTCGGCGCTGGCGATCGTGAGGCACAGTGGCGGCTTGATCTTCAGCACGTTTTTGAAGTCACCGGTGGGCTGCACGATGCAGCCGCGCAGCAGCAGTTCGTCGCAGACGGCGACGGCAACGGCGGTGGCGGGCGTGAACTCAGCCCGATCACTCACCAGTTCGACGCCGAGGTAGAGCCCCATGCCGTAGACGGCACCGACCAGGTCGAATCGTTCGCCGAGACGTTCGAGGCCCCGCTTGAGGTGCTCCCCCACGACCTCGGCGTTCTGCTGCAGGCCCTCGTCACGCATGATGTCGAGCACGGTGAGCCCGATGCGGCAGCTGAGCGGGCTTCCGCCGGCAGAAGAGAAGAACGGTCCGTCGTCGGCGAAACGTTCGGCCACGTCGCGACGCGTGATGACGGCTCCGAGCGGATGCCCGTTACCCATCGCCTTGGCGATGGTGATGATGTCGGGAACCACATTCTGCTGTTCGGTGCCCCAGAAGTGTTGACCGAGGCGCGCGTAGCTCACCTGCACCTCGTCGGCGATGCAGAGCGCGCCGCGGGCGCGCATCCGCTCGTAAACGCCGCTCAGGTAGCCGTCGGGCAGCAGCACGCCGCCGGCATTGCCGAACACCGGTTCGGCAATGAAGGCGGCGATCGTACGCCCGTCGGCGGCGAGGGCCTGCAGGTCACCGTCGAGGTCATTCAGGTACTGCGGCGCCGACTGCATTCCCCGATACTTGCCGCGCACGGCGTTCGGCGCCTCAACGAGGTGCACCCATTCCGGCCGGGTCTCAAGCGCCCGCGGGTTGTCGGCGACCGACGATGAGACGGCATCCGCTGCCATCGACCAGCCGTGATACGCCTCCCGTACCGACACGACGGTGTCGTGGCCGGTGTAGCTGAGGGCCAGGCGCAGGGCCAGGTCGACCGCCTCGGTACCGCTGTTGACCAGGAAGACCGTGTCGAGCGGGTCGGGGGCGAGTTCGGCGAGGCGCTCGGTGAACCGTATGAGTTCTTCATAGTGGAAGCGGGAGTTGGTGTTGAGCAGCGACCATTGGCTGCGGGCGGCCTCGGCTATGCGCGGGTGCCCGTGCCCGACGGTCGTGACGTTGTTGACCATGTCGACGTAGCTCTGTCCGTGCGTGTCGATGAGGTGGTGTTTCCAGCCGCGTTCGATCTGCGGCGGTGCCGCGTAATAGTGTTCCTGCACGCGCGCGAACGTCGCGTCGCGGCGCTGCAACAGGGCGGCAGGGTCGGCGAGCGGTCCCAGGGGCGTGAGCCCGAGCAGGGCGGAAGGGTCTGGGCAGACGCGCTGCCACAGCGCAGCCCCCGACGGCGCCACGAAGAATGGCGGACGGATGCCGCGCAGCCGGCTGGTCTGCACCGTCACGCGGTCGATGGCCGTGCCGTGTCGTGCGTGTCGGGGGCTGGCAGCGACGCTGCCGAGAGCGCTGCCGGCCCGAACGATCTGCCCGTCGGCGGCCGCGTCGACCCCGGTCAGCCACAGGTCGAAGTCGATACCCTCGAGTCGCACTGTTTTGGTATCGACCACGATGACGGTTCCGTCGATGGGTGCCGTGACCGGCATGTCGGCGGGCAGGTACACCTCGATGCCGAGGGCGAGGGTGATCGATTCGTCGGCCGTGTCGATACGGGTCTGTGAGAGGCGGAATTCGCCGTAGCCGGTGACGGCGTGGCCGAGGCAAGCTGCGGAATCCAGTGCCACTCGCTCGTCGATCCCGGGTTCGAGCCACCTGCCGGCGTCGTACGCGGCGCTCGTCACTGAGAGGTCGATCCGGGCCGCTGGGTCGAGCGGTCCGAGCACCGGATGCCCGGTTGCCGCGATCGCCTCGTGTGGGTCGGCTACGGCGAAGCGGATAAGGGCTTCGATTTCGGCGCCCTCTTGAGCGGAGGCCGTCTGGAAGGCAAGCCACTCGCGGGAGCGGTTGGCGTCGGCGTACTGGTTGCCGTCATCGAGGTGCACCTGCGCTTCACCGCTCACGACGAGTACCGCGGTTCGCAGGACGATCAACGGCCAGAGGGCCGAGAGTTCGGCATCGGTGAGTGGAACCTGCGCGGCGAAGGCCTCGATGGTGTCGAGAATGGCAAGCGGACGCTGCGGGCTGCGGTAGAGCACGCAGGCGCAGGTCGCGGCGAGCTCGGCGACGAGCCAGCCCTGGGCCACATCACCGAAGTCGATGACCCCGCTGATGGCGCCGGCGGCACCGTCCCCACTCACGACGTTGTCGTCGGTCAGGTCACCATGAATCGCCTGCACGCGCAGGTCTGCCGACACCCGGGTGAGCTGCCGCCGGGCGGCGTCGGTGACCGTGCGCAGCCGATCGCGGCGTGCCTCATCGTCGACCTGAACCAGGAGCGCATCGATCACTTCACCGCCGCGCCGCAGGTCCCACTGCAGAAATCGGTCCGTTCCGGGGTGCTCGAAGTCGGCGAGGCCACGAACGATGCGGGCGGCCACGTCGCCGAGCGAGCGAATCTGCTCGAGCGACAGGTGCAACGTGTCGGTCAGCGGATGCCCGTCGACGTAGGTCAGCAGCCGCAGGTCCAGGTTCTGCCCGTCGATAATGACGCGCACGATCTGGCTGCCGACGACGTCGGCGACGGCAGCGGGCAGATCGAGGTCCAGCCCGATGAGGTGCTCCAGCGCCGCATTTTGGGCCTCGAGTTCGATCGTAGCGACGGCGGGGTTGGAGACCTTGAGAACGACCGTGCCGGCATCCGCTTCAATGCGAAAGTTGCGGTCTTGATGGCTGCCGAGTTCGGTGACGGTGCCCGTGACGCCGAACCGGTCGCGGGCGAGCTCGGTCGCCTGCTCGATCGTCAGGCGCGGGCGCGGCAGGTGGAAGGGGCTGTGCTCGGTCATCGTTCTCCAGTTACGTGGGTGGCAGCGGCGGCAGGACTCAGCGCTTGCGCACGCGCCGCTTGGGCGGGATGGCGCGTGGACGCGGGGCATCCGGTGTGTTCCAGGCCTTGGCGATGGCCCACGCGACGGCCGCGATCGGCACTGAGAGCACGGCGCCGACGATGCCGCCGAGAATGGTTCCGGCGGTCAACCCCACCAGGATGACGAGCGGGTGCAGCTTGAGCGACTGCGCCATGACGACCGGCTGCAGAAAATTACCCTCGAGCTGGTTGACGGCGATCACGATGATGATGACGATGAGCGCGACGCCCGGCCCGCTCGCGACGAGGGCGACTAGGGCGGCGAGCACACCGGCCGCGGTCGCGCCGATCAGCGGGATGAAGGCACCCAGAAACACGATGACGGCGAGCGGCAGGGCCAGCGGCACCTGCAGGATGACCAGGCCGATGCCGATCGCGGTGGCATCGACGGCCGCGACGATCGCCGTGCCGCGCACGTAACCGCCGAGCACGCGCAGCGAGGTGTGGCCGATGCGGCGTCCGCGGGCGAGGCGTTCGCCCTTGAACGGGGTGAGGAAGAAATTCCAGATCTGGCCGCCGTCCTTGAGAAAGAAGAACAGGATGACGATGAGCAGCACGGCTCCGGTGATCAGTTCGAAGACAGCGGATGCCCCGGCAAGTGCTCCGGTGCCGAACTGGCTGCTCGTGAGAAAACCCACGACACTGTCGCGGGCGTCGTTGATCTGTTTCTCGTCGATCTCGATCGGTCCGTCGATGAGAAATTGCTGAAGGCGGTCGATGCCCTTGGAGGCCGAGGAGAACAGCTCGTCCCACTGGTCACGCACCGCTAAGACGATGAGGGTGATGATGCCGCCGAAGACGGCGATCCCACCGAGCAGGGTGATCCAGGTGGCCAGGATGGCCGCGACTCCGCGCCCCCGCAGGCCGTTGATGACCGGGCTCAGTGCCGAGGCGAGGATGATGGCGATCAGCACCGGGATGACGACGAGCTTGAGCTGGACCAGACCGAAGATGATTGCGGAGGCCAGAATGATGACGAGCAGAATCTGTCCGCTGCGTAATCCGAGCCAGCCGAGCCGATCGGTCAGCGGGGTGCGAGGAACGAGGGGCGTGGGGTCGTCGTGTGCGCGCATGCACCCAGCCTAGACATCCGCCGCGCAGAAACAGCGATCGATCGGCCTCTTCGCCACCGTGGGCAGTATCGAAGTGCGGAGAATTCGACGATTCCGTCGAATCCACGGCAGACAGGACGGCCGGCTGGAGGAATGTCCGCCGTTAGGCACCCGTGTGAGCGTTCAGGGATGCGGCGACCGTGTCGAGGATGGCTTCGTCGCCGGCATAGATTCCCTGGTCGCGCGGCCAGTGACTGATCAGATCCGTGAAGCCGAGCTCGGCGGCTCGGCCGACGGCATCCTCGAACGCTTGCATGCTCTGCAGGGAATAGGTTCCGCCGCTGTCGAGCGATAGGTAGCGGTCGATCGTGGCAGGGTCGCGGCCGGCCGCGCTGGCGACGTCGTCGAGCCGCCCGGTGAGACCGCGCACGCTCGCCCACCAGTCCTCCCCCACCGCGCCGTCCTGCCCGGTCGTCACCCAGCCCTGCCCGAAACGGCTCACCAGCCCGAGGCCTTTCGGTCCGTTGGCAGCGATCAGGAACGGGACCCGTTGGTGTGCCGGAGTGCCGACTTCGGACGAAACCATGCGCGCTCCCGCTGCGGTGTACCACCCGCCGGTGAAACTGATTCCCTCGGTGGCACCGGGTTCTTCACCACGCAGTAGCAGGTCGAGGTCGGTGACGAATTCGGCGAACCGCTCGTGCCGTTGCCGGGGCGTGTACTCCGGCTGGCCTAGAACGGTGGCATCAAAACCGGTGCCGCCCGACCCGACGCCGAGCAGAAACCGCCCACTAGACACATCGTCGACCGTCGCGACTTCTTTGGCAAACGGCACCGGATGCCGAAAATTCGGAGACGAGACAAAAGTGCCGAGCGTGATGCGCTCGGTCACGGCGGCCGCCGCGGCGAGGGTGGGGACGGTCGCGTTCCAGGGTTCGTCGGCGAGCGATCGCCACGACAAGTGGTCGTAGGTGAAGGCGTGGTCGAAACCGAACTGCTCGGCGGCGAGCCATTTTCTGCGCGCAATCGGCCACGGGTCCTGCGGAAGAATCACGATTCCAAAGCGCATGGGTCGAGTCTATTCAGCACAGGGAAGACTCTTGGTTGCAATGTCGGCGGCCAGTGCCAGACTCTGCACATGGACACTCCGCACCCAGGCCCCGATCTCCACCCGCACTGCACGATCGTGCCGCCGTACCTGCTGGTGCGGCTGGCGAAACTCGACGATCCGCGCTTCGCACAGGCCGCGGCGGCCGCACGCGAGTCTCTGCTGCGGGACTCGCAGATCCGCCAGTTGCGGGGCGGGGAGCATCCGTTTACCTATTCCGGGGCTCGCACCCTGCCAGCTCGCACTCCCGGCGAGTCCGACCGCACCATTTCGGATGCCGGCGGCCAGGAGCGCCTGCCCGGCCGGCGGGTGCGTGCCGAGGGTCAGCCTGCCGGTAGCGACCCGGCCGTGAATGAGGCATACGACAGTCTCGGTGCCACCCAGGCCCTGTTCTGGACGCAGTTCGGGCGGGACAGCATCGACGGGCTGGGGCTGCCGATGGACGCGACCGTGCATTACGGCAAGCAGTACGACAACGCCTTTTGGGACGGCGAGCGCATGGTGTTCGGCGACGGTGACGGGCAGGTCTTCAACCGCTTCACCATTTCGCCCAGTGTGATCGGACATGAGCTGACGCACGGAGTCACCCAGTTCACCGCCAACCTTCAATACGAGGGACAGTCGGGGGCGCTCAACGAGTCCATCTCCGACGTGTTCGGTGCGCTGGTCGAGCAGCACACCCGGGGTCAGTCGAGTGCAGAGGCGAGCTGGCTGATCGGTGACGGCCTGTTCACCGACCAGGTCGAGGGCGTTGCCCTGCGATCGATGAAGGCGCCCGGCACCGCGTACAACGACGACGTGCTCGGCAAAGACCCGCAGCCGGGCAGCATGGCCGATTACATCGAAACCGACGACGACAACGGCGGTGTCCACCTCAATTCGGGCATCCCGAACCGCGCGTTCTACTTGGTCGCCGACGCCCTCGGTGGCAACGCCTGGGAAAGGCCGGGCCGCATTTGGTACAACACGCTCACCGGCACGGGGCTCGGCCGCGAGAGTGATTTCGCTGCCTTCGCCGCGGCCACCGCCGCAACGGCCGCGCAACTCCACGGCATCGGTGGGGCCGCCCACAATGCGGTCCTGCAAGCCTGGGTTACGGTCGGGGTGATGACGGGACGGGAGTAACATCGCCCTATGAAAGTCATCGTCTCGCGCAGCGGCGGGATGGCGGGAATCCGCCTCACCTGGGAAGTCCGAGTCGAAGAGCAACCCGACCCGGCGACCTGGGCAGATTTTCTCAATTCACTGCCCTGGGACGACGTCACCGACAGTGAGGCCGCCCCCGATCGATTCGCTTACCGCATCCGGTGCGCCCCGCACGAGGTTGTGCTCGGCGAAACCCAAGTGAACGGTCCCTGGCGCGACCTGGTCAACCGGGTCAGGGCCGCCAACGGCATGTAGCGGCCCGACCCGTTAGCCACCCGACCCGTTAGCGGCCCAAGCCGAGTGAAGGTTTAAGCCTGCGGACGACGGCCCCAACGGGTCCGGCGAGCCGGTTCGTCGGTCAGTGCCGCCTCGATGTGTCCGTCGACCTGGTCGCCGAAGTGGTCGTCGAAGTTCTCCTCGAGGTGTGCCGTGACGGTCTTTCCGATACGGCGAGCCATCTCCTCACGACGCTGGCGGCGTTCGGCAGCGACCAAAACCTCGTGTTCGATGCGGAACGCCCGGTAGATGGCAATACACATACCGATCATCACGACGCTCACCGGAATCGCGGTCAGAATGGCGCCGGTCTGCAGAGCCGCGAGTCCACCGGCCAGGAGCAGGGAAATGGCCACGAGGCCGCCCAGACCGGCCCACATGATGCGACTCCACTTGGGCGGATTGGTATCACCACCGGAAGCGAGCATGTCGATCACGAGTGAACCAGAGTCGGCTGATGTGATGAAGAAGATCGCGATGACGATCACCGCAATCACCGAGAGAATCACACCGAACGGCAGGGTACCCAGAAAGTTGAACAGAACATTCTCGGGGATGATACCGACTTCGGGGTCGAAGAGTCCCCCTCCGTCACCGTCCCAGGCCTGCCGAATCGCGCTGCCACCCATGACCGCGAACCAGACGAAGGTGACCAGGGTCGGTACCAGCAGCACGCCGGCGATGAACTGACGAACCGTACGTCCGCGTGAGATACGCGCGATGAACACGCCCACAAACGGGGCCCACGAGATCCACCATCCCCAGTAAAAGACGGTCCAGGAACCTTGGAAGTCGAGTCCGGCCTGGCCGGTGAACGCACCGGTGTCAAAGGTGAGTCCGACCACGTTCTGGAAATACCCACCGATCGACTGCACGAGAAGGCGCAGCAGGTACATCGTGGGGCCGAGCAGAAGCACAGCCACGAGCAGCAGACCAGCCATACCGAGATTGATGTTGGAGAGCCACTTGATGCCCTTCCCTACGCCGCTTACAACTGAGGCAGTGGCGATGATGGTGATGACGACGATCAGGATCACGAGCAGGGTATTGGTGACCTGGCCTACCACGCCGAGGTAGCTCAATCCCGCGGCGATCTGCTTGACCCCGAGGCCGAGGGAGGTGGCGACTCCGAACAGCGTTCCGACGATAGCAATAACGTCGATCACGTCACCGAGGCGACCCTTGACGCGACGTGTGCCGAGGAGCGGCTCGAGGGCCCAACGGATGGAGACCGGTCGACCCTTCCGGTGGATCGAGTACGCGAGGGCCAGGCCGACAACGGCGTAGATTGCCCAGGCGTGGAAGCCCCAGTGCAGGAAGGTCTGCGACATCGCGGCGGCGGCGAGATCCGCGGAATCCCCGGTCACTCCCGGCTTCGGAGTCGTGAAGAAAGTGAGGGGTTCTGAGGCCCCCCAGAAGACCAGGCCGATGCCCATGCCGGCAGCAAAGAGCATCGAGAACCAGCTCATCAGGCCGAATTCCGGTTCGTCGTCGTCTTTACCAAGTTTGATGTCACCGAAACGGCTGAGTCCCATCCAAATCGCGAACACGACGAAAGCCGCGACGATGACGACATAGTAGGGGCCGAGTCCGGCTACCACCCAGCCCTGCAGCAGGGCGAGCACGCTGCCGGTGCGTACCGGGAAGGCGATGGCGATCACAACGACGGCCAGGATGATGCCGAGTGCCGGATAAAACACCCGAGGTGCCGGAACGACGAAACGACGGGACTTAGGAAGACTGCTACTCGGCGTTTTCGCCGGTACTTCGGGTAGTGCACTCACTGTAAAACCTTTTTGAAGAATTGATTGCGGCGCCCGGAGAAACCACCGGTGGTGGAAATCGCGGGCGCACCGCCAGGTGCCTGCCGCGCTGGGCAACGAATCAGCTTACAGGTATCGCACCCCTATTGTGGGGCCAATTCTCTCTGCACCTGTTCGACCGGCGCAGCACAGATTTCATACCGCCCCGCTCGCCCTCAAGCTCGGGGCATGTGACTATGGATCATGACTTACGACGACGTGAACGCGGCAGCAGTCCCCGTGCAGATTCTCAGCGAAGAAGACTGTTGGAATGTCCTGCTCTCGGCCAGTCTCGGCCGCCTCGCCGTGGCAGTCGGCGGCATCCCCGACATTTTTCCGGTCAACTTCGTGGCCGCCGACCGGCGCCTGCTGTTTCGCACCGCGTCGGGCACCAAATTGATCGAGCTCACGGTGAACAACCGGGTCGCTTTCGAAACGGATGGTGTGGGACGCGACGAGGCGTGGAGCGTCGTCGTGCACGGAACGGCCCGAAAGCTGGATACTCAGCGTGAGCTCGATGACGCCGCGGCGTTGCCGTTGCACCCGCTCATTCCCACGGTCAAGCCCGTCTTCGTCGAGATCGTGCCGGAGTCGATCACCGGACGGCGGTTCACGCTCGGCCCGGAACCAACGTCGAACCTGATTTGAGCACTTACGCGACACCGTTGAAGTGTGCCCGTCACCTCAAACCGGGACGCGACTGCAGCAGCCGCATCCCGTTCATGGTGATTCTCGGTCGTGGGCTTAGCTCACGCCGAGCAGGTCGATGACGAAGATCAGGGTCTGGCCGGAGAGGCGGTGGCCAGAGCCGGCCGGTCCGTAGGCAAGGTGCGGGGGCACGACGAGCTTGCGACGCCCGCCCACCTTCATGCCGGGAATGCCTTCCTGCCAACCCGCGATGAGCGAGCGCAGCGGAAAGTTGATCGACTGGCCGCGGTTCCAGGACGAGTCGAACTCGTCGCCGGAGTCGAACTCGACGCCGAGGTAGTGCACGTCGACGGTGGCTCCGGCGGTCGCCTCGGAGCCCTCACCGACGACGATATCGGTGATCTCGAGTTGTTCGGGCGCAGCGCCCTCCGGAAAGTCAAGTTCGGGTTTGGAATTCAAATCAGTCATAAACCCATCCAACCGGATTCCACGCCGGATTGCACACCGGGCGGGACCTCAAAAAAAAAATAGTGCTTGCGTCCGGCCGCCAGGGGGTGCACTCTTGTGATACACCAACTCGTCGCATCGGGAGAGTCGTCGGCATTGCCACACCACCGAGGCGGCGAGTTTCTGTTGCCGCTGCCTGGTAGTGCAGCCAGGCCCTCCTACTGAGCCGCTGGCGCCGAACCTGGCAGCGTCTGTCCGAGCACGTCGGCCCGATGTCGCATCAGCAGTTCGAGCAGTCGCGCCTCGGTGGCGTGCAGGGCCGGGGTATTCTGCCCGCGAACGAGGCGGTCGCGCACGAAGGCGAGGCGCGTCGCATCCGCTATGAAGTGGCGCATGGCGACCTTCTTCGATCGGTCCTGACGGTTGCCCCAAAGCAGCGCCTGACGTCGACCGGCACCGGTGCCGAGCATCGAGACCTCGGCCGCGGTGAACCATCCGGCCTGCGAGTATTCGTGCAGCCGACGCAGGGTGATGCGGGCTTCCTGTCGGCGCAGGAACACCACGACGAGTATGGCGGCGATGAATAACGGCACCTGCACCACCACGTAGTAAAGGAGCACCGAGGCATCGCCGGCGAGCACGAAGGTCGCCCCGTTCCAGAGCGCGTGCAGAGCGATCGCGGGCGCCAGGCCGATTAGAAAGCAGCCGACTGCACCGCCCTTGCTGGCGCCGCGCCGCGCGGCCAGGCCGAGGGCGAGCCCGATGCAGATGGTGAACGTGACGTGCGCGAACGGAGAGAACACGCCGCGCAACAGAAACGTGACGCCGAGGGTCTGCGCGGTGCCCTCGGTCAGGGCCAGCCCGAAGTACTGGATATTCTCCGAGAAAGCAAAGCCCGCGGCGATCGTCGAGGCGTAGACGACACCGTCGTTAGGGCCGTCGAAGTGGCGACGCACCGCCCAGAACAGCACCAGTACGCCGAAACCCTTGGCAACTTCTTCCACGATCGGCGCCTGAATGACAGCGGATGCGAAATCACTCCCGGCGAGCGCCCCCGCGCTGGCCGCGATCGTGACCTGCACGCCGAGGTCGACGACGAGCGCGCTGACGATGGAGATGCCGGCACCCCAGAGCAAGGCAAAGACGAGGGCGGACCGTGGCTCCGGGTCCCAGCTGTCGATCCACCGCACGGCGAACAGCACGAGTGCGAGCGGCAGCAGCGCCAGGAGCAGCCCGAACAACAGCGCGCCGCTGCCGAGGAACGTCATGAGGTACGCGAATACGGCAAGGAGGGCCAGCCCGGCGAGCACGATGCCGACGACGGCCACGACGATGCGGCCAATGCGACGAGGGGGAACCGGCTCGTTCCAGACGGGGTGCACCGGGCCGGGGCTCGCCTGCACGGGCTGGTGGCCTGGCGGATGCTGTGCGGCGGGCTGGTGGCCTGGCGGCCGGTCGAGGCTCATTACTCGAGATTACCGGCCCGACCGGTGGCTCAGGCCTTGAACATGGTGCCGGGGTTTAGCAGGCCAAGCGGATCGAAGACCGTTTTGAGCTGGCGTTGCAGGACCAGGCTCGTGTCGCCGATCTCGTCCTGCAACCAGCGCCGCTTCAGCACGCCGACGCCGTGTTCGCCGGTGAGCGTGCCGCCGAGGGCGAGCGCTGCCTGGAACATCTCGTCGGCGGCGGCCCAGATCTCATCGGGTACCGCCGCATCCGCTGCTCCGTCGCGAGGAATGACGAAGTTCGGGTGCAGGTTGCCGTCGCCAGCGTGAGCAACCGTGGGAATGGAAATACCGGTGCGGGCGCTGATCTCGGCGATCGCGCCGAACATCTCGGCCATGCGCGAGCGGGGTACCGACACGTCTTCGATCAGGACTTGGCCCAACTGCTCGAGGGCCGGGTGCATGGCGCGGCGGACGGCCAGCAGACGATCGCCGGAGGCAGCATCCATTGACAGGGTCGCTTCGCCGCCGGCTTCGCGCAACACGATAAGCGCGGCCTCGGCCTCGGCGAGCGCGGCGGGGCCGTCGGTCTGCACGAGCAGGAACGCGCCGCGGCCGAGGGGTAACCCGGCCGAGCCCTCCGGACCGAGGTAGTTTGCGACGTGGCCGAGCGCAACCGGGTCGATCAGTTCCATGACGGCGGGCCGGATGCGTGCGGCCGTGATCGCCGCGCTGGCCGCGGCCGCCGCCGTGACCGTGCCGAAAACCGCGCCGATCGTGGCGACCGTACCCGCGGTGAGTGCGCGCACCCGCACGGTCGCCTCGACGATGACGCCGAGCGTACCCTCCGAACCGGTGAGCAGCGCGGTCAGATCGTAACCGGTGACGCCCTTGACGGTGCGATGCCCGGTACGCAGCAGGCTGCCGTCGGCGAGCACGACGGTCAGGCCGAGAACCGCCTCCCGGGTGACCCCGTACTTCGCGCAGAGCAACCCGCCGGCGTTCGTGGCAATGTTGCCGCCGACGGTGGAAATGGCTTTACTGGCCGGATCGGGGGCGAACCAAAGGTTGTGCCTGGCGAGCGCATCGTTCAGGTGCTGGTTGATCACTCCGGCTTCGACCACGGCGAGTTCGTCATCGGGGTTGATCTCGAGGATGCGGGTCAATCCGGCCACGCTCAGCACGATGGATCCGTCGGTGCCGCAGGCTCCGCCCGACAGGCCGGTTCCGGCGCCGCGCGTCACTACGGGCACCCGGAATTCCGTCGCTGTGCGCAGCACTGCCTGCACATGGTCGACCGTCGTGGCCCGCACGACGGCGAGCGGCGTGCCGTCAGCCACCCAGCCGGACTTGTCGGTGCGGTGGGCGTCGAGGTCGAGGGGATCGATGCTGACGATGTCGCCGAGCTCGGACTGGAGGCGCAGCAGTGCGTTCATCGCCCCAGCCTATCGACCCGCCTAATGTCTGATTTCCGCTACCCGCACTCGGCCGGGCGTGGCAGGCTCGAGGGGTGACCACTTCCAGCGCCGCCGCACTGCGACTCACCGACCCGGATTTCGCCGAGCGCTACCGCATCATGTGTTCGAGGGACACCCGGTTCGATGGCCAGTTCATCACCGGCGTGCACACGACCGGCATCTACTGCCGGCCGAGCTGCCCGGCGACCACACCCAAACCCCGCAACGTGACCTTCTACCTCACCGCGGCAGCCGCCCACGAAGCGGGGCTGCGGGCCTGCAAACGCTGCCTGCCCGACGCTGTGCCCGGCTCACCGGCCTGGAACACGCGGGACGACCTCGCCGCCCGCTCGATGCGTCTCATCGCTGACGGCGTCGTGGAGCGTGATGGCGTGCCGGGCCTCGCCGCCCGTCTCGGCTACACGCCCCGGCACCTGGCCCGGGTGCTCGTGGCCGAGCTCGGTGCCGGTCCGCTCGCCCTAGCCAGAGCGCACCGGGCGCAGACCGCACGCTTGCTTCTGCTGGGCACCGACCTTTTGATCACCGACGTGGCCTTCGCCGCCGGCTTCGGCAGTGTGCGCCAATTCAACGACACCGTTGCCACTGTGTACGAACGCACCCCGTCCGAGGTGCGCTCTGCCCGGCGTTCCGCGCCCGGGCCGGAGTCCCCCGGCGTCGATCCCGCCGACACGAGACTCACCCTGCAGCTTCCGGCGCGGGCACCGTTCGATGGCGCCGGTATGCTGCATTTTCTCGGCACGCGGGCACTACCCGGCGTCGAAACGGCCACCGATACGAGTTATTCCCGATCCGTGCGATTACCGCGCGGCACCGCCACGATGGAGGTGACGCTGTCGGGAACGGATGCTGCCCCCGCGCTGGCCTGCAGCATCCGTCTGGCGCACCTCACCGACCTGGCACCGCTGGTCAGCCGGATGCGACGGTTGTTCGACCTCGATGCCGACGCCGAGTCGATCGACCGTCACCTGGCCGCAGACCCGGCGCTGGCCGCGTCGGTCGCGCGGACCCCCGGCATCCGCCTGCCGGGCAGCATGGAACCCGAGGAAACCTTGTTCCGAGCGCTGATCGGGCAGCAGGTGTCGGTCGCCGCGGCCCGCACGACTCTGACCAGGCTGGCCGACGCCCTCGGCGACCGCCTGCCCGGCCCCGAGCTGCGGCTGCTGTTTCCTACCGCGGCGCAGATCGCAGCGGGCGGTCGCGCGGTGTTGCGGGGACCAGGCGCTCGCATCGAGACCATTCTTCGGGTTGCGCAGTCGCTGGTTGCGGGCGATCTGACGCTGTCGTTCGGTCAGACGCGCGCCGAGCTGGAAGCGAGCCTGGTGGCCCTGCCCGGAATCGGACCGTGGACCGCCGGTTACGTAGCCATGCGGGTGCTTGGCAGTCCCGACATTCTGCTGACGAGCGACCTGGCGCTGCGGCAGGGTGCCGGCCGGCTCGGACTCGCCGTTGAACCACGCTCGCTCGCTGCCCGCGGAGCCGATTGGGCTCCCTGGCGCAGTTACGCCGGAATGCACCTGTGGCGGGCATAGAACTCCTCCAAGCAGACCGACCGAGGGTTGGAGCACCCCACAGGGCGACCCGGGGCAAGGCAAGTTAGCCTAGAAGAGTGAAATTTGCGCACTTGAGAGTTGACGGCTCCTCCGTTCCCCGATTAGCCGTGATCTTTGACGATGCGGCACTGTTCCTCGACGACGTCATCGCTGACGCACCCCAGGACCTGCAAGACTTGCTCGAACAGGGCGACTCCGCGTACGAACGTATCCGTGCGATCAGCCTCGACGCCGTCTCCAACGGCGCCGCACTGACCCCGGTCGACGACCTCCGGCATTCCTCCGCGGTACTGCGCCCACCGCAGATCATCGCGATCGGCGCCAACTACGCCGCGCACTCCTCCGAGCTGAGTCTGCGTCTGGAGACGGCGGCGACCGTCTTCTCGCTCTGGCCCAACTCACTCACCGGGCACGGCTCGACCATCACTTGGCCGCGTGACCTCACCACCCAGGTCGACTACGAGGCTGAACTCGGTGTGATCATCGGGCGTCCGGCCCGCAACGTATCGGTCGCCGACGCCCTCGACTATGTTTTCGGGTACACCGCCGTGAATGACATCACCGCCCGTGACCTGCAGTTCTCCGAGGCACAGTGGTCGCGCTGCAAGTCTTTCGACGGTTTCACCCCCACCGGCCCGCTCGTCGTCACCGCCGATGAGATCGGCGACCCGCAGAACTTGTGGCTGACCACCCACGTCGACGGTCGCATTCTGCAGGACGCCTCGAGCGGCGACATGGTGCGCACCGTCGCGGAGATCATCTCCTACCTCTCGAAAACCTCCACGCTGATGCCGGGAACCCTCATCTCTACCGGCAGCCCGGGCGGCGCCGGCTACAGCCGTAAGCCCCCGATCTTTCTGCGTGAAGGATCGACCGTGACCATCTCGATCGACAAGATCGGCATGCTCACGACGCACTGCCGCGAGATCTGACCGCGCCAGGTCAGAGTCGGAGGTCATCCTTCCCGTCGCGCGCGAGCAACTCGTCCTCGACACTGCCACCGTAGCCATCCGCTTGCGGGTCACGGTGCAAGCCGCCCGATACCGCGTATTCCTCCTCCGGCGAGAGGACCAGCCGTTTGCGCCCCCACAGTGCGAAGCCCAGCAGCATGACGACGTAGACCACGGCTATGGCCGCAATCGCCGGCCGAGCCGGTTCGTTGATGAAGAATCCGAAGAAGATCGCCAACGAGAGGATGCCCGCGATGACGGCACCGGGAACTCCCCAGGGGCTGCGATACGGGCGGCTGGCGTTTGGAAATTTTTTACGCAGCAGCACAAACGACACCATCTGCAGGACGTAAGCGATCACGGCACCCCAGACGGCGATATTGAGCACGATAGCGCCAGCGACACCGCCGGACCCGCCGAGCGAATCAACCAGCACGAGCGCCACAAATCCGATGATCGCGCCCACGAGCAGGGCGATGGCCGGAGTCTGGCGTTTTCCGGTGAGCGACAGAAATTTCGGATAGTAGCCGGCACGGGAGAGCGAATACATATTACGTCCGTAGGCGAACATGATCCCCTGCAGGGAGGCCAAGAGCCCGATCAGTGCGAACAGGGCAAGCACAGCTGCGGCACCGTCGCCCACGATCGCTCGAAACCCGTCGAGCAGGGGCTCGCTCGATCCGGCAATCTCGGCCGCGCCAACCACTCCGGTGTTGAGAAACAATACGAGCAGGCCGGTAACGATCAGCGTGGTCCGGGCGATGAGGCCGGCACGGGGGATATCGCGCACCGGGTTGTGTGATTCCTCGGCGGCCAGCGGAAGTTCCTCGATGCCCAGGAAGAACCACATGGCATACGGCAGCGCGAACAGGATCGGGATTATGCCGTGCGGCAGGAAGGCGCTCTGGCCGGCATCCGGCGTGATATCGAAGAGATTGCCCCAGCTGAACAGCCCGGAGAACGCGGCCATTGCAGAGAACACCAGCAAGATGACAATCGAGATGATCGCCACAACGATGGCGAATTTAAAGGAGATGGCAGCGCCGGCAGCGTTGAGCGCGATGAAGGCAACGTACAGGATGAGCCACCACACCCACGGCGGCAGGGAGACTCCGAGTAGTTCCTGGGTGATCCCGTCGGCGTAGGAAGCAGAGAAATATACGATGACCGCGGTGGTCGCGACGTATTCGATGGTCTCGGCGAGCCCCGTGACGAAACCGCCCCACGGTCCCATCGCCGCCCGGGCGAAGGAATACGCCCCGCCGGTGTGTGGCATCGCCGCCGCCATCTCGCCGATACTGAAAATCATTCCGTAGTACATGACGATGAGCAGCAGGAAGGCGATCAGCATTCCGCCGAAACCGGCGAAGCCGATTCCAAAGTTCCAGCCCGAGAAGTCCCCGGAGATGACCGCTGCCACGGCCAAACCCCACAGACCCCAGATTCCGGCGCTGCGGGTGAGCCGACGCTTCTCAAAGTAACCGGCCTGCGCCGTGGTGTACTTCACGCCTGAAACTTTCAAGGTGTCTTTGGACATCTCAATTCCTTTGCGCTCGTTGCGCACCCAATGACGGAATTAGTAGCGAGGGCGCAATCGTTCAGTGAGGTTGCCACGATGCTAGGGGCTGAATGGTGCGGTGTATATACCTTTGAAAAAAATCACGGCACCAATTCAAAAGACGACGCCTCTCCCTCAGCCAGTGAAGTGTGGTCTAATGGTGAAAAATCGCACAATTGAAGTCCTGCGCCGCACCATGCGATCGCCACCGATTGCCAGTACGCCTCAGATCAGCACGCCTCAGATCAGCACGCCTCAGATCAGCACCGAGGAGAAGCCCAATGAC
The DNA here is from genome assembly GCF_004404055.1 of Cryobacterium ruanii. Lineage (GTDB taxonomy): Bacteria > Actinomycetota > Actinomycetes > Actinomycetales > Microbacteriaceae > Cryobacterium > Cryobacterium ruanii. Next base: position 115,199 of record NZ_SOHK01000023.1, read on the forward strand.
AACCCGCACCGGAAACCTCACTCTCGACGACCTGACCGATCTCGTTTCCCGCCGTGAGATCGACACCGTCATTGTCGCCTTCACCGACATGCAGGGGCGCCTCGTGGGAAAACGGCTCTCTGCCCGACTCTTCCTGGAGGATGCGGCCGCGCATGGCGCGGAGTGCTGCAATTATCTTCTCGCCGTCGATGTCGAGATGAATACCGTCGAGGGCTATTCAATGTCGAGCTGGTCGCACGGTTACGGTGATATGGCCATGATTCCCGACCTCGATACGCTGCGTTTGGCCCCGTGGCTGCCCGGAACAGCGCTGGTCACCGCCGATCTGCACTGGCTCGATGAGAAACCCGTGCTCGCCTCGCCGCGCCAGATTCTGCGCCGGCAGCTAGACCGGCTGGCGGAACACGGCCTAACTCCGTTTTGCGCTACCGAGCTCGAGTTCATCGTCTTCGACGACGGCTACCGTGATGCCCAGAACAAGGGATACCGCGGCCTCACCCCGGGCAGCGACTACAACATCGATTACTCGCTGCTGGCATCCACTCGAATGGAACCGCTGCTGCGCGATATTCGCCTCGCCATGGACGGCGCAGGCATGTACTGCGAAGGGGTAAAGGGAGAATGCAATTTCGGGCAGCAGGAGATCGGCTTTCGCTACGCGACGGCGCTGGCCACCTGTGACAATCATTCTGTTTACAAGAACGGCGCGAAGGAGATCGCGGACGCGCACGGCAAGAGTCTCACCTTCATGGCCAAGTTCAATGAACGTGAGGGCAACAGCTGCCATATCCACATCAGCCTGCAGGGCCCGGGGGGCATCCCGGTGTTTCACGACCCGCAGGCGGAGCACGGCATGTCGAAGCTGTTCCGACACTTCCTGGCTGGGCAGCTCACCCTCATGCGGGAGCTGACCCTGTTTTCCGCCCCCAACATCAACTCGTATAAGCGTTACGTTCCGGGTAGTTTCGCCCCAACCGCGTTAGCGTGGGGGTTCGACAATCGCACCTGTGCCCTGCGCGTCGTCGGTCACGGCCCGGCACTCCGGGTCGAGAACCGAGTGCCCGGAGGCGATGTGAACCAGTATCTGGCCGTCGCGGCCCTGATCGCGGCGGGTCTCTACGGCATCGAGCACGAACTTGAGCTGCAGCCCGCCTATGAGGGAAACGCCTACACCAGCGACGTGCCGCGGGTACCGTCGACCCTGCGCGAATCGGCCGAACTGTTCGCCGGTTCCGCCGTGGCCCGCGAGGCCTTCGGCGACGAGGTCGTCGACCACTACTTGAACAATGCCCGCATCGAGGTGCAGGCCTACGATGCCGTCGTCACCGACTGGGAGCGGGTGCGCGGTTTTGAGCGACTCTGACATCGGACCGGTGATCGGCCTAACCACCTACCTTGAACAGGCACAGACCGGGGTCTGGGATGTGCCGGCCGCAATTCTGCCGCGGGTCTATTTCGACGCGATCACCAATGCCGGAGGAATTGCCGTGCTGCTGCCGCCCCAGCCGGTAAACGCTGCCATCGCCAACCGCGTGCTCGACGGGCTCGATGCCCTGGTTGTCACCGGCGGTAAGGACGTCGATCCGGCCCGGTACGGACAGGCCCGGCACCCCCACACCGACGAGCCCCGGCCCGATCGGGATGCCTGGGAAAATATTCTGCTGCACGAGGCCATCGCCCGCGAACTGCCGTTCCTGGGCATTTGTCGCGGTGCGCAAATGCTCAATGTCGCCCTCGGCGGGAGCCTCCACCAGCATCTGCCCGATCTGGTCGGGGATACTACCTATCAGGCTGGCAATGGTGTGTTCAACGTCGTCGACGTTGCCGTGGAAACAGATTCGACGCTCAGCGCGTTGCTGGGCGGCCAGACTCTCCTGCCCGCGGTGCCGGTATACCACCACCAGTCCATCGACCGCGTCGCCGCCGGTCTGCGGGTAACCGCCAGAACGGATGCCGGCATTGTGCAGGCGGTCGAGCTGACGGCGGTGCCGTTCGGGGTAGCCGTGCAATGGCATCCGGAGCAGTCGCCCGGCGACCTTCGTTTGTTCACCGGACTGGTCAGCGCCGCCCGCGACTACCGCGTCGCAGATCCGCACCGGACCCGGCCCGCACCCCACGGCGCAGCAGAGGCAACAGCATGAGCAGCTATACCGTCGTCAACCCGGCCGATGAATCGATCGGTGAAACCGTCGAACACCTCGGCGAGGACGAAACCGACGAGGCGATCGCCCGCGCCGTCTTGGCCCAGAAGGCGTGGGCTGGCGTTGCTCCCGCCGACAAGGCCCGCGTCTTGCGGCGATTCGCTGAGGTCGTTGACGCGGACCGAGAAAACCTGGCCGGAATCGAAGTGCGCAACTCGGGGCATCCGATCACACAGGCGCGCTGGGAAGCCGGGCACGTGCGTGATGTGCTCGACTACTACTCGGCAGCCCCCGAGCGCATGTTCGGGCAGCAGATTCCGGTCGCGGGCGGCATCGACCTCACCTTTCACGAGCCGCTTGGCGTTGTCGGCGTGATCACTCCGTGGAACTTTCCGATGACGATCGGTGCCTGGGGATTCGCGCCGGCCCTCGCCGCCGGCAACGCCGTGGTTTTGAAGCCGGCGGAGTGGACCCCTCTGTCGAGCATCCGTTTGGGTGAACTCGCCCTCGACGCGGGACTGCCGGAGGGACTGTTCCAGGTGCTGCCAGGGCGTGGTTCGGTCGTGGGAACCCGGTTTGTGACGCACCCCGACGTGCGCAAAGTCGTGTTCACCGGCTCGACCACTGTCGGCAAGCAGATCATGGCCGGGTGTGCCGAACAGGTCAAGCGGGTAACGCTCGAACTCGGCGGCAAGAGCGCCAATATCGTCTTCGCCGACGCCGACCTGGAACGCGCGGCCGCTGCGGCGCCGTCGGGCGTGTTCGAGAACGCGGGCCAGGATTGCTGCGCTCGAAGTCGCATCTTGGTGCAGGCCAGCGTGTTCGACCGGTTCATGGAGCTGCTCGAACCGGCCGTCGCCGCGGTGCGGGTCGGCGATCCGACCGACCCGGCCACCGAGATGGGCCCCCTCGTCTCACGGCAGCATCACGCTGCCGTGTCGGCGTATCTGCCCGCAGCTGCACCGGTCGCCTTTCGTGGGAGCGCTCCGACCGGTGCAGGGTTCTGGATCGCCCCGACCGTGCTCACTCCATCCAGCCGTCTCGACCGGTGCGTGACCGATGAGATCTTCGGTCCGGTCGTGACCGTGCTGCCCTTCGATGATGAGGCCGATGCCGTGAAGCTCGCTAACGACACCGACTACGGGCTGTCCGGCTCGATCTGGACCAGGGACGTCGGCCGGGCCATTCGTGTGGCCCGTGGGGTCGAGTCGGGCAATCTGTCGGTCAATTCGCACTCGTCCGTGCGCTACTCAACCCCTTTCGGCGGGTTCAAGCAGTCCGGGCTCGGACGGGAACTGGGACCGGATGCTCCCCTGCAATTCACCGAGACCAAGAACGTTTTCATCGCGGTTGACTAGTCCCACACTGAAGGAGACCCTGTGACAATCACTCCCATCGACCTGACCCAGCGCTTAGCCGGGAAGGTCGCCGTTATCACCGGCGGGGCCAGTGGTATTGGCTTGGCCACCGCGAAACGCTTCAGAGCCGAGGGCGCCACCGTCGTCATCGGTGACCTCGACGACAAGGCCGGCCAGGCGGCGGCCCTGCTGGTCGGCGGTCTCTTCGTGAAGGTCGATGTCACGGATCAAGACCAGGTGGATCACCTCTTCGACACCGCATTCGACACCTATGGATCGGTGGACGTGGCCTTCAACAACGCGGGAATTTCTCCACCCGACGACGACTCTATCGAGACGACCGAACTTCCCGCCTGGCAGAAGGTGCAGGACGTCAACCTCAAATCGGTGTACCTCTGCTGCCGCGCGGCCCTGCGCCATATGGTTCGACAGGGCAGCGGATCGATCATCAACACGGCTAGTTTCGTCGCCGTGCTGGGGTCAGCGACCAGCCAGATCTCCTACACCGCGTCGAAGGGCGGAGTACTCGCGATGAGCCGGGAACTAGGCGTGCAGTTCGCCCGCCAGGGAATTCGGGTAAACGCACTCTGCCCGGGGCCGGTCAACACCCCGCTGCTGCAGGAACTGTTCGCCAAAGACCCCGAGAGAGCCGCACGACGACTCGTGCATATTCCGGTGGGTCGCTTCGCCGAACCCGAGGAACTCGCTGCGGCCGTTGCTTTTCTGGCCAGTGACGACTCCTCTTTCATGACCGGCTCCACCTTTCTGGTGGACGGTGGCATCAGCTCGGCCTATGTCACGCCAGAATAGTGTTCCGCCACCGACGGCGGGTCTGAGCGGTGATCTGCTTCTGGGCCCGGTCTCTGGCACCAACACGTTCGAAGAGACAATGCAACGACTGCTGCAAACGGTGCGGCTGGGTCTGATCGCGCCGGGCGAGCGGCTGCCGGCCGAACGAGACCTTGCTGCGCAGCTTGGCGTCAGTCGCGACACACTGCGAGAGGCGATTGGGTCGCTCGCCGAGGCCGGCTACCTGATCACCAGACGTGGGCGGTACGGCGGCACCTTCGTCAGCGACGTGCTGCCCTCGCCGCCGGTGATGGCGGCGGAAAGAACGGCCAGCGCCTCGCACCCGTCGATCACCGCCGCGGAGATCGATGATGTGCTCACCCTGCGGGACATTCTCGAGGTTGGAGCCGCGCGCGCCGCCGCCGGGCGGGTGCTATCCCCGCCAGAACGTGAGTTGCTCTGGTCGAGCCTCGCGGCGGCCGCAGATGCCGGCGCCGGCGAGTACCGCCGCGTCGATTCCCGCCTGCACCTCTATATCGGCGAGTTGGCCGGTTCCCCGTCGCTCGTGCCGCTTCTCGCCGACGTGCGCATGCGGCTCAACGAATTGCTCGATGCCATTCCGTTGCTGGCGCCCAACATCGCCCATTCCAATAGGCAGCACGAACAAATCGTCGTCGCGATTCTCACCGGCCGGCCGGATGCCGCAGCCGAGGCCATGCGGGAGCACCTGAGCGGTACCGCCCTGCTCCTGCGCGGCTTTCTCGAATGAGCCGGGCTTAAACGGGAGATCAGCAAGCGCGTCGTGAAGGCACGAGCGGCGGCATCCGCTCGCCTCAGCCGATCAGCGCCTCAGTCAATCAGCGCCTCCGCCGATCAGCGCCTCGACCGGGCCACGCACGAAGAAGAGCACGAAACCGACCGCGACGACCCAGAGCAGCGGGCTGATCTCGCGGCCCTTGCCCGAGAAACTGCGTACGAGCACCCAGCTGATGAACCCGGCGCCGATGCCGTTGGCAATCGAATAGGTCAACGGCATCACGATAATGGTCAGGAAGATCGGTAGCGTGCTGGAGAATTCGGTGAAGTCGAGGTGTCGAATCTGCGCCACCATGAGCGCTCCAACGATGACCAGGGCGGCGGCGGCGACTTCGAGCGGCACGATCTGGGTCAGCGGGGTGAAGAACATTGCGGCCAGAAAGAGGATTCCGGTGATCACGTTGGCCACGCCGGTGCGGGCTCCCTCGCCGATACCGGCCCCGGATTCGATGAACACGGTGTTCGAGGATGCGCTCGTCGCACCGCCGGCGACAGCACCGATGCCCTCGACGATCAGGGCGGATTTGAGCCGAGGAAACTTGCCGTCCTTGTCGGCGAGGCCAGCCTCGCTGGCCAGGCCGGTCATGGTGCCCATGGCGTCGAAGAAATTGGTGAAAACGAGGGTGAAGACGAGCATGACGGCGGCAAGCATGCCGATGCGTTCGAAGGCACCGAACGAGACCTGGCCGATCAGGCCGAGGTCGGGCAGGGCTACCACTCTCGTCGGCAGCACCGGGGCGTTCAGGTTCCAGCCGGCCGGGTTCGTGCCGAGGGAGGGGCCGACCTTGAAAATCGCCTCGAGGATCACAGCGACGACGGTGGTCGCCACGATGCCGATCAGCAGCGCTGCCTTGACTTTGCGGGCCAGCAACACGCCGATGACGATGAGCCCGATCACGAAGACCGCGGTCGGCAGGGTGGCAATGGAGCCGGCATCGCCGAGCTGTACCGGTGGCGAGTTCGCGCCGCTGGCCCGCACGAAGCCGGAGTCGACGAGGCCGATGAACGCGATGAACAGGCCAATGCCAACGGTGATGGCGATCTTCAGCTGGCGCGGGATGGCGTTGAAGATGAGTTCGCGCAGGCCGGTCGAGGCCAGCAACACGATGATGAGGCCGTTAATGACGACGAGGCCCATCGCTTCGGCCCAGGTGACCTGGCCGACGACACTCACCGCGAGGAAGGAGTTGATACCGAGACCGGCGGCGAAACCGTAAGGCAGGCGGGCGATGACGCCGAACAGAATCGTCATGACGCCGGCGGTCAGCGCCGTGACGGCGGCCACCTGCTCGTTCGGCAACCAACCGCCCTCCACGTCGACGGCGGCCTGATCAGCGCTGAACCCACCGAGAATCAGCGGGTTCAAAATGACGATGTAGGCCATCGTGACGAAGGTGACGATGCCGCCACGGAATTCGCGGGACCAGGTGGAGCCGCGTTTAGTGATCTCGAAGTAGGAGTCGACGCGGGCTTTCAGACCACGCGCTCCCGGCTGTGGCGACTCCCCTTGAGTAGGTGTTTCGGTGCTGCTGATGGTGTGCTCCCGGTACCGTGGCGTTTAGCGCAAGGTTTCAGTCTACGACCGGCCGACCGCTCAAACGTGCGGCACGAACCGGCCCCAGGCCAGGCGTCGTTCGCGATTCGGGTCGGATTCGACGTGGTCCTGCTGATCGATGATGAGGGTTTCCCGGGTGCCTTCGTCGTAATGCGGCCACGCGGCCGATGGCACCCCGCCGTGCACAAAGCCGAGCCACCAGCCCTGCATTCGGGTGCCGATGTCCTGAAAGGCGCGACGTCCGCCGAGCGCAGTCATGCCGCGACCGAACCAGCCGTCGAGGCGGTCGAACAGCGGAAAAAGTTCGAGGCCGTGCGTGGCATCGAGGCCCATCAGTCGAAGCAGTCGCGGCGCGGCATCGAAGCGGTAGAAGTACACCGGCGCGTATCGGGAGTGCCGCTCGCCGACCTTCACGCTCGGATACCAGAAGGAGTAGTCGCCACCGAAATCGAGTGCTGCCCTCAGCGCGGGTATGCCCGGATACTGAGCCTTGAGCGCCTTCTTCGCCTTCTTCTTGGTGTTCTTGAAAATGGCGCGGATGCGCGGGGGTGTCGTGGCGAGAATGTCGATGCGCCCGCTGAATAGCGAGCCCTCCCGCGCGTTCGTGCCGATGATCAGCGGGATGCGCGCAGCCCGGCCATCCCGAAAGGCGTCGAGCGGGCGCTCAGGCAGAAAATCGCCGTCGATCACGGGGCAGAGCGGAATCGTGCCCGGGTCCTGGTCGGGCGTGCGCACCGTCAGCGCCGTCGTCGCCACGGCGAGCCACGCCGGGTCGGCCGCGAGTAGCAGGCGGGCAGCGTCGGCATCGCTGTACCGGCCGGGGGCGTCGACCAGGCTGTCGACGAATTCGCTCGCCCAGCGCGCGGTGAGCTCACTCGGGTACACCGCGTTCGGCGGCGCACTCTGCGCGATTGCCCGATGGAACAAGCCGGCCGCGCTCGGCACGGTCATCAGGGTGGTTACCGCGTTACCGCCGGCCGACTCACCGAACAGGGTGACGGCGTCCGGGTCGCCGCCGAAGGCGCGAATATTGTCGCGCACCCATTGCAGGGCCGCAACCTGGTCGCGCAGCCCCAGATTGTTCTCAAACGGATGCTCCGGCGTGGCATACCGGGAGAAATCGAGGTACCCGAGGGCTCCCAGACGGTAGTTGAGGCTGACGTAGACGATGCCGCCCCGCCGCACGAGCCCCTCCCCCTGACGCGGAACCTCACGGCTGGAGCCGACGCTGTAGGCGCCGCCGTGGATGAACACCATCACCGGACGCAGGGCGTCCTGCAGTTGCGCGCCGGGGCGCAACCGCTCGTCGGGAGCGATCACGTTGAGATTGAGGCAGTCCTCCCCCTGGGGAATCCGCGGGTGAGCACCGCGAAACTGGCCTTTGTGACTCTGCGGGGCGATCAGGCCCCACTCGCTTGCGTCTCGCACGCCGCACCAGGCGAGTGCCGGCTGCGGGGCGCGAAAACGCAGGTCACCGACCGGGGCGGCCGCGTAGGGGACGCCCCGCCACGCGAGCACTCCGCGCTCGCGCACCCCGCGCAGCAGGCCGGTGGATACACGCACCTCGAGACCCGCCGTGGTAGTCGGATCAGCGAGTTGACTCATGCCGTCGAGTCTATTCCGCTGTGCCGGCTCGGAATCATGCTTGCGCGGGCTGGTGCTGACCCGGAATGGTGGTGATTCGCACAGGCCACAGCTCGACTACGCTCGACAGTGCTCACGCAACAGACGAAATGAGAATCACATGGCACTGCCCTGGACCCTGCACGGCGACGGTAAATCGGTCGGGGCACAGGAGGTCGTCGGCCCGGGCGAACGACTGAGCTGGCCACTGACCATCGGTATCGGCTCGCAGCACGTCGTCGCCATGTTCGGCGCGACGTTTCTGGTGCCGCTGCTCACTGACTTTCCGCCGAGCACGACGCTGCTGTTCTCCGGCATTGGAACCCTGCTGTTTCTGCTGATCACCGGCAATCAATTACCCAGCTATCTTGGATCGTCGTTTGCGTTCATCGCACCGATCACCGCGGCAACGGCCTCTGCTGGAATGGGCAGCGCCCTTTTCGGAATCCTGGTCGTCGGCGGGTTGCTCGCCCTGGTCGGCGTCGTCGTTCAGCTCACCGGCACCGGCTGGATCGATCGGCTCATGCCGCCGATCGTCTCGGGCGCCATCGTCGCGCTCATCGGCTTCAACCTTGCCCCGGTCGCCAAGGCCAACTTCGAGAAGGCACCGCTCACCGCCCTCATCACCCTCGGCGCTGTGATTTTGTGCGCCGTGCTGTTTCGCGGAATTCTCGGTCGGCTGTCGATTTTTCTCGGTGTTCTCGTGGGATACGTCGCGGCGGTCTTCTTGGGCGAGGTCGACTTCAGCCGGGTTGTCGATGCCGCCTGGATCGGCCTGCCGCCATTCACTGCGCCGGCCAACCCGTTTGAGAACCCGGCCGCCGTCTTCGGCGTGCTTCCCGCCTTTCTCCCGGTCGTTCTCGTGCTCATCGCCGAGAACGTCGGCCATATCAAGGGTGTAGCCCAAATGACGGATGCGAAGGTGAACCGACTCACCGGGCGGGCCCTGCTCGCCGACGGGTTGGCCACCATGCTCGCCGGTTTCGGCGGCGGTAGCGGCACCACGACCTACGGCGAGAACATCGGCGTCATGGCGGCGACCCGCATCTACTCCACCGCGGCCTACTGGGTGGCCGGAATCGTCGCCATCCTGCTCGGCCTCTCCCCCAAGGTCGGTGCGATCATCTTCACGATCCCTGAAGGTGTGCTCGGCGGTGTCACCACGGCGCTCTATGGCCTGATCGGTGTCATCGGCGTGAAGATCTGGCTCGACAACAAGGTCGACTTCTCCAAGCCGGTGAATCAGTTCACGGCCGCGACCGCTCTTGTGATCGGCATCGCCGACTTTACTCTCAATGCCGGAACGCTCAGCTTCAACGGTATCGCGCTCGGAACGGTCGCGGCCATCGTGATCTACCACCTGATGACCTGGCTCGGCCGGGTGCGCAAGACCGCCTAGCAAAGACCGCGAACCTACCGCGCGAACAGCGGCACGGTTGCGTCTAGTTGCGGTCGTCGCGTTGGCCATCCGGTCTCGGGTCGTCCCGGTCTCGTTGGTCGAGCCCGTCGACGACGGGCTGCGCTTGTCGAAGCAGGCGCAGCAGGCGAAGCAGGCGCAGCAGGCGCAGCCGGTGTACACGGCCAGGCGCTTCATCCCGGGCGTCAATGGATTCGCCGCAGCCGCATTCCGTGCCCGTTTCAGCCGCTTCGCGGCCTTCTTCGGGGTTAGCACGGTGATAGCACCGGTGAACTCATGCGGCTCGACCAGCGGGATGCGACCGGCCGTGGTGAGCGGGCGAAGGCCGAGGGAGTACAGGCTCACGAGCAGGGTGGCCTCGTTCCGATCACCATGTCGAGCACGATGCCAACCGGGCCGAGCAGGGCCAAAGCGGCAGCGAACGCGCCCATGGTCGCCGAGGCCGGCAGCGTCAGCGCCCAGCCGAGCGCGATTCGTCCGGCCATTCCCCAGCGAATCGTCGAGCCGCGGCGGTTAAGGCTCGAACCGATCACCGAACCGGAAGCAACCTGCGTTGTGGAGAGGACGAGTCCAAGATGGCTCGAGGCGAGGATCGTGGCCAAATGACTGTCGCGCCGATCAGACCGGCAAAGATGACTTCGGGGGTGATTAGCACCCCGCCGTCACCCTCCCGAATGATGCCGCCCGATACGTACGTGCAACCTCGGTAGAAAGAAACGCCCCGACCAGGTTGAGAATGGCAGCGACACCAACAGCAACCCTGGGCTTCATCGCCCCGGTCGCGATCGGGGTGGCCGTGGCGTTCGCGGTGTCGTGGAACCCGTTGGTGAAGTCAAAGATGAGGGCGAGCAATGACCACCACGATGATGAGACTGAATTCAGGCACGAGACACCACGCTTTTCAGGTCGGCACCGAACGTGAATGTGGCGCGCACTGGAACGCCGGCGAGCACGCCCGGCAGCCAGTGGCGGGCATCGTCCCACATCTCATCGACCGGCAGGCGTGCGACGTCGAACCACAGGGGGTTCAGTTCGTTCGATTCCCGCGGGGTGCCCGACCACTCGTCGCAGATGAACACGGTCGACTCCTGACTCCACTCCTCGCGGTGCGGAAACAGATAGGTGAGATACCCCAGTTCGGTCAGAGCGGATGCCGCCACCACCAGACCCGACTCTTCCTCGATTTCGCGCACCGCGGCATCCACCGCACTCTCACCGATTTCGAGCTTGCCGCCGAGGCCGACGATGTTGCCCAAGCCGAGGCCTTTCTTCTTGCGCCCCAGCAGGACCTGCCGGTTGCCTTCGGGAGATAGTCGGGTGAGGTAGCACACGCATACCTGGGGCAAAGTCACTGCTTTATCTTAACGCTCGTTCAACAAGAGGGGCACGGAGTGGACTCCAAGGCAGCTCCGCTATGGTCAAGGTATGGACTTTGTACCCGCTTCTGGAACCATCACCATGTTCACGACCGACTGGTGCGGCTACTGCAAACGGTTGAAGAAGCAGCTCGACACCGCCGGTATCGGGTACACCGAGGTGAACATCGAGAAGGTCGACGGCACACCGGAGCTCGTGATGAGCCTGAACAACGGCAACCAGACCGTGCCGACGATTCTCTACCCCGATGGTTCGGCGGCGACCAACCCCTCGCTCGCCCAGGTGCAGGCCAAGCTCGCCTGATCCGCGTGCGGGGGCCTAGCCAAACAGTACGGCGGCCTCGTCGTAGCGGGCCGGTGACACCCGCTTGAGGCCGATGGTGGCCGAGGCAATGCTCACGACGTCGATCTCGGTGCCGCGCAACGACACCATCGACCCCCACTGCGAGTTATGGATAGCGTCGACTGCGCCCATGCCGAGACGGGTGGCGAGTACGCGGTCGTAGGCCGAGGGGGCGCCGCCGCGCTGGGTGTGACCGAGAACGGTCGCTCGGCTCTCGACACCGGTACGTTCCTCGATGAGCGGCGCGATGACCTCGCTGATTCCGCCGAGGCGAGGACGATGAAAAGCGTCGAGGCCTTTGGTGGAATGCGCCTTCTCCATGTTGGAGAGCAGAAAACCCTCCGAGACGACGATGACTGGTGCACGGCCGCGGTCCCGCACGTGCTCGACCCAGTCGCAGATCTGCTCGATCGACTTGGGTTGCTCGGGAATGAGGATGGCGTGTGCGCCGCCGGCCATTCCGGAGTGCAGCGCGATCCAGCCGACGTGGCGCCCCATGACCTCGACGACCATGCAGCGGCCGTGAGATTCAGCGGTGGTGCGCAGGCGGTCGATGGCCTCGGTGGCAATCTCGACGGCGGTGTTGAAGCCGAAGGAGTAGTCAGTGGCCTCGAGGTCGTTGTCGATGGTCTTGGGTACGCCGACGATGTTCAGGCCGGCCTCGGTGAGGCGGTGCGCGGCGGTGAGGGTGCCCTCGCCGCCGATCGCGATCACGGCGTCGATCCCGTTGGCGTCGAGCGTGCGCTGGATGTTTTCCGGGCCACCGTTCTCACCCTCGAACGGGTTCGTGCGGGAACTGCCCAGGATGGTGCCGCCCTGACGCGACAGGCCGCGCACGCTGTGACGATCGAGGGGCATGAACTCGTTCTGCACGAGCCCGCGCCAGCCGTTGCGGATTCCGATGAACTCGAAGTCGTGGGTGCGCACACCCTTGAGCACGGCACCGCGAATGACCGCGTTGAGTCCGGGGCAGTCGCCGCCGCTGGTGAGAATACCGATCTTCATGCGGTCTACAGCTTTCCGTCGAGGGCCTGGGTGAGCACGTATATGAGGGCGCTCGCCTGCACCGAATCGGCCGACGAGTACTCTTCCTGGGAACCATCGAGGGCCCGCGCTGCGAGGCCCTGCTTGCTGCCGATCAAGTCGGCGATACGCGCGTCGATGGTGTGCGCGGCGATGATTCGCCACGCGGTGACCGGCTCGTCCTGGCCGATGCGGTGCACCCGGTCGATGGCCTGGGTCTGCTCGGCCGCGGTCCAGCTCAGTTCGGCGAGCACGACGTTCGATGCGGACTGCAGGTTGACGCCGACACCGGCCGCGGTCAGCGAGCACACCGCGATCGCGACGTCGGGATCGTTGTTGAACGAGTCGATCGCAGCCTGGCGGGCCAGTGCGCTCTGGTCGCCGCGCAACGAGACCGTGCGCAGGTCGCGCTTGGCGAAGATCTCCTCGGCCGTGTCCATGACATCAATGTGTTTGGCGAAGAACACGACCTTGCCCACCGACCGGGCCAGTTGCGCGGCGTAGTCGGCCGCAAGGCCGGCCTTGGCTTGGCCGATCTTGCGCACCATCGTGAAGACGTTCTCGCCGGTTTTCTGGCCCTTGGAATCCTCGAGTTCGGCGTGGGCGACGGCGCGAATGTAGGCATCCCTCTGGTCTTCGTCGGGTACGGCCGGACCGCCTGAGCCGGCATGCCGGGCGGCGACGAGCGCCTGGTAGCGGGCGACCAGGCGCGCGCCGAGCTCGCGCTCGGCCTGGCGGATGGATCGGCCGAGGTCGTCGTCGAGTTCTACCGGCAGGTCAGCAATGCGCTTGGCCGGCAGATCGGCGGCAACATCGACCTTGCGTCGACGCACGATGCCCATGTCGATGACAGCGGCGCGGGCTTCCTTGTAGAAACCCATGTCGGCCGGGGTCAGTCCGGTCTCTTCCAGGCGTTTCAGCAGCGCGGGGGCCGGTTTGTCACCGTCGATCCAGCCGAGGAACTGCCAGATGGCGCGAAAATCGTCGACGTCGTTGATGAGAGGGGTACCGGTGAGGGCCATCAGCAGCGGGTTACCGCCCGGGGTGCGGCGACGAATCTGGTCGGCCAGCGAGAGCACGTGCTTGGACCGCTGGGAGGACAAATTCTTGATGAAGTGCGCTTCGTCGACGACCATGCCCTGGAACCCGAGGGTGCCGAGCCAGGCCAGGTGCCGGTCGAGCACGTCGTAGTTCACCACGACGACGTCGGCGAAGGCATCGAGGGTGTCGCCGTCACCGTGGATGACGGTGGCCCGCCGGTTCGGCGTCCACAGTTCCACTTCCCGGGCCCAGTTCATCTTCACTACGTTAGGCACGATGGCCAACAGTGGGTATGCGTTTGCAACGGATGCCGCTAGCAGGCTTTGCGCCGTCTTGCCGAGGCCCGGCTCGTCGGCGAGCAGATAGCTGCGGTGCCCCAGCCTGGCGCTCTCGATGAAGCGGGCCTGGTGCCGCATGAGCTCCATCCCGTTCGGGGAGAGCCGGTCAAGGCGGGGCGCCTCGGGCATGTCCATGCTGGCCGCCTGGCCGCCTGAGCCGTACTCGAAGGATTTGAAGAGGGGACCGAGCAGTTCCCAGTTGGCGAGCCGCCGCGGGTGCACGACCGGCTGGGTTGCGGCGCTGAAGTCGGGGGCGAGGAACGGGTTGGCCAGTTGCCTCGCCTTTACGGACTGCGGGATGACCTGATTTTGCAAGACGACCGGTACCGCTTCGGGCTCCCGGGTGATGATGAGTTCGTCGGGGCTCAGCTCGGCCCCGGACTCGAGCAGCCAGTCGCGGCGAAAACGCTGGGCAACAGTGGAGACGCCGGCGTCGGGCTCGAGCAGGGTGATCAGACTTGTGTCCCTGGCCGCGGTCTTGGCCAGGATCTGGGCGATGCCGTCGAGGCGTTTGAGTAACTCGGCACGGTTGGCGTCGGAAAGCTCTTTGTCTCCCTTGACTCGGGCGCGTTCCTCGCGCATGAGCAGGGCGATGACCTGGTACTTGGTGCGGTTCGTTGGGCCGAGTTTGGTGCCGGACTGCGCCTTCGCCTCGACCTCGCGCACCTTACGGGCAAGAATCGGGATAATGGGCGCGTCGTCGTCGCGGGAACGCGGGTGAGCGCGATTGCGGGTAGCTCCATTGCGACCCAGGTTGTTCCGGCTGCCCGAGGCATCGGTGCGGGTGTAAGCCATTGTTCTCCACTTCGAAGCAGCACGGTACGGATACCGGCTGTACCTGTCCACGCGTGCCGGTCACGGCCTTCTGGTGTTACCGGAACGCTGCATTCCACCGATGGTTTCCGCGATGTGCCGAAACAATCGAGTCACAAAACACAGCACGGGCCCTGATCATGACGCCAAACCCATAGTCAAGCGGATGCTGTCGCAGCGGTGGTGCCGTCGAATCAACCCATTCAACGGGTAATGTCACCGAATGCGAGCGCACGGTAGAGACCTGACCCGGTTCTCACAACGCGATAGTAGTCTACGCCTTCGTTCATTCCTTGCGAACCGGCACCTTGGTGCGCAGTCCGACCACGATGAAAACGATGGCCGCGATGAACTGCGCTGAAACCCACCCCTGCCCGCTGAGGTCGAGGATCACGACCGGGTTCCACAGCACGGCCATCGGAACGAGGCCGATCAGCCAGTACCAGGACCGTGCCTGAATCACGAAGACGCAAATAATGAGCGCGAGAATGCTGACCGCATAGCGGATGATGATGAAACTCTCGCTGTCGAGGAGTGCGAGCCCGGCGAGCAGAACGATGGCGCCGAGCAGACCCGGCGCGAGGGCCGAGCGGGTGAAGGTCGGTGCGGCTGGAGTGCCCATCAGACGCCCCCTCCGCCGCCGCCGCCTCCTCCTCCACCCGAGAAACCACCACCGCCCCCACCGGAACTTGAGGAACTCGTGGCACTGCCCGACCACGACGCCGAAGTGGCGGTCGAGAACGTGCTGATCGCACCGGCGAAGTAAGCCGCCTGGAACATTCCGGACCCCGAATACCAGACAGGCTGGGTGTTGCTTTCGGCGTAGTACTGGCCGAGAACGCCGGACCAGTCTTTCTCCTGTCCGAACAACACCGCCAGGGGAAGCACACGTTCGTAGAGTTTCACGATCTGAACGGAGGGGGCATCCGCTGTATCGGTGCGCTGGGTCAGATCGGGGCGTGCATTCTCCGGCCGATAAACGGAGCGCACGGCTCCCTCCGGACTCTGCAATACTCGCAGCCGATCGGCTTCGGCGAGACCTATATACAACTTGACGCCCTTCAGATAGTCACGGAGTTCAGCACCGCTGTCGGTCAGCGGTGCCAAATTGCCGGCAAACACGAACGTGCCCACCGCGCTTATGATCGCCACGGCAATGATCAGCAACGGCCACAAACCGCCCACGACGGTGATGACGGCGCCGAGGCTTCCCGCCAGCGCAACGCCAGCGCTCACGACCGCGAGCACGAACAACCAGGCCCGCAGCCCGTTGTCTTTCTTCTCCCGCAGCCCCAGCCGCAGGGATTGCGCCCGCGCAGCCAGGCGTTCCTTCTGCAGCGACTTGCTCAGCGAGATGCTCTTCTTCTTCAGGTCTCGCTGGTCGCCGGACTGCAGGCCGGGAAAGAGCTTGCCAAGAATGCGGCTCTCAGTCTCATCGACCCCGTCGGCGTGCACGAATTCGAGCAGAAAGTGGCTCTTCTTGTCACCCGCCTCAAGAATGCGCACGTTGCCCCGCACCGCGAAGCTGATGAACTGGGCGGCCATGGCCTTGCTGGCGGTGCCGCTGACATCGCCAGAGGTGAGCAGGTTCACACCCCGGGGCGGCAGGTATTCGGCGATGATCGTGAACCGGCCGAGGGCGCTCCGCCAGCGGGTGGCCCGGAGCAGACCGGCGGCGAGCGCCGTCAACAGGCTTGCAATGGCGCCGACCAGCCCCACACTCGGGAATGCGTTGGCGGTGAAGGACTCGTCCCTCGGCACGAAGGTACCCGGCTCGAACAACACGACGACGGTGAGGTTCTCCCGCGCGCTGAGATTGGTGGCGAGCGCGCTCACGGCCGGCTCCGTCGACGAACCGGTCGAGCGGATGCTCTCACACGCTGTGTCGGAACCCTCCGGTCCCTGGAAACACAGCGGGGAGCCTGTCAGCCGATCGACCAGCGCCGGATCGAACCGTACCGCCGCCGTGACCAGCCCGAACGTCTGGTCCCACCCGGTGCCGTTCACGTCCCAGTAGAACTCTTCGGTGTTCGCGTCGGAGGGGTAGAGGGTCACGTTGGACTGCTCGTAGGTGATCACGTAGGTCTGCGCGCCGTGCACGAAGTCGTCGGCGGTAATTGTCACGTCGAGAAACTCCTGGTTCCGGTCTTCGCTGGTGGTCTCCGTGTCGAAACCGCGCGGCGTTCCATTCTCATCGGTGACGCCGTCGATCGCGATGTCGGTGGGGTGGCCCTGGTAGTGCGTAGGGATGGCGCGGCGGATACCGCGGTTCTGGTCGGTTTCGGGAAATCGGGCCACAATCGTTTCGACGGTGGTCAACGTCGAGCGACCATCGGCATCGAGCCCGAGCTCGTACTGCGCGTCGAAGGAGTCAAAGCTGAAGTCGTTGGCGTCGGCGCCCAGGATGGTGCCGGTGCTGGTGCTCGCCGGTGTGAGAACCGCGGCCTGCGCGGTCGGGGCCAAGGCGAGCACGCCTCCCCCGATGATCAGCGCACCGAGCAGCACGACAAGGGCGGGGCGAACCGATCGGAGCATGACTCCACTCTACCGAGCGTGTTGGCAGCCGAGCGTGCAGGGCCGGAGCTCCCGCCTGGCCGGCCCCGGCGAGTTGGATCGGGATGAGTCGTGTTCGGCTCAGGCGTGCTGGATGGGTATGGACGTCGTCGAGGGCGGGCGTTCGAACAATGTCTCCAGCCCGGGCTTCAGTTCGGCCAGCCAGGCCGCGTAGCCCGCCGGATTCAGGTGCAGGCGGTCGATACCGAGCGCCGGATCGAGCTCGCCGTCTGGCAGGGCAAGCGCCGGCCACAGGTCGAGGTACTGCACGTGCTGGGTGGGGGCGTACTGCCAGACGTGCCGGTTGATGGAACGAATGGTCGAAGCGAAATCCTGCCCGCGCGGCAGCACCGACTGAACCATGATGCGGGTCTCCGGCAGCGCGCGGCGCAGAGTGTGCAGGATGGTTTCGAGGTTGCGCACAACGTATTCGTCGGATTTGCGCCAGCCGAGGTCATTGGTTCCGACCCCGATTATGATGGCGTCGGGCCGCAGCTCAATCACCTGATCAAGCTGGGATATCACCTCATCGGTAGTGTTTCCGCTCGCGGCCAGGTTGTGCACGACGTGCTCCGGGAACCATTCCTCCCACTGACCGCCCTCAATGAGGCCGTCTCCCAAAAAGGCGAGAGAAACTGACATAGTGGCCTCCTACTTGTAAACCATCATGCCCCGAACCGGGCCAGGCCGCCAGAATTCCCAGCCTATACGCACGTTCTACCCGCATGTCGGCGGTCGTTACGAACCAGAAACTGCGGTGAGCGGATGCCCCGTCTCCGCCTCGCGTTCCACCACCGCTGCCGCCGTGATGCGGGTGGCCATGCCCTCGAAGATAATGCCGTGGAACGGAAAGATGACCGCCCAGTACAGTCGACCGCCGAGGCCGCGGGGGAAGAAAATCGCGCGCTGCCGGTAGAGCGAGCCGCCGGCATCCGTTGGCGTGACGCTCATTTCGAGCCAGGCTCGGCCGGGAACACGCATTTCGGCGCGAAGTCGCAGAAAACTGCCGTGGTCGATCTGTTCGACCCGCCAGAAGTCGAGCACCTCCCCGTTATGCAGATGGTCGGGGTTGCGGCGGCCGCGTCGCAGGCCCACACCGCCCACGACCTTGTCCATCAGGCCGCGCACCGCCCAGGCGAGCGGAAAGGAGTACCAGCCGTTTTCACCGCCAATGCTTTCAATGACCCGCCAGAGCGCGGCCGGAGCCGCGGGTGTGAACTTCTCCCGCAGGTCGGTGAAGACGGCATGGCCGGCCCAGTCCGGGTCGCTCGGCAGCGGGTTGCTCGACGCACCCTCGATCGAGGAGTTGCGCCAGCTGGTCTCGATGTCGCCATCGCGCATGCGGCCGAGCGCGAGGCGCACCGCGCGTCGATAGCCGGTGAGACCGCCCTCCGGCTTGGGGATGTACTTGTCGACGTCGCTCTCGTGCACGACGCAGTCATATTGCAGCGAGGCGATGATGGGGATGGCGAGGTTGCGCGGGATCGGTGTGACCAGGTTCACCCACTGCGAGGCCAGCCACGGGGTCAGCACGGGCAGCGCGGCGATCGCCCGCTGCTTGAGACCGGCTTCGAGGGCGTAGCCGTTCATCATCTGGCCATAGCGCAGCACGTCGGGGCCGCCGATGTCGAAGGTGCGGTTCACCTCGGGCGCCAGATCGGCCGCGGCCTGCAGGTAGTAGAGCACGTCACGCACGGCGATCGGCTGGATCTTGTTGCGTACCCACTTGGGCGCGGGCATGTACGGCAGCACGTCGGTGAGGTGGCGGATCATCTCGAAGGAGGTCGAGCCGGAACCGATGACCACGCCGGCCTGGAAGGCGATGGTCGGTACCTCGCTGGCGAGCAAAATGCGACCGACCTCCCTGCGGGAGTGCAAGTGGGCCGAAAGCGTGTCGGTGTCGGGGTGCAGACCGCCGAGGTAGACGATGCGCCGAACGTTGGCTGCGGCAGCAGCGTGGGCGACGTTCTCGGCGGCCAGGTGCTCGGTTTTCTCGAAGTCACCGGCCGCGCCCATCGAGTGCACGAGGTAGTAGAGCACGTCGATATCGGCGCAGGCGCGATGCACGGAGGGCAGGTCGCCGAGGTCACCCTGCACGACCTCCACCTGGTCGGCCCAGGGCACATCGCGCAGCTTGGACGGGGTGCGCACGAGCACCCGCACCGTGAAGCCGGCTTCCAGGAGCTTTGGTACGAGGCGTCCGCCAATGTAGCCCGTTGCGCCGGTGACAAGTGCTCTGCGTAAAGTCATGCGGCGGAGTTTATCCCGTTCTCTTGGCCCCCGGCTGAGTATCGTTCCATGCCTCCGATTTAGAGAACGGCTTTAGTGTGCCAGACCGTTTTCAGTTCGGTGAAGGCGAGGATGCGATTCAGCGCCGGGGCGGCGGCATCCGCTCCTGCTTCGGGAAGGAGCACCCGCTTGAGCGTGTCGGCTGCGCTGATCTGCAGCTCTACCCAGTCCAGGTCGCCGGCACCGATCAGGTCGAGGGCGTTCACGTCGGCGTGGCTGGCCAGCCACGGGGCTATCTCGGCCGGGGAACCGGTCACGATATTGACCACCCCACCGGGCACGTCGCTCGTGGCGAGCACCTCACCGAGGCTGATCGCCGACAGCGGAGCGTTCTCGTTGGCGACGACGACGACGGTGTTGCCGGCAACGAGGGCCGGAGCAATCGCACTCACCAGTCCGAGTAACGATTCACGGCCCTGCGGCGCGATTATCGCGACGACGCCGGTCGGTTCGGGCACCGACAGGTTGAAGAACGGGCCGGAGACCGGGTTGGCATTGCCGGTGACCTGCACGTATTTATCGGCCCAGCCGGCGTACCAGACCCACCGGTCGATGGCCTCGTCGACCTGGGCACTCGCTGCGGCGGCGTTCACTCCCTCGCTGCTCTCGATCTCGTCGATGAACTGTACCCGGCGGCCCTCGAGCAGTTCGGCGATGCGGTAGAGCACCTGCCCGCGGTTGTAGGCCGTGGCGCCGGCCCAGCCGGGGAGGGCACTGCGGGCGGCGACAACGGCGTCGCGGGCATCCTTGCGGCTGCCCTTCGCTGCATTGGCCAGAAAATCGCCCTTGTGCGAGAGCACCTCGTAGACGCGGCCGGATTCGCTGCGCGGAAACTTGCCGCCGATGTAAAGCTTGTAGGTCTTGGGAATGGCGAGGCGGTTCACTTGGCGGCCTTCTCTGCGGATGCGGACTTCTTGCTGGCGGATGCGGACTTCTTGCTGCCGGGTGTCGTGGCATGATCGGCTGCGGCAAGCGATCGCGACCCGGAACGCACGGCGGGCTTGAGGTAGGCTGCGAGGCCGTGACGGCCGCCCTCGCGGCCGTATCCGCTCTCCTTGTAACCGCCGAACGGGCTGGATGGGTCGAACTGGTTAAACGTGTTCGCCCAGATCACGCCGGCGCGCAGCTTGTCGGCGATAGCGAGGATACGACTGCCCTTGTCGCTCCAGATCCCGGCGGAGAGGCCGTAGGGGGTGTTGTTCGCCTTCGCGATGGCCTCGGCCGGGGTTCGGAAGGTCAGTACGGAGAGCACCGGGCCGAAAATCTCGTCGCGAGCGATGCGGTGACTGGTGGACACGTTGGTGAAGATGGTTGGCGCGAACCAGAAACCGTTCTCCGGAATTTCGCAGTCGGCACTCCAACGTTCGGCGCCTTCCTGCTGGCCAAGAT
The DNA here is from genome assembly GCF_004404055.1 of Cryobacterium ruanii. GTDB lineage: Bacteria > Actinomycetota > Actinomycetes > Actinomycetales > Microbacteriaceae > Cryobacterium > Cryobacterium ruanii. Next base: position 136,063 of record NZ_SOHK01000023.1, read on the forward strand.
CGGAGAGCTCCCGAATGCGGGCCAGCTGTTCGGCGCTGTTGATGGCGCCGATATCGGTGTTCTTGTCGAGCGGGTCGCCCAGGCGCAGGGTCTGCATGCGGCGCTTGAGCCGGTCGATGACGTCGTCGTGGATGCTTTCCTGCACGAGAAGTCGGCTGCCCGCGCAGCAGACGTGGCCTTGGTTGAAGAAGATGCCGCGCACGATGCCCTCGACGGCTTGATCGATCGGGGCATCGTCGAAGACGATGTTCGCACCCTTACCGCCGAGTTCGAGGCTGAGCTTCTTGTCGGTACCGGCGACCGAGCGGGCGATGGCCCGGCCGACCGAGGTCGACCCGGTGAAGGCAACCTTGTTCACGCCGGGGTGGTTGACCAGCGCCTGCCCCGTGCTGCCGTCGCCGGTGATGATGTTGACGACGCCGGCAGGCAGGTCTGCCTGTTGCAGAATCTCAGCGAACAGGAGCGCGGTGAGGGAGGTCGTTTCGGCGGGCTTGAGCACGACGGTGTTGCCGGCGGCGAGCGCCGGGGCGATCTTCCAGGCGAGCATCATGAGCGGAAAATTCCACGGAATGACCTGGGCGGCGACGCCGAGTGAGGACGGGTTCGGGCCGACTCCGGCGTGGTCGAGCTTGTCAGCCCAGCCGGCGTAATAGAAGAACCAGGCGGCGACGAGGGGGATGTCGACGTCGCGGGTTTCCTTGATCGGCTTGCCGTTGTCGAGGGTTTCGGCGACGGCGAGTTCGCGGGCGCGCTCCTGCACCAGGCGGGCGATGCGAAACAGGTACTTGCCCCGGTCGCTGCCGGACAGGCGGGACCAGACACCGTTGTAGGCGCGGCGGGCGGCCGAAACGGCAGCGTCGACATCCGCTTCGTTGGCGGTGGCGATCATCGCGATCTGCTGTTCGGTCGCCGGATTTATGGTCTGGAACGGTGTGCCGCGGCCGGCGGTGAACTCGCCGTTGATGAACAGGCCGTAGTCACTTTTAAGGTTGAGCAGGGCCTGCGACTCTGGGGCGGGGGCGTAGTCGAGAAATTTCATGGTCGTTCCCTAGTCAATCGTCACGTAGTCGGGGCCGGAGTAGTGCCCGGTCGTCATCTTTTGGCGCTGCAGCAGCACGTCGTTCAGCAGGCTGGAGGCACCGAAGCGGAACAGGTGCGGCGTGAGCCACTCCTCCCCCACCGTTTCGGCGACCGTGACGAGGTACTTGATCGCGTCCTTGGAGGTGCGGATACCTCCGGCCGGCTTCACTCCGATGCGCACGCCGGTGAGGCGGTGCCAGTCGCGCACGACCTCGAGCATCGACAGCGTCACCGGAAGCGTCGCGGCCGGGGCCACCTTGCCGGTGGAGGTCTTGATGAAGTCGCCGCCGGCCAGGATGGCCAGCCAGGAGGCTCGGCGCACATTGTCGTAGGTGTTTAGTTCGCCGGTCTCGAGGATCACCTTGAGGTGGGCCATCGACCCGTCAGCGCGCCGGCAGGCGTCCTTCACGGCGACGATTTCGTCGTAGACCTGGCCGAATCGGCCGGCCAGGAACGCTCCGCGGTCGATGACCATGTCGATCTCGTCGGCACCGGCCGCGACGGCGTCGCGCACGTCGGCGAGTTTGATTGCGAGGGACGCCCGGCCGCTTGGAAAGGCGGTCGCGACCGCGGCGACACGTACTCGCTGAACCTCGCCTCCCGCCGTACCTCCGGCGGCGTGGGCCGAACCGAGGGCCGTGACGGCGGCGCCCACCATGTCGCCGTAGACACAGACCGCGGCAACACGGGGGCAGCCGGGGTCGCCCGGGTCGGGCACGAGTGCCTTGGCGACGAGGGAACGCACCTTGCCGGGGGTGTCAGCGCCCTCCAGGGTGGTGAGGTCGATCAGGCCGATGATGGTGTCGATGGCCCAGCGTTTGGAGCTGGTTTTGATCGAGCGGGTGCCGAGGTCGGCGGCGCGAGCTTCGAGGCCGACCGCGTCGATTCCGGGGATCCCGTGCAGGTACCGGCGCAGGTTGGCGTCGGTGGCCTCCCCGCCGATCAGCGCGAGGCCGCGCTGATCGGGCTGGTAGGTGGCCAAAGGGGTACTGGTCATGGAGTGTCCTTTTCCTGAAGCAGGGCGTTCGCGGTGTCTTCGTCGGTCACTAGCACGGTGCACAGTCCGTTGCGCACGACGGCGCGGGCGATGGTGTGCTTGGTCCTTCCGGAGATGACCGCGATGGTGAGTGGGGCACGGCGCAACTGGTCGATCTGAATACCGACCGTGCGCTCGTTGAGTTCGGGGTCGACGATGCAGCCATGCTGGTCGATGTAGCGGCCGACGACGTCGCCGACGGCGCCGCGGGCGACGAGCTCGTTGATCTGTTCGACGGTGAGGTAGCCGCTGTCGACGAGGGCGGAATTCGCATCCGCCTGGCCAGCGCTGAAGAGGAAGGCCTGTGCGTTGCGGGCCAGGGCGAGCACCCCGGCGACGGTGCGGTCGGTTTCCATCGCCTGCTTGGTTTCGAGGCGCTCGAAGATGGCGGGGCTCGGCAGCAGGGTGGCCGAACCGTCGGCTTTGTGGGCGATGGTCACCGCAGTGGATGCCGCGGTGCCGGTGCGCTGGTTCAGGCTGACGCCGCCATTGATCTGCACCACGTTCACCCCTGGAGCCCAGCCCTGTTTCAGGTGCAGGGAGACGTCGTGCAGGGTACGACCCCAGCTGATCCCGAGGGTGCGCGGAATAGGCCGGAGGCTCGTGAGATAGTCGGCGGCGGCCTGCGCGGTGCGCGACTGCAGTTCGGCGTCAGTCGACACCCCGGCGGAGGAGACCACGATCGCGTCGGTGAGCCCGGTCGATTCGCGCAGCCGACGTTCGATAGGCAGCCGGCGGGCACGCGGGTGCACGATCTCAATCCGGATGAAACCGTTCGCCTTGGCGCTCGCGAGCAGCCGGCCGACCTTCCAGCGGGTCAGGCGCAAAATCACACCGATCTCGTCCTGGGTCTGGTTTTCTTCGTAGTAAAGCTCGGCCGCGCGGATGGACAGAAGTTCGTCGGTGTTGCTCATGGTGGTGTCGCGGTCCAATCGTTCGCGCCCAGCCTACGGTGACCAGCCCCGTGAATCAACACACGTGGGAATTATTGCTCATGTGAGCAGACACGGACCGTCGAAGCGGCCGGGCTGGGCCCCAGTACGATCGATGAATGAACAGCTCCGCCTGGCCCCGTTTCGTTCTCGCCGTCGATGTCGGCGGCACCAAGGTCGAGGCCGCCCTCGTCGATGACAGCGGCGTCGTGCTCGGCGCCAGTCGTCGCCGGGCAGCGACCGGGGCAAGCACGTCGAGCGAGCAACTGGCCGTCGCTGTCACGAGCGTGGTAACCCAGGCTCGCGCGGCGCTGCCCCTCGGCGCGCCCCTGGTAGGGGTCGGAATCGGTTGTGCGGGGCCGATCCATCTGCAGGAAGGGGCCGTATCACCGCTAAACCTGCCGGTCTGGCGCGGCTACCCCCTGAAAGACCTCGTTGCCGCGCTCGTTCCCGGACTGGACGTGCGCCTGCGCATGGACGGGCTGTGCATCACCCTCGCCGAACACTGGGTCGGCGCCGGACAGGGCGTCGACAACCTGATGGGCATGATCGTGTCGACCGGCATCGGTGGCGGTCTCATCCTCGGCGGCGTCACAGCGTCGGGTCCGACCGGGAACGCCGGCCATATCGGGCACATCGAGGTCGGCGGCTTTGACGACCCCTGCGCCTGCGGCGGCATCGGCTGCATCGAGGCGATCGCTTCCGGGCCGAAAACCGTGGCTTGGGCGCGCATGCGGGGGTTCATCGGCGAGTCGGGCGAAGACCTGGCCCGGGCCTACGCCACCGCCGACCCGGTTGCGGTGGCCGCGGTTGCGCGCAGCGGCCGGGCGCTGGGCCAGGCGATCGCCTCGGCCGCGACGCTGCTCGACCTCGACCTCGTCGCCATTGGCGGCGGCTTCTCCAATGTCACTCCCGACCTGCTTGCTTTCGCGCGAGAGGCAATCGCACGGCGCGTTCAGTTCGCCTACGCGACCCGGGTACGCGTGGTGCCGTCTGCCCTTTCCGGCGACGGCCCGCTGATCGGCGCGGCGGCGCTGATCCATCGCGCCGAACTGGTGCCCTGAGCTCGGCGCGATGGCTCGCTCCGAACCGGCAGTCAGCGCGATCGGTCCAGGTCATCTTCCAGCACGTGCGGACGACCGATCACGGCCCCTGCGATCACAATGATCAGCGCGGTAGCCAGCAAGAAGCCTAGGGGCCAGGTCCACCCGCCGCTGAGCTCGTGCAGCAGGCCGAAGGCCAGCGGCCCCAAGGCTCCCAGGGTATAGCCGACGCTCTGCACAAAGCTGCTGAGCGCGACAGCGCCCGCGTGGGTGCGCGTGCGCAGATTGATGAGAACGAGCGCGAGGGGAAAGAACAGCGGTCCGAGGCCGGCCAAGGCGACCCAAAGCCAGGTCAGGGTCTCCGGCGCAAACAGCAGCCCCAGATCACCGGCTACGAACGCGAACACACCGACATAGACGAGCGGCCCCACGTTGTTCATACGAGCCGTGAGTACCGGGATGATCAGCGCGCAGGGAATCCCCATGCTGGCGTAGAGGGCGAGAAGCGTTCCGGCCTGGGCGGCACTGACGCCGGCGGTCTCGACGAGCAGTTGCGGCAGCCAAGCGAACATCGCGTAGGCGTTGAGCGACGAGACCGCGAACACGCCGGCGATTGCCCAGGCGATGGACGACCTCCATAGTCGCCCCAGAATGGCGGCGTCGGCCTCGTCAACGACGGAGCCGGATGTTCCCGCAGTGCGGTGCCGCATCAGCAAGGTAACCCAGGGCACCAGCGCGAGCAGAGCCAGCAGCATCCACATGCCGAGCGATATCCGCCAGCCAGCGGCATTTGCTACCGGAACCGCCATCAGTGCCGGTATCAGCGTACTCAGCGACAAGACGGTGACGTAGAGGCTGGTCACGAGCCCCACGCGGTCGGGAAAATACTTCTTGACCAGCGGCGGCAGGAGCACGTTTCCGACGCCGAGGCCGGCGAAGGCGATGACACTGCCGATGATGAGCATGGCGAACGAGCCGGACAGACCTCGAGTCAGGTGACCGACCAGGATCGCCCCGAGTGCGAGCACGAGTGGCAGCTCGAGGCCGTGGCGGCGGGTGATCATGGGGGTGAAGATGCCGAAGAAGGCAAAACATACTGGCGGGAGCATGCCGAGCACGCCGACTGACACCGCGCCGAGCGGAATATCGACGTTGATCTCGGTCACGATCGGCGACAGTGCAGCGACCGCCGTGCGCAGGTTTGCCGCGACCAGAATGAGGCCCAGCAGGGCGAGGCCACGTCCCGGCCACAGTCGGCGCGAGACGGAGGTATTCACCCAATCAGTCTAGGGCCGCAGCCGCGACGCGCTCCCGCTGCACGTTCGCGGGCAGGTCCTTCAACTCGTCCCAGCGCTCGGGGGCGACGAGGCCGGGCAGGAGTAGCGCCCACATCTCGGTCAGGCGCTGATCGATGTCGCCGCGCCGGGTCAACACGTCGGAGACAACTTGGACCCCCGTGAAAGCGGCCGTGAAAAAGTGCGCAGCGGCCCGCACGTCCACCGTGGGAGCGACATCACCCTCGACAATTCCCCGCCGCAGGAATTCCTCACAGGCGACCATCCAGTCCAGATAAGGTGCCGATACCGCCGTTGAGAAGTTGACCGCCTCAATGGTCAGGCGCACCCCGGCACTGACAATGAGGTCATCCCGCAGCTGGCGAGCCAGCTCGTATGACATCGAGACGAGGGCGAAAAGGCCGGGCACGTTGTTTTCGAGCAGTAGACGACCCGCGCCGACCGATTGCTCGTGCTGGGCATCGATTATGGCGACCGCGAGGGCTTCCTTGGAATCGAAGTGAAAGTACAGTGCGCCCTTGGTGACCCCGGCGGCGGCGCTCACCTGCGCGAGGGATGTGCTTCCGTAACCGCGCTGTTCAAACGCCGCCGCAGCGCCGCGAATTATCGCCGCGCGCGTTTCTATTGCTCGTGCTTGCTGCATGGAACCCCCCAGGAAAAATGCTCGTGTGCCCAGCGTACCGGGGCGATCTGGCCCCCATGAATGACCCCCACGCACTGAGCCGCACGCCTGGGCAGCTATGCAGTTGGACTAGCTCGCGCTCGAAAGATTCAGAATCAAGCGCACCCGGTCGACATCATCGCGCATCTGTTCGATCAGCGGGTCGATGCCCGAGTAGGCGACCATGCCGCGAATCCGTTCCACGAATGACACGTCGACCACGTGGTCGTACAGGTCTAGATCGACCTCGTCGAGCACGTAAGCTTCGACCTGCTTTTGTGCGACGCCGTCGAAGGTGGGGTTGTTACCCACCGAAATGGCCGCCGGGAACCGGGCACCGGCATCCGTCAGCCAACCGGCGTACACGCCGTCGGCGGGAATCAGGCCTTCGGAATCGGCCGACAGGTTGGCGGTGGGAAAGCCCAGTTCGCGACCGCGGGCGGCTCCGTGCACGACGACGCCGCGCACGGTCGGTACGTGCCCGAGCAGCTGGCCAGCTTCGGCCACGGCACCGGCACCGAGCAGCTCGCGAATCCAGGTCGACGACACCCGGCGTGCGCCGTCGGGCATAACGTCGTCGATCATGCGCACCGCATAGCCGAACTCTGCGCCGAGATCACGGAGCAGTGCGACATCCCCGGCCCCCTTCGCCCCGAACCGAAAGTCGCGACCGATCAAGACAAAGCGCGCATGAAGGGCGTTGACCAGGATGCGTTCGATGAATTGCCGCGGCGGCAGGCTCGACAGGGCATGGTTGAATTCGAGCAGCAGGGTCGCGTCGACACCGGTCTCAGCGATCAGGTTGAGCTTCTGCTCGGCACTGACCAGGGCGCTCGGGCAGGTCGTCGGCGAGAGCAAGGCAAGCGGATGCCGGTCAAACGTAACGACGATGGCCGCGAGCTGCTCCCGCGCGGCAATGGTTTTGAGCTCGGTGATGACGGCTCGGTGCCCGGCGTGCACGCCGTCGAACTTGCCGATGCTCACGGCTGAGGCCGGCCAGTCGCTCGGAACCGAGTCAACGCCATAGAAGGTTTTCATGCGCGACTCCCGGCTGGCGACACCGGGTGGCGTGCGAGCCACCACATGCCGAGCAGCGGCAGCACGAGCGGAATGAACAGGTACCCGCTGCCATAGATCGACCACACCGTGGCGTGTTGAAACAAGCCAGGGACGACGAGACTGAGCGTTCCGACGACCAGCACGCCGAGCAGTTCGAAGCCGATCGTGCCCCAGGCGACGCGATACCAGAGCGCACTGCGCTTCACCAGGGCTATCGTTGCGACGATGTAGACCACGGCGGCGAGGGCCGACAGCGAGTAGGCGAGCGGTGCCTCGTTGAAAGCGCGCGCGATCTGAACGAACGAACGCCCGGTGGCTGCGAGGGCCAGCACGCCGTACACGGCGATGAGGAGTCGACCGATTCCGCTCACCCGATTGGCGGGGGCCGGTGCTTCGGACTGGAAGTCTGTCATTGCTTAGCATTCATCATTGCTCACTAATTATCGCAGTATCCGCTGCGAACCCGGAACCGAAGGTCAGCGGCCCTGCACGTTCCAGATCTGGTTCATTCGGTAGAGCATGACCGCGACCGACAGGCAGGTCACGCCGAGAATGACCGTACTCCAGCGACTGCGTTCGACGAGAGCCCAGAATCCGGCCGCAACCGGCAGCGCGATGGCGCTGATCAGGTAGGTGTAGAACTCGAGCAGGCTGCCGGTCGCGGTGTTGCCGGCCAGCGGCGCCGCGATCGCGGCAGCCAGCTGCACGATCAGCAAGAGTTCGACGAGCGCGGTCGCTCCCATGGTGAGGTCGGTGGGTTTGCGGCCGACCAGGCCGAGCACGACGCAGAGCAGGCCGCCCGGCACGGCGATGGCCAGTTGCAGCCAGGTGAACCATTCGATCATGACGATTCGCTCTCGTACGGTTCATTGGGCAGGTCTGCCGGAAAGTTCAGCAACGACTTGGCCTGGTCACCGCGGTACTCGACCAGCCCGACCAGTCGGCCGTCCGGGGCGATGGCGGCGACCGGTCCCGTGCGGGTGGCGTCGGGTTCGATACGGATGCGTTTGCCGTGGCCGAGATCGACCGCTTGCTCGGCCGACAGGTCGAGGCGCGGGAGCAGCCGGGTGGCGGCATCCGCTGGAGAAATGAGGTCGGCTACGACGTCGACCTGTTCGAGAGTGGCCGCGTTTTCGATGCGGAACGGGCCGATGCGGGTGCGGCGGAGGGCGGTGAGGTGGCCGCCGACGCCGAGCGCGGCGCCGAGGTCGCGGGCCAGGGCGCGAATGTAGGTGCCGGAGGCGCATTCGACGCGCACCTCGAGGTCAAGAAAACCGTCTCGCCGGGTGCTCGAGAGCAGCGCGAACTCGCTCACGGTCACCGGGCGGGACGGCAACTGCACGTCTTCGCCGGCGCGCACCCTGGCATAGGCACGTTTACCGTCAACCTTGATGGCGCTGACCGCGCTCGGCTGCTGGCTGATGTCACCACTGAGGTCAGCGATGCCGGCCGCGACGGCTGCGGGTGTTACGGCGGCGACCCGCTCTGCGGTGGCGCGGGTGAGTTCATCGCCCTCCGCGTCATCCGTTGTGGTGGACTGGCCGAGGCGGATGGTCGCTAGATATTCCTTGCCCTGGCCAACCACGTAGGTGAGCAGCCGGGTCGAGCTGTTGATGCCGAGCACGAGCAGGCCGGTCGCCATGGGGTCGAGGGTGCCAGCATGGCCGACCTTACGCGTTCCGGCCAGGCGCCGGGTTCGGGCGACAGCGTCATGACTGGTCCAGCCCTGCGCCTTGTCGATGAGTAGAAGGCCGCTGGTCATTTCCTGAGGGTATCAGCGTGCGACCGGGGCCGCGGTGCGAATCGGCCGCTGGGTTTGCCCCGTAGTATTTGAGCCGTGAGAATCGCGGTCATCGGTGCGGGCGCCCTGGGCAGCACGTTCTGCTGCCTGCTCGCCGAGCAGGGGCACGATGTGGTCGTGACCGTGCGCGGGGCCGCGCTGCCGGCGGTGCTGGCTGACGGCATCCGCTTGACCGGTGGCTACGGTGAACGGTTCGCGCGGCCGGTGGCCGTGGAACGGCTGGTCGATTCGTACGACCTGGCGCTGGTCTGTACCAAAGCGCAGGATGCTGCCGCCGCGATTACCGAGAATGCTGCCCTACTCAATGGCACTCCGGTGATCGTCGTGCAGAACGGACTCGACGGGGTCGCGACCGCCCAGCGACTGCTGCCTCGATCCGAGTGTCTCGGGTTGATCACGATCATTGCCGCCCACTACGAGGGGCCGGGCCGGGTTCGGGTGACGACGGCGGCGCTGAGTTATCTGGGACGCGGCGACGGTCCAGCGGATACGGTGACACGGCGCTGGCAGGCTGTGTTGCACGCCGCAATGCCTACCCTGGCCGTCGACAACTTCGTCGGCGCGCAGTGGACCAAACTCGTCGTCAATATGCTCAACGCCCTGCCGGCGATCACCGGGCTCAGCGTGCAGGAGGTTATCGGCTGCGCGAGCCTGCGCCGGTTACTGACCCGGAGCATGCGCGAAACCGTGCGGGTGGGGCTCGCCAGCGAAGTGCGGTTCGGCACGCTGCAGGGGCTCTCGCACCGGAGGCTGCGCGTGTTTGCACTGGCGCCGCTCTGGGCAGGACAGATACTGCCGCTGTCGATGCGGGCGCGCATGGGCACGGTGCCGAATCAGGGTTCGACCCTGCAGAGCCTCGCCCGCGGCCAGCGCACCGAGATCGACTTTCTCAACGGTGCCGTCATGCGTGCGGGAGCCGCGGCGGGCGTGGCCGTGCCGGTGAACGCGCTGCTGACCGAGCTCGTGCACGAGGTCGAGCGGAGCGGCCGGTTTCTGGCCCCGGCCGAGGTCCTGGCCCGATTTCGATAGGTCTCAGCAGCGGTCGGTCAGCACGCGACGCAGGGCCTGCGGGTCGGTCGAATCGATAACGGCCGACACGATGTCGCGCGGGTGTACCTCGGCGAGGTAACGCGCAAACGATTCACTCCCGGGTGCGCCCTCCAGCAGCACGCTGTAAAGCCAGAGGCCGTGCAATTCGGGCCGGTTGATGTAGTCGCCGTCCACGATGAGGATGGCGTCGGCGGGAGCGGTCTGCCAGGTCGGCTGAATCCAGGCATCCCGGTCGGGATCGAATTCCTCGGTAACGAACCCGGTGCTGCCGCCCAGGCGGAAGGGTTCGACAAGCACGCGCCGCAGCGCCGAGTAGTCGTAGCCGACCAGGTACGCTCGTTCCGGGGTGTCGGGTGCGAGTTGCTGCTGCTCGGCGCGCGAGTGCTGAAAGTAGCGCAGGCTCGCCCGAAAAACACGCCGTTCGTCTTCACGGAACACTGCGGAGAGGTCGTCGGCAAACGCGGAGCGAGCGGCAGCATCCGTTCCATCGATGGCGACGATCGTGCGGCCGCGGCCGTAGTTGTGCAGGATCTCAGCGGAGAGGACACGCAAAAAGTCGATGCGCGGTGTGGAAACCAGCTTCATGAATCGAGCCTAGGTTAGAACGGATGAACGTCACACCCTCTGCGCCCGTGAAAGCGGCAAGCGTCTCCGCGACCCTCAACGCCTGGTTCGTGGCCAATGCGCGCGACTTACCCTGGCGCCGCGACGGTTTCGGAGCCTGGGGCATTTTGGTGAGCGAGTTCATGCTGCAGCAGACCCCGGTGAACCGGGTCATTCCCCGGTTGGAGGAGTGGCTGGCGCGCTGGCCGACACCGGCTTCGCTCGCCGCGGTGCCGCCGAGCGAAGCGGTGCGGGCCTGGTCCAGTCTCGGATACCCGAGGCGCGCATTGTGGCTGCACGCGGCGGCCGTGCAGATCACGCAGCTGCACGGCGGCGTGGTGCCATCCGACGTCGACGATCTACTGGCCCTGACCGGCATCGGGGATTACACCGCCCGGGCGGTGGCCGCGTTCGCGTATGGCCATCGGCATCCGGTCGTCGATACGAACACGCGGCGGGTGATCGCTCGTGCGATCGCGGGCGCCGGTGAACCGTCGCCGCCCAATCGTGGCCGGGATCTTGATGCGATGGGAGCGTTGCTGCCGCAGAGCGTGCACGAGGCGGCCCTGTTCAACGCCGCGATCATGGAGCTCGGCGCGGTCGTCTGCACCAGCCGCAGCCCCAAGTGTGAGGTATGCCCGATTCGGAAATGTTGCGCCTGGCGGGCCGCCGGGTACCCAGAATACACCGGCATCCGCAAGACGGTGCAGAAGAAATTCGAGGGCAGCGACCGGCAGGTGCGCGGCCTGATCATGGCCGAACTGCGGTCGACCCACCGATCCGTGACGGAGGCCGAGATCGCCACCCTCTGGCCGGATGCGGCCCAGTTGCAGCGCGCGCTGGCCAGCCTTGTGGCCGACGGCCTGGCAATTTCGGCCGAGGGCGGCCACACCCTACCGGAGTAGGCGACCCGCACCGCGGCGTACGATTGACCGGTGACTTCAACGACTTCTCTCGCCGCCTTCCCCGACGCCGACGCCCAGTACGCGGCCCTGCTGCGCGAGACCCTTGAGCACGGCACGAAAAAGACCGACCGCACCGGAACCGGCACCCGCAGCGTGTTCGGCCGGCAGCTGCGATTCGACCTGGCCGCCGGATTTCCGCTCGTGACCACCAAACGAGTGCACTTCGCGTCGATCGCCTACGAATTGCTCTGGTTTCTGCGCGGCGACTCCAACGTGACCTGGCTGCAAGAGAAGGGTGTGCGCATCTGGAACGAGTGGGCCGACGAGAACGGCGAACTCGGTCCGGTCTACGGCGTGCAGTGGCGCTCCTGGCCCACTCCCGGCGGCACGACCATCGACCAGATCAGCGTGGTGTTAGACACCCTCCGCACCGACCCCGACTCCCGTCGCATGATCGTTTCTGCCTGGAACGTGGCGGACCTGCCTAAAATGGCCCTCGCGCCCTGCCACGCCCTGTTCCAGTTCTACGTCGCCGACGGCAGGCTGTCGTGCCAGCTCTACCAGCGCAGTGCCGATCTCTTCCTCGGCGTGCCGTTCAACATCGCCAGCTACGCCCTGCTCACCCAGCTCGTCGCCGAGCAGGCCGGGCTCGACCTCGGCGAGTTCGTCTGGACCGGCGGCGACTGCCACATCTACGACAACCACGTCGAGCAGGTCACCGAGCAGCTCTCCCGCACTCCGTTTCCCTCCCCCACGCTGCGCGTCAAACCGGGTCGTGCCAGCCTGTTCGACTACGAGTACGAGGACCTCGTGCTCGAGAACTACCAGCACCACCCAGCCATCAAGGGTGCGGTCGCGGTATGAAAATCGGCCTGATCTGGGCGCAGACCGTGAGCGGTGTGATCGGCGCCGACGGGATCATGCCCTGGCATTTGCCCGAAGACCTCGCCCATTTTCGCGCGGTCACCCGGGGCGGCGCCGTCATCATGGGCCGACGAACCTGGGATTCGCTGCCGGAGCGTTTTCGTCCTCTGCCTGGCCGGCAGAACGTTGTCATCACTCGGCAGCAGGACTGGGCCGCGGAGGGAGCATCCGCTGCCCACGGTTTCGACGATGCGCTCGCCCTGGCCGAGGGGCCGGTCTGGGTGATCGGCGGCGCCGAAATCTACCGGCTGGCGCTGGCCCACGCCGACGTGCTCGAGGTGACCGAGATTGACGCCTCGATCGCTGGTGACACCCTCGCGCCCGCACTCGACGCCGCCTGGACCCGAGTCAGCACAGCTCCCGCAAGCGGATGGCTCCGCTCCAGCACCGCGCTCCCCTACCGTTTCACCCGCTACGAGCGGCCCCCCACGCCCGCCCCGTAAACCAACGCCTCAACGCGGACGGGGCTCTGGCCACGTTCAAAGTGGTGCGGCGCCCTAGTGCTTGGGCGTGCTCCCGATGTCAGACTCGTCAGACTCGTCAGACGCATCGCCGTCGGAGTCGCCGTCTGAGTCGTAGTCGCGCGGCTTCTTGTACGGGTCAGCGTCGCCGGCGTACGTGGCGGTTCCCTTGCTGTCCTCGGTCGCGGTATCCCGATCGTGGGCTTCGCGCAGGAGGTCGTCGATCAAAGCCGCATTCTCGGGGATGCCGTCGGCGATGAACTCGATCGACGGCGTGAGCCGCGCCGTGATGTTCTTACCGACCTCGCTGCGCATGAGGCCGGTTGCGGCCTTCAGCGCGGCTGCGCTGTCGGTGCGCTCCTCGATCGAACCATAGACGGTGTAGAACACCGAGGCGTGCTGCAGATCGCCCGTGACCTTCACATCGGTGATAGTCACGAACCCGAGCCTCGGATCGCGCAGGCCGCGCTCCAGCCGCTTGGCGATGATGACCTTAATGCGGTCCGCCATCTTTCTGGCGCGTTCCGGATCTGCCATGACTCACTCCTTGTCAGCAGGCGTCGAAACGCCCGATCGTTCTGTACTTTTCACCGTTTTAGACGGATACTGCCTGCCCGCTGAGGAACGGAGCAAATCTCTTCCGAAAGGGGAATCGGGGTAGGGGTCCCCGCTCTTTCCTTTTTGGAAGAAATTTGCGGAGACCCGGTTTGATACTGGGGCCGGGCCCATAATGAGCCCGACCCCAACAAGCCAACGCTAGACGCGCGGCTTCTCCTTCATTTCGATGGTCTCAATCTCATCGCCGATTCGGATGTCGTTGAACTTGCCCAGTCCGATACCACACTCGAAGTCCGTGCGGACCTCGGTGACATCGTCCTTGAAGCGACGCAGCGACTCGATGCCCAGGTTGTCCCCCACCACGATGCCCTCGCGAATAACGCGAGCCTTGGCGTTTCGGGTGATGGTTCCGGAGCGCACGATGACACCGGCGACGTTTCCGAACTTCGACGAGCTGAAAACCTCGCGAATTTCGGCGATACCACTCTGGATCTCTTCGTACTCGGGCTTGAGCATTCCCTTGAGGGAATTCTCGATGTCCTCGAGGGCGGAATAGATGACGGAGTAGAACCGCACATCGACGCCTTCGCGAGCGGCACGCTCACGGGCTTTCGTGTCGGGACGAACGTTGAACCCGATGATGATGGCGTTGTCGACGGTAGCGAGGTTGACGTCGCTCTCCGTGACCGCACCGACACCACGGTGGATGATGCGCAGCTGAACCGAATCGTCGACCTCGATCTTGAGCAGCGACTCTTCCAGGGCCTCGACGGCACCGGAAACGTCACCCTTGATGATGAGGTTGAGCGATTCGACCTTGCCCTCTTCGAGGGCACGGGTGAAGTCTTCGAGGCTGATGCGCTTGCGGGCCTTGGCCAGCAGGGCGTTGCGCTCGGCGGCTTCGCGCTTCTCGGCGATCTGACGGGCGGTGCGGTCTTCCTCGATGACGAGGAAGGTGTCGCCGGCGCGGGGAACGCTCGACAGACCCTGCACCTGCACCGCGCGGGACGGCGTCGCGGCGAGAACGGCGACACCGTTTTCGTCGGCCATTGCACGAACACGGCCGTAGGCCGTTCCGGCGACGATGGAGTCTCCGACGTGCAGCGTTCCGGACTGGATGAGCACGGTCGCCACCGCGCCGCGGCCCTTGTCCAGGCGCGCCTCGATGGCGACACCACGGGCATCCTTGTTCGGGTTGGAGCGCATGTCGAGTCCGGCGTCGGCGACCAGGAGCACGGCGTCAAGGATTTCCTTGATTCCGGTCTTGTTCTTGGCCGACACGTCGACGAACATGACGTCTCCGCCGTACTCTTCGGCGACGAGGCCGAATTCAGTGAGCTGCTGACGCACCTTCTGCGGGTTGGCGCCGGGCTTGTCGATCTTGTTCACTGCGACCACGATCGGCACGTTGGCGGCCTGGGCGTGGTTGAGTGCCTCAATCGTCTGCGGCATGATGCCGTCATCGGCGGCGACCACGAGGATGGCGATGTCGGTGACCTGCGCACCACGAGCACGCATGGCGGTGAACGCCTCGTGACCCGGTGTGTCAATGAAGGTCAGCGCACGGTCGATACCCTCGTGCTCGGTGATGATCTGGTACGCACCGATGTGCTGCGTGATTCCGCCGGCTTCACCCTCGGCGACCTTGGCGTTTCGGATCGCGTCAAGCAGCGCGGTCTTACCGTGGTCGACGTGGCCCATGACGGTGACGACGGGAGGACGAATCTCAAGGTCTTCGTCGGTTTCGTCTTCGAGTTCCTGATCGATGTCGATGTCGAACGCAAGCAGCAGCTCACGGTCTTCGTCATCGGGCGAAACCATCTGGATCTTGTAGCCCAGTTCGCTGCCAAGCACGTCGAACGTGGCCTCGTCGAGGGATTCCGTTGCCGTGGCCATTTCACCGAGGTGGAAGAGCACGGTGACGAGGTTTCCGGGGCTCGCGTCAATCTTGTCGGCGAAGTCCGTGATGGATGCTCCGCGACGCAGGCGAACAATGGTTCCACCGTCGCCGCGGGGTACGGATACGCCACCCAGCGACGGGGCCTCGCGCAGCTCGAATTCTGCTCTTTTCGTACGCTTCGACTTGCGCGCCTTGTTCTTGCCGCCACCGCGACCGAAGGCACCAGCGGTGCCACCGCCCGGGCCGCGACCGCGACCGGCTCCACCGCCACCGCCGGCAGGGCGGGGCGGGCCGAAGCCTGGGGCTCCGGCCGGAGCGCCGGGGC
>NZ_SOHK01000014.1 GCF_004404055.1 Cryobacterium ruanii
AGCCCTCATCGCACTCGCCCGACGCCGCTGTGATGTTCTATTCGCCATGCTGCGAGACGGCACCCTCTACGAAACTGAACACCAACTCGCCGCTTGACAAAAACATAGGGGCACCCCCCATCAAAAACCCACCTTTTACTCCACTCGGGAGCCGCCGAGGCGGCCCTCCCGTCCGGGGTGTGACGGGCTCATCCCGCAGGTAATCCGACCGATGACCGCGGAGATGCGCCAGGCGACACAGCGTCCGCGTGTCACCGTCGGTCCTCTGCCTGTTCTCTTCCAGCTCTAGTTGGCGGAGTCTTCATCGCAGGCTCAGTAACTCAGCCGTGGCACGGAATCATCCGCCGGTCCTGAGCTGGGCCTGATGAAGGTGGCAGCGAGTTTCTCCGAGGCACGGGCGAGGATGGCCACGTCGGCGCCAACGAGCACGAAGTGGGCGCCCGCCGCCAGGTAACGCGCGGCGGTCCCGGGTGCGAAGGCATTGACGCCAACGGGTTTGCCGAGCGTCGCGACGGTGCGAATGCACTGCTCGACCGAGGCCACGACATCGGGGTGGTCCTGCTGGCCGAGCAGGCCCATCGATGCGGCGAGGTCGGACGGACCGATGAACAGGCCGTCGATGCCGTCGACGCCGGCGATCTCGGCGACGTTGGCCACGGCATCCGTCGTCTCGATCTGCGCGAACAGTGAGATCGTGTCATCGGCGCGGGCCAAATAGTCGTCGATACGGTTCCACCGGGAGGCCCGGGCCAAGGCGCTGCCGACGCCGCGAACGCCTAGAGGCGGGTAGCGCACCGCCGCCACCATGTCGCGAGCCTGCTCGGCGGTATCGACCATGGGGATGAGCAAATTCTGCACGCCGAGGTCGAGGAGCTGCTTCACGATGATGCGATCTCCGATCGGAGCGCGCACTAACGGCACGATCGGGTAGCCGTGCACGGCCTGCAGCTGGCTGAGCGTCGACTCGAGGCCATTCGGGCTGTGTTCCGTGTCGATCAGCAGCCAGTCCAGACCGCTGCCGGCGCAGATTTCCGCCACCAGCGCACTGCCGGAGCACACCCACATTCCGATCTGCGCACGCGTGGTCCCGGCGAGAACGGCGCGGAAGGTTGGCTCTGCTGCTACTCGAATCGGCATGTGATGGCTCCCAGCTGTCCATAGTCGGCGTGCACGGTGTCGCCCTGTTCGACCCACATCGGGCGGGTGAACGAGCCGGCCAGTATGATCTCCCCGGCTTCGAGGCGGGTTCCGTGCTGGACCAGCTTGTTCGCCAGCCAGTAGACGCCGGCAGCGGGGTGGTTCAGCACGGCCGCGGCTACCCCGGATTCTTCGATGGTCTGGTTGCGGTAGAGCAACGCCGACACCCACCGCAGGTCGATATCGCCGACCTTCACGGCAGTGCCGCCCATCACCATACCGCCCATGGCAGCGTTGTCGGAGATGGTGTCGACGATCGTGCGGCCGGCCATCTCGATGCGCGAGCTGAGGATTTCCAGCGCCGGAACCACGTAGTCCGTCGCATCGAGCACGTCGAAGAGGGTGCAGTTCGGCCCCGACAACGGCTTGCCGAGCACAAACGCGAGCTCGACCTCGATCCGCACGTTCGAGAAGCTGTCGAAACGGATGCTTGCACCGTTCTCGTACACCTCGTCGGCAAAAATGACACCATAGTCGGGTTCGGTGATGCCGGTCGCGACCTGCATCACCTTGGAGGTCAGGCCGATTTTGCGACCGATGAGCCGCCGGCCAGCCGCGATGCCGCGCTCCTTCCACAGGCTCTGCACGGCATAGGCGTCGTCGACGGTCATGCCGGGGTAGCGGGTGGTCAGAAGGGGGACCGTCGATCGGGTGCGGCTGGCCGCGACGAGTTCGTCGGCGATCTCTTCAATGACTGACTGGTCAAGCATGCGCATTGTCTCCTAGAGGGTGGTACCGAGTTTGAAGCCGGCCAGTTCGTCGTCTTTGCGAGTGTAGGAGAAGCCGTCGGCGCCGACGGTGACGGCCATTTCGCTCGATTCGGTGCGTTCGATGACCGGCTGGGGGTTGCCGTCGAGGTCGAGCACGAGCGAGGCATCCGTGTACCAGCTGGGCACGACGGGGTTGCCCCACCAGTCGCGGCGCTGGTTGTCGTGCACGTCCCAGGTGACGACGGGGTTGTCGGGGTCGCCGGTGTAGTAGTCCTGCGTGTAGATCTCGACGCGGTGGCCGTCGGGGTCGCGCAGGTACAGGTAGAACGCGTTCGAGACACCGTGGCGGCCCGGGCCGCGCTCGATCAGGTCACTCTTGCGGAGTGCGCCGAGCTTGTCGCAGATGTAAATGATGTTGTGCTTCTCGTGGGTCGAGAACGCGATGTGGTGCATGCGCGGCCCGTTGCCGCCGGTGAGGGCGGTGTCGTGCACGGTGTCCTTGCGGCGCATCCAGGCTGCGTAGGTGACGCCGTCTTCGTCTTTGATATCTTCGGTGACGCGAAAGCCCAGGTCTTCGAGATATTTACGGCCGCGCCCGACGTCGGGCGTGACCTGGTTGAAATGATCGAGGCGCACGAGCGCGCCCGGTCCCTGCAGGTCGTAGCGCCAGGCGAGGCGTTCCACGTGAGTAGTGGAGTAGAAGAACTCATATGGAAAGCCGAGCGGGTCTTCGACGCGCACGCTGTCGCCGATGCCCTTCACGAAACCGTCGGTGCGGCGCTCGGTGCGGCAGCCGAGCTCCCGGTAGTAGGCCTCGGCCAGGTCGACGTCTTCGGGGCCGCGCACCCGAAAGGCCATCGCGGCGACGGCGGCGACCGGCCCCTGTCGCAGCACGAGGTTGTGGTGGATGAATTCCTCGAAGCTGCGCAGGTAGATCTCGGTGTCGCTCTCCTCGGTGACGACGAGGCCGAGAATATCGACGTAGAATTCGCGCGACTTGGCCAGGTCGGTCACGACGATGTCCATGTAGGCGCAGCGGAGGATGTCGGGCGGGGTATTGATGGGAGTGGCGATCGGATCGGTCATGAGTTTCTCCTCGTTGAGGGTGACGCGGGGTGGGTGCGGGGGTGCTGCGGGGGCGAAGCGGATGCTGGGAACGCCTACTTGCCGCCGAAACGGGGCGTGTGCACGGGGGCGAGCGTGATGTGCACGGCCTGCGAGTCGGTGTAGAAGTCAATCGATCGGTAGCCGCCCTCGTGGCCGAGTCCGGAGGCCTTGACGCCGCCGAACGGGGTGCGCAGGTCGCGCACGTTGTGCGAGTTCAACCAGACCATCCCGGCATCAACCGACTGGGCGAAGTTGTGCGCGCGGGTGAGGTCGGTGGTCCAGATGTAAGCGGCCAACCCGTACTTCACACCGTTGGCCAACGCGAGTGCTTCGGCATCCGTTTCGAAGGGGGTGATGGTCACGACCGGGCCGAAGATCTCCTCCTGAAAGATGCGGGCGGTCGGGGCGACGTCGGCGAAGACCGTGGGGGAGACGTAGTTGCCCTCGGAGAGACCCTCGGGGCGGCCGCCGCCCGCGAGCAGGCGCCCCTCGGACTTGCCGATCTCGACGTAGCCCATGACCTTGGCGTAGTGCTCGGGGTGTACGAGTGCGCCCACCTCGGTCTTCGGGTCGTGCGGGTCGCCGACGACGATGCTCTGGGCGCGGGCCGCGTAGCGGGTGCAGAAATCATCGTAGATCGACCGCTCCACCAGGATGCGGCTCGACGCGGTGCAGCGCTCGCCGTTCAGCGAGAACACGCCGAACAGGGTCGAGTCGATCGCGGCGTCCAGGTCGGCGTCGGCGAAGACCACAGCGGGTGACTTGCCGCCGAGCTCCATCGACATGCCCTTGAGATTCGCGGCGCAGTTGCGGTAGATGGTCTGGCCGGTGGTGGTTTCGCCGGTGAAGGAGATGAGCGGCACGTCTGGGTGCTTGACCAGCGCGTCGCCGGCCTCCTCGCCGATGCCGTTGACCAGGTTGAACACGCCGTCGGGCACCCCGGCGGTGCGAAAGATCTCGGCCCAGAGACTCGCCGACAGCGGTGTGAATTCGGCCGGCTTCAGTACGACGGTGCAGCCGGAGGCGAGTGCGGGGGCGAGCTTCCAGCTTTCGAGCATGAACGGGGTATTCCACGGGGTGATCAGCCCGGCGACGCCGACCGGTTTGCGGTTGACGTAATTGATCTGGCGGCCGGGCACCTTGTAGGTGTCGTCGGCCTGCGCCACGATCAGGTCGGCGAAGAATCGAAAGTTCTCGCTCGCGCGCTGGGCCTGGCCGAGCGCCTGCGTGATCGGCAGCCCGGTATCGAAGGTCTCGAGCTCGGCGAGCCGGGCATCCTGCGCCTCAACGGCGTCGGCGATGCGGTGCAGCACTCGGGCGCGAGCCCGGGGCAGCATGCGCGGCCAGGGTCCGTTGTCGAAGGCGTCCTTCGCGGCGGCGACGGCCAGGTCGATGTCGGTCTGCTGGCCGGCGGCCGCAGTAGCGTAGGTCTGATTCGACACCGGGTCGAGCACGTCGAAGGTCTCGCCGCCGACGCTGTCGACGAACTTTCCACCGATAAAATGACGGATGCTGGTGGGCAGGTCAGCGGGGACAAAGTGCGTGGTCTGGACAGACGTCTGCGTCATGGTCGGGGACTCTTTCTTGTGGACGGTTCGGATACGTCGTGGGGGTGGTGCGATTTCTGAAAGGCGAGGAAGGCATCCAGTGTGCCGGTGCGGTGCGCGCGCGCGGCCAGCTCGAGCGTGAGCGCATCCGCGCCCGCCTCGATCAGCTGCAGCAGGTTCTCGTGCTCCGCCACTGACTCGCGGGCGCGGCCGGGCACGAAGCTGAAGGTGGAGTCGCGCAGCACCTGCATGCGGTTCCAACCGCGGTGCACGAGGTCGAGGATGTGCGGGTTCGGGCAGTTCTCGAACAGGATGGAATGAAATTCAAGGTTGAGTTCGGTGAACCGGTGCGGGTTGAGGTCTTCGAGGCAGGTGATCATTGCTTGGTTGACGCTGCGGGCGCGTTCGATGTCAGCAGCGGTGATGAATGGAGCGGACAACGCGGTTGCGACGCCCTCGACCACGCTCAGGGTCTGCATCGTGTAAAGGTATTCGGTCTCCTCGATCATGGCGACCTGGGCGCCGACGTTGCGCTCGAAGGTGACCAGGCCCTCCGCCTCGAGTCGACGGATCGCCTCACGCACCGGGACGGCGCTCACGCCCAACTCCTTGCCGATCGCGCCGAGCACCAGACGGTAGCCCGGGGTGAACGTGCTGTCGGAGATGCGCGCTTTGATCCATTGATAGGAGAGTTGGGACTTGCTGAGGTCGGTCGACGAGCCGGCTACTTCAGCCATTCCAGGTACCGTGCCTTCCACTTCGCGTTCAGCGGGTACAGCCCGTCGACGCCCTCGCCCGCAGCGACCATCTCGGCGATGAAGGTCTCCTCGCGCTCCTGCTCGATCGCATCGGTGACGACCTCGGCGATCAGGTGTGGCGGAATCACGACGATGCCGTCGGCGTCCCCGACGATCACGTCGCCGGGTTGCACGGCCGCGCCGCCGCACGCGATGGTGAGGTCGGTGTCCCACGGCACGTGCTTACGGCCGAGGACGGCGGGATGCGCGTTGGCGAAGTAAGTGGGCATCTCGAGGGCGGTTACGGCGGCGACGTCGCGAACGCCGCCGTCCGTCACCAGGCCGGCGGCGCCGTTGACCTGGGCGCGCAGGGCGAGGATGTCACCCACGGTGCCGGTGCCGGTCTCGCCGCGCGCCTCGATCACGAGCACATCATCGGGGCGGAGAGAATCGAAGGCGCGCTTCTGCGCGTTGTAACCGCCGCCGTGGGAGATGAAGAGGTCTTCGCGGTTGGGGATGAACCGCAGGGTACGGGCGAGGCCCACCAGGCGTGCGGTCGGTCGGGTGGACTGGAGCCCATCGATCGAGACGTTGTTGAGGCCGCGTTTGCGCAGCTGGGAGCTCAGCGTGGCGGTGCCGACCGAGTTGATTTTCGCCTTGAGTTCGTCGGTCAGAATGGTGGCGGGGGCAGTCGGCGTCGCCACCCCGGCTGCTTCTGCGGACCCCCACGCCTCAGCCCGCTGCAGATCGTCGATCTTCGGGTCGGCGCCGTATTCGGCCATCGCGATCGTGCCCGCGACGACCGGCGTGACCAGTCGGCCCGTGCTGGGCGCGCCCGGCGCGGTGGGGGCATCCACTTCAACCTCGACCACGTCACCGGGCCGCACGACGGAGGACCCGGCGGGCGTCCCGGTGAGAATCACGTCGCCCGGTTCGAGCGTCATCAGCTGCGAGAGATCGGCGACCAGTCGGCCGAACGGGAAGACGAGTTGCGCAGTGGTGTCGTTCTGTACGAGGTCGCCGTTGACCCAGGTGCGCACGCGCAGGGCATCCGCTTGAATGTCGGCGGCGTCGATCACGGTCGGGCCGAGCGGGGTGAAGCCGTCACCGCCCTTGGACTTCAGGTTCGAGCCCTTGTCGGCGTAGCGCAGGTCGTAGACGCCGAAGTCGTTCGCGGCGGTGATACCCGAGACGGCGGCCCAGCCCTCCTCCGGGCTCACCCGACGGATGCTACGGCCGATGATCAGGGCGATCTCGCCTTCGAAGGCGAGCAGTTCGGTACCGGCCGGGCGTTCGATCGGGGTGCCCGACGCGCTCACCGACGTGCCGGGCTTCAGAAAGTACGATGGCTGTTCCGGCACGCGGCCACGCTGAGCGATGCGGGACGGGTAGTTGAGGTGCAGGGCGATCACCTTGCCGGGGGTGCCGGTAAACGGTGTGGGGTTCTGCATGTCATGTCCTCTCGCAGCGCTGCGTGTGTATTTGAAATAATATACGATCCTGCCGGCAAGGCAACCCTTGTTCGCCGCAGTATGCACGCCTGCCGTCCACCACGCCAGCAGGGGCCTCGCGATCCACAGGCGCAGCCACAGGCAGTATCGGTGGGCGCAGCTAGGCTATTACCGTCAGATCGACGGGCAGGCACAAGCATGGGAGATGCAATGACAGTTGTTACCGACGCGCGCACGAACGAATCCGAGCTGCTCGCTCGAGTGCCCAATCAGCTTTATATCAACGGGAAGTGGATCGCCGCTACGGGCGGTCGCACCCTCGATGTCACCGATCCGGCCACCGGCCGGGTCATCAAGACCATCGCCGACGCGAGCGTGGCCGATGGTGCCGCCGCCCTCGACGCCGCTGACGGCGCGCAGGCCGACTGGGCCGCGACCCCGGCCCGCGTGCGCGGCGAAATCCTGCGTCGCGCCTTCGACCTGCTGCAAGAACGCAAGCAGGAGTTCGCCCTGCTCATGACCATCGAAATGGGCAAGCCGCTGCAGGAGGCGCTCGGTGAGGTTGCCTACGGCGGCGAATTCCTGCGCTGGTTCAGCGAGGAAGCCGTGCGGATCAGCGGTCGCTACGGTGCCAACCCCGAGGGCACCGGTCGTATGATCGTCACCCAGCACCCGGTCGGCCCCTGCTTCCTGATCACCCCGTGGAACTTCCCGCTGGCCATGGCCACGCGCAAGATCGCCCCGGCACTGGCCGCCGGCTGCACCGTCGTGGTCAAGCCGGCCGCGCTCACTCCGCTGACCACCCTGCACTTCGTGGCCCTGCTCGAAGAGGCCGGCCTGCCCGCCGGTGTGGTCAATGTCATCACGACGACGCAGTCCGGCGCGGTCTCCGAACCGATCATCGCCGACCCGCGCCTGCGCAAGCTCAGCTTCACCGGGTCGACCGCGGTCGGCAAGTCGCTCATCAAGCTCTCCGCCGAGAACGTGCTGCGCACGTCGATGGAGCTCGGCGGCAACGCCCCCTTCGTCGTCTTCGCCGACGCCGACCTCGACAAAGCCGTCGACGGCGCCCTCATTGCCAAGTTCCGCAACATCGGCCAGGCCTGCACCGCGGCCAATCGCTTCATCGTGCACGAGTCCGTAGCCGCCGAATTCGCCCGCCGGGTCACAGAAAAGGTCGAGGCGTTCCAGATCGGTCGCGGCACAGAGGCAGGCATCACCATCGGCCCGCTGATCGACGGCAAAGCCATCGCCAAGGCCGATTCCCTCGTGCAAGACGCGATTACCCGCGGCGCTACCCTGCTCACCGGCGGCGCTGCGATCGAGCGCGAGGGTACCTTCTACGCACCGACCGTGCTCACCGACGTCAAACCGGGCAGCGATATCCTGCGCGACGAAATCTTCGGCCCGGTGCTCGCGATCAGCACCTTCACCGACGAAGCGGATGCCGTGCGCCTCGCCAACGACACCGAGTTCGGCCTGATCAGCTACGTGTTCACGACCGACCTCGCTCGCGGCCAGCGCATGATCGACAAGCTGCAGACCGGCATGATGGGCCTGAATACCGGCGTCGTCTCCAACGCGGCCGCGCCGTTCGGCGGCGTAAAGCAGTCCGGACTGGGTCGCGAGGGCGGGCTCGAGGGAATTCAGGAATACCTCTCGACGAAGTACACCCTCACGCCCGTGTCCTAGCCGGTATGTCGTAGCGAGCTGTGCCGTAACCCGCGCTTCGAATCGCGGCAGGGTGCATCCGTTTTGCCTTCGAAGAGAGAATTAACGGGTTAAAAGGTGACCTCGCAGGGAGGACCACAGCAGGAAACGTCGGGTTTGCTGCTGTGGCTCCCTGCACCGGTGGGGAAACCGCTACCGAGTCGAAGGAAACTCACTATGATGGTGCGCGCGGAGGTCGACACCCGAACGGTGCCGCAGCCGCAGCCGCATCCCTGCCCGGTTCGAGTTTCGGCCCGAAGGACCCACCCCGACGTGAGCGCACCCACCGACGATGACTCGGCACTGGCCCGAGCCTTTCAGGACGGCGATGAGCAAGCCCTGGCTGCCGCCTACGCTCGCTGGTCGTCGCTGGTCTTCACGATCGCCGTGCGCTCCCTCGCCATCGCGGCTGACGCCGAAGACGTCACCCAGAAGGTGTTCATTGCGGCCTGGCGCGGCCGTGCCGGGTTCGACCCGGCCCGGTCTCGGCTGCCGGCTTGGCTGATAGGCATCACCCGGCACGTGATCGCCGACACCCACGAGGCACGCAGCCGACAGCGGCGCATTGAGCAAGCGCTCGCCGCGACCATACCCGCGCACCGCGCCGACGACAGCATCAGCGTGGTCAACCGGGTGCTGGTCGGCGACGAAATCGATCGGCTCGAGCCGGTCCCGCGCCAGGTGATGCGCCTGGCCTTCTTCGACGATCTCACCCAGGTGCAGATCGCCGACAGCCTCGGACTGCCGCTTGGCACCGTTAAGAGCCACATGCGCCGCAGCCTGAGCCGGCTGCGCACCCGGCTGGAGGTGTCGGATGATTCCTACTGACCGCGCCCACCTCGACTGCACCCACATAGTCACCGATGACCTGCACCTGCTCGCCCTGGCCGAACTCGACGTGAGCGACCGGGAACGCACCCACCTCGCGGCCTGCGCCGCGTGCGCCGGCGAATACCTGGCCCTGCGACAGGTCGTGCAACTCGGTCGCGCGGCCGGGCCCGACCGTCTGCTCACGCCGCCCGGGGGAGTCTGGGTGGGCATCCACGCCGAACTCGCACTGAGCGAGGCCGTGCGCACGCCGCTGCTGCCCCCGAAGCTTCGCTACCCGACGGACGCTGCGACCCGGCCGGACGCATCCGCTGCCGACCATGCAGAGCCGGCCGCTTTCGCACCGGTTCGCCGGCTGCCCCGCCGCCGGTGGGTGCCGGTCGCGGCGGCCGTCGGTCTGATCGGGCTGGTCGGTGGCATCGCCATCGGCGTGGCAACCACCGCCGGAGGCGCCGAGCGGGTCGTGGCCGAAGCGGCCCTCGACGCCCTGCCCGGCTGGAGCGCGAGCGGATCGGCCAGGGTCGAAGAAGCCGCCGACGGTCGGCGCTCGGTCGTCGTCGACCTCGACGCACCGGCCGGCGCGAGCCTGCGCGAAGTCTGGCTTCTGAAAGCGGATGCCTCCGGCCTGGTCAGCCTCGGATTCCTCGACGGGTCCATCGGCCGCTTCACAGTGCCCGCCGGTGTCGACCTCACCCAGTACCCGCTCGTCGACGTGTCGGCTGAACCCGCCGATGGTGACCCGGCGCACTCTGGCGACTCGATCGTGCGCGGCGAACTGCATACGGGTAGCTGAGAATTACTTCCTGTCGGTGCATCCGAAACCCGCGAGGCCGGGGAAGGTGTTACCAAGGGAAGCCAAGCGGCCTTCCGTAACGACCCATGGAGGTAGCAATGCGCAAGTCCATCGCCGTCGGAATATCCGCCGGCCTCCTCGTAGCTCTCGCTGGGCTCGCGCCGGCGCAGGCTGCCGTACCCGCGGCATCCGCTGCACCGGGCACCGCGTCGGTGTCGGTGCTGCATGCCATTCCCGGCCTCACCCTCGACATCTCGGTCGACGGCCGCGTGGTCGTCAACGACTTCGCACCGGGAACCCTGCTCGGACCGCTGAAAATCGCGGCCGGCACGCACACCGTCGACATCTCCGCGTCCAACCCCCTCGAGCTCGGCGGCAGCGCCAACGGCTCTCCGATGGCGAGCATCGCGCTGAGCGGCTCGAGCACCGTGACCGTCACGGCGAATCGAAGCTTCACGGCCGTCGCCCACCTGACCGACGCCGGCATGCCCACCGCCACGCTGTTCAATGACGACACCACGCCGCTGGCTACCGGACAGGGCCGCCTCACCGTGCGCCACGTTGCGGCCGCTCCCGCCGTCGACGTGCTCGCGAACGGCGTCGTGGCCGTTGCCGGCCTGACCAACCCCTCGGAGGCTGTGCTCGACCTGCCGGTCGGCACGATCAGCGCCGTCGTCGCTGCCGCCGGAACCACCGCGCCGCTGCTCGGCCCGGCCGATGTCACGATCGCTCCGCGCACCAACACCATCGTCTACGCCTGGGGCAGCCTCGCCGAGGGTAACCTGGCCCTGTTCGTGCAGACGGTGCGCACGCGGGCCGCCGCACCGGCATCCGTTTCGGTGCTGCACGCTATTCCCGGCGTCGTGGTCGACGTGTACGTCGACGACAAGCTGGTCATCAACGACTTCGAGCCCGGCACCCTCACGAAGACGTTCCGCATTCCGGCCGGCAGCTACACCCTCGCCATCACCGCAGCGGATGCCGCCGACGCGAGCGCCCCCGTGATCGGCCCGATCGACCTCGCGGTCGCATCCGGCCTGAACTACACCGCGGTGGCACACCTGAGCGAAGCCGGAGTTCCGACCGCTGCACTGTTCACCAACGACATGTCGGCACCCGGCGACGGCCAGGGCCGCCTGACCGTGCGCCACGTTGCTGCCGCGCCGGCCGTCGACGTGCTCGCCAACGGCGCCCCCGCCATCACCGGCCTGACCAACCCGAACGAGTCCGTGCTCGCGCTGCCGGTCGGTACCATTTCGGCAGCGGTTGCCGCTGCCGGCACGACCGCGGCGCTCATCGGCCCCGCCGACGTCGAAATCGCCTCGAGCACGAACACCATCGTGTATGCCTGGGGTAGTCTCGCCGACGGCACGCTCGCGCTGGCCGTGCAGACGGTGCCCACGAAGTAGCTCCGCCCCCGTAGTTCGAGCCACTGTTGCGCATCACTCCTGCAATCTGAGGCGTGTGCCCGATCGACCCCCGGAATTTCGGGGGTCGATCGGCCATAGCCTGGAAAATACAGGAGTTTTGCGCAGCATGGTGGAGCGAGCAGGAAGGCAGCGCGGGCAGGGTGGTGGGCGCGCCCGGGCGCGGAACCGCTGGCTAGACTTTGCGGATGCCCCTGATCGTGATCGACGACCTCAGCGACCCGCGATTGGTCGACTACGCCCACCTCACCGACGTGGCCCTGAAGAAGGCCCGCGGCACCGAACACGGGCTCTACATCGCCGAATCGGCCCTCGTGCTCGAGCGGGCCCTGCGCTCCGGGCATGTTCCGCGGTCGGTGCTCGCCCTCGGCAACACGGCCGACGAGGCGCTCGCGGTGCTCGGAGCCTACGCGGCCGACGTTCCGGTGTTCGTCGGCCCCGGAGAAATGCTCGCCGACCTCACCGGATACATTCTGCACCGCGGTCTGATCGCAGCGATGAACCGGCCGGAGTTGCCGGAAGCCGACGCCCTGCTCGCCGGTGCACGCCGCATCGTCATCCTCGAAAACGTGTCGGACCCCACCAACGTCGGCGCCATCTTTCGTTCGGCCGGAGCGATCGGAGCGGATGCCATTCTGGTCACGCCACGCTGCTCCGACCCGTTCTACCGCCGAGCAATCCGGGTGTCGATGGGTACGGCGCTGCAGGTGCCGTGGACCCGGGTCGGCGACTGGACCGAGACCCGCGCCCTGCTCACCCGGCACGGATTCCACGTGGCCGCGCTCGCCCTGACCCGGGACGCGGTCAGCCTGCGCGACTTCGACGGCACCCGGCATGAGCGCCTGGCTCTGCTGCTCGGCGCCGAGGGCGAGGGGCTCACGTCCGAGGCGCTCGCCGCATCGGACACGGTCGTGCAGATTCCGATGAAGCACGGCATCGACTCGCTCAACGTCGCCGCGGCGAGTGCCGTTGCGATGTGGGCGCTGTCCGGGTAGCTCGCACGCATTCGCTTCTCAGCGCTGGGGAGCGCCCGCCCAGCGGGCCTAGGCTGGGGGCATGAGCAATGAAGCTGTCATCATCGACGTTCTGCGCACCCCGTCGGGCCGGGGAAAGCCCGGGGGCGCCCTCGACGGCATTCATCCGGCCGACCTTCTCGCCACTGTGCTGCGCGAACTGGTCAGCCGCAACAACCTCGATCCGGCGCTGATCGACGATGTGATCGGCGGCTGTGTCAGCCAGGTCGGCGAGCAGGGCGCCAATGTCACGCGCACTGCCCTGCTGAGCGCCGGATTCCCGCACACCGTTCCTGGCATCACAATCGACCGCCAGTGCGGCTCCAGCCAGCAGGCGGCTGCCTTCGCTGCCCAGGCCGTGATGAGCGGCAGCGCCGACATAGTCATCGCCTGCGGCGTCGAGTCGATGAGCCGGGTTCCGCTCGGGTCTTCGGCCGGCGCGCAGGACCCGTTCGGCACACTCATGCACGAGCGCTACCCCGACGGCCTCGTCAACCAGGGCGTTTCCGCCGAACTCATCAACCAGAAATGGAACCTCGGCCGCGACGCCCTCGACAACTACGCTGCCCGCTCGCACCGGCTCGCCGCCGCGGCCGCCGAACGCGGCGACTTCGGCGGCGAAATCGTGGCCGTCACCCGCCCGGACGGCAGTGTGTTCAGCGAGGACGAGACGATTCGCGCCGGCACCTCGCATGCCTCCCTCGCCGGCCTGCGGCCCGCCTTTCGCACCGACGAATTGGCCGCCCGGTTTCCGAAACTCGGCTGGCACGTCACCGCCGGCAACTCCTCACCGCTGACCGACGGCGCCTCAGCCACCCTGATCATGAGCGCGAAGCGGGCCGCGCAGCTCGGTCTCAATGCCCGCGCCCGCTTTCACGGCTTCACGGTCGTGGGGAGTGACCCGCTGCTCATGCTGACCGGCGTGATTCCGGCGACCCAGCGCATCCTCGCGCGGGCCGGCCTCGGCATCGACGACATCGACGCCTATGAGATCAACGAGGCCTTCGCGAGCGTTCCGCTGGCCTGGCTGCGCGAGCTTCACGCCGACCCCGATTGCCTCAACCCGCGCGGCGGCGCCATCGCCCTCGGCCACGCGCTCGGATCCTCCGGCACCCGCCTGCTCGGCACCCTGCTGAACCACCTCGAAATGACCGGCGGCCGCTGGGGCCTGCAGGCCATGTGCGAGGGCGGCGGCATGGCCAACGCCACCCTGATCGAGAGGCTCTGATGCACGCCGTCAATATCCTCAGTAGCGGATGCTCCGCCCTCATCACCGGAGGCGCCTCCGGCCTCGGCCTGGCCTGCGTCCGCTCGCTGCACGAAGCCGGAGCCTCCGTGGTGCTGCTCGACCTGCCCGGCGCTCCCGGTGAGGAGATCGCCGCAGCCCTCGGCGACCGCGCCCGGTTCGTGGCCGGCGACGTCACGAGCGCCGGTGATGTGCAAACCTCCGTCGACGCCGCAGTGGCGCTGGCGCCGCTTCGCATCGTGGTCAACTGCGCCGGCATCGCGCCCGGCGCCCGCACGGTCGGCCGCGACGGACCACTGCCGCTCGAAGACTTCGAACGCGCGATTCGCATCAACCTCGTGGGCACCTTCAACGTCGTGCGGCTCGCCGCCGCGGCGATGCAGCACACCGAACCCGTGGGCGATACCGACCGGCAGGGCGGAGCCGAACGCGGCGTCATCGTCAACACCGCCTCGGTCGCCGCGTTCGACGGGCAGATCGGGCAGGCGGCCTACGCCGCATCCAAGGGAGGCGTCGCCGCGATGACCCTGCCGCTCGCCCGCGAATTCGCGCAAAGCCTGATTCGGGTGATGTCAATTGCGCCTGGCATCTTCGACACGCCCATGCTGCAGGGCCTACCGCAACCCGTACGGGATTCGCTCGGCGCCCAGGTGCCGCATCCGTCCCGGCTCGGCGACCCCAACGAGTTCGCATTCCTGGTGCGGCATATCATCGAGAATCCCATGCTCAACGGGGAAACTATCCGGCTTGACGGTGCAATTCG
The DNA here is from genome assembly GCF_004404055.1 of Cryobacterium ruanii. Classification (GTDB taxonomy): domain Bacteria; phylum Actinomycetota; class Actinomycetes; order Actinomycetales; family Microbacteriaceae; genus Cryobacterium; species Cryobacterium ruanii. The sequence goes on from NZ_SOHK01000014.1 coordinate 14,530, forward strand.
GATGCAGCCGAAGTAGAACGTTAGGGTCGAGGCAACGACTCATAAGGGAGAACCACCGCATGGCAGTCATCTTCGGCACGATTCTCGTCCTCGCCGGGTTCGTCTGCGGTATTGGCTACGCCGTTCGGTTGTCCCGTGCCAACCCCGGGGTTGTGATCCCGCTGTTGCGCACAGCGCCGAGCCAGCCGCGGGCATCCACTCTCTTAAATATCGGGGCGGTCGCCCTGGTGATCTGGGGTGCGAACCTCATGACGGCCGATGTCGGCCCCTGGGCGTTCGTGCTGCTGATCATTGCCGTTCTGGTGCCCTTCAACCTGGTTCGGTTCTGGCACAATCGGCGGGTCGCCAACGCTTCCTGACCGATCAGGCCGGCGCGCGTTCGGGGCAGGTCGGCTGCTGTTGCGTGATGCAGTGGATGCCGCCCCCGCGCGCGAACACCGGCCGCGCGTCGACCGACACCACGCGGCGCCCCGGATAGGCGGCGGCCAGCAGGTCGCGGGCCAGGGCGTCGGCCCGTTCCTCGCCGAAGCTGCAGGCCACGACGCCGCCGTTGACGACGAGATGGTTGACATAGTTGTAGTCCACGAACCCCTCGTCGTCACGCAGCACGGCGGGCGCCGGCAGGTCGATGATCGTGAATGATCGCCCGGCGGCATCGTGCGCATCGGCCAGCAGGGCACGAAATTCGCGGGTGAGCGGGTAGTCGGGATGCGCCGTATTGTTTTGCGCGTGCAGCAGAATCGTGCCCGGCGACGGCAGCGCGGCGACCATATCGATGTGCCCGCGGGTGCCGAAGCGTGCCTGGTCGCGAGTGAGGCCGCGGGGCAGCCAGACCACGTGCTCCGCACCGATCGTGCGGAGAAGTTCCGCTTCGACCGTGGCGCGCGTGGCAGTGGGGTTGCGTCCGGGGTCGAGTTGCACGGTTTCCGTCGCGAGCACGGTTCCCTCGCCGTCGACGTGGATTCCGCCGCCCTCGTTCACGAGCTGCGACGACACTACGATTGCCCCGGCAGCATCCGCTACGAAACGGCCGACCGTCGCATCGTGATCCCAGCTAGCCCAGTCCTGGCCGCCCCAGCCGTTGAAGGTCCAGTCGACGGCGCCGAGGCGGCCGGTTTCGTCGTGCACGAAGCTCGGGCCGATGTCGCGCATCCAGCTGTCGTTCAGTGGCGCCTCGATGATCTCGATCTCGCTGCCCAGGTACCGGGCGGCGTCGGTGCGGGCAACCGGGTCGACCACCATGGTCACCGGTTCGAAGGCGGCCACGGCGTGCGCGACGGCCGCCCAGGTGCGGCGTGCCTCGTCGGCTGACTCCGCGGTGTCACCGAGCGTGTACCCGCCCACGGGGAACGCCATCCAGACCCGGTCCTGCGGCGCGGTTTCGGCCGGCATACGCCAGGTCATGCGGTCGCCGATCCAAACGGATGCGCCGGGTCGACCGCCGTCGTCAAGGCCGCATAGCTGTCGGGCCGGCGGGTGGTCAGGAACGGGAACAGGGTGAGCCACTCCTCACGCTGGGCCAGGTCGAGGTCGGCCACGAGCGCTACGGATTCGCCGCGCGGCGCCTGTACGAGCACGCGCCCGAAGGGGTCGGAGATGAACGAGGAACCGTAGAAGGTGAGGTCGCCTTCGTCACCGTGCCGGTTGGGCACCACCATGAACAGCCCGCTGGTGATGCCGTTGGCCACGATGACCTGCTGCCAGATCGGCTGGGTGTCGAAGTTCGGAAACAGGGGTTCCGACCCGATTGCGGTCGGGTAGGCCAGAATTTCGGCCCCGCCGAGCCCATACAGCCGAGAGACCTCGGGAAACCACTCGTCCCAACAGGTCGGCAGACCCAGGCGAGCGCCGGCGACGGAGTACACCGGGTAGGCGTCCTCGGCGGGCCCCGGCCGAAAATAGGTGTCCTCGTAGTAGCCGGTGGTGACCGGAATATGGGTCTTGCGGGTGCGGCCGAGCAGCTCTCCGCTCGGCGACACCAGAATGGCTGTGTTGTAGCCGCGCGGGTCGAGCGGGTCGTCATCGTCGGCCGGCTTCTCGAACAGCGAGGCGTGCACGATGACGTTGTGCAGCCGGGCCTGGTCGACCGCGAAGGCGAAGGTGGGGCCGGTCGTGAGGTGCTCGGCATCCGCTTTGGAAATTCCGGTGGCCCGCACGTTGCCGGGGTACTTGCTGAGGGTCAGTTCGGGCAGAAAAATGATGCGGGCGCCGGCCTCGGCGGCCACACGGATGCCGTCGGCCAGCTCCGCCCGAAGGGTCGCTGCGTCGGCGTACCAACGATGCTGCACGAGGCCGACGCGTAGGGCCGCGCGGTCGGGCACGTGCAGCCGGGTGGGCGACGGGCTGGATGGGGCTTCGATCAGGCGCATGCTGTTCTCCCGGTGTCTTGAGCGTTCAACTACCCGCTTCAAACTATAGAACCGGCTACTCCGCGGCGTGCGCCTCCAAGAATGCGTACACTTCGGAGTCGTCCACTCCCGGAAAGGTACCGGACGGCAGCGGCGACAGCACGTGCGCGTGCAGCCGCGCGCTCGGCCAGGCCCGGCCGGCCCAGCGCGCCGACGCCTCCGAATTGGGGCGTCGGCAGCACGATTCGTGCGGACAACGCGACACCGTGCGCTGGGTGGTCTCCCTCCCGCGAAACCATTTCGCCTGCGCGAACGGAACGCCGACGCTGATTGAGAACTCGCCGGCATCCGTTGAACCGGTCTGCGTCGCCGACCAGAACGTGCCGGCCGGAGTGTCGGTGTACTGGTAGTACTCCGTGGTGCGGTTGGTGTGGGTGAAGGCGCTGCGCGCGCTCCACTGCTTGCAAACATACTGGCCCTCGATCGACCCGGTGACGTCCACCGGAAACGGCAGGTCATCGTTCTCGTACCCCTTCTGCAGGGCGCCGTCGCCGTTCACCCGCAGAAAGTGCAGCGTCATGTCGAGGTGACTCGTCGCGAGGTTGGTCAGCCGCAAGGCGGCCGCCTCGTGGGTCACACCGAATGTGTCGCGAAAGTCCTCCACCGAAAGCTCTCGTTCCTGCTTGGCGTTGGACAGAAAGGCAACGGATGCTTCCCGCGGCATCAAACAGGCCGCCGCGAAGTAGTTGATCTCGAGTCGCTGCCAGAGGAACTCGGCGTAGCTGCCGGGCCGTTCGTGCCCGAGCAGCCGGTGGCCCATCGCCTGCAAGGCCATCGACCGCAGGCCGTGTCCGCCGGGGATCGAGGCTGGCGGCAGGTAGATGCGCCCGTTGGCGAGGTCGGTGACCGACCGAGTGGAGTTCGGCAGGTCGTTCACATAGATGAGGCTGAAACCCAGCTGATCAGCCATGACGCTGACCTCTCGGTGGGTGAGCGCGCCCGATACGTGCCCGCTCGCCCGCACCCGCTCCTCCACGAGCTCCTCGATCTCGGGCACGTAGTTGTCCTGCTCGCGCATGCGCTCACGCAATTCGGTATTGGCGCGACGGGCCTCCTCCGGGGTCGCGATGGCCTCGCTGGCCCGGCGCGACAGTTCGCGGTGCAGGCCGAGCAGCGATTCTAGGGCGGGCAGCGGCATCCCCTTGGTCACCTTCACCACGGGCAGGCCGAGTGCGCCGTAGAGCGGATTCTTCTGGGCACGATCGAGTTCGATCTCGAGCGCTGCCCGATTGTTCGGCGCTTCCCGGCGCAGCAGCTCGGCAAGGTCGACCGACAGCGCGCCCGCGAGGTCCTGCAGGGTCGAGAGCTTCGGCTCGCGGCGGCCGTTCTCGATCAGCGACAGCTGACTGCCGGCCAGGCTGACGCGTTCACCCAGCTGATCGAGGGTCAGGCCGCGCTCGCCGCGAAAATGGCGGATGCGATGGCCAAGGGTGATCAGATCGGAAGCTTGAGGCGACATTCCTTAACAATATCTAAAGAACGTGAATTCTTAACTCGCAATAACAAGGTTTCTCCACATCGGAGGGGAGCATCCTTGAAATGTGGTCAAAATTAAGGCTACACACGATGTCATCCCGCAATGCAGCCCGACATTCCATAGATTTGCACCTATCCCAACACCAGGAAAGGCCAGAATATGACCCTCACCAACTCTTCCCTCCAGGCCAACGGGGATGCCTACCCGACGCGTACGGGCAGCATCGATCCCGACCTGCAGGCCTGGGTCGATGAGATCGCCCGTCTGACCGAACCCGACGCGATCGTCTGGTGCGATGGCTCCAAGCGCGAGGCCAATGAGCTTTCCAAATTGCTCATCGCCTCCGGCCAGCTCATCCGCCTCAACCCGGAATGGCGCCCCAACAGCTTCCTCGCCCGCACCGACCCGAAAGACGTCGCCCGCGTTGAGAACCGCACCTTCATCTGCTCCAACAATGAAGCGGATGCCGGCCCCACTAACAACTGGGCCGAACCGTCTGCCATGCGCGCCGAACTGCGCGGTGTCTTCGCCGCCAGCATGCGCGGCCGCACCATGTACATCGTGCCGTTCTCGATGGGCCCGCTCGGCGGTCCCATCTCGCAGCTTGGCGTCGAAATCACCGACTCCCCCTACGTCGTGCTCAACATGGGCATCATGACGCGTATGGGCGAGACCGTGTTGGCCATGATCGAAAACGGCGACCCGTGGGTGCGCACCGTGCACAGTGTTGGTTACCCGCTCGTAGACCAGTCCGGCATCACCCGCCCCGAGGTGGAGTGGCCCTGCAACGACGACAAGTACATCGTGCAGTTTCCAGACACCCGCGAGGTCTGGTCCTACGGCTCCGGCTACGGCGGAAACGCCCTGCTCTCGAAGAAGTCCTTCGCCCTGCGCATCGCCTCGGTCATGGGCCGCGACGAAGGCTGGCTGGCCGAGCACATGCTGCTCATCAAGCTGATCTCGCCGGAAGGCGGCGTGTTTCACCTGGCCGCCGCGTTCCCGTCGGCCTGCGGCAAGACGAACCTGTCGATGCTGCGCCCGACCATCCCCGGCTGGAAGGTCGAGACAATCGGCGACGACATCGCCTGGCTGCGCCAAGGCGAAGACGGTCGACTCTGGGCGATCAACCCCGAGGCCGGCTTCTTCGGAGTCGCCCCCGGAACCGGTGAAACCACCAACCCGACCGCTGTCTCCACCATGTGGGGCAACACCATCTTCACCAACGTCGCCCTGCGGGACGACGGAGACGTCTGGTGGGAAGGCCTCACCGATAAGGCTCCCGACCACCTGATCGACTGGCAGGGCAAGGACTGGACGCCCGACTCCGGCCGCACCGCCGCCCACCCGAACTCCCGCTTCACCGTTGCGGCCGCCCAGTGCCCGTCGATCGCCGACGACTGGGAAGCCGCCGGTGGCGTGCCGATCGACGCCATCGTGTTCGGTGGCCGTCGCGCGACCAACGTTCCGCTGGTGGCGCAAGCTCGCAGCTGGAAGCACGGCGTATTCATGGGCGCCACGATCTCGTCCGAGAAGACCGCTGCCGCTGACGGCATCGTCGGCGAGCTACGTCGCGACCCGTTCGCGATGCTCCCGTTCTGCGGTTACAACATGGCCGACTACTGGGGCCACTGGCTCAAGGTCGGCAAGGAACTCGGCACCAATGCCCCGGCGATCTTCCAGGTGAACTGGTTTCGTAAGGGTCCCGATGGCGGCTTCATCTGGCCCGGTTTCGGCGAGAACTCCCGGGTTCTCGAGTGGATGATCCGTCGCATCGAGGGCACGGCCGATGCCGTCGATACCCCGATCGGCCTGCTCCCGGCCGAGAACGGCCTGAACCTCGATGGTCTCGACCTGTCGAAGGAGGCCGTGGATCAGCTGTTCGCGATCGACCAGACCAGCTGGCTGGCCGAGTGCGACCTGACCGAGGAATACTTCGATAATTTCGGCGACAAGGTGCCGCCGGCACTGCGTGCCGAGCTTGCAAGTGTGCGCTACCACCTCAAGGTCTAGTCTCCGCAGTGCAAAAGACCCCGTCACAACCAATGACGGAGTTTCGTGTGTCGGTCTCGCGCAGCCGTAGGATGCCATAATGCAACACGACAGCGCTGCGCAGGTGCGCCGCGGCACGAACCTGCCGAGGATGGGCGATTTCAACCGTGCCGTCATGCTGGACTGCATCCGCCGCTCCGAGGGTGGGCTCAGCCGGGGTGCGCTCGGCCGGCTCACCGGGCTCTCGGCGCAAACCGTCTCCAACATTTGCCGCAAACTGCTCGACCAGGGAGTGGTGCGAGAAGCCGAGAAAGAGATCACTGGCCCCGGCAAGCCGCGCACGATTCTGCGACTGAATCCCGGCGCGGTACTGGCCGTCGGCGTGCACCTGGACCCCGCCGTGATTACCTTCGTCATCATCGACCTCGCTGGCGGCGTGGTGGCGCACTCCCGCCGATACACCCCGGACGCCGCCGATCCGGCCCGGACCATAGCCGAAATGTCACAAGAAATTGAACGGCTGATCCGCGACTCAGGCGTCGACCGCACGAGAATTACCGGGCTCGGTGTCGCCAGCCCGGGGCCGATCGACCCCGTGCACGGCACCGTGATCGACCCGCCAAACCTCAGCGGTTGGCACCGCGTTCCATTGCGGTCTGCTCTTGCCGAAAAGACCGGGCTCCACACAATTGTTGACAAGGACGTCACGGCCGTTGCGGTCGCTGAACACTGGTTTGGTGGCGCCAGCGGTGCCGGCAGTTTTGTCTTCTTCTATCTCGGCACTGGGCTGGGGGCTGGGCTTGTGCTCGATGGCGAAATCGTGCGCGGTCGTTCACACAATGCCGGCGAGATCGGGCACATCGTGACCGACCCCAACGGCGCCCTGTGCGCCTGCGGGCTCCGTGGCTGTCTCGCTGTTACCTGCACTCCCGCGAGCCTCGTGGCAGAAGCCGAGGCGCTCGGCCTCAAACTGACGGGCCCCGCGGCGTCGGATGTACCCACGTCGTCGGTCAATGCCGCCCACGACATCGACGTGAAATTCAGTGCATTGTGCCAATTGTCCGATTCCGGTGACCCCGCCGCTGAGGAGGTCCTCGAACGGTCGGCGGTCCGGGTCGCCAACGCCGTCTCGATGATCACCAACCTTCTTGACGTCGATCGAGTCGTATTTGGTGGCCCGTACTGGTCCCGGCTCCGGGAACGCTACCTCCGGCGCATCCCACCATTGCTCGACGGTCTCACGGCGGCCCGCAGCATTCATCGCGTTGGCGTGGTTGGTACGGGCGTGGGTGAAGATGTGGGCGCCATCGGTGCAGCCTGCCTCGTGCTGGACCACACGCTCGCTCCACGGGCAGCTTCGCTTCTCCTCGCTCCGCGCGCAGCTTCGCTTCTGCTCGCTGAGTAACGGCTAGGTAAATGTCTCTGCAAAGGCTTGTCGAATATATCCATTCGATTTATTATTACCACGTATAAGGCCACATGGCTGGCAGCTGCCCGTGGGGGGCATCTTCGGAGCAAAGGAGTACCATGCGTAGCAACGTACGTCTCGCAGTGTCCGTGTTGGCAGTGACCTCGATGGTCGCGCTGGTCGGCTGCTCGACAGCCGCAGATGGCGACGGTGGCACGCAGACCCTGAAGATCGTGTACCAGGAGACCGATTCCTTCACCGCACTCGACACCCTCTTCACGAAGATCAAACCGGAATTCGAGGCATCTCATGACGGTGTCACCGTGGAGTTGCAGCCGATCCAGGCGAATGATGACGACTACTCCACGAAGCTCGCGCTGTCGCAGCAGTCGGGCGAGACAGCACCGGACGTCTTCTATGAAGACACCTTCCGTCTGCGCTCCGACATCGACGCTGGCTATCTGCTCAACCTAGATGAGCACGTCGCCGGCTGGGACGACTGGTCGCAGTTCAACGAAGGAGCCAGGGCTGCGGGTATGGGTGATGACGGCAGCATCTACGCGGTTCCCCTCGGAACCGATACTCGCGCCATCTGGTATAGCAAGCCGGTGTTCCAAGCCGCAGGGATAGCCGTCCCGTGGCAGCCGGAGACCTGGGACGATATCCTCCAAGCCGCGCGTGCCATCCAGGACAGTCAGGCGGGCGTCGTGCCATTCAACATGTACGCGGGCAAAGGCACCGGCGAGGGCACCGTCATGCAGAGCTTCTACGAGCTGTTGTACGGGACTGGCGACCAGCTCTACAACGAAGACGAGCAGAAATGGGTTGTCGGCTCCGAGGGATTCAAGGATTCGCTCGGATTCCTCAAGACGCTCTACGACGAAAAACTTGCCGTGACTCCCGCCGAGGCACTTGACGCCAATGTCTGGAAGAAGGTCTTCGGCGAACTCTTTCCGCAGGGCAAACTCGGCGGTACGGTCGAGGGCTCGTATACCCCGTCATTCTGGCAGGAGGGCGGCTCCTACGCCTGGCCCGAATACGTCGACGACATGGGCGTCGCAGCCTTTCCCACCCAGAACGGGGACGCCCCGCAGGGCGTGAGTATGTCGGGCGGCTGGACTCTTGCCGTCGGAGCCAAGACTGAGAACGCCGACCTCGCATTCGAATTTCTCACTCTCGCGCTCAATCGGGAGAACGCACTCTGGTACGACATCAACAACTCGCAGATCGCGGTGCGAGCGGATGTTGCGAGCGAACCCAGCTACCTCGAGGCTAATCCGTTCGTGGCAGCGGTCACGGATCTCGTCTCGGTGACGCACTTCCGGCCGGCGACATCGGATTACCCGAAGATCTCCGCTGAGGTGCAGGCCGCAACGGAAGCGGTCATCACGGGGCAGCTCAGCGTTGACGACGCGGCGGCCGCCTATGACGCGGCCGTGGAAGGTATCGTCGGTTCAGACAAGGTCACCGACTAAAGATGACCGCGGAGCTGATCGTACCTGCCCCGGCGGGTTCGGCGCCCGCCGGGCGGGCCGGTCGGCGGCACAAGCCTGCGACGCCTTGGCGGCTGCTACCGGTCGTGCCGGCAATCGTGTTGTTGCTGATTTTCCTCGCCGGACCAGTCGTCTGGTCGTTCTACGGTTCCTTCACCAACGCGTCGCTCACCGGTGTGAACGCACAAAATCCGGCTTGGATCGGGTTCGACAACTATCTGCGGCTGTTCTCCGATCCGGTCTTCCCGCTCTCGCTCGGACTCACCGTGGTGTTCGTGTTGGCGTCGGCGATCATCGGACAGAACTTCCTCGGCCTCGGCATCGCCCTGCTCATGAACCGTGCCCATCGCTTTGTGGCTGGCGTGGTCGGCACCTGCGTCGTTGCGGCCTGGGTTCTGCCCGAGATCGTGGCGGCTTTCGTGGCCTACGCCTACTTCAGCCAGGACGGCACGCTCAACCAACTGCTCAACGCGCTCGGTATGACCGGCCCGAACTGGCTCTACAGCTTTCCGATGCTCGCCATCGTGCTCGCCAACGTCTGGCGGGGCACCGCGTTCTCCATGATGGTTTACCGGGCAGCACTCAACGATGTGCCGATCGAGATCACCGAGGCGGCAATGATCGATGGTGCCGGTGGTGCCAAACGCCTGTTCCTGATCACCATCCCGATGATCAGATCGAGCATCACCACCAACCTCATGTTGATCACCTTGCAAACGTTGTCGGTGTTCACCCTGGTCTGGGTGATGACCGCTGGCGGTCCCGGCAACCAGAGCACGATCCTGCCGGTGATGGCTTTTCAAGAGGCCTTCCGGTTCAGCGACATCGGCTACGGCACGGCGATCGCGACCGTGATGCTTCTCATCGGCGCAGTCTTCTCCATCGTCTACATTCGCGCGCTGCGCCCGAGTAAGGGATGAGGGTGACTATTCTCCCGGCGGTGACCCCGGTTTCGACGCGATTAGCAGCATCCGTCGCCTCCCCGAACAAAGCGGTGAGTGCGCTCCTCGCCAATGGAATCCTCGTGCTCATCGCGCTGTGTTTTCTGCTGCCGCTAGCCTGGCTGGTGCTGGCCTCGATTGATGAGCGGGCGAGCTATCAGACGCAGCTTCCGACGGCGCTCTCGCTGGAAAATTTTCGGGCAGTGCTTACCCCCGACCTGACCTTTCGGCCGCTCTGGAACAGTTTCTTGCTGTCGGCGGGCGCGTCGGTCGTCACCGTGGTGACGTCCATTCTCGCCGCATATCCGCTCTCCCGATATTCGACCCGCTTCAACAAGCCCTTCATGTATTCCATTCTGTTCGGGACCTGCCTACCGATCACGGCGATCATGGTTCCCGTCTACAGCCTGTTCGTGCGGTTGCAGCTGATCGATTCGATGGGTGCCACAATTTTATTCATGGCGGCAACCTCACTGCCGATGGCCATCTGGATGACCAAGAATTTCATGGATTCGGTACCGATCGGCCTTGAAGAAGCCGCATGGGTCGATGGGGCGAGCGCCATGACAGCGTTGCGTCGCATCGTCGTGCCGCTGATGCGACCGGGCCTCGGGGTGGTCTTCATTTTCGTGTTCATCCAGGCCTGGGGAAACTTCTTTGTGCCCTTCATCCTGTTGCTGTCGCCGAGTAAACAGCCGGCTGCGGTGAGCATTTACAGCTTCTTCGGACAGTTCGGGGCGATTGCCTACGGCCAACTCGCGGCGTTCTCGATGCTTTATTCTGTTCCGGTAATACTTCTCTACGCACTCGTTTCGCGCGGCATGGGAGCCTCCTTCTCCATGTCGGGCGCGATCAAAGGTTAGGGCCAGCATGCATGACGACAGCGCACTCGTCGAGGCTCGGCTGAATCGGTTCGTTCGCGAACGGCTTCAGCCGGCGATCTATCGGGCAACCTCCCCACTCACGGTTACCGCCTGGATGGCGCCGGGGGAGCCGGTCTCGTTTGCCGAGGCGGTCTCGCATCCGTTCACGCCGTTCGAGGTGGGCGAGGCGTGGGGTCGACCGTGGGGGACCGTGTGGTTCCACCTCACCGGAATCGTGCCGCCGGGGTGGGGCGACGCCGCCGACACGCGCATCGAGGTCGTCATTGACCTGGGGTTTACGACCGCCGTGCCGGGGTTCCAGGCCGAGGGCACCGCATACAGTCCGGATGGTCGACTTATCAAGGGCGTGGAATCCTTGAACCGTACGGTCAGTGTTACCGGCAGCACCATCGACCTCTACGTTGAGGCCGCCGCCAACCCCAACATCGCCGCCGACTTCAGTTTCACTCCGACCCGATTGGGGGATATCGACACCGCCGGGAGCGCGCCCATCTATTCGCTGCGGCAAGCGGATGTCGCCCAGCGCGACACACAGGCCTGGCAGCTCGTGCAAGACGTCTTCGCCCTGGACGGCCTGCGCCTCGAGCTGCCGGCCGCGTCGCCGCGGCGGGCGAATATTTTGCGCGCCCTGGAACGTTGTCTCGATCTGCTCGACCCCGACGATGTGGGCGGTACCGCTGCGGCCGGCCGGGCCGAGCTGGCCGAGGTGCTCGCGAGCCCGGCCAATGCTAGTTCGCACCGGGTGCACGCGGTGGGACACGCGCACATTGACAGCGCCTGGCTCTGGCCGGTGCGCGAGACCGTACGCAAGGTCGCCCGCACCTTCTCCAATGTGCTCGATTTGATCGACCGGCACCCTGATTTTGTGTTCGCGGCCTCGTCGGCGCAGCAATACGCCTGGCTGAAAGACCACTATCCGCAGCTGTTTGAGCGCGTGAAGCGCGCTGTCGCGGCCGGCAACTTCGTACCGGTCGGCGGTATGTGGGTCGAATCCGACACCAACATGCCCGGCGGGGAAGCGCTTGCCCGGCAGTTCCTGGCGGGCAAACAGTTCTTTATGCGCGAGTTCGGGGTGGAACCCCTCGAAGTGTGGCTGCCCGACTCGTTCGGCTACTCGGCGGCGCTGCCCCAGATCGTGCGAGCGGCCGGCAGCCGCTGGTTTCTCACCCAAAAGCTGTCCTGGAACGACACGAACCTGTTTCCCCACCACAGTTTTTTATGGGAAGGTCTCGACGGCAGCCGCGTCTTCACGCATTTTCCGCCGGTCGCCGACTACAACGCGCAGCTCTCCGGCCTCGAACTGGCCCGGGCCGAACGGCTGTTCGCGGAGAAGGGTGTGGCGAACACCTCGCTCGTGCCGTTCGGCTGGGGCGACGGCGGCGGCGGGCCGACCGAGGAGATGATCGCCGCAGCCCACCGCACCCGGTCGCTCGAGGGATCGCCCACGGTCGAACTATCGAGCCCGCGGCGCTTCTTCGAGGCGGCGGAGGCGGAGTATGCGGCGCCGCCGGTCTGGTCTGGTGAGTTGTACCTGGAGTTTCATCGCGGCACGCTCACCTCGCAGGCCCACACCAAGCAGGGCAACCGGCGCAGCGAGCACCTGCTGCGGGAGGCCGAATTGTGGGCCACGACGGCGTTCATCCGGGCAGGGACAGAATATCCACGCGCAGCCCTCGAAAACGCGTGGCAGACGGTGTTGCTGCAGCAATTCCACGACATACTTCCGGGGTCGTCGATCGCCTGGGTTCATCGGCAGGCCGAGCGCGAGTATGCGCGGGTCGTGGGGGTGCTGGAGGGCGTGATCGAGGCATCCGTTCGTGCGCTGTGCGGGCCGGGCGACGCTGCCGTCGTGCTGAACGCGGGGCCGTATGCGAGCGCCGGCGTGCCCGCGCTCGGCGGCAGTGTGCACGCCGACGCCACCCCGGCCGATGCAACGCCCACGGAGGTGACGATTTCCCGCACGCCCGAGGGCTGGGTGCTCGCCAACCGGCACGTGGTCGTGACGATCGACATGGACGGACTTTTCACGTCGGTTTACGACCGTCAGCACAACCGCGAGGTGGTGCCCATCGGAGCTCGCGCCAACCTGCTGACGCTGCACCGGGACACCCCCACCGAGTGGGATGCCTGGGATATCGACACCCCGCACGCGCGCCTGTTCGAGGCGCTCACCGATGCCGATTCGGTTGAGAAGCTCGAACAGCTTCCGGTCGGTCGGGTCGGTGTGCGCGTCATCCGGCGGTTTGGGGCTTCCTCGCTCACCGAAGAGGTGACGCTCGCGGACGATTCGACCGCCATCGACCTCACGTTCACGATCGACTGGCACGAGCGGCAGAAGCTGCTGCGGCTGAACTTCGCGCTCGACGTCAAGGCCGATCAGGCAGCCTCCGAGATTCAGTTCGGTCATATTTTCCGCCCAACGCATGCGAACACCTCCTGGGATGCTGCCCGCTTCGAGACTGTCGCCCACCGCTGGGTGCACGTCGGTGAGCCCGGCTTCGGCGTGGCGGTCGCCAACGATTCCACCTACGGCCACACCATCATGCGCACCGTCTTCTCTGCTTCAAAAACGGATGCTGCACCCCGCGCCGGCACCACAGTGTCGCTGTCCCTGCTGCGCGCCCCGCTCTATCCCGATCCGAGTGCCGACCAAGGCCGCCATGAACTGCGGCTGACCGTGCGTGTGGGAGCGAATATTCCCGATGCGATATCTGAGGGCTATCGGCTGAACCTGCGGCTGCGCACGCTGACCGGCATGGGCGCAACGCCGATCGAGCCGCTAGTCACAGCCAACAATCCCGCCGTCGTCATCGAGGCGGTCAAGCTGGCCGAAGACGGCAGCGGAGACGTGATTGTGCGGGTCTACGAGGCGCACGGAACCCGGGTCCACGCCCGGGTCATCCGCTCGTTCAGCGCCGTCGAGGCGTACGAGACCGACCTGCTCGAACGCCGCGTCGCCCCGGCCGCTCTGATCGCAACGGAAGACGCCGCCCTGACGCTGGAATTGCGCCCGTTCCAGCTGCTGACTCTGCGCTATCGGCTCACGTGACGCCGGTATATTTTTTCGACACGCCGTAACCCCATGGAGATCGACACGACGTGTCGCATTTCTCCCGGTATCACGTACCGGCGCAGCGGTTTAGACCAACAGCTGGTGTTTGGCCAGGTCGCGATAGAGGGGGGTCGAGACGACGAGCTCGGAGTGCGTGCCCACGCCGACGACCTGCCCGTGGTCGAGCACCACGATCTGGTCGCTATCGACCACGGTCGACAGGCGGTGCGCGATCACGATGAGGGTGCGGTCGGCCGCGACGGCGTCGATGGCCTCGCGCATCATCTGCTCATTCTTGCCGTCGAGGCTCGACGTCGACTCGTCGAGCAACAGAATCGGCGGCGCCGCGAGTAGCGCCCGCGCGATCGCGAGCCGTTGGCGTTCACCACCAGACAGCTTCACGCCCGACTCGCCGACCGCGGCTCCCAGGCCGGCCGGGTCACGGTCAAGCACCTCGCCGAGATTGACCGCGTGCAGCACGGCGATGCACTCGTCGTCGGTGGCGTCGGGGGTCGCAAGGGTGAGGTTGTCGCGCAGCGACCCGGCGAGCACGGGGGCGTCCTGCTCGACATAGCCGATCTGGGCGCGTAGCGCGGTGCGATCCAGCGAGCGGATGTCCAGCCCGCCGAGCCGCACGGTGCCCGCCGAGACATCGTAAAACCGTTCGATCAGGGCCAGGATCGTGCTTTTTCCGGCACCGCTCGGCCCGACGAGCGCCGTGCGCAGCCCGCGCGGAGCGCTGAACGAGACGCCCGTGAGGACCGGGCGATGCTCCGTGGGGGCGGGTGAGTCTGCGGCGTCTGCGGTCGGCTCGGCAGCATCCGTTGGTACAGCATCCGTTGGTACAGCATCTGCCTCGGCGTCGACCTCGACCGGCGCGGCGGCATAGCCGAAGTGCACGTTCTCGAAGCTGATCGCGGGGGACTCGGGGTTGACCTTCTCGTTGGCGGCGCCGACGGTCATGGCGAGTGGGGCGATCTCGCGGTCGAACTGGTCCTCGGCGGGCAGATCGATGATCTCCTGGATGCGGCCGAGCGCACCGAGCGCCGAGTTGACCGAGGTGATCGCGCCGAAGAACTGGCCGAGCGGCATGATCATCATGAATAGAAAGAGGATGAACGCCACCAGGTCGGCGATGGTGATGGCGTCGCTCGCGACGCGAAAGCCGCCGACGCCGAGCACCACGAGGAACGACACCTGCAGGGCGATGCCGGCGATCGGCACGACGAGGGCGCTGATCTTGGCTACCTGAATGCCCATGCGCCAGGCGCCGCGGGCGTCTTCTTCGATCACGGCGACCTCGCGTTCGGTCGCGTTCGAGGCGCGCACCGTGCGAATGGCGCTGATGGCACGCTCGACGCTGGCCGCGAGGTCACCTACCTTGACCTGGGCCGCCGTGCTGGCGGTGCGTATTCGCCGCGACAGCAGGATGACGGTGACCACCGACACCGCGATCACGAGTACGGTCAGGCCGAGCAGCACCGGGTCGATGATGAGCATCGCCACGAGCGCGCCGATGAAGGTGAGCGACCCGCCGATCGCTTCAACCAGGCCCTGGGTGAGAACCGCGCGCAGCAGGGTTGTGTCGCTGCCGACGCGGGAGACGAGGTCGCCGGTGCGGCGTGCGTCGAACTCGCTGATCGGCAGGCGCAGCAGGCGTCCGACCAGTTTGCGGCGGCTGGAAAGTACGACGCCCTCGCCGGTGCGCTGCAGCAGGTAGTGCTGGTATCCGCTGATCAGGCCCGAAATTACGACGAGCGCGATGAGCACACCGACGAGGGACCCGAGCGGATCGCCGGCCTGCACGATCGTGATGACCTGGCTCACGAGCAGCGGCTGGGCCAGGCTCGCGGCGGCGCCGAGCACGCTCAACACGATGACGACACTCAGCACCTTCTTGTGCTCGAACAGGTAGGGCAGAAGCTGGCTGAATTTTGCGCGTGGCCCGGCGGGTGTGGGGCGGCCACGTCGGCCGCGGGGAGGTTTCACAGCGGTCGGCCTAGCGGGTGAAGCAGGAGTTTCAGGCATACGGGTAGCGGTAGTCACTCGTAGATCTTAACCTCCATCGCTGCGAACAATCCCCAATGTCGTCCCTGCGGTCTACAGTGGGGAACTGTGCCAGAGCCTGTTATCGTCACCCGGAATCTCGTCAAGAACTACCGAAATTTCGTCGCCGTTGACGGCCTCAGCTTCGAGGTGGCGCCGGGGGAGTCGTTTGGGTTGCTCGGCCCCAACGGCGCGGGAAAGTCCACGACGATGCGCATGATCGGCGCGGTCTCCACCCGCACGAGCGGCGACCTCGCGGTGCTCGGCCTCGACCCCAACACGTACGGCCCCGAGGTTCGGGCGCAGCTCGGCGTCGTTCCGCAGGAGAACAACCTCGACCTGGAACTGAAGGTGCGGGAGAACCTACTGGTCTACGGTCGGTACTTCGGACTGCCGCGCGCCCGAGTGGCCAGCCGCGCCGACGAACTGCTCGAGTTCGCCCAGCTCGCCGACAAGGCCTCGGCCAAGGTCGACGACCTCTCCGGTGGAATGAAACGCCGCCTCACCATCGCCCGGGCCCTCATCAACGAGCCGCGCATCCTGCTGCTCGACGAACCGACAACCGGCCTCGATCCGCAGGCGCGCCACATTCTCTGGGACCGCCTGTTTCGCCTGAAGGAGCAAGGCACGACCCTGCTTCTCACCACCCACTACATGGACGAAGCGGAACAGCTCTGCGACCGCCTTATCGTCGTCGACCAGGGGCGCATCATGGCCGAGGGTTCCCCGGCTGATCTCATTCGTCGCTATTCCTCGCGCGAAGTGCTCGAGGTGCGCTTCGGCTCCACCCAGAACGCTGAGGTCGCCGGCCGCATCGAGGGGTTCGGCGAGCGGGTCGACGTGCTGCCCGACCGCATCCTGGTCTACAGCGACAGCGGTGAGAAAGAATTAGAGCGGATGACCGCAGCCGGCCTCCGCCCGATCACCAGCCTCGTGCGCCGCTCCAGCCTCGAAGACGTGTTCCTGCGGCTTACCGGCAGAAACCTGATCGAATGAGTGACGTGAGCGACAGCATCCGCTCGCAGGCGCTGACGGCGGCCGTCGCGCAGGCTGAGCGCACCCGGCGCTTTGGCAGTTGGTACGTGGCCGAGCACCGGTTTCGGATCATGCGGTCGTACGCCCAGACCGTGCTGTTCACCGCGATCGGCAGCCCGCTGGTCTACCTCTATGCGATGGGGGTGGGGCTGGCCAGCCTGGTTGACGGCAACCTCGGTGCCAACGCCGTCAACGGGGTGGGCTACCTCGCGTTTCTGGCCCCGGCGCTGCTGGCGAGTAGCGCGATCGCGGTCGCGTCCGAGGAATTCACCTACCCGGTCATCCTCGGCTTCAAGTGGAATCCGACGTTCTTCGGCATGAATGCGAGCTCGATCCAACCCGGCCAGATCATCAACGGCATCGTTATCTCGGTCGCGGCGCGCATGCTGCTGACCTGCGCCATTTTCTACGTCTTTATGCTGGTCTTCGGTGCGGTACCGGGCCCGCTCGGGTTCATCTCGGTGCTGGTGGCGCTGCTCACCGGCCTGGCTTTCGGTGCCCTAGTGATGGCCTACACGGCCACCCTCAAAGACGACACCGGCCAACTCGCCATGGTGCAGCGCTTCGTGATCCTGCCGATGACCTTGTTCTCCGGCACGTTCTTTCCACTCGACGTGCTGCCGCCGTACCTGCAGTGGATCGGCTGGATCTCGCCGCTCTGGCACGGCACCGAACTGTCCCGGGTCTTCGCCTATGGCTTGTCGGAGCCGATCTGGCTGAGCGTCGTGCACGCGGTGTACCTGACGGTGCTGTTGGTGATCGGCTGGATTTGGGCTCGCCGCCTGACCGTCAGGAGATTGAACAAATGACCGGGCCGCAGCTGTCCCCGTCGACGATCGCGGCATCCGCTCGCCCGCCGCGCCCGTTCGGAAGCCTGTATGCCGGCAATGCGCGCAGTGTGATGGCGCGCGGCTGGCGGGCGACCCGCAGCACCAACGCGCTCGTCGTGCTCAGCGGAATCGTCGAGCCCATCTTCTACCTGCTGTCGATGGGCCTCGGCCTCGGGGCCCTGATCGGCCAGGTGCAGACCGAAGACGGCCAGACCGTGACCTATGCGGCGTTCATCGCACCCGCCCTGCTCGCCGTCGCCGCGATGAACGGTGCCATCTACGATTCGACCTGGAATGTGTTCTTCAAGATGCAGTTCGCCAAGCTCTACGAGGGCATGCTGGCGACCTCGCTCGGCCCGCTCGACGTAGCGCTCGGCGAGATCTCGCTCGCCCTGGCACGCGGACTGCTCTATGCGACCGGCTTTTTGCTCGTCATGCAGGCGTTGGGGCTCAACCTGTCGTGGTGGGCTCTGCTCGCCCTGCCGGCGGTGTTGCTCATCGCGTTCGGTTTCGCGAGCGTCGGCATGGCGGTCACGAGCTATATGAAGACGTTCCAGCAGATGGACTGGATCAACTTCGTGCTGCTGCCGATGTTTCTGTTCTCGGCCACGTTCTATCCGCTCAGCGTCTACCCGCCGGGCATCCAGTACGTGATCCAGGCCTTGCCGCTCTGGCACGGCGTTGAACTGGTGCGCGCCCTGACCACGGGGCAGGTCGACCCGGGGCTGCTGTGGCACGTGCTCTACTACGCGGTGATGATCGTGGTCGGCTTGGCTGCGACAACGCGCCGTCTGCGCGCACTCTTCCTCAACTAGCACGCGAAAACGGGTGAACGGTTGCCACGACCGATTCGAAGCAGCCATTCACCACTCTCGCGATCAAGCAGTTAGCGGTGCAGGTCGAGGTCTTTGGTTTCGCGGCTCAGGACCAGGGCGACCAGGGTGATGGCGCCCATGATCGAGAGGTAGATGCCGACCCAGAACGGGCTTCCCCCGCCGACCGTCCAGAGCCAGACGGCAATGAACGGGGCCACGGCAGCGCCCAGAATCGAGCTGACGTTGTAGGCGAAGGCCGAGCCGGTGTAGCGCACGCTGGTCGGGAACAGCTCGGGCAGCAGTGCGCCCATCGGTCCGAAGGTCATACCCATGAGCGAGAAGCCGACGATGAGGAACAGCATCACGCCCGGGAATCCAGCGCCGAGCAGAGGCACGAAGAGGAAACCGAACACGATGATGAACAGTGTCACGATGATGAGCGTCTTGCGACGTCCATGCTTGTCGGCCCACGGGCCCGAGGCGAGGGTGAAGATTCCGAAGAACACCACTCCGGCAATCATCATGAGAATGAAGGTGTTGTAGGTGAAACCGAGTCCGGGCAACGGGGCATCCGTTGCGGCGCGACCGTAGCTGAGCGTGAACGTGGTCATCAGGTAGAACAGAACGTAGGTCGCGAGCATGATGAACGTGCCGAGGATGAGTTCACGCCAGTTTGACTTGAACACCGCCGCGAGCGGCAGCTTCTCGACCCGGTCGGCCTTGACGACCTTGGTGAAGACATCGCTTTCGACCAGGCGCAGCCGCACCCAGAGTCCGACGATGACCATCACGGCCGAGAACAGAAACGGGATGCGCCAGGCCCACTCGAGAAAGGCCTCGGACGGGCGGGTCGGGTCGGTTGACGGCAGCGCGAGGGCGAGGCCAAGGAACAGCCCGTTGGCAATGATGAAGCCGAGCGGGGCGCCGACCTGCGGGAAGGTGCCGTACCAGGCTCGTTTGCCGACCGGGGCGTTCTCGGTGGCGACGAGGGCCGCGCCACTCCACTCGCCGCCGAGGGCGAAGCCCTGGGCGAGGCGCAGGATGACGAGCATCAGCGGTGCCCACCAGCCGATCATGGCGTAGGTCGGAAGCAGGCCGATCAGGAAGGTCGCGATTCCCATCGTGAGCAGCGCTCCGACCAGGGTGGCTTTGCGGCCCTTGCGGTCACCGAAGTGGCCGAAGAACAGTGCGCCGATCGGGCGGGCGACCATGGCGGCGCCGAAGACGGCGAAGGAGGCGAGCAGCGCGGTGGTTTCGTTGCCGGTGGGAAAGAACAGGTGCGGGAAGACCAGGACCGCGGCCGTCGCGTAGACGTAGAAGTCGTAGAACTCGATGGTCGTGCCGATGAGGCTCGCCATGATGACGCGGCTCTTTGGGTTGAGAGGTGTCGTCGGCGTCGAAACTGATGCTGTGCTTGTGGACATGAGGGTGGAACGCTCCGAAAGGATGGCTGAGCGCCAACGAAACCCGCAAGTCGATCTGACTTCCCGCGGAAGCGTTCACGCACGAATGATGGTGTGGCCGTGTGTAGAGGTCACACAGCACCCTACCCCCGGGGCCATCTCCTGCTAAATCAGTTACTTCCAGAGCACCGCAATGACAACGTTCGCGAAGGTCAGGGCGCCGATAGCCCAGAGCACGAGTGACGACACGCTCGGCTTCTTTCGGTTGACGATCACGAGCACGGTGATGACGATGAGAACGAGCAGCTTGACGCCGATTTTGGCGTTGTCGATGTGGCCGAGTGAGCCCATCTCGATGACGCCGACGAGCAGAACACCGGTGACCAACTGGGTCAGCGCGCCGTGGAACATTGCGGCGACGATCGTTCCCTTGCCGGCAATGATCGGCTTGATCTGCACGAGAAAGCCGCCGAGCAGCGAGGCGAGGCCGACGAAGTGCAGAATGAGCAGAATATTGCGTAGAAGGTCCATGCATTCAGCCTAGGCACTCACGTGCGCCGCGATTACCCGATGTGTCCGCGCAGCTGACGCAGCACCAGGGCGGTGGCCAGGGCAGCGGATGCCGCCTCCTCACCCTTGTCTTCTTTCGAACCGGGAAGTCCGGCGCGGTCGAGGCCCTGCTGTTCGTCGTCGATGGTCAGCACGCCGAAGCCGACCGGCTTGCCGGTGTCGAGGGCGACGCGAGTGAGGCCATCCGTTGCCGCATTCGAGACGAACTCGAAGTGGGGGGTGCCGCCGCGAATGATCACGCCGAGGGCGATGACCGCGTCGGCCCCGTTTTCGAGCGCGACCTTGCAGGCAACGGGCAGTTCGAAGCTGCCCGGAACGCGCACGAGTGAGAATTCGGTGTGGCTGGCCTGCAGTACCCGGGTGGCGCCGGCGATGAGACCGTCGGTGATCACGTCGTGCCACAGTCCGGCCACGATCACGACCCGCAAGCCCCGTCCGTCAACATTGATGGTGGGTCCTGTTCCAGCCATTAGGCGATTCCATTCATGATTTCGGTGTTCGTGATGTGGTGACCCATCCGGTCACGCTTGGTCGCGAGGTACTCCTCATTGAATTCGCCGATACCGACGACGAGCGGCACCCGTTCGGTCACGACAACGCCGTGCAGCTCGAGCTGACGCACCTTCTCGGGATTGTTGGTGAGCAGTCGCACCGACGTCAATCCCAGATCGTGCAGGATGCTGGTGGCCGCGCCGTAATCGCGACTGTCAATGGGCAGTCCGAGAGCAACGTTGGCGTCGAGGGTGTCGAGGCCGTCCTCCTGCAGCGCGTAGGCCCGCAGCTTGTTGGTGAGGCCGATGCCGCGCCCCTCCTGACCGCGCAGGTAGACGACCACTCCGCCTTCCTCCTGGATGATGTCAAGCGAGGCATCGAGCTGCGGTCCACACTCACACTTGAGCGAGCCGAAGGCTTCGCCGGTGAGGCACTCGGAGTGCACCCGTACGATGGCGCCGTTGACCGGGTCGCCGGCGACGAAGGCCACGTGGTCGGCGCCGGTGGAGCGGTCGCGGTAGGCGCGCACCCGGAAGGCACCGTGCCGCGTGGGTACCGTCGTCTCCACCTCGAAGTCGACCCGCGGTGCCTCGATGAGTGGGGCAAGCGTCTGTAGGGCCTCGTCGGGATGGAACTCGTTGAGGTAGCTGATCAAGTCTTTAATAGTGATGACGAGCAGGCCCTCGCGCTCGCCGAGCTCGAGCAGGCCGGGGAGGCGCATCATCTCGCCGTCTTCGGCGACGATCTCGGCGATCGCGGCGACCGGAAACAGGCCGGCCAGTTTCATCAGGTCGACGCCGGCTTCGGTGTGACCACCGCGCTCGCGCACGCCACCATCGCGGGCGCGCAGCGGCAGAATATGGCCGGGGCGGTGCAGACTCGCCGGAGCCGATGCCGGGTCGGCGAGCACCCGCAGGGTGTGGGCGCGGTCGGCGGCGCTGATGCCGGTCGACAGGCGGTCGGCGGCGTCGACGCTCACCGTGTAATTGGTGCCGAGCGGGTCTTCGTTGTTCAGCACCATCACCGGCAGGTCGAGCTGGTCGGCGATCTCGTTGGTCATCGGCGCGCAGATGAACCCGGACGAGTAGCGCACGGTCCAGGCGATCCATTCCTGGGTGGCGAGCTGGGCCGAAATGATGACGTCGCCCTCATTTTCGCGGCCCTCGTCGTCGGCGACGATGACCGGTCGGCCGAGGCGCAGGGCGTCCAGTGCGGAGGGAATGTCGGCGAGACTCATGATGCGCTCCTTGGTGCGGTTGCGTGCTGGGGTTCTGGGGGTGAGGCTTGCGACGGCAGTGCGGCGGCGGAAATAGCCAGCATCCGTTCGATGTGGCGGGCCAGAATGTCGGTTTCGATGTTGACTCGGTCGCCCACGACGAGGCCGCCAAGGGTGGTCGCGGCGAGGGTTTCGGGGATGAGGGAGACCTCGAACCACTGGCTCGCCTCGGTGGCGGGGCTGATGTTGCTCACGGTCAGGGAGACGCCGTCGATGGCGATCGAGCCCTTGTCAACGATGAGCTTGGCAAGCCGGTGGCAGACGTTGAATCGCAGTACTCGCCAAGCCTCGCCGGGCGTGATGGCGAGCACGGTGCTGGTGCCGTCGATGTGGCCCTGCACGATGTGGCCGCCGAGGCGTCCGCCGACGAGGGCGGCGCGTTCGAGGTTGACCGGGGAGCCGATGCGGGCGTCGGACATTGTTGACATGGTCAGGGTCTGCTTCATGACGTCGGCGGTGAAGGTGTCGGGCGTGTGCTCAACCACCGTGAGACAGACGCCCTGTACGGCGATGGAGTCGCCGTGACCGACTCCGTCGACGACGAGCGGGCCTCGGATGGTGAGGCGGGCGGCATCCGCTGTGTGGTCGATACGCTCGATCTGGCCGAGCTCCTCGATGATTCCGGTAAACATGGGTGGTCCTTAGGTCGAAGCGGGTTGGGGCCGGGCCACGATGAGAACGTCGTCGCCGAGCCGGTCGAGAGACTGAATAGAAAGGCGGCGTTGCTCGCCGATTGCGCTCACGCCGATGTCGCCGAGCACCAGTCGGGGCCCGCCGATCAGTGTGGGCGCGAGGTAGATGAGGTATTCGTCGACCAGCGCCGCGGCGACGAAGGCGCTCGCCAGGGTCGGTCCGCCCTCGATGAACACGCTGCGCAGGCCCTGGCCGTGCAGATCGGCGAGCAGGGCTGGCAGATCGAGGCCGTCAAAAAACAACGGTTGTTTCGGGTGCGCGAACAGGGCAGCGGATGTCGGCAGCGCACGACGGCCGACGACCACGGGCACGGGCTGCCGGGCGAGCAGCCCGCCGTCTTCGTTCCGTGCGGTCAGCGCCGGGTCGTCGGCGAGCACGGTGCCGGTACCGACCAGAATCGTGTCGCGGGCCGCGCGGCGTCGGTGCACGTCGAGGCGGGCCGCGGCGCCGGTGATCCACCGGCTGGATCCGTCGGTCGCGGCCGCGCGACCGTCGAGACTCGAGGCCCATTTGAGCGTGACGAATGGGCGGCCGAGGCGGGCGGCAACGAGCCAGTCACCGAGAAATGTTTCGCCTTGCTCGACGATCACGCCGCCTTGCACCTCGATGCCGGCGGCGCGTAGCCGGTCGGCCCCGCCGCAGGAGTGCTTGCCGGGGTCGCTCACGGAGTAGATGACGCGGGCGACGCCGGCGTCGATCAGGGCCTGCGCGCACGGACCGGTGCGGCCGACATGGTTGCACGGTTCGAGGGTGACGACGGCGGTGCTGCCGCGAGCCGCGCCGGGGGCGAGCTTCGCGAGGGCGTCCACCTCGGCGTGCCGACTTCCGGCGCCGCGGTGCCAGCCTTCGGAGAGGGTCTCGCCGTGCCCGTTCAGGATGATGCAGCCGACCTGCGGGTTCACGCCGGTGGCCGGGCCGTGGCCGGCGAGTTCGAACGCGCGACGCATGGCACCCTGTAGGGCTGGACCGGTCAGGCCCGTGCCGACTGCCGCGTTCTCGATCATCCCGCCCTCATCCGTATTGGACGAGCTCCGGGGGTGTGGGTCTGTGCACGGGAAATACCGCACGCAAAATTCCGTTGGTCGGCAGTAGGGGCCAACCAACTCGTGCGCCTCCCGTCCGGACTGTGACCGTCGGTGCTGGAGTTTCACCAGCTCAACCGCTTCGTCCCTCAAACGTTCTCGAGCAACTAACGGGTCGCGGACTTTAACCGCCGGTTCGGAATTACACCGACCCCGGAGCACGTGTTCTATTACTAGTTATAGTGCAACACCCTGCGCTTCAGCGTATTCCGTTCAATATCTGTCAGGCAGTCTCGATCAGGGCGCGGGCGGTGCTTTCGTCGACGAACAGGTCGGTGATGAGCTGTGCGGCGAGGGCTCCGCGCAGGCTCGCGAGCTTGGAGTGCCCCGCCACGACGCAGATGCGGCGCGGGGTTCGACGCAGCACGGTGAAGTCCGGGCCGGTGGAGCGTTCGTTCAAGGCAATGCCGTCGGCCGATCCGTCGGCACGGTAGAACACGGTCGCTACATCGCCGACCACCCTCGCCGCGCTGAGCTCATCGAATTCGGCCTGCTCGAGGTAGCCGCCGGCGTAGACGCGGCTGATCACGCCGGAGAACGGGGAACCGAGGCCGAACAGGGCTATGTCCATGATGGCTTGCATGTCGATCAGGCGGCTGATGCTTCGCTCCCGCCACAGCGCCTGCTTGGTCGCCGGGTTGTCGAAGAATGCGGGCACTGGAAACTGCTGCACGTGCGCGCCGAAGGCTGTTCCGAAACGACCGAGAATCTCACTCGCGTAGCCGAGACCGGTCGTGCGCATGTTTCCGGCGCCGTTGAGTTGCACGATCTGCGAGTTGTGGGTCTGTTTCGGGGTCACGTGCCGGCTGATGGCGTTCATGGTGGAACCCCACGCAATGCCCATAGTCATGTTCGAGTCGAAGTATCGGCCGAGAATTCGTGCAACCGAGAGGGCCACCCGCTCGAGCCGATCGACGTCGCTCGCGCTGTCGGGAACCGGAACAACGTGCGCGGTGATCTGAAATCGGGCCTCGATCTGTTGTTCGAGGTGACTCGGGGCATCCAGCGGAGACTTGATCTGGATGTCGACCAGACCGGTCGCGCGGGCGTGACTGAGCAGGCGAGAGACCGAGGAACGGGAGGTGTGCAGCTCCTGCGCGATGGCATCCATCGTGAGGTCCTGCATGTAGTACAGGTGCGCCGCGGTGAGGGCGTCGCGGTTACGATCGGACTGCACTGGATCGGTATCGACGGTCATTGGACTCCTTGCACGTATGTTCATTCCGGTTGAGAAATTGTGTCGGACTGTCACACTGAATCTATTCATTTGGCTTGCCCCGCGCAAATTGCCGGGCAACCCCCGAGACAGAGGTGACAACAATGTCGTTCTTAAACTCACAGACGTCGGCCGCGATCTCCGATCGTCCGCGCGCCCGGGTGCTCATCATCGGTGCCGGCATCAATGGCATCGCTACCTTCCGCGATCTAGCTCTGCAGGGTGTCGAGGTGGTCATCGTCGAGAAGAACGACTACGTTTCCGGCGCCTCGTCGGCTAGCTCGCACATGATCCATGGCGGCGTGCGCTACCTCGAAAACGGCGAGTTTCGCCTGGTCAAGGAATCGGTCGAGGAACGCAACGGCTTGCTCAAGATCGCGCCGCATTACGTCAAGCCGCTGCAGACGACCATTCCTATCTTTTCCACCTTCTCCGGCGTGATGGCCGCGCCACTGCGGTTCTTCACCCACAAGCAGGGCGCCAAGCATGTTGAGCGTGGGGCCATGCTCATCAAAATCGGGATGATGATCTACGACTCTTTTTCCCGCGACGGCGGCACGGTGCCCCGCCACGAGTTCAAAGGCCGTACGAAAGCGCTCGCTGCCTTACCATTCCTGAACCCCGGCCTCAAATACACGGCCACGTATTACGACGCCGCGATGCACGACCCGGAACGACTCGCCCTCGATGTGCTGCGCGACGGCCTCGACGCCGGACCGCACGCCCGTGCCGCAAACTACCTTGAAGCTGCCGGTATGGACGAAAATGGCGTGCTTTTGCGCAATACGATCACCGGCGAAGAATTCCGATTGCAAGCGGACGTCGTTGTCAACACGAGCGGGCCGTGGACCGACCTCACCAACGACGTCCTGGGCCAGCCGAGTAGCTTCATGGGCGGTACAAAAGGCTCCCACGTGGTGCTCGACAACCCGGAGCTGCTCGCGGCGACCGGTGGCGGCGAGATCTTCTTCGAGCACGAAGACGGCCGCATCGTGTTGATCTACCCGCTCAAGGGCCGCGTTCTGGTCGGTACCACCGACCTTGAGCATGACATGGCCCAGCCGGCGCGCTGCACCGATGACGAAATCGATTATTTCTTCGAACTTATCGCGCACGTTTTTCCAACGGTGCTGGTCAACCGATCCGATATCGTGTTCCGCTTTGCCGGCGTGCGCCCGTTGCCGCGCCACGACGACGAGGCCCCGGGGTTCGTCTCCCGCGACTACCGCATCGAGTCGCGGTCGCTGCCCGGCGCCGCCGACGGCACCCTGCTCAGCCTGGTCGGCGGCAAATGGACCACTTTCCGCGCCCTCGCCGAAAACCTGAGCACCGACATACTCAAGTTGCTCGGCCTGCCGCGAACCGTCTCCACTGAGGGGCTCGCCATCGGCGGAGGTCGTGACTTTCCCGCGACTGAGGCAGCCCGCCAAATCTGGGTCACCGCGCACGGCGACGAGGTCGGCGCTGTCCGTGCGGCAACCCTGCTCTCCCGCTACGGAACACGCGCGAGCGAGCTAATCGACTTTCTGTCCGATTCGACCGGTGAAGCGGATGCCCCGCTCCAGCACAACTCCGCCTACACCCGCCGCGAGATCGAATTCCTGGCTTCTACCGAGAGCGTCGTGCGCCTGATCGACCTGCTGCTGCGCCGCACCAGCATGGCCTTCGTCGGCGCCGTGACCACCCCGCTGATCGAAGAGCTCGCGCTCGTCACTGCCTCCGTTCTCGGCTGGGATGCCGGGCGCCGGGCCGAAGAGATCAAGCTGGCGCGGGGCATCCTGATCGACGAGCACGGGGTTGAACTCGCCCCGGTCAGTGCGCCGGTCATCGATGTCTAGCCCCATCCTCATGCGGTGATTGGCGAGAATCTGCACGAATGTGCAGTGCAAATCGGCCATTCCCGAGCCAAGCGCCGATACATTTTCTACAGAACAACCCGTACGACAGCCGCCCTCGACAACATCGTCAGGTGGTTACAGCCTCATCAGAAGGGTCAATGTGGACAATCTCGGTGTCGTCTTTATGTCAGAGGTCGTGGGAACGGCCATCCTCGTGCTCCTCGGCTGTGGCGTGGTCGCCAACGTCGCACTCGCCAAGAACAAAGGTTTGGGCGGTGGCTTTCTCATGGTCACGATCGGTTGGGGCCTAGCGGTCTACGCCGGTGTGATTGCCGCCTACAACTCCGGTGCCCACCTCAACCCCGCTGTCACGCTCGGCCTCGTCGCGAGCGGTGCCGAAACCTTCGGCTCCGGTGTTCCTGTCAACGTCGCGTCGACGCTCGCTTACATCGGCGCGCAAATGATCGGTGCCATTCTCGGCGCCGTCGTCGTCTGGCTCGCCTACAAGCAGCACTTCGACCA
This sequence comes from Cryobacterium ruanii, assembly GCF_004404055.1. Taxonomy (GTDB): domain Bacteria; phylum Actinomycetota; class Actinomycetes; order Actinomycetales; family Microbacteriaceae; genus Cryobacterium; species Cryobacterium ruanii. Next base: position 42,000 of record NZ_SOHK01000014.1, read on the forward strand.
GGAGCCAAACCCGGCCAATAAGCTCGGTGTCTTCTCGACCGGGCCAGCCATCCGCTCCTACGGCTGGAACCTCGTCACCGAGATCATCGGCACCTTCCTGCTCGTTTTTGTGGTCATCGGTTTCGGCCGGAACGGCGACGCCGGCGGCCTGGCCGCCCTCGGCGCGCTGCCGGTGGCCTTGCTCGTGATCGCTATCGGTGCCTCGCTCGGCGGACCGACCGGATACGCTATCAACCCGGCTCGTGACCTCGGCCCTCGCATCGCGCACTTCCTGTTGCCGATCAAAGGCAAGGGATCAAGCGATTGGTCCTACTCCTGGGTTCCCGTTGTCGGCCCCATCATCGGTGGTGTCCTCGCCGGTGCCTCGTCGGGTGTGCTGCTGCCCATCCTGGGGTGAACCTGCCGACATAGGCATAGGCATAGGCATAGGCATAGGCATCCGCATCCACTTTCGTTATCGTTTCAACATCGTATTTCTCACCTGGAATAACAAAGGAGTTACACATGGCCAAGTACGTTCTCGCCATCGACCAGGGAACCACGAGCTCCCGCGCGATCATCTTTGATAAGGCCGGGTCGATCATTTCGACCGGCCAGCTCGAGCACGAACAGATTCTGCCGCAGGCCGGCTGGGTCGAGCACGACCCGAAAGAAATCTGGGACAATACGCGTGAGGCCATCGGCCAGGCGCTGTCCAAGGCAAACATCACCCGCCACGACATCGCATCCGTCGGCATCACCAACCAGCGTGAAACCGCTGTCGTCTGGGACAAGAACACCGGCGTTCCCGTCTATAACGCCATTGTCTGGCAGGACACTCGAACCCAGCCCATTGTCGACCGCCTCGCGGCTGATGGCGGTGTCGAACGCTTTAAAAGCAAGGTCGGCCTGCCCTTGGCCACCTACTTTTCTGGCACTAAAATCGTCTGGATCCTCGAAAACGTGGCGGGAGCACGCGCGAAAGCGGATGCCGGCGACCTCTTGTTCGGCACCACCGATTCTTGGGTGCTGTGGAACCTGACCGGCGGCACCGAGGGCGGCGTGCACGCGACGGATGTCACCAACGCGAGCCGCACCATGTTCATGGACCTGGAGACCCTGCAGTGGGACGACGAGATCCTTCGCATCTTCGACGTGCCAAAGTCGATGCTGCCCGAGATCAGGTCGTCGTCCGAGGTGTACGGCACTGCGAGCGGACACAGCCTGCTGCGCGAGGTGCCAATATCCGGAATCCTCGGCGACCAGCAGGCCGCGACCTTCGGCCAGGCCGCGTTCGACCAGGGCGAGGCGAAGAACACCTACGGCACCGGAAACTTTCTGATCTTCAACACCGGCACCGAGATCGTCCACTCCAAGAACGGCCTGCTCACCACCGTGGGTTACAAGCTCGGCAGCGCCCCGGTGCATTACGCCCTGGAAGGGGCGATCGCGGTCACCGGCTCGCTCGTGCAGTGGATGCGCGACCAGCTCGGCATCATCAAGAACGCCTCCGAGATCGAAGACCTGGCTAAGACGGTCACGGACAACGGTGGGGCCTACTTCGTGCCGGCCTTCTCCGGCTTGTTCGCGCCGTACTGGCGCTCCGATGCCCGTGGCGCCCTCGTCGGTCTCACCCGCTATGTCAACAAGGGCCACATCGCCCGTGCCGCGCTCGAGGCCATTGCCTACCAGACCCGCGAGGTGCTCGACGCGGTCAACGCCGACTCCGGCGTGCCGCTGACCGAACTCAAGGTCGACGGCGGAGCCACGGCGAATGACCTGCTCATGCAGTTCCAGGCCAACATTATCGGCGTTCCCGTCGTGCGCCCGGTCGTTGCCGAGACCACCGCCCTCGGCGCCGCCTATGCGGCCGGCCTCGCGGTCGGCTTCTGGAGCAGTCTCGACGACCTGCGTGCCAACTGGCAGGAAGACGCCCGCTGGGAGCCGTCCATGGACCCGGAAGAGGTCGCCCGTCTGCTGCGTAACTGGAAGAAGGCCGTCACGAAGACCCTCGACTGGGTAGACGAAGACGTGCTCTAACTAGCTCAACCTCGTGGCCCGGCACTCGTCGGTCGAGTAGCCGACCTCCGCCGGGCCACCCGGCATAGCTCCTGCAATCTGCTGTCCCGTTGCGGCTGACCTGCGTGATTCCGCGCCAATTTCTGCGGCGTGTCAGAAATTGCAGGAGTTATGTGGCACGAGGGTTGTACACAGGGCCGCAAGTTATTCCACAGACTCGTCGAAGACCGATCGCATCGCCCGAAGAATGACGACGATCGGCGACATGACTACCTTTCTGAACTTTCTTTCTCGCGAGTGCCGGAGAATCAGCCGCCAGGACCTGCCGGACGGCGGACTGCGACCGAAACACATCACGGCGGCCGTGCACAGCAGTGCACTCATCCAAGCGCGACGCGACCATTATGCTCTTCCCGGAACCGACCGACACACGCTTGAAGTGGTGTGAGTGGGCGACCGCGAAGCCTGCGGCTCAGCGGAACGCGAGACTGGATTCTTTGCCTCCGATTCGCAGTTCACACCCCTGCGCATTCCGCAGATGTCCTTATGGCTGCCAACATAATTCAACGGGTAGCTCGGCGAGAGTCTCGATCCGGAGAATACCGAGGCGCGAGGCGTCGACTGCGTCAGTGGGAGAGATCGGGGCAGCGGATGCCGCGGCTCGGTCCAGCCAGACCCCCGTTAGCCCCGCAGTGGCCGCGCCCACAGCGTCCGTGCGAAGCCGATCGCCGACATACACCGCTTCCTCCACAGGCACGTCGAACAGCGCGCAGGCGTGCTGGAAGATGCGGGCATCGGGCTTGGCGAAGCCGAGAGCACCAGAGGTGACGACATGTTCAAACCGTTGGGTCAGCCCGACCCGCCGAATCTTCTCGCCCTGAAAAACCGGGTCGCCGTTCGTGATGAGGCCAAAGTGCACCCCGGGCAAAAGCTTCGTGAGCGCATCGAGGCAGGGGAGCGCGTCGTCGTGCAGCCGCCAACTGGCCCGATAGCTCAGGAAGTAGTCGTCGAACCAGGAGTCAGCCTCGGCGTCAGTCAGGGAAATGTGGAACGATGCCGCGAAATCCTGGGCCCGGGCGCGCCGCTGTCCGGCAAAGTCCAGAGCGCCTGCGAGGTAGGAGTGGTAGTGCTCCTCCTCGAGCGCGTCCCAGAGCACGGTCGCGGCCGTGCGGTCGCCGGTCGCGAATGCGCCGCCCAGCCGGTCGAGATGGAGCAGGATGCCCGCCGCGACCGCCCCTCGGTGCTCGAACAGGGTGTCGTCAAGGTCGAACAGCATCAGACGAGGCGGAGTATCTCGTCGGCGAGAGTGCAAAAAGTGCCCGTATGACGGGTCCAATCGGGCACTTTTTGCGCTCTCACGGCCAGGCACAGGCACAGTCACGCGGCCCGCGCCGACGCGACATTGCCCACGCGGCCCTCCCCGTGCGGCACATCGATGATTCCCTCCGCGAACGCCCAATCGGCGTCGCGGCGTTGAGCTTCGGGTATGAGCCCGCGGCCCCGGTGCGTGGCGCCCAGCCAAAAACCGATCGACCCCACGCTGTGAACGGATGCGTCGGCCGCCACGGATTCCCCAGTCAAGCGCAGCCCAATCACGCCGACCAGCTCCGCAGCCGAAAGCTCGCGTACCGCCCAGGTGTATTCCCGATCCGACACCCAACCGGCGGGAACATACTCGCCGAGGAATTCTTCGGCGTGCTCAGAGCGATAGGGCCACGGATTGGTCAGGTAGCGCTCGAAAACCGGGTCCTGGCAGTACTCGAAGACCCGGTCGGCGTCGCCAGCGACAGCCTCATCGAGCACCACCAAAGAAGACGAGAGGGGCAACGGACGCATCAGCGGCGGGGGAGGAAGCCCACGCGGTCGTAGACAGTGGCTAGAGTCTCGTTCGCCACGTCAGAAGCCGAAGCGGCGTTCTGCGCGAGTACCCGGTCGAGCTCGGCCGGATCATCGAGCAGTTCGGCGACACGATCACGGATCGGGTCGAAGGTGCTAAGGACAACCTCGACGAGCCCCTTCTTCAGGTCACCGTAGCCACGCCCGGCATACTCGTTCTCGAGCGATTCGATCGACCGAGACGCCAGTACGGAATAAATGGTGAGCAGATTGGCCACGCCGGGCTTGTTCTCGCGGTCGAAGACCACGCCGCCGTCGGCATCCGTCACCGCTCGCATGATCTTCTTCTTCGTCACCCCCGGCTCATCGAGCAACCAGATGATGCCCGCGTGCGACTCGGCCGACTTCGACATCTTCGAGGTGGGGTTCTGCAGGTCGTAGATCTTCGCGGTCTCCTTCACGATGGCCACCTCGGGAATCGTGAAGGTATCGCCGAACCGCGAGTTGAAACGCAGCGCGAGGTCACGGGTGAGCTCCACGTGCTGGCGCTGGTCCTCCCCGACCGGCACCACCTCGGTCTGATACAGCAGAATATCGGCGGCCATGAGCGTCGGGTAGGCGAACAGGCCCACCGTCGTCGCGTCGGCGCCGTGCCGCGCGGATTTGTCCTTGAACTGGGTCATGCGGCTGGCCTCGCCGAACCCGGTGATGGTGTTGAGCACCCAGGCCAGCTGGGCGTGCGCGGCGACGTGCGATTGCACGTACAGGGTCGACGCCGACGGGTCGATGCCGGCCGCAATGTACTGCGCGGCCGTGCCGCGGGTATTCTCGCGCAGCTTCGCCGGCTCCTGCGCCACGGTGATCGCGTGCAGGTCCACGATGGAGAAGAACGCGTCGTGCGTCTGCTGCAGCGACTTCCAGTTGAGCAGCGCACCGATGTAATTGCCGATCTGCAGGGACTCGGCCGAGGGCTGCATGCCCGAATACAGGCGGGGTTTGGTCATGAGTGAGCTTCTTTCGAAAGGTCATAATCGACGACGACGGGGGAGTGGTCGCTCCAACGTTGGTCGTACGCCGCTGCCCGGTCGACTGCATAATTCACAACGGACGCCGCCAGCTGCGGGCTGGCCAGATGGTAGTCCAGTCGCCACCCGGTGTCGGTATCGAAAGCCTTTCCGCGCTGGGACCACCACGTGTACGGTCCCTCGACCTCTCCGGCCCACTTTCTTCCGACATCCACCCACCCGAGTCCGGCACCCGCGTTGTAGCGTTCGTCGCCTTCGCCGCCGAGGATACGGTCGAAATACTCACGCTCCTCCGGCAGGAAACCCGCGTGCTTCTTGTTGCCGCGCCAGTTCTTGATATCGAGTGTGCGGTGCCCGACGTTCAGATCGCCGAGCACAAGGGTGAGTGGGCTGTACGCGGTCAGCTCGGGCAGCCGTGCGATCATGGCGTCCAAAAACTTATACTTCTCGACCTGCTTGGGGGTGTCGGTCTCGCCGGAGTGCACGTAGGTGCTCACGACGGTGATGATGCGGCCGTTAACCTCATAATCGGCCTCGAGCCAGCGGCCGGCGCTGTCGAACTCCTCGGCGCCGAGAGCAACGCGATGAATGGATGCCCCGGCACGACTCGCGAGGGCAACCCCGGCCCGACCCTTGGCGGTGGCAGGGTCGTGCAGAATGTTCCAGTCCGGCCCGAGCAGCCCTTTGAGGTCTTCGGTGGAGGCGCGCACCTCCTGGATAGCGAGGATGTCGACGTCGCGGGCATCCAGCCAGTCGCCCATCCCCTTGCGGTACGCGGCTCGCACCCCGTTCGTGTTGATGCTGGCAATGCGAAGGGGTTTGGCGGAAGACATGGGTCAAGTCTAGTTAGCGCGCGTGGGCCGCATCCGCGCGGGCATACTCCGCCACCCGGTCTTCGGCCGTGGCCAACCGCCGCCGGGCAGCCCAGCGCGCATACCAGGGCGACGCGTCGAGGTCGGCCCTCGCCGCGGCGAGCTCGGCCTGCGCGGTCAGCCGCAGGGCATCGTGCATCCGTTTCTCCTGGTTAGCGGCGGCCTCATCGGCGCTGAGCGATTGGGGCGGAATTCCCGCATCGTTCATGCCGACCGCGATCCAGGAGGCGGCGATCAGGGTCACGGTGCTGACCAGGTTGAACCAGACCAGCAGGCCGATTATGACGGCGAAGGTCGCGAGCAGTGGGTTGCGACTGGCGCCGCCGAGCAACGCGCCGCCGAGAATCTTCAGCACACCGAGGGCGACCCCGCCGAGCAACGCCCCGGCGAACAGGCGCCGCACCGGGATGCGCACGCGCGACAGCACTCGGAACAGGCCGGCGAGGGTGATCGTGTCGATGATGAGCACCACCGCGAGGCCGGTGCCGCGGGCCGAGGCCTCGTAGAAGAACGAGTCCTGGGGAATCTGGAACAAGCCGAACAGGCCACCCAGCAGTGCGGTGCTGGCGAGGGAGACGAGCGCCGACACGACCAGGGCGAGGCCGAACAGCAGCCCGAGGCCGAGCTCGCGCAGCTTGACCCAGACGAAGAACGTGGTCTGGGGAGGCATGCCGAAGACGGTGCGCACGGCCTGAGCGGTGGTCGACAGCCAGCCGAGGGCGGTCAGCAGCAGCCCGGCCAAGGCGATCGCGCCGGTCCAGGTGAGGATACCGGCGGTGGCGAGCACCGCAGGATCGATGATGCCTTCGGAGCCGATCAGCCCCGGAACGGACTGGTTGATGATCGCGTACAGGGCGTTCAACAGATCTTGGTTCGCGGTGAGGAATAGGCCGGCGATGGAGAACCCAACCCAAACGGCCGCGAAGATGGCGAAGATCGCCTGGTATGACATTCCACTTGCGAGGATGCTGCCGCCCACGTTGTTGAAGTGGTTCACGACCCGCACGGGGCGCCATGCGAGGATCCGTTCCACAAGCTCTTTCACCGTGCCAGCTTATTCGACCAAACAAAAACACCCCCGTCATATCGACGGGGGTGTTTTTCAGCAAACGGGCTGTTACGCCTTGCCACGCATAATGGCCTGCTTGACTTCGGCGATGGCCTGGGTCACCTGGATGCCGCGGGGGCAGGCATCCGTGCAGTTGAAGGTCGTGCGGCAACGCCACACGCCTTCCTTGTCGTTGAGAATGTCGAGGCGCACGGCCGCATTCTCATCGCGGGAATCGAAGATGAAACGGTGCGCGTTGACGATGGCAGCCGGACCGAAGTACTGGCCGTCGGTCCAGAACACCGGGCAGCTCGACGTGCAGGCGGCGCAAAGGATACATTTCGTCGTGTCGTCGAAGCGGGCACGCTGGGCAACGGTCTGCTGGCGTTCCTTGCCGTCGACCGGCTTGCTCTTGGCCATGAGAAAGGGCTGCACCGCTTTGAAGGAGTCGAAGAACGGCTCCATGTCGACGATGAGGTCCTTCTCGAGCGGCAGGCCCTTGATAGCTTCCACGTAGATGGGCTTCGTGACGTCGAGGTCTTTCATGAGCGTCTTGCAGGCCAGGCGGTTGCGACCGTTGATGCGCATGGCGTCCGAGCCGCAGATGCCGTGGGCGCAGGAGCGACGGAAGGTCAGCGAGCCGTCCTGCTCCCACTTGATCTTGTGCAGCGCATCGAGCACGCGGTCGGTCGGGTAGAGCTGCACATCGAAGTCCTGCCAGTGTGGCTCGTCGTCGACCTCCGGGTTGAAGCGGCGAATAATGAGCGTGACCGTGAAGGATTTGATCTCTTCGGGAACGACGGGCCTGTTGTCAATCGTGGCGGTACTCACTAGTACTTCCTCTCCATCGGCTGGTAACGGGTGATGACAACCGGTTTCCAGTCGAGCTTGATGTGGTCGGCGGCATCCGCGCTCATGGCATCACCCTTGAGGTACGCCATGGTGTGCTTGAGGTAGTTCTCGTCGTCGCGCACGAGATAGTCCTCGCGCTGGTGTCCACCGCGGCTTTCCTTGCGGTTGCGGGCAGAATAGACGACAACCTCGGCGAGGTCGAGCAGGAAGCCCAGTTCAACGGCTTCGAGCAGGTCGGTGTTGAACCGACGGCCTTTGTCTTGCACGCCGATGTTCTTGTAGCGCTGGCGCAGCAGGTGGATGGTCTCGGTAACTTCGGCGAGGGACTCGTCGGTGCGGAACACCTGAGCCTTCTTGTCCATTTCTTCCTGCAGGATCTTGCGCAGCACCGCGATGCGCTCGGTTCCGGTCGACGAGCGGATGCCTTCGAGCAGCTCGCGCACCTCCCGCGCCGGGTCCTCCGGCAGCGGTGTGAACGAGGCGGTCTTGACGTACTCGACCGCGTTGTTGCCGGCACGCTTGCCGAACACGTTGATGTCGAGCAGCGAGTTGGTGCCGAGGCGGTTCGAGCCGTGCACCGAGACGCAGGCGCATTCGCCGGCGGCATAGAGGCCCGGAACGACCTGCTCGTTGTTGCGCCAGACTTCGGCCTTCACGTTCGTCGGGATGCCGCCCATCGCGTAGTGCGCGGTAGGCATGACCGGAACCGGTTCGGTGACCGGGTCGACGCCGAGGTAAGTGCGGGCGAACTCGGTGATGTCGGGCAGCTTAGTCTCGAGCAATTCCTTGCCGAGGTGCGTGCAGTCCAGGTAGAGGTAGTCCTTGTCCGGACCGGCGCCGCGACCCTCAGCGACCTCCTTAAGCATGCAGCGCGAGACGATGTCACGCGGGGCGAGGTCCTTGATGGTCGGCGCGTAGCGTTCCATGAAACGCTCACCCGAGGCGTTCCGCAGGATCGCTCCCTCGCCGCGAGCGCCCTCGGTCAAGAGGATGCCCAGCCCGGCCAGGCCGGTCGGGTGGAACTGGAAGAACTCCATGTCCTCGAGCGGCAGTCCCTTGCGCCAGACGATGCCGACGCCGTCACCGGTGAGGGTGTGGGCGTTCGAGGTGGTCTTGTAGATCTTGCCGAAGCCACCGGTGGCGAAGATGAACGCCTTGCCCTGGAACACGTGCAGTTCGCCGCTCGACAGGTCGAGGGCGACCACAGCGGACGGCTGGTCGACACCGTCGACGTTGGTCATGACGAGGTCGAGCACGTAGTACTCGTTAAAGAAGTTGATGCCGCGCTTGACGCAGTTCTGATACAGCGTCTGCAGGATCATGTGGCCGGTGCGGTCGGCGGCGTAGCAGGCACGACGCACCGGGCTCTTACCGTGGTCGCGGGTGTGGCCGCCGAAACGACGCTGATCGATCTTGCCCTCTGGCGTGCGGTTGAACGGCAGGCCCATGTTCTCGAGGTCGATGACCGCGTCGATGGCTTCTTTGGCCAGAATCTCGGCGGCGTCCTGGTCGACCAGGTAGTCGCCACCCTTGATCGTGTCGAAGGTATGCCACTCCCAGTTGTCTTCCTCGACGTTGGCGAGGGCGGCAGCCATGCCGCCTTGCGCAGCACCGGTGTGCGAACGCGTCGGGTAGAGCTTGGAGATGACGGCCGTGCTGGCGTGTGGGCCTGCTTCGATGGCTGCCCTCATGCCGGCCCCACCCGCTCCCACAATGACGATGTCGTGCTGGTGGTAGTGCACGCCGTCCACGACGGTGGACTCCGGAGCCGCATTTGGGCCGGCGGGTGTGGTGGAAGAAGTCATATTTGTGAGTGCAGCTCCTAGAGGGACTTACAGAACGAGGCCACGAGGTCGGCGGGCGCACCGGCGGGGCAGGGATCAAAAGTAAACACCACGAGGGTTCCGAGCGTGATCAACGAGACAACGCTGACCAGGATCGCGACCTTCAGGATGCCGCGGCTGATCCGCGAGGTGGCGTAGTCGTTGACCAGGGTGCGCATGCCGTTGCCGCCGTGAATCAGGGCGAGCCAGAGCATCATGATGTCCCAGACCATCCAAAATGGGTCGGTGAACTTGCCGGCGACGAACGCGAAGTTCAGGGCGCTGACTCCCTCGCCGGTCATGAGGTTGACGAACAAGTGGCCGAAGATGAGCACGATCAGCACCACGCCGGAGACGCGCATGTAGATCCAGCCCCACTTTTCCCAGTTGACACCGCTTTTCTTTGCGCTGCGGGAGTCCGGGCTGCGGGGAGCTTCGATTGTTGAAGTCATGTCTGTCGACCCCTAGTGGCTGAACACGTTGATGAGGTGGCGCGGTACGAAGGCGAGCATGGTGACGACCCACAGGCCGATGACGACGTAGAACAGCACCCGCTGGTACTTGGCGTTCCAGAAGTCGATCAGGATGATGCGCAGTCCGTTGAAGGCGTGGAATACGATGGCACCGACGAGGGCGACCTCACCGAGCCCCATGATCGGCGTCTGGTACTGCGCGATAACCGCGTTGTACGCTTCGGGACTGACCCGTACGAGTGCCGTGTCGAGAATGTGAACGAGCAGAAAAAAGAAAATCGCGACGCCGGTGATGCGGTGCAATACCCACGACCACATGCCCGTGTTACCCCTATACAGGGTGCCGGCGGGGCGACGTGACGTCGTCTTCTGCTGAGAATCTAGGGTTCCTGCCGTCTGTGGCATGAACTACCCTCCCTGGCTGAATAGTGGCTCTTTTATGAGACCGAGAGTGCGCTATAAGCGCATGCGTTTATTCTACAAGCGCTCCGCCCACTCGTGCCGGTTAGGGTCTCCTAACGTTGCATTGAGGGTGGCACCTGCGTGTTGGCGCGCACCGCAAGTCGCTCGTCTATGGCCTGTTCGTAGTACTCGACCAGCTCGGCGCAGACCGTTGGCCAGGAGCGACCAAGCACCGCGCGACGCCCGGCTTCACCCATCCGCGCACGCAGCATCGGATCACGCACGAGCTGGCCCACCCAGTGCTTCAGATCACGGTCGTCGTCGGGTCGAAAGAGGTAGCCGTTCTCGCCGTGCGCCACGAGGTCGATTGGACCGCCCGCGTGCGGCGCCACTACGGGTAGCCCTGCGGCGTGCGCCTCCTGGATGGTTTGCCCAAACGTCTCCTCGGTGCCCGCGTGCACGAACACGTCGAAACTCGCGTAGGCGATGGCGAGTTCCGCCCCCGAGAGTCGGCCCAGCCAGGTGACCGGCATGCCGGCCAGCGCGCGTCTAATAGAAGGTATGCTCGGCCCCTCGCCGACGAGCGCGAAACGGATGCCCGGCACCCCGCGCAGTGCCCGCAGTCGCTCCACCTGCTTCTCCGGAGCCATGCGACCGACGTACCCGACGATGACGTCGCGCGCTGCGCCATCGAGGGGCGTCGGCGCGATCCGTTCCCGGAGCGCAGCGACGGCTGGATCGTTCCTCACATTCGGGTGAAAACCGGTGAGGTCGACGCCGCGGGTCCACAGGGCGAGCCGGGGTACGCCGAGCCGCAGCAGGGCGGCCATCGACGACGAGGACGGAACCAGGGTGCGGGTAGCTCCCTCATGCACCCATTTCACGAATCGCCAGGCCAGCGCAGTGGCGGGGCCAAGGTGGTTTCGGTGAGCGTAGCCGGCGACATCCGTTTGAAAGATTGCGACCGAGGGTATGTCCAGCCGATTGGCTGCGCTGATTCCCTGCGCGCCGAGCAGGAACGGCGAGGCGGCATGCAGCACGTCGGGGCGAAAGTCGGCGAGTAGCTTCTGCACCAGCGGGCTCGGCATGCCGACCGGGAATTCGCGGTAGTTGACGGCGGAGACGGTGTACACCGGGAATCCGGCGTATTCCGTCGGGGCGCCGGAGGGGGCGATGACCATGGCCTCATGTCCGGTGGCGGCCAGGTGCTCGAGCACCTTGCAGACGCTCGTCGTCACCCCGCTGATGGTGGGAAGAAAACTTTCGCTGATGACTGCGATCCGCATGATTCGAGGCTAAGCAGCGGCCATTACCGCCGGGTGACGGGCGCGTGAACAATCGTGTCCGGCTGTGGGCGGGACCGCCCGATAGTCTGGGCGAATGATTACGCCCAGTGAGCCCATCGACCGCCTGTACAGCGTGATCCCCGCCGGCGGCATTGGCTCCCGATTGTGGCCGCTGTCGCGAGCGGATGCCCCCAAATTTCTGCACGACCTCACCGGATCGGGCCACACCCTGCTGCGCGACACCTGGGATCGCCTCGTGCCGTTGTCGGGCGAGCAGCGCATCATGGTGGTCACCGGCCGTGCCCACCGCGCCGCGGTCGAGCAGCAGCTCCCCGAACTCACCGACCCTAACGTTGTGCTCGAGAGTGAACCGCGGGATTCCACCGCCGCGATCGGCCTCGCTGCCGCAATTCTGCAGCTGCGCGAACCCGGTGTGATCATCGGATCGTTCCCGGCCGATCAGGTCATCAAGGGCGACGCCCTGTTTCGTTCGGCGGTGACCGAGGCGGTCGCCGCGGCTGATGCCGGTTACATCGTCACCATCGGCATCCAGCCGACCGAGGCTGCCATAGGTTTCGGCTACATCAAGAGCGCTGCGGCGCTCGCCGTCGAGGGGGCCCCGACCGCCCTAGCCGTCGACTCCTTCGTGGAGAAGCCGAGCCCCGACGTTGCCGAGGAATACCTCGGCAACGGAAACTACCTCTGGAACGCCGGCATCTTCATTGCGCGCGCCGATCGTCTGCTGGCCGAGATCTCGGCGGCCGAGCCCGAGCTCTACGCCGGACTGATGAAGCTCGCCGAAGCGTGGGACACCCCGGCCCGCGGTGCCGTGGTAGATCAGGTGTGGCCGCGCCTGAAGAAGATCGCCATCGACTACTCGGTCGCCGAACCGGCCGCTGCCGCCGGCAAGCTCGTCGTGATTCCCGGCCAGTTCGACTGGGACGACGTGGGCGACTTCGCCTCGATCGCCAAACTGCACTCCGGCGGCCGCAAATCGAACCTCGCCATCCTCGGCGAGGGAGCCCGGGTGCTTGCCGACTCGTCGAGTGGCATCGTGGTCAGCCACACCGGCCGCATGATCGCATTGATCGGTGTCGAAGACATCGTCGTGATCGACACCCCCGACGCCCTGCTGGTCACCACGAGCGCGAACGCCCAGAAAGTGAAGGCCGTCGTCGACGCGCTCAAACTGTCGGGCTCCAGTGACGTGCTCTAACGCATGCGGCTAGAATTCCAATTCACGCTTAAGGGAGTGTTCATGCGTCGTTTGATCGCTGTTTCCGCAATCGCGGCATCCGCTCTGCTGGCCGGCTGCGCGCAGGCGCCCACACCCACCGCCACAACGGATGCGACGGCGCCAGACTATTGCGCCCGCATGGTCACGAATTCGGGCGGCCTCGACGATCGCTCCTTTAACCAGTCCAGCTGGGAGGGGTTGCAGGAGGCGGCCACGACGTACAACATCGACACCGACGCGATCGTATCGACGTCGGAGACCGATCTGGCACCCAACGTGAGCCAGGCCGTCGCCACCGGATGCCAGTTCGTGCTCACCGTCGGCTTCGAACTCGCCGACGCCACCCTCGCCGAAGCGACCGCCAACCCCGACGTGCACTTCGCGATCGTCGACGAGGTCGTCGACGCGCCGAACGTGAAACCGATCGTCTTCGATACCGCCCAGGCGTCGTTTCTGGCCGGATACCTCGCCGCCGGCGTGAGCAAAACGGGGATCGTGGCAACCTTCGGCGGCGGCAACCAGCCGCCGGTCACGCTGTTCATGGACGGTTTTGTCGACGGTGTCGCCATGTACAACGACAAGCACGACACGGCGGTTGAGGTGCTCGGCTGGAACAAGGACGCCCAGGACGGCAGTTTCACCGGTGACTTCGAAGACGTCAACAAGGGCAAGGCCCTGGCCCAGTCCTTCATCGACCAGGGCGCCGACATCATTCTGCCGGTGGCCGGGCAGGTCGGGCAGGGTGCGGCCGCTGCCGCGATCGAGACGCCGGGGGTTTCGATCATCTGGGTCGACAACGACGGCTATGTCACGCTGCCCACCCAGTTTCAGTCGGTCGTGCTCACCAGCGTGCTGAAGAACACCTCGGCCGCGGTCGTGGAGACCATCGGAGCTGACCTCGACGGCACCTTCGACAACTCGGCGTTCGTGGGGACCCTGAAAAATGGCGGCGTTGAGATTGCCGACTTTCACGACCAGGCCGCCCTTGTTTCGCCCGAACTCGTGGATGAACTCGACCAGATTCGAGCCGCTATTGTAGCTGGGATCATTGCCGTGGAAGGCCCCAGCACACCCCAGTAAGGGGAAAATTGTCCCCGCAATGTCGCGGCTTGGTAACGACTCGGTCGCACACCCATATTGCTCATCTGCGCAGTCGCACATTCGGTAACGTGGAGCGCACCACGCCCGTGCGATCTCGCTGGGCAGCACCCTGGAGGTCCTCTTGACAATTTCGACCCGTAAGACCGTACTTGCCGGTCTTGCAATGTTCGGCACAGTGGCGATGCTCGCGGCCTGTGCCCAGGCGCCCGCTACGACCGACGACACCAACTCCGCCGCCGCGAGCGACTTTCTGCCCTGCATGGTCTCGGACGAGGGTGGATTCGACGACAAGTCCTTCAACCAGCTCGGTTTCGAGGGACTTACCGAGGCTTCAGAGACCCTCGGCGTCAAGCCGATCACGGTCGAGTCCGCCACCGAAACCGACTACCAGTCGAACGTGCAGAACCTCGTGGATCAGGGTTGCAACCTGATCGTGACCGTCGGTTTCAACCTCGCTGCCGCAACCGTGGAGTCGGCCCTGGCCAACCCCGAGGTCAACTACGCGATCATCGACGACACTGCCGACCTGGACTTCAACGGTGAGATCGACGCTCCGAACATCAAGCCCATCGTTTTCGACACCGCCCCGGCTGCCTTCCTGGCGGGCTACGCGGCCGCCGGCTACAGCAAGACCGGCGTTGTCGGTACCTATGGCGGACTGCAGATCCCGCCGGTCACCATCTTCATGGACGGCTTCGCTGACGGTGTCGCCTACTACAACGAGAAGAACGGCACCACCGTTCAGACCGTTGGCTGGGATGTCGCCTCCCAGACCGGTTCCTTCACCGGTGGCTTCGCCGCCGGAGTCGACTCGCTCGCCAAGGCCCAGGGCCTGATCGACCAGAACGCCGACGTGCTCCTGCCCGTGGGCGGCCCGATCTTCCTGAGCGCGATTGAGGCCATCAAGAGCTCGGGCAAGGACATCGCCATGATCGGCGTGGACGCCGACCTCTACGAGACCTACCCCGACGGTGCTGACCTGTTCCTGACCAGCATTCTCAAGGGCATGAAGGTCGGCGTGGCCGAGGTGGTGGCCGGCGCTGGCGCCGATGACTTCGACGCCACCCCGTTCGTCGGAACCCTGGACAACGATGGCGTGGGCGTTGCTCCGTTCCACGACTTCGAGTCCAAAGTTGCCGCGACCATGGCTGACGAGCTCGACGCCATCAAGGCCGGCATCATCGACGGTTCGATCACTGTCGAATCGCCCGCCTCGCCCAAGCAGTAATACGCTGTAGTGACCTGGGGAGGCCGGATCGCCGGCCTCCCCATTTCATTTCCCCGTGCAGTGATCCCGCTGGCGCTACCCCCAGAATTCAGGATGAATGAAGCTCGAACTTCGCGGCATCACGAAGCGCTTCGGTGCGCTGGTCGCCAACAACAACATTTCCCTCACCGTAGAGTCGGGTGAAATTCACGCCCTGCTGGGCGAGAATGGCGCTGGCAAGTCCACCCTGATGAATGTGCTGTACGGCCTGTATATCGCCGAAGAGGGCGAGATCCTGCTCGACGACAAGGTACAGCAATTTGCCGGGCCGGGCGACGCCATGAACGCGGGTATCGGCATGGTGCACCAGCACTTCATGCTCGTTCCCGTGTTCACCGTCGCCGAGAACGTCGTGCTCGGCCACGAACAAACCACCTTCGGCGGTCGTCTCGATCTCAGCGCGGCCCGGGCCAAGGTACGAGAGATTTCTGACCGGTTCGGTTTCGACATCGACCCCGACGCACTCATCGAGGACCTGCCGGTCGGTGTGCAGCAGCGTGTGGAGATCATCAAGGCGCTCTCGCAGGATGCGAAGGTGCTGGTGTTCGACGAACCCACCGCCGTGCTCACACCGCAGGAGACCGACGAGCTCATGACCATCATGCGCCAGCTCGCTGCGTCGGGTACCTCGATCGTGTTCATCACCCACAAACTGCGGGAGGTGCGCGCCGTCGCGGACCGCATCACGGTCATCCGTTTGGGAACCGTGGTCGGTGAGGCCTCTCCGACGGCGACGAATGCCGAGCTTGCCTCGCTCATGGTCGGCCGCGCCGTCGAACTGACGGTGCACAAGAATGCACCCGAATTGCGCGGAACCGCGCTGTCGGTGAAGAACCTCTCGGTGATCGACGTTCGAAACCAGATCGTCGTCAACAACGTCAGCTTCGACGTGCAGGCCGGTGAAGTGCTGGCCATCGCCGGTGTGCAGGGCAACGGCCAGACCGAACTCACCGAGGCACTGCTCGGCCTGCAGCAGCACGTCACGGGGTCGATCGAACTCGATGGCAAACCGCTGCGCGGGTACAGCGTGCGGCACATTCTCGATTCCGGCGTCGGATTCGTGCCCGAGGACCGCACTGAAGACGGCCTCATCGCCGACTTCAGCATCGCCGAGAACCTCATGCTCGACCGCAGCTCCGGGGCACCGTTCGTGAAGGCCGGAAACCTGCAGCTGGCTTTCCGGGCCAAATTTGCCGCGGAGAAGATCACCGAGTTCGACATTCGCTCGCAGGGCAGCGAGATGGAAGCCGGCCGGCTTTCCGGTGGCAACCAGCAGAAGGTCGTGCTCGCGCGGGAACTGAGCCGCAACCTGCGCCTGTTCGTGGCGGCGCAGCCGACCCGTGGGCTCGATGTGGGTTCAATCGAATTCGTGCACACCCGCATCATTGAAACCAGGGACTCCGGCATCCCGGTCATTGTCGTTTCCACTGAGCTCGACGAGGTCGTCGCGCTCGCCGACCGCATCGCGGTGATGTATCGAGGAGAAATCGTGGGTATCGTTCCCGGCAGCACCCCCCGGGCCACACTCGGCCTTATGATGGCCGGCGAACACGCTCCGGTAGCGGAGGCCGCACTGTGAGCGGCCGAACAGTCACCACGCCGGCGCCGGTTCCGGGCGCCGTCAAGAAGGACGGCTCCGAACGGTGGTCCCAGGCCCTGCGTGACATCACCGGCGGCAGCGCCATGATCTCCGTGTTAGCGGTGCTGCTCGCCCTCGTGGTCGGCGCGGTGCTGATCGCGTTCACCACCGACCGGGTGCAGGAAACCGCCGGATACTTCTTCTCCCGGCCGACCGACCTGATCGGGGCCGTTTGGGAGGCCGTGGCTGGTGCTTACTCGGCGCTGTTCCAGGGCTCCGTCTACAACTTTCGTGCTCCGAGCTTCTTCAATGCCATTCGCCCCCTGACGGAGACCCTCACCTTTGCCACGCCGCTGATCGCTGCCGGTCTCGGCGTGGGCCTTGCATTCCGGGTCGGCATGTTCAATATCGGTGGCCGCGGGCAGATGCTCATCGCCGCCGGCGCCGCTGGCTGGGTCGCGTTTGCGGTGGAGCTGCCCGCCGGCATCCACTTGATTGTCGCGATTCTGGCCGGTCTGCTCGGCGGGGCGATCTGGGGTGGAATCGTCGGCCTGCTCAAGGCTCGCACCGGAGCCCACGAGGTGATCGTCACGATCATGCTGAACTTTGTGGCCCTGTACCTGATTCAGTTTCTGCTGCGCACCCCTGGCGCCCTGCAAGCTCCTGGCAGCAACAACCCGAAGACACCGGCCATGGCGGCAACCGCGGTGTTCCCCGACCTGTTCGGCCCGCGCTACAACCTGCACGCCGGCTTTCTCACCGTCATCGCGGCCACGATCTTCGTGTGGTGGCTGCTCAGCCGGTCCAACCTCGGCTTTCAGTTTCGCGCCGTCGGGCAGAACCCCAGCGCGGCTCGGGTCGCCGGCATCAACGTGAAAAACGTGTACCTGTACGCCATGGCCATCTCGGGTGCGCTTGTGGGCCTCGCCGGCATCAACCAGGTGCTCGGCACGGTGACCACCGGGTTCGGGGCCGGCATTGACGCCGGCATCGGGTTCGACGCTATCACCGTTGCCCTGCTCGGTCGTTCTAGACCGTGGGGTATCTTCGCCGCCGGCATTCTCTTCGGTGCTTTCAAGGCCGGCGGGTTCGCCATGCAGGCTGCTGAGGGGGTGCCGATCGATATCGTCGTGGTCGTGCAGGCGCTCATCGTGCTGTTCATCGCAGCCCCACCGCTGGTGCGGGCCATCTTCCACCTGCCGACACCGGGCACCACCAGAAAACCCAGAATTCGCAAGATCAACGAGGTGGTGGCGAAATGAGTACGATCACGCAAGATATCGCTCCGCTGCCGTCTTCGGCCCCGATCGTCAAGCTGACGGCGCAGGTTCGCAGCTGGAAGATTCCGATCACGTTCAGCGGCTTTGCCATCGCCTCATTGCTCCTGTTTGTCGGGCTCGGACGCGGGCAGCGCGGTGAGCTCAGCACCTTCCGCCTGTCGGAGACGCGTGACGTTATCCAACTGCCCGAGGTTGCCCTGCCGACCTTCGTGACCGGGGTACTGGTCGCCATCGTGCTCGTGCTCATGGCGGTGTCGTCGGCCTGGCTGGTCTATCGCCACCGCAAGATTCCGATCGTGTTGACCATCATGTTCGCATTGCTGTTTCTGATCGGCTTTCTGGCCTGGGCGGCGTCCGGCTCGACCATTCCGGTGCCCGGCCTGCTGATCGGCACCGTTACCCTCAGTGCCCCGCTCATTTTCGGCGCCCTCGGCGGCGTGCTGTCCGAACG
Source organism: Cryobacterium ruanii (assembly GCF_004404055.1). Classification (GTDB taxonomy): domain Bacteria; phylum Actinomycetota; class Actinomycetes; order Actinomycetales; family Microbacteriaceae; genus Cryobacterium; species Cryobacterium ruanii. The sequence goes on from NZ_SOHK01000014.1 coordinate 60,530, forward strand.
CGCCGGCGTCGTGAACGTAGCCATCGAGGCGCAGCTGCTCGCCGGGGCTTTCAGCTCCGCCGTTGTAGCCTCTGCCACGGGCAACCCCTACCTCGGCCTGCTCGCGGCTATGGTGGCCGGTGCACTCGTGTCGATGGTGCTGGCTGCCTTCGCACTCAAGTACCTCGTCGACCAGGTCATCGTCGGTGTCGTGCTGAACGTGCTCGTTATCGGGCTGACGAGCTTTCTCTATTCACAGGTGCTCGCCCCGAGTGCCAACCTCAACTCGCCGGACGTCTTTCCGCGGCTGAACATTCCGCTGCTCAGTGAAATCCCGATCATCGGACCGGTGCTGTTTCGCCAGACCATCATCGTGTACGTCATGTACGTCGCTGTCGCCCTGGTGTTCTTCGGCCTGTTTCGCACCAAGTGGGGCCTGCGCGTGCGGGCCGTGGGTGAGCATCCGCAAGCCGCCGACACGGTCGGCATCAACGTCAACCGCACCCGATTCATTGCCGTCACCCTCGGCGGCGTCATCTCCGGATTCGGCGGGGCGTACTTCACTCTCGGCGCGGTCGGCGCGTTCAACAAGGAGATGACCAACGGCATGGGCTTCATCGCCCTCGCCGCGGTGATCTTCGGCCAGTGGCATCCGATCAAGGCCACCCTCGCGGCGCTGTTGTTCGGCTTCGCGACCAACCTTCAGAACGTGCTGGGCATCATCGGCTCGCCGGTACCAAGCGAATTCATGCTTATGCTGCCCTACGTCGTGACGATCTTCGCCGTTGCCGGGTTCGTCGGCCGCTCGCGGGCACCCGCCGCAGACGGAAAGCCGTACATCAAATGAGCATCGCTGTCGATTGGGCTGCACTGCGCTCGCAGGCCCTCGCTGCCATGAAGACCGCCTACGTGCCGTACTCGAAGTTTCCGGTGGGCGTCGCGGCCCTTGTCGATGACGGGCGGGTGATCAGCGGATGCAACGTGGAGAACGCCTCCTATGGACTCACCCTCTGCGCGGAGTGCGGTCTGGTGTCCGCGCTTCATCGCAGCGGTGGCGGCCAGCTCGTCGCGTTCACCTGTGTCGACGGGAATGGCGGCGTCCTCATGCCGTGCGGTCGCTGCCGGCAGCTGCTCTACGAACACTCCGCGCCGGGCATGCTGATCGAAACCGTGTCGGGCGTCAAAACCATCGACGAGGTGCTGCCGGATGCTTTCGGGCCGCGGCAACTCGCCGACTACCACGCCACCAGCTAGGGAGAGTCGAAGGTGACCACCATCGAACCGTTTGACGCCGTCGACCTGATCCACACCAAGCGTGACCGCGGCGAGCTCAGCGGACCGCAGATCAACTGGCTGATCGACGCCTACACGCGTGGGTACGTCGGCGACGAGCAGATGGCCGCCATGACCATGGCGATCTTTCTGAACGGCATGACCCGCAGCGAGATTCGCTCGCTGACCATGGCGATGCTCGCCAGCGGCGAACGCATGAGCTTTGCGGGGCTAGGCAAGCCGACCACCGACAAGCACTCCACCGGTGGCGTCGGAGACAAGGTCACCCTGCCGCTCATGCCCCTCGTCGCTGTGTTCGGTGCGGCCGTGCCACAGCTCTCCGGTCGTGGCCTCGGCCACACCGGCGGCACCCTCGACAAGCTCGAGTCGATTCCGGGCTGGCGCGCCAACCTGAGCAACGCCGAGATGCTCAAGCAGTTGCAGGAGATCGGCGGGGTGGTCTGTGCCGCCGGAAGCGGCCTGGCCCCGGCCGACGGCAAGCTTTACGCCCTGCGCGACATCACCGGCACGGTCGAGGCGATACCGCTGATTGCATCGTCGATCATGTCGAAGAAGATCGCCGAGGGCACGAGCGCGCTCGTGCTCGATGTCAAGTTCGGCTCCGGCGCGTTCCTCAAGGACATTGAGCGGTCGCGGGAGTTGGCCCGCACGATGGTCGAGCTGGGCGAGGATGCCGGGGTCGCGACATCCGCTCTGCTGACCAACATGAACGTGCCGCTCGGATTCGCCATCGGCAACGCCAATGAGGTGCGCGAGTCGGTCGAGGTGCTCGCCGGCGGCGGGCCAGCCGACGTGGTGGAGCTGACCGTTGCACTGGCCGAGGAGATGCTGTCGCTCGCCGGTATTACCGGCGTCGACGTGGGCGCTGCGCTCACCGACGGCCGGGCCATGGACAAGTGGCGTGCCGTGATTCGGGCGCAGGGCGGCGACCCGGATGCCGCGTTGCCGGTTGCGCGCGAAACCCACGTCGTGCTCGCCGAGCGCAGCGGCGTGCTGGTCGAACAGCAGGCGCTGCCGTTCGGCATCGGCGCCTGGCGACTCGGTGCGGGGCGGGCGCGCAAACAGGACCCGGTGCAGCATGCCGCCGGAATCGACTTGCACGCCAAGCCCGGTGACACCGTCGTGCAGGGTCAGCCGCTGTTCACGCTGAGCGCCGACGAGCCCGAGCGGTTCGCGCGGGCGCTCGAAGCCGTCGCGGGCGCTTGGCGCATTGGCGACCCGGGGGAGCCCGTGCAGGATGGTGGACCGCTGATCGCGGAGCGCATCGGGAACCGCTAACGCGGCGCCCTCGCGCGCATCAGTGATGGCGCGAGATGCCAACTATGGCCGCAGGTGTTCTGGTGAGGTGCCATTTTTGGCCTCGTGGCGAGCGTCCTGGGGCTAAAGGTGGCATCTCGCCTGGATCGGGCAGTGCTCAGCTGAGATCGCCAGGATGGCGCCCATAGCGCAGCCGCCATCCCATAAGGGTTCGGCCGCGAAGCGCACCCGGTGCCTAAGCTGGGGATATGCAAAAACGCACCCTCGGACGAACTGGCCGCACTGTTTCCGTGATCGGCCTCGGTACCTGGCAGCTCGGTGGCGACTGGGGCGCCGTGTCTGACTCCGACGCGACCGCAGTGCTCGCGGCATCCGCTGATGCCGGTGTCACCTTTTTCGACACAGCGGATGTCTACGGTGACGGCCGCAGCGAGCGGCTGATCGGGCATTTTCTGGCCCATGACGCGCTTGGTGCCGAGATCACCGTCGCCACCAAGATGGGCCGCCGCGTCGAACAACTGCCCGAGAACTTCGTTCTCGCCAATTTTCGGGAGTGGACCGACCGGTCTCGGGCCAACCTCGGTATGGACACCCTCGATCTCGTGCAGCTGCACTGTCCGCCAAGCGAGGTCTTCGACTCCGGCGAGGTCTACGACGCGCTCGACACCCTCGTCGACGAGGGTGTCATCGCCAACTACGGTGTGAGCGTGGAGACCTGCGATCAGGCCCTCGCCGCGATCAGCCATCCGGGCGTCGCCACCGTGCAGATCATTGTGAACGCCTTTCGGCTCAAGCCGCTCGACGAGGTGCTGCCGGCCGCTCGCGCCGCCGGGGTTGGCATTATCGCCAGGGTTCCGCTGGCGAGCGGGCTACTGACCGGCAAATACACCGTTGACACGGTCTTCGCCGAGAGCGACCACCGCAACTTTAACCGCGACGGCAGCCACTTCGACGTCGGCGAGACCTTTTCCGGCGTCGACTTCGAGGTGGGATTGCAGGCCGCCACCGAATTTGCCGCCCTGGTTCCGGCGGGCCTGACCCCGGCGCAGGCAGCACTGGCCTGGGTCGCTCAGATCGACGGCGTGAGCGCCGTCATTCCGGGCGCCCGTTCGGTAGCGCAAGCGCAGGGCAATGCCGCGGCGGGCGTCGCCGAACCGCTCGATGTCGCCTTCAACGAGGGCGTGCAGGACATCTACGACCGGCTTTTGCGGGAGCAGATGCACCCGCGCTGGTAGCTGTTAGCTCGGTAGGGCTCAGTCGAAGTCGTCGACAGCTAGGAGACCTGGACCTGGATCGGTTCGGTGTCGGGGATGGGGCTGATGTCCCGCCCGCGCAGGTCGGGGTGCCATCGGCGGCCGAGCGCGGGAATGATGCAGCCGAGGGCGGCGAAGCCCGCGGCGACGTAGATCGCCGACACCGGACCGGAACGGTCGATCGAGAATCCAGCGATGGCGGAGCCCATGGCGGCGCCGATCAGCTGGCCGGTACCGACCCAGCCGTAGGCTTCGGCGGTTTCGCTGAACTTCACGCTCGCCGAGACGATGCCGAACAACACGGCGAAGGCGGGAGCGATGCCGACCCCGGCCAGGAGCAAGGCCAGCGACAGCCACCAGAAGGTGAGCCACAGGCTCGCGAGGGCGAGCCCGACCGTGACGATGAGCATGCGGGCGGCCAAGGCCCACGGGCCGATCGGGGCGTGCCCGAGTGCGAGGCCGCCGATGAGCGAGCCAATTGCGAAGATGCCGAGTACCCAGCCGGCGTCGGCGCTGCCATGACCGAACACCGCGACCACCCCGGCTTCGACGGCGGCACAGGCCGCGACGAGCGTGAACCCGACGATGGTGCTGAGCAGAACCTCGGGCTTCTTGAGCACGACGCCGAGCTTGCGCCGGCTGCGCGGGATGCGTACCCGGCCGACCTCCGGCAGCGAGACGAACCAGATGCCGCCGACGACCAGAAAGAACGCGGCGAGCAGGATGCCCGCAGTCGTCGAAACCTGCAGCGCCACAAAGGTCGCGATCACGGGGCCGAGCACCCAGATGATCTCCTGTGCCGACGCGTCGAGCGAGAAGAGCGGGGTGAGTTGGCGGGAGTTGACGATCTTGGGGTAGATGGTGCGCACGGCTGGTTGTATCGGCGGCGTGGACAGGCCCGCGACGAATCCGATGAGCATGAGGCTCACGACCGACAGCGGAACCAGCGCCATGATGATGATCGAAACCGCGCAGATGAACATGGTCGCGATGATCACTGGCCGCATGCCGAGTCGGCCCATCAGTCGGCTGGTGAGCGGGCCGGCAATGGCTTGTCCGATGCTCATGGCCCCCAGCACCAGCCCCGCCGCGCCATAGGAATCAAAAATTTGCTCGATATGAATGAGAAAAGCGAGCGAGAGCATTCCGAACGGAAAACGGGCCGTCAGCTGCGCGCCGATCAGGCGAGATACGCCGGGCGTGCGCAGGAGCGTCCAGTAACTTTTCACAATAATTTTAGTCTACGGTCAGCTGGCAATTTCCTCCCGGGTCGGGCTTATTTAGGCAAGGCATGCCATACTAAGGTAATGCTTACCTTACCCGTCGGGACGGGCCCCGGCGCCACGGCGGTCGCAGACCGCCCGGCCTACCGTCCCTATCGCGCGACGGTGGTGGGCATCCGCGCTCTCAGCGATCACTTCACCCGGATGACCTTTTTCAGCAAACAGTTCGACACCTTCGGCACGGCCGGGTTCGACCAGCGCATCAAGGTTGTGTTGCCGCTTCCCGGTCGGGGTCTCGCCGACATCGGCGCTGACGATGAGCGTTCCATCGTCGACGGCACCTGGTATGCCCGCTGGCGTGCGCTGCCCGACGCCGAGCGTAACCCATTTCGCACCTACACGATTCGCGCGGTGCGACCGGAACAGCGTGAGATCGACGTCGACTTCGTCACCCACGCCGGCCACGGCCCACTCGGCCCCGCCGCGCGCTGGCTGCAGGCCGCAGGGATCGGCAGTGACGTTCTCATCGTCGGCCCCGACGAGCGCAGCCCCGGCCGCGCTGTCGGCCTCGACTGGCACCCGGCCGAGGCGACCGAACTGCTGCTGGCCGGCGACGAGACCGCCGCCCCCGCCATCTGCAGCATCCTCGAGAGCCTGCCCGCCGGTCGCCGCACGCGCGCCTTCATTGAGGTTCCCACCCAAGCGGATGCCCTACCCCTGGTTCTGCCCGCTGGTTGCGAGGTCACGTGGCTGGCCCGCGACGCCGCGCCGCACGGGGAACGCCTGGACCAGGCCGTGCGTGACTGGGTCGCCAGCAATCGCCCCCTGATCGATACGGCCGTCGCCCCCAGTCCGCAGCCGCTCGCGGAAGTCGACGTGGACTGCGACCTGCTCTGGGAATCACCGGGCGGCGAGGCCGGAACCGGCTTCTATGCTTGGCTCGCCGGCGAATCGTGCATGATCAAACTGCTGCGACGTTTTCTGGTGGGCGAGAGCGGCATCGACCGGTCGCGAGTAGCCTTCATGGGCTACTGGCGGCGCGGCCAATCCGAAGCTCAATGACCCTGATCCACCCGGGGTTCGCCAATCTCAAACCGGCCGCACCGGCGCGTATGCGTCCGCGCCGCGTCGTCATCGGGTTCGCCGTCGCCCTCGTGCTGCTCGGACTCAGCATTGTCGCGTCACTCCTGGTCGGTACCCGGGAGATCGCCCTCGGCACCGTTGTCAACGCGCTGGTCAACCCCGATCGCACGCTGACCGACCACACCGTCATTCTCGACCTGCGGGTGCCGCGCACGGTCGTCGGCCTGCTCTCCGGCCTCGCCCTCGGCCTGGCCGGCGCCCTCATGCAGGGTGTCACCCGCAATCCGCTCGCCGACCCCGGCCTGCTCGGTGTGAACGCGGGCGCCTCGCTGTTCGTCGTCGCCGGCATTGCCTGGTTTGGCGTCTCTTCCTCGCTCGGCTATGTCTGGTTTGCCTTCGCGGGTGCCGCCGTGGCCGCCACGATCGTCTACCTGATCGGCTCGCTCGGCCGCGAGGGCGCCACGCCGGTCAAGCTCGCGCTCGCTGGAACCGCACTGACGGCGGCGTTTACCTCGCTCATCACCATCGTGCTGCTCGCCGACACCGAGGCTTTCGACCGCTACCGGTTCTGGGCGGCCGGCTCGCTCGTGGCCCGCGGCCTCGACGCCGCCCTGCCCCTTGCCCCGTTCATTCTGGTCGGCGCGATCCTCGCTATCGTCGCCGCCCGCATGCTCAACGCTCTCGCCCTGGGCGACGACCTCGCCCGTGGTCTCGGCCAGAACCTCGTCGCCGCCCGCATCGTCTGCGCTGTCGCAATCGTGCTGCTGTGCGGCTCGGCGACGGCAATGGCCGGCCCCATCGTGTTCGTCGGCCTTGCCGTGCCGCACGTAGCCCGCTGGATAACCGGTCCCGACTACCGCCTCATCATTGCTTTCTCCGCTTTGTTCGGCCCGACACTGCTCGTCGCGGCAGACGTACTGGGCCGCCTCATCGCCCCGCCCGGCGAGATCGAAGCCGGCCTCGTCGTGGCCTTCCTCGGTGCGCCGGTGCTTATCGCCCTGGTGCGCCGCGTGAAACTGGCGGGCCTGTGACGACCAGGCCCAGTGACGGGCACGTGGATGCCGCCCCCCTGGCCGCCGCGCGCGCCAGCCGCAGCAGGCGTAACCGGGGCATCGTTCTCGTACTCGTCGGAGCTCTACTGGTACTGGCCGCCTTCAGCCTCGCCGTCGGGGCGTACTCGCTCAGCGTGCCCGACCTGCTGCGCACCCTCACCGGCCAGGGCACCCGGAGCGAGAACTTCATCGTGCTGTCCCTGCGCCTGCCCCGGCTGACCCTCGCCGTGCTCGTCGGGGTGGCGTTTGCGATCTCCGGCGCGCTGTTCCAGGCCGTACTGCGCAATCCGCTCGCCAGTCCCGACATCATCGGCGTGACCGGGGGAGCGAGCGCCGCCGCCGTCTTCGGCCTCCTCATCCTCGGCTTCGGCGCCGTCGCCACCTCCCTCGCCGCCTTCGCCGGGGCCATCGTCGTCGCCTGTGTCATCTACCTGCTGGCCTGGCGCAGCGGGGTGGTCGGCTACCGCTTCGTGCTGATCGGCGTGGGGGTCGCCTTCATGGTGCAGGGCCTGCTCGGCTACCTGCTCTCTCGCGCCGACCTGAACGATGCCAATGGCGCCCTGCTCTGGCTGGTCGGCAGCGTGAGCGGAGCCCGCTGGCAGGACATTTCGGTTGTGGCCGTGGTTCTTCTCGTGCTGCTGCCCGTCATTCGGCTGCTGAGCGGCCGGCTGCGCGCCCTGCAACTCGGCGACGATCTTGCGCGCAGCCTCGGCGTCGGCGCCGAGCACACCCGGCTCGTGCTGCTCGTGATCGCCGTCGCGCTCGCGGCGACGGCGACGGCAGCGGTCGGCCCGCTCGCCTTCGTGGCGTTCGTCGCTGCACCGATCGCCCGGCGTGTGGTCGGCACCGGAGGACTCGCCCTGCTTCCCGCGGCGCTGGTCGGCGCACTCATCACGACCGTGGCCGACTTCACTGCCCAGCACCTGCTGCCCGGGCCAATCGAGCTGCCCGCCACCAGCAACAAAACCGGAAAGGGCGCCTGATGCTCCACCTGCTGCGCGCCGAGGGTGTCAGCCTCGGTTACGACCAGACCTCCATCATCGCGAACCTCGACCTCGCCATCATGCCCGGCGCGATCACCGTGATCGTCGGTGCCAACGCCTCGGGCAAGTCCACCCTGCTCAAGGGCCTCGCGCGCCTTCTCACACCGGATGCCGGCCAGGTCACCCTCGGTGGCCGCAACATCAAGACGCTGCCCGGCAAAAAGGTGGCGACCGTCGTCGGCCTGCTGCCGCAGCAGCCCGTCGCCCCCGACGGCATCACCGTCGCCGACCTCGTCGGCCGCGGCCGCTACCCGCACCAGGGCTGGTTTCGGCAGTGGTCGAGCACCGACGACGAGATCGTCGCCGCAGCTATGGCCGCCACCAACACGCACGAGCTCGCCGCGCGCCGTCTCGGGGACCTCTCCGGCGGGCAGCGCCAGCGCGTCTGGATCGCCATGGCCCTCGCCCAGGACCCTGAGATTCTGCTGCTCGACGAACCGACCACCTTTCTCGACGTGACCCACCAGATCGAGGTGCTCGACCTGCTGCTCGAGCGCAACCGTGAGCGCTGCACGACCGTCGTCATGGTGCTGCACGATCTCAACCTCGCCGCCCGCTACGCCGACCACCTCGTCGTCATGTGCGCTGGGCGCATCGTCGCCAACGGCGCGCCGGCCGAGACGCTCACCGCCGAGATCGTGCGGCACGCCTTCGATCTTGAGGCGCGAATCGTTCCCGACCCGGTCTGTGGCGCCCCGATGGTGGTGCCGATCGGCCGGTTTCACGGGCGGGTGCCGACGGTATGCACCGAGGATGCCCCCTCGCAAGCGCACAAGAACGCCACAAATAAGGGTAGGCTACCCTTATAACGCAGGGCTGTCATGTCGCCCGCGCTCAACGAACTGGAGAACTTCGTGTCCCGACGCCTTACCCTCATGCTCGCTGCCGCCGCGAGCATACTTGCCCTGGGCCTGAGCGGTTGCACGGCCGCCAACGATGACGCGACCGACCCCGCGGCCGGCGCGGCGGCATCCGGCAGTTTTCCCATCACCATCGAGCATGCCTTCGGAGAAACGACGATCGACGAGCAGCCGACCCGCGTAGTCGCGTGGGGCTGGGGAAGCGCCGACGACGCGATCGCGCTCGGCGTCATTCCGGTAGCGATTCCTTTTCAGAGCTACGGTGGCGACGACGACGGCATACTGCCGTGGATTGCTGAGGCGCTAAAAGGCGAAGAAATGCCCCTCGTGCTGCCCGACAGCCAGGAGCCGCCCTACGAGGACATCGCCGCAGCCGCCCCCGACGTGATTCTCGCCGCCTACTCCGGTATCACCGAGCAGGAATACGACCTGCTCAGCGAAATCGCCCCGGTCGTCGCCTACCCGGGCGATGCCTGGGCTACCCCGTGGCGCGATCTCATTGAGATCACCGGAACCGCGCTCGGCAAGAGCGATGAGGCAGATACCCTGCTCGCCTCGATCGACGCCGAGATCGCCGACCAGGCCGCCGCGCACCCCGAGTTCGCGGGCAAGACCATCGCCCTCACGAGCGACAGTGCTGGAACCTTCTACGTCTACAAGAAGGAAGACCCCCGCGTCGACTTCACCCTTGACCTCGGCTTCGTCAGCGCTCCCGCCGTCGACGAGCTCGCGACCGACGAAGCGAGCTTCTATTACACGCTCAGCTATGAGCAGCTCGACCAGCTCGATAGTGACCTGCTGGTGAACTTCGGCTCGACCCAGGAGGAGTCCGACGCGTTTCTCGACGCGAGCTACGCCCAGGCCATGCCGCAGGTGCAGGCCGGCACGGTCGCGTCCCCGGTCGGCGCGGCGTTCATCAGCTCGGTCTCCCCGCCCACCGGACTCTCGCTGTCCTGGGGCCTTGACGACTACGTCGCCCTGCTCGCCGCCGCCGTCAAGTAGCTCCGCTCCACGCGGATGCCGCAGTGCCAGCCGGCCTGCGGCATCCGCTTGCTCGAATCTTCGCGGTCGTGGGTGCACTAAGCTCGACAGGTCTAACCAGCGTGTGGGTTCACTGGCGAACCCACGCATTTTCGACTAGACAGAGAAGGAAGTGCCATGCGCGCACGCTATATCGTTCCGGCATTCGCTGCTGCAGCCGTTCTGCTGCTGACCGGCTGTGTCGACAACTCCACCCCGGCCGCCACGACGCCCTCTGGTGAGGCCAGCACGATCGAAGCCGATGCCGCCGCGGTCGCGTTGCTCCCCGAAGACATCAAGAGCGCGGGCGTACTCGTGATCGGGACGGACGCAGCGTACCCGCCGAACGAGTTCAAGGATGAGTCGGGAGAACCGATCGGCTGGGGCATCGAACTCGCTGACGGCATCGCCGCCAAGCTCGGCCTCACGACCAAGTACCAGATCGCGTCGTTCGACAACATTATTCCGAGCATCACCGGCGGCACCGTCGACATCGGCGAATCCTCCTTCACCGACAACCTCGAGCGCGAGAAGCAGGTTGACTTCGTCAACTACTACAACGCTGGAATTCTTTGGGCGTCACCGGTCGGCAGCACCGTCGACCCCGACAACGCCTGCGGCCTGACCGTCGCCGTGCAGTCCAACACGGTCGAAGACACCGATGAGCTGCCCGCCAAGAACGCGGCCTGCGTCGCCGCCGGCAAGGAGCCCATCGACGTGCTGCCCTATGGCTCCCAGGACGAAGCGACCAACGCGGTTGTGCTCGGCAAGGCCGATGCCCTCAGCGCCGACTCTCCCGTCACCCTCTACGCCATCAGCAAAGCCGATGGCAAGCTGCAGCCCGCCGGTGAAAGCTTTGACACGGCGCCGTATGGCATCACGGTTGACAAGGGATCCGACCTGACGGCGGCCGTGCAGGCCGCCCTTCAGTCCATGGTCGATGACGGTTCCTACGGCAAAATCCTTGATGCCTGGGGGGTCACCGACGGTGGCATCGAGACCATCACCATCAATGCCGCGTCCAACGGCTAGAGCGTAAGCGACTTTCATCATGGCTAACACGGCCGCGCCCGGCGGCAAAACGGAGCCCGGAATCAAGGCGATTCGCCTGCGCCACCCGTGGCGCAACACCTTCGCGGTCGTGTTAGTGCTCATTGCCCTGTTGTTCATCGCCGATGCGGCGATGCGCCCGGCCTACGACTGGCCGGCGGTCGGCAAATACCTGTTCGACCAGCGCATATCGCAGGCGGCGTTCGTCACCCTGCAGCTCACGGTGTACTCGATGATCATCGCGATCATCCTCGGAGTGACCCTCGCCATCATGCGACTCTCACCCAACCCGGTGGTCAACAGCATCGCCTGGGTCTATCTCTGGGTGTTCCGCGGCACCCCGGTCTACGTTCAGCTGGTGTTCTGGGGTCTGATCGGCACGATCTACCAGTCCATCGACATCGGGCTGCCGTTCACCGAACCGTGGGTGTCCTTCCCGACCCGCGTCGCCCTGAGCGCGTTCGTGCTCGCGATCATCGGACTGGCCCTCAACGAGGCCGCCTACATGGCCGAAATCGTGCGGGCCGGCCTGCTCTCGGTCGACAGTGGCCAGGAAGAAGCGGCGACCGCACTCGGCATGAGCTGGTTCCAGACCATGGTACGCGTGGTTGTGCCGCAGTCGATGCGGGTGATCATTCCCCCGGCCGGCAACGAGGTTATCTCGATGCTCAAGACCACCTCGCTCGTAACGGCCATTCCCTTCACCCTCGAGCTCTACACGCGCTCCCGTGACATCGCGGCCGTGACCTTCGACACCGTGCCGATGCTCATCGTCGCTTCGATCTGGTACCTGTTCTTCACCTCCATTCTCATGGTGGGCCAGTACTTCCTCGAGAAGAGGTTCGCGCGCGGCATCGGCGACCGTCGTCCAGACAAGAAAACGGATGACACCACCGCAACGATCACCGGCGTCACCCCGGTCGTCGGCAGCGGCCGGCCCACTGTCGTGCTGCCCGCCGCCGACCCGCCCAAGGGAGACCACTGATGCGTGCAACCGTTGACATTCCCATGGTGGTGGCCGACCGCGTTTCGAAGAGTTTCGGCTCCAATGAGGTGCTCAAGAGCATCTCGCTCGAGGTCAAGCGCGGCGAGGTCATGTGCCTGGTCGGGCCCAGCGGCTCGGGCAAGTCCACCTTTCTGCGCTGCATCAACCATCTCGAAGTCGTTTCGGCCGGGCGCCTCAGCGTCGACGGGGAGCTCATCGGCTACCGCGAGACCAACAACAAGCTCTACGAGATGCGTCCCAAGGAGGCGGCCCGGCAGCGCCGGGACATCGGCATGGTGTTCCAGCGGTTCAACCTGTTCCCGCACATGACCGCCCTGCAGAATGTGATGGAGGCACCCATCCGGGTCAAGGGCCTGTCGAAGGCCGGGGTCGAGGCCAACGCCCGCGCCCTGCTGGCCCGGGTCGGTCTCGCCGAACGCGCCGATTACTACCCCGCGCACCTCTCCGGTGGCCAGCAGCAGCGTGTTGCGATCGCTCGCGCACTAGCCATGGAGCCCAAGCTCATGCTGTTCGACGAACCCACGAGCGCGCTCGACCCCGAGCTTGTCGGTGAGGTGCTCGACGTCATGCAGGGCCTCGCTCGCGACGGTATGACGATGATCGTGGTCACCCACGAGATGGGCTTCGCCCGCGAGGTGGCCGATTCTCTCGTCTTCATGGACGGCGGTGTCGTCGTCGAGAGTGGCGTTCCCACCGAGGTGCTCGCCAACCCGCAGCACGAGCGCACCCGCGCCTTCCTCTCCAAGGTGCTCTAGCCCCTTCTCCTCTGCACGGGCCCGGGCCCCGGTTCATAAGGTGGGCCCGGGCGGCGAACTACCCGGCGAGCACCTTCTGGATCCGCTGCAGCGACACCGACTCTGCAGCCTTGAGCTCTTGCGCGAACAGGCTGATGCGCAGCTCCTCGATCATCCAGCGGGCGCGCAGAACCGGCGCCGCGGCATCCGCTTGAAGCGGCATGGTGCCGCCGGCGTTCTCGAATCGGGTGGTCGCGGCCTGGGTCTCGTTCATCCAGACCCGGTCGCGACTGGGATTGTCGACCAGTTTCGGCACGCGCGCGCTGATGCCGCCGAGGTAGCGCGGCAGGTGCCGCAGCTGGGCGAGGCCGGTTTCGCTGACGAATCCCGGGTAGACGAGCGCACTCAGCTGCTGGCGAGCATCGCTGATTCCGGGCAGCAGAGCCATGCTGGTCGCAGCCTTAAGCGCCTTGTCGGCCACACGATGAGCGGTGAGGATGCGTGCGACCAGGCCCACGGTTTCGAACATGGAGTCCATAACGACCCCCGACACCCGGTCACGAATGGTGTCGAACTCGGCCTTCATGAACACCTGCCCGTCGGGGCGCACCCGAAACAATACGTCGTCGACCGCGGCAGCGAGGCAATCCTCAAACAGCGCCTGCGTGCTCTTGTACGGGCTCGTGGCGAGGCTGAGTTTCTCGGTGGCGGTGAGGTGCTGCTGCACGTACGCCGCCGGTGACGGCGTCGCGAGCAGCAGCAGCCGGCGCACCCCGCGGGGCAGCGCGCGGGCCTGCTCCAGCTCGGTGCTCATCATGCGAATAGAAACGGATGCGCCGTCATCGACGAGCGTCGGATACCCGCGAATCGTGTTGTCGCCCTGCTTGGTATCGAGAAAGCGGGGGAGTTCGCCGAGGTTCCAGGTGGTGAGGCCGCCCCGTTCGATCGCGTTGCTGGGTGCTGCGGCGCTCGTCGCCTTCGCGACGCTCTCCCGCACCCGCGTGCCAAGGCGGCGTTGTAGGTCGGCGAGGTTTTTGTCGGCGGCGACCGTGCGACCACGCTCGTCGGTGACGACGAAGGTCACTCGCAGGTGTGAGGGAACCCGGTCGAGTTCGAAGTCGCGCGCGCTCACCGGTACATAGGTGAGCTTCTGAATGAGTGCGGCGAGTGTCTCGGCGAAGGAGGCCTCCGGTACCGGCGTCGGCAGGGTTTCGACAATTCCGGGCTCGGCGGGCAGCTCGGCGAGCAGGCGGGAGGCCCAGTCGGCTGCCGGAACGACGTTGCGACGGATACTCTTCGGCAGCGACTTGATCATGGCGGTCACCAGTTCGGCGCGCAGGCCCGGCACTTGCCAGTCGAAACCGTTCGGCGAGAGGCGCGCGAGCAGGGCAAGCGGTATGCGCACGGTCACGCCGTCGTCCTCTTCGCCGGGTTCGAAGCGATAGCCGAGCGTTAGACGTTGGTCGCCCTGCTGCCAGCTCGGCGGAAACAGCCCCTCGTCGATCTCGGGGGAGTCCTCGGCCACGAGGGCGTCGGCGGTCATCGTGAGCAGGTCGGGGGTGTCGAACCTGGCCGTACGCCACCAGCCCTCGAAGCTCTTGGTCGACGATACCTCGGCTGGAATACGGCGCTGGTAGAAGTCGAAGACGGCTTCATCATCGAAGAGGATGTCCCGGCGCCGGGTGCGCTCCTCCAGCTCGGCGAGTTCCTCCCGCAGCTTAGCGTTGGCCCGTTCGAACGCCCACATGCCCGGGTCTCCCATTTGGCCGGGCCGTCCGCCCCGGCTCGCGCTCGAGCCGACGGCGGGTGCGCCGTCTGATCGGCCGGAGCCGCGGCCACTCGACGCTGTGCCACCGTCGGTTGAGATGCTGACGCGTTCGTTGCGGGACGGTCCGCGACCGCCGCGATCCGCTTCTTTCTCGGCCGCAGTCGATTGCGGTCCCGACGCCCGGTCCCACTCGCCCTCGACCAGCGCGTGCCGGATGAACAGCTCCCGGGCGTAGGCAGGGTCGATGCGCGAGAACTGCACCCGGCGGCGGGCCACGATCGGCACGCCGTAGAGCGTCACTCGTTCGTAGACGACCGCGGCGCCCTGCTTCATTTCCCAGTGCGGTTCGGAGTAGCTGCGCTTGCACAGGTTGCCGGCGAGGGGTTCGGCCCAGGCCGGGTCGACGACCGCGTTCATGCGGGCGAACAGGCGGCTGGTCTCGACCAGTTCGGCGCTCATCACGGCGCTCGGCTGTTTCTTGGCCAGGGTCGAACCGGGGAAAAGCACGAAACGTTGCTGCCGCGCGCCGACATAGTCCTTCTTGGCGACGTCCTTGAGCCCGATATGCGACAGCAGCCCCGCTAGCAGCGACCGGTGCACGCCGTCGGGGTTCACGCTCGGTTCGCCTCGCGGCAGCCCGAGCGGCTTGGCGAGCTGGCGCAACTGGCGCAGCACGTCCTGCCATTCCCGCACCCGCAGGTAGTTGAGATATTCGTTCTTGCACAGGCGTCGGAAGGCGCTCGAGCCCAGTTCGGATTGCTGCTTCTCGAGGTAGTTCCAGAGATTGAGCAGGCTGAGAAAGTCGCTCGTGGGGTCGGCGAACCGGGCGTGGAACTGGTCGGCCTGGGCGCGGCGCTCGAGTGGGCGCTCACGCGGATCCTGGATGGTCAGCCCGGCCACGATCGCCATGACCTCCCTGCTGGTGCCCTGCGTCTTCGACTCGATCACCATGCGGCCAAAGCGGGGGTCGATCGGCAGCTGTGCGAGCTGCTGGCCGATCCGGGTGAGGCGCGGCGTAACCGTGCCAGTTGCCAGGGCTGGCGCCGCGGCATCCGTTTCGGAACTCGCCGTGCTGCGGCCGCTCTTGGTGCGCCCGGCGCCTGCGGCTTCGATCGCGCCGAGTTCGGCGAGCAGGTCGAGGCCGTCCTTGATATTGCGGCTGTCCGGCGGGGTTAAAAACGGGAACGACGCGATATCGCCGAGGCCGAGCGAGATCATCTGCAAGATGACCGCGGCGAGGTTGGTGCGTAGAATCTCCGGCTCGGTATATTCCGGGCGGCGCAGATAGTCCTCTTCCGAGTAAAGTCGAATTGCGATACCGTCGCTTGTTCGGCCGCTGCGGCCGCTGCGCTGGTTACCCGAGGCCTGCGAAATCGCTTCGATCGGCAGTCGCTGCACCTTCGAACGCACGCTGTACCGGCTGATGCGGGCGGTTCCCGCGTCGATGACGTAGCGGATGCCCGGCACCGTCAGGCTGGTCTCGGCCACGTTGGTCGCGAGCACGATGCGCCGTTTCACCCCGGCCACGGTCGAAGGTCGGAACACCCGGTGCTGGTCCGCCGACGACAGCCGGCCGTAGAGCGGCAGCACCTCGGTGGGATTGCGACTGGCCGAGGAGGCGTACTTGCCCTGCAGCGCGTCGGCGGCGTCGCGAATCTCGGTCTCGCCGGAGAGGAAGACGAGCACATCGCCGTTGGATTCGCGCTCGAGCTCGTCGAGGGCCGCGGTGATGCCCTCGATATAGTCGCGGTCGACGGAGGGAGCGGCATCCGTCGTATCGTCATCACTGTCATCACCGCTACTGGCGATGCCGGGCTCGGCCACGAGCGGCCGGTAGCGGATCTCGACCGGGAAGGTGCGGCCAGAGACCTCGACGACCGGCGCCGGGGTTCCGTCCGCGGCCGCGAAATGCTTCGCGAAACTGGCCGGGTCGATCGTGGCCGAGGTGATGATGAGCTTGAGATCGGGGCGCTTGGGCAGCAACTGCCGCAGGTAGCCGAGCAGAAAGTCGATGTTGAGGCTGCGTTCGTGCGCTTCGTCGATGATGATCGTGTCGTACTTGCGCAGCATGCGGTCACGGTGAATCTCATTCAAGAGGATGCCGTCGGTCATCAACTTGATTCGCGTGTCAGCGCCGACCTTATCGGTGAACCGCACCTGGTAGCCGACGAGCTGCCCAACCTCCTGGCCGAGCTCCTCGGCGATGCGTTCGGCGATGGTGCGGGCGGCCAGCCGGCGCGGCTGGGTGTGGCCGATGTTCCGGCGGCCGAGTTCGATGCAGATTTTGGGCAACTGGGTGGTCTTGCCCGAACCGGTCGACCCAGCGACGATCACCACCTGATTGTCGGCAATCGCGCGGGCGATGTCGTCCCGACGCTGGCTGACGGGCAGTTCGGGCGGATAGGTGATATTCAGCGTTTCCATGAAGCCTCAATAATACTTCGCGCCAACCCGTGCCGTGAAAGCGCGCGCAGCGTGGCTTTTCAGGCGTGCTGTGCGCTTTCGCGGTGAGTGAACATTGGATGCTTGGGGGGGCGGACCGACAATAGGGGCCCATAGTGTTGGGTCATGACGAAATCTGTACCCACCATCACCCTCAACGACGGCCACACGATTCCGCAGCTCGGTTTCGGCGTGTTCAAGGTCGAACCAGACGAAACCACCCGCATCGTGGCTGACGCCCTCTCGGTCGGCTACCGCCACATCGACACCGCCGCCATCTACGGCAACGAAGAGGGCGTGGGCAAGGCGCTCGCCGCCTCGAACATCGACCGCTCCGAGCTCTTCATCACGACCAAGCTCTGGAACGACCGCCAGGGCACCCAGTCGGCCTTCGACGCGTTCGACGAGAGCCTGGAAAAGCTCGGCCTCGACTACATCGACCTCTACCTGATCCACTGGCCGGCGCCGGGTAACGACAAGTTCGTCGAGAGCTGGAAAGTCCTCGAGAAGATTCAGGAGTCGGGCCGCGCCCGCTCCATCGGCGTCTCCAACTTTCTGGTGCCGCACCTTGACCGCCTGCTGCACGAGACGAGCATCGTGCCCGCCGTCAACCAGATCGAGCTGCACCCGGCGCACCAGCAGCCTGAGGTCACCGCGTTCGCCCGCGAAAACGGCATCAACATCGAGGCCTGGGGCCCCCTCGGCCAGGGCAAGTACCCCCTGTTCGACGAAGAAGTTGTGACGAATGCCGCCGAAACGCACGAAAAGTCACCTGCACAAATCGTGATTCGCTGGCACTTGCAAAATGGCAACATCGTGTTCCCGAAGTCCAACCGGCTCGCGCGCATGGCCGAAAACTTTGACGTGTTCGACTTTGAACTCTCCCGCACCGAACTCACCATGATCTCTGCGCTCGAGCGTGCGGGGCGTGTCTCGGCGCACCCCAACGAGGTGAACTAGCCCGCAGCATCCGTGTGGCGCAGTGGTCCCGCAGACCGATGGTCGACGGGGCCACCGCTGTGTTTTGGACGGATCCGACCCGGCAGTGGCGTACATTGGGATGCGCTGTGTCTCAGGAGAGCGTGGCGCCCCGCAGAAAGTTCCCATGAATCCCATTGAGTGGCTGTTCGACGCCCAATTGCAGATCGGAACGCAGAGCATCCTCTGGCGCGAGGTCATCGGCAACGCCTTCGGCATCGCGAGCGCGGTCGGCGGCATGCGCCGCAAGATCTGGGCCTGGCCGGTCGGTATCATCGGCAACGCGCTGCTGTTCACAGTGTTTCTCGGCGCCATATTCGGCACGCCCAACCCGGTCAACCTGCTCGGGCAGGCCGGTCGCCAGATCATGTTCATCGTCGTCTCCATCTTCGGCTGGGTGCAGTGGCAACGAAGCCGCAACTCGGCCGTGCACGTTGCCGTGGCGCCGCACTGGGCAGGCACCCGTACCCGCATCCTGCTTGGTGTAGGCCTTGTCGCCGGCACCCTCGTGCTCACGCCTATCTTTCGCGCGCTCGGCTCGTTCGAACCGGTCTGGGCGGATGCCTGGATCTTCACCGGTTCCCTGCTCGCGACCTACGGCATGGCCAAGGGCTGGACCGAATTCTGGCTGATCTGGGTGGCCGTCGACGTGGTCGGTGTGCCGCTGCTGATCAGCGCCGGCTACTACGCCTCTGCCGTGCTGTACTTGTTCTATGGTGTCTTCACCCTCATTGGCCTTGTGGTCTGGGTGCGTGTGCAACGCCGCCGGAACGCTCTGCTCGGCATCGTCTAGCGTCAGGTACGGCTCGCCTTAGACGGCACCTTGGGAGCAGAATGGAGCATGCCCAACCGCCTGGCCGACGCCATCAGTCCCTACCTGCGCAGTCACGCCGACAACCCGGTCGACTGGTTCGGCTGGGGCGCGGAAGCCTTTGCCGCGGCCCGTGAGCGGGACGTTCCGGTGCTCGTATCGATCGGCTACTCCACTTGCCACTGGTGCCATGTCATGGCCAGGGAAAGTTTCAGCGATCCGGCGATCGCCGAGTACCTCAACGCCCACTTCGTCAGTATCAAGGTCGACCGGGAGGAGCACCCCGACGTCGACGCGAGCTACCTCGCCGCCGCGAGTGCCTTTACCGAGGGTCTCGGCTGGCCGCTCAACGTGTTCGTCACGCCCGATGGGCAAGCGTTCCACGCGGGAACGTACTTTCCGCCGGTGGCCCTGACGGGGCATCCGTCATTTCGTGACGTTCTGACCGCGGTTACAACAGCATGGGTCACTCGCCGCGCCGACGTTACGGCTGGCGCCGCCAGGGTGGCCGAGCTGCTCGCTGAGTCGGCGCGCGCGCTCGCGGCCGGCGCTTCACGCTCCGCGGCGGACGCGCAACCCAGCGCCGACGTTCTCGACCAGGCCGTAGCCGAACTGGTCGGCTACGAAGACCTCCGGTTCGGTGGCTTCGGCGGCAGCCCGAAGTTTCCGGTGGCCCCGGCACTCTCCTTTTTGCTCGGTCGCAGCGCTGCGAGCGGCGACGGACAAATCCTTGCCCTGCGCACGCTCAAGCTCATGGGCGCGTCCCCGCTGCGGGACCCGATCGAGGGCGGCTTCTTCCGCTACGCGGTCAACCGTGACTGGAGCGACCCGCACTATGAACGCATGCTCTACGACAACGCCCAGCTGCTCAGCCTGTACACGCGGGCCTGGATGATCACCGGGCAAGCGTGGGCCCGCGACGTCGCCGAGGGAATCGCCCGTTTTCTTTGCGAGGTGATGCAGCTGCCGAGCGGCGGGTTCGCGAGCGCCCAGGACTCCGAGAGCACCGTGGACGGCCGACGGGTCGAGGGCGGCTACTACGCCCTTGAACGAGGCGACCGCCAGCGGCAGACCCCGCCCGCACTCGACGAGAAGGTGCTGACCGGCTGGAATGGTCTGGCCATTCAGGCCCTGGCCCGAGCCGGCTTCGCCTTCGACCAGCCCCACCTCATCGACGCTGCCCGCCGCGCGGCCGACTATCTGGGTGAGCACCACGAGGGCGCCGACAGCGCCCTCGTGCGTGCCTCCGTTACCGAACGCAACTCCACAGCGAAAGCCACCCTGGAGGACTACGGCATGTACTCGCGGGGACTCCTCGAACTCGCACTGGTCACCGGCGAGGTGATCTACGCCATCTCGGCTCGTCACCTGCTCGATAGCACGCTCCCGGAGCGCGACGACACTCCCGGCTTCCGTCCGCCGCACGGCGCGGATCCGGTGCTGAGCGAGCAGGGACTGGTCAGCGCCATCGATCCCTCCGAGGGTGCCTACCCCTCGGGCCTGTCCGCCACCGCCGATGCCGCCCTGCTCCTGCACCGTCTCACCGGCGACGACCGCTATCGGCGGGCCGCGCAGGCCGGCCTCGGCCTCGTGGCGGCCCTCGCACCAACCCGCCCGCTCGCCTATGGCGCCGCCCTGCGCCTGTTCGATGAACTGAATGCCCCGATCGAGCAGTTTGTGATCGTCTTGCCAGACCGGCCCGCGCCGACAGTTCCGCCGGCCGGCTCCCCGCCCGCTGTGCGGCCTGCCGCCGCGTACCCCGTCACCCTGCACGACCTCGCCCGACGCCACGCGGCGGGGGTCGTCGCATCCCTGTCAGAATCCCAGGCGCGAGCATTCGCCGCCGCCGGCTTCGACCTGTTCACGGCCCGAACGGCGCCGAGCGGCTTGCCCACCGCCTACCTCTGCCGTGACTTCGTGTGCCAGCTGCCGGTCACCGACCCGGCGGAGCTAGCGCCCGTCGACGCCAGCGCCGTACTCCTGGCTGAAATCGCCGCTGAACAGCAGCATGGGTCCCGGCCGCCCGAACACTAGCATCGGGGTGCCACCCAGACCCCACACCCGGGTCCGCCGACAGGATCCCTCGGGGTTTCCAGAATATCTGGGCCGGGTTCCTGTCCATCCGATCGAGCATGGTCGTCGGCTCCATCTGGTACACCCGCGCCGCAGCGAAATCCCAACGGCGGGTCGTACACTAAGGACGAACGCCATGGCGTTTCAGCGGCTGCAGGTCGCTCGCCCAAGAACTTCGTCACTTCTGGACGGTCGCCGCTTCGCAAGAGACTCACTGAAGCATCCACGCCGACGCAGTCGGCCGCACTCTGCGGGTTCAGTCTTGGCTGGCCTGCGACGGAGTGCTCCACTTTTTCAAGGAGGACCATGACGACACGCGATATTCCGGCCACTCAACCGGATGCATCGGACCGGGGCCTCCCCGATTCGTTTGCCAACGACATTTTCGACACCGACGCCTTTCGCCCCGATTCCGTCGGATACGACTCGAGCGATCCGGAACCCCCCACCAATACCGGCCTGATCCCCACCCTGTCGCTCAGCAGTGAGCCCGAGTTGGTCCTGATCACACCGGATGCCCGCACCCGCCGCTTCAACCGCGATGATCTCGTCGTGCGAAAGGGCGAGATCGCCCTTATCAACGGCCATTACACACCGCACGAGTCCATGGTGAAGGACCTCGTCGCCGTGCACGACGTTCTCACCAACGCCGGCATCGAATTCCTGCTCGTGCGCGGCGATCACAACCGTCCGGTCATCGCCGTCGACCGCAGGCAGCGCAAGGAACTCACCAGGGTTCTCAGCCAGGCCTTCGCCAACGAGCCCTTTTACGCCAAGCCGCTCGACGGCAACGTGAACCAGCAGTTTCTCCTCGCCGACGGAGCGCTCACGACCCTGCGCAAGTCCAGCGTTTTTCGGGTCTACCGCCCGCGTATCGAACCAATCGGTCGCCTGCGCTACGGCGCCCAAACTGCGTTCCAGTTTGAACTGTGGCGTTTCGGCGAAGACGAGATCATCGCCCCGGTCGAGAACGCGCTCATGCGCACCCGACTGCCCCGCTCCGAGGCCCGTGAAACCACGATCGACCTGTACGGGCGCACCTGGCTGACCCTGCAGAACATGTTCGATGACCTGGCCAGCGACGTCTCCTTCGACATCGACCTCGTGTTCAGCTGGGTTGACGGCTCGAGCGATGAGTTCCAGAGGGAGCGTGCCAAGCGCATGAAGGCCTACGTGGTCGGCGAGGGTGACGACTCCGACGCTCGTTTTCGTCAGATCGATGAACTCAAGTACGCGCTGCGCAGCGTCTACATGTTCGCCCCGTGGATTCGACGTATCTTCATTGCCACGGACTCTCCCGTACCGGAGTGGCTGGCCGAGCATCCCCGCGTCACGATCATGCGCAGCGAAGACTTCTTCGTTGATACGAGCGTGTTGCCGATTCACAACTCGCACGCCGTGGAGAGCCAGCTGCACCACATTCCCGGGCTGGCCGAGCACTTTCTCTATTCCAATGACGACATGTTCTTCGGCCGTCCGGTGGGCCCGGAGCTGTTCTTCTCGCCGGGCGGAGTTACCAAATTTGTGGAGGCATCCACTCGTATCGGCCTGGGCGAGAACGACCCGACCCGCAGCGGGTTCGAGAACGCCGCACGCGTGAACCGGGCGCTGCTGCGCGGCCGGTTCGGCAAGGTCACCACCCGGCACCTCGAGCACACGCCGGCGCCGATGCGCAAGAGCGTTCTGCTGGAACTCGAGCACGAGTTTCCGGAGGACTTCAGTCGAACGGCGGCGAGTCGTTTTCGATCGGCGACCGATATCTCGGTCACCAATTCGCTGTATCACTATTACGCGTTGATGACCGGTCGCGCGGTGGCGCAGACGCAGGTGCGCTCGCTGTACATCGAGACGACCCTGCGCATCGCCCTGCGGCAGATGAATCACCTGCGCAAGCGTCGCGACCAGGACATGTTCTGCCTCAACGACGGCAGTCTCCCGGAAATATCGACCGAGGTGCGCCGCGCCGCGGTCACGGAATTTCTCGAGCTGTACTTTCCGATCGTGGCTCCCTGGGAACGAGCCAGCGTCGCAACTAGCGCAGAACCGGGATTGGCCGGGTCATTGGCGGCTCGTGCAATGCAGGCAAAGTTTCCGACGGCGTGATCTCGACGCCGGAGGCGCGCAGGCGGCGCGCGCTTTCGGCGGGATCGACATAGTTGAGCGTCGGATAGTGCCCGAGCGGCACGACGGAGTGCAGCACGGTGCCGGGGTAGACGTGCACAAGGTTGAACGCTCGGGCACCGTCGCGACCGAGGGTGCCGCCGACGGGAACGTTGAGGTCCTGCGTGTAACAGGTCGCTGACGACACCGACACGGGGATACCGGCGAACATAGCCATGGACGAGTAGTGCAGGTGTCCGGCGATGATGCTGCGAACGTCCGTGCCGCGCAGCACGTCGGCCAGCCGGTTCTGGTCACGAAGCTCCACGGCGGTGGCCAGGTCGAGCACGCTCGGGATCGGCGGGTGATGCATAGCCAGGATCGTTCCGTCGGGTGCCGGCACGCGCAGTTCGTCGGCGAGCCAGCGGAGCTGCTGGTCGGAGACCGCACCATGGTGGTGGCCGGGCACCGACGTGTCGAGAGTGATCAGGCGCAGACCGTTGAGGTCGTAGCACTGGTCGATCGGTTCCTCGCTCGCGGCCTGGTCGAGCAACTCGGTGCGAAAAACGGATCGGTTGTCGTGGTTGCCCATCACCCAGATGACGCGGGCGCCGAGACGGGCCGCTGCGGGTTCAACGATCTCGCGCAGAAGTTCGTATGCGCCTTGTTCGCCCTTGTCAGCAAGATCGCCGGTGAAGACGATGGCCTGGGGGCGGGCGCCGGAGGCCTCGACCTCGGCGAAGAGCCCCGCCAGATGGGCTTCAACATTGACGCTGCCATAGAGTTTCGAGCCTCCCGCCAGCAGGTGGGTGTCGCTCAGGTGTAGCAGGAAGTGGTCCGGCCGGGGGTGCTCAGCCGTTCGAATGCTCACGGAGCGTCCATTCGTTTGTCGTGGGCGTGCTCTGCGAGCGCGCTTTTACGATGTGTGCCCCTATTGGATCAGACGTTCTTGAACAACCGGTGTACGCCACGCGTTAATCCGACAATCCCCGGGGTAAATGGGCAAGTACCATTACTGAGCCGTTCTCGGGATCACTGACTCTAGGTTGGCCGCATGGCTCGATACGTACGCATTGACGAATTTGGTGGTGCGGAAGTGCTCAGCATCGTGCGCGATGAGCAATCACAGGCCGGGCGCGGCGAGGTGCGGGTGCTTTTTGCCGGACTCAACCCGGTTGACTATAAGGTCTTTCATGGCATGCTTGACCGTGCGCATCCGGCCCTTTAGAAGCTCCCTCGCAGAGGGAACGATCGGTTATGTCGCCGGAGCCGCGCTCACCACCCTCGCCTTCATCGTCCTGTACTTCTTCTTTGTACGCAGCCACGCCGGCCAGGAGGCCGACCAGCTCGCCTACGACGGTGCCGAATTCGGCCGTCGCAGCATTACCCCGTTCACCGGGCGGGTACTCGACTCGGTGCCGGACGTCGCCGTAGCGTTTGGAGTTGTCCTGACCGCGGTCATCGCGTTTGTGCGCCGCAACTGGCGCACTCTTATCGTCGCGCTCATCGCCGCCTCGGCCGCCACGGCCTCGGCCCAGCTGCTGAAATACGGCATCCTGGCCCGCCCCGATCTCGCAGTCGAGGGCTACGCGGGAAACTCATTCCCGTCGGGGCATACGACGGTGGCGGCTGCATCCGCGCTCGTGGTGTTTCTGGTCGCGGGTCCGCGTATGCGCCCGATGGTCGCCGGCTGGGGTACCGCCTTCGCCGTGCTGGCCGGCGTGGCGACGCTCGCCAACCAGTGGCACCGGCCGAGCGACGTGATTGCCGCCCTGCTTTGGGTGGCCCTGTGGGGCTGCCTCGCCGGGGCGGTGCTGGCCTGGCCACGCTTGGATGTCTCGCCGCGAATGGATGCTGTCACCCCAGCACGCCCGCGTCGGGCATTCACCGGGCTGCGGCAGTCCACGGTGCGCGTGATTCGCTGGCTTTCGATCGGGTGTGGCGCTCTCGCCGCTTTCGCCTTCGCCGCTACTCTGGTGTTGACCAGCAGCCTGTTCGAGCGCGTCGGAACTACCGGCACCGTGGTGGCCTACCTGGGCGGTGTCGCGGCCATCGTGACCGCGGGCCTCCTCCTTGCCCTCAGCGGAACCCGCCTGTTCGCCCGCTTGCCCTAGTTTTGCGCGGGAGGGGTGTACTCGATGGAAGTCGCGTGCGACACTGATTCATGGCCGTCACTCTGAGAGCGCTCCAGACCGTAGTACCCCCGACGATTCTTTTTCAGGAGCAGGTGCGCGACATCTTCGCCGCCCAGCCCGGACTCAGCCGGCTCGCTCAAAGGCTGGTCAGCACCAGTTTCAACGTGTCGGGTATCGAAACCCGGCATACCGTGATTGCCGAGCTCACCCTTGACAACGATGCGACCGAACCGCAATTCTTCGACGCCCGGCAGCAGCTCCTGCTCGTGCCGAGCACCCGGGTGCGGAACGAGCTTTACATTACCGAGGCCACCAAACTGTTCGTCGAGGCCGGCCGCCAGGCGCTCGCCGCCTGCCCGGACATTCGCGCTGAAGACGTGACCCACGTCGTGACTGTCTCCTGCACCGGGTTCTATGCCCCCGGACCCGACTACATGCTCGTGCGGGAGCTTGGCCTGAAGGTCAGCACCCAGCGCTACCACCTCGGCTTCATGGGATGCTATGCGTCGATGCCGGCCCTCCGCACCGCCAAGCAGTTCGTCGAAGCCGACCCGAATGCGGTCGTGCTCGTGGTCAGCGCCGAACTCTGCTCGCTGCACCTGCGCACCTCGAGTGACCCGGACACCATCGTCGCGTCCTCGCTGTTCTCCGACGGCGCTGCCGCCGGCATCGTCAGCGCTCGGGCGCCGCTGCCCGGCGAGAAGGCCCTCGCACTGGATCTGTTCGAAACGGTCATCACGCCGGTCGGCGAGGGCGACATGGCCTGGAAGATCGGCGATGAGGGCTTCGAAATGATTCTGAGCACCTACGTTCCGCACATCATCGACGAACACATCGAGGCCGCACTGGCCCCGCTGTTCGCCCGCGATGCGTCGATCACCGCACAGCTCGCCGCTCCTCTCCAAGCGGATGCCGTGTGGTCGCCTGTCGGCGCCACCATGGTCGCGCCGGTGCTCACCATCGCAACGCCCGCCTCGCTCAGCTCGGTGATCGAACACTGGGCGATCCACCCCGGCGGTCGCAGCATCCTCGACAAGACCGAAGCGAAGCTCGACCTGCGCGCCGACCAGCTGCTTCCCTCGCGCGAGACCCTGCGCACCAACGGCAATATGAGCAGCGCGACCATCCTGTTCGTGATGAAGGCCATACTCGACGGCCCGGCCACCGCCGACGGGGAACGCGTCTGCGCGATGGCCTTCGGCCCGGGCCTGACCGTGGAATCCGGCCTGATGACCGTTATCGAGGGCTGAGTGGCCCTGCCGTCACTGCGGGTGCGCGCGCATAGAGCGGTGGAGATCATGGATTCTTCGCTCTGTGACCCGGCCATGCTCACCCGCACGTACCAGGATTTTCGCGTGGTCAACGCTCTCGTCTCGGGCTGGTGGAGGATCTATCGCCGCAGCATCCGCCCTGATCTGTCCACCACAATCGAAACGACGCTGCTCGATGTCGGCTCCGGCGGCGGCGACGTCTCGCGGGCGCTGGCCCGCTGGGCGGTGCGGGACGGCCTGCGGCTCACGGTGACCGGCGTCGATCCGGATGCCCGCGCGCACGTCTTCGCGACCAGCCAGCCCAAGATTGCCGGGCTGTCGTTTCGCCGGGCGCTGAGCTCAGATCTCGTGGCCGAGGGCGCGCGCTTCGACATCGTCGTGTCGAACCACGTGCTGCACCACCTCAGCGTTGCCGAGTTGGGCGGATTGCTCGTCGATTCGGAGGATCTCGCTCGCCGTCGAGTGCTGCACGCCGACCTCGAACGCTCCAACTACGCCTATCTCGGGTTCGCGGCGGCGACCAAACCGTTCTTTCGGCACTCCTACATTCGCCCGGACGGGCTCACCTCGATTCGGCGCAGCTACACCGCCGCCGAGTTGCGGGCGGCGGCACCCGCCGGGTGGACGGTGTCGCGCGGATTGCCATCCCGGCTCGTGCTGAGTTGGACCGCGCCCGATGCGTGACGTCGTCATCGTGGGAGGCGGGCCGGTCGGCACGATGCTCGCCTGCGTGCTGGCCGTCGGCGGACTCGACGTGGAGGTGCTCGAACAACGCGAGACGCCATCGCTGCGCTCGCGGGCGATCGGCATCCACCCGCCGTCGCTCGCCGCCCTCGCCCAAATCGGCGTCGCCGACGCGCTGCTCGAGCGGGCCGTGCGCATTCGCGCTGGGGAGGTGCGCTGCGACGGCCGTCGGCTCGGCGCCCTGTCCTTCGAGCGGGCAGCACCGGAATACCCGTTCGTCGTGGCACTGCCGCAATATGAGACGGAAGCGCTGCTGCGGGCCCGGTTCGAGCAGTTGCGGCCCGGCCGGTATCGCAGCGGTGTGACCGTGACCGGGGTGCGTGATGGCGATGATGCCGCTCGGCTCGCAACAACCGCCGGCCCGATCGAAGCCCGCTCTGTGATCGGTGCGGACGGCGCGCGCAGCCGGGTACGCGAGCAGGCAGGCATCGGTTGGCGAGAGCTCGGCCGCCGTGAAACCTATCTCATGGGTGACTTTGCCGACCCAGGATCGAGCGATGCCAGCGCGGTGCTCTATTTCGAGCGCGGCGGCGTGGTCGAGTCCTTCCCGCTGCCCGGGGGCCGGCGTCGCTGGGTGGCGATGACCGATTTTCTGGCAGCGGATGCCGACAGCGCTGACCTGGCCGCGCTCATCCACCATCGAACCGGGGTGAATGTGGGCGAAACGCTCGGGGCAGCGAGCGCCTTCGCAGCGCAGCAGCGGCTCGCCGGGAGCATGCATTCTGGCCGAATCGTGCTGGTCGGCGATGCTGCACACCAGATTAGCCCGATCGGCGGGCAGGGTATGAACCTCGGCTGGCTCGACGCCGTTGCACTCGCGCCGGCGCTGCAGCGGGCGTTGCTCGAGCCAAGGGTGGCGGCATCCGTTTTGGGCGTTTACGACCGCACCCGGCGCAATGCTGCCCGCCGCGCCGCCCTGCAGGCCGGATTCAATATGGAAATGGGGCGACCGGCCCACGGCCTGCGGCTCGGTGCCCGCAACGCCCTCGTGCGTTCGCTCACGCTGCCGCCGGCCAACGAGCTCGTGGCCCGCGCATTCACAATGCGGTGGTTGTGACCGTGTACATCGAGTTGAATGGATGAGTGACCTCTGCAACTCTCATTCCACGGCTGCGCTCCGACCTCGCGGCCGCCCATTTTTCGATTCCCGGCCTGACCGGATTATGGGGCATCGAAGCGGATGCCGCCCTGCAGCGCAACCAGCGGGTTCCAGCCCGGCGGGCGCTCGCCACGCTCGCCACCAGACGGAGTCGCAACGAACCGGCCGCGACCCTGGCCCGGCTGTTCCTGCTCGGGGAACCGGTCTCTCGCGTTGACCTCGACGCCGCGCTGCCGGCGCTCGGCACGACCGGAGCCGAACAACTCGCACTCGTGGCCGCTGACGGTGAATCCGGCGTGCGCCCGCTCGTCGACCTGCGCCCATACGGCTTTATCGACGCGCACGGCGCCGGCAGCTGGTGGATCGTGAGCGATCTCGGGGAACTGGCGCTGGGGCATCCGCTCGGCGAAACCCACGTTCTCGGCATCGGCGGCGCCTCGCGCACCCTCAGCGGACTCGTGATACCGACCCCGGTCGCGCGCGCGCTCGACATTGGCACGGGCTGCGGAATCCAGGCGATGCACGCCTCGCGGCACGCCGAGCACGTCGTCGCGACCGATATATCGGTGCGGGCGCTAAAACTCGCGGCGCTGAACGCCGAGCTCAACGAGATCGACAATATCGAGTTTCGGCTGGGCAGCCTGTTCGAACCTGTGGTGGGGGAGCGTTTCGACCACATCATCTCGAATCCGCCGTTCGTGATCACCCCGCGGGGCGCCGAAGTGCCGAGCTACGAGTATCGGGACGGCGGAATGGTCGGTGATGCCCTGGTCGAGGCCGTCGTGCGCGGGGCAGCCGACCATCTCACGCCCAATGGTGTCGTCCAGCTGCTCGGAAACTGGGAATACCACGATGAAACAGATGCCTTCGAACGGCTCGAGCGCTGGCTCACGCCAGCGCCCGACGCGCGCGAGGCGTTCGCGCCTGCCGCATCCACTTCGCCGGCGCTCGACGCGTGGATCATCGAGCGCGAGGTGCAGTCACCGGGCGAATACGCCGAGACCTGGATCCGCGACGGTGGCACCCGCCTTGGCCCCGAGTTTGACCGGCTCTATAACGCCTGGCTGAACGACTTCGAGGCCCGCGGCGTGCGTCGGGTCGGGTTCGGCTACCTGCTGCTGCGGTTGCCTCCAGAGCTTACGCCCGCACCGACGCTGCGCCGCCTCGAACGGATGCCCGACGCCCTCGGCCACAACCCGGCCGGTCTCGGTGCGCACCTCTCCGAGTGCCTCGCCGCGCACGACTGGCAGGCGGGAACGGATGACGTCCACCTGTTGCGCACGCAACTTACCGTGGCTCCCGATGTCACCGAGGAGCGCCACTACTGGCCCGGACAGCAGGATCCGACCGTGATGACCCTGCACCAGGGCAGCGGATTCGGCCGATCGGTGCCGCTTGACACGGCCCTCGCCGGGCTGGTCGGCGCCTGCGACGGCGACCTCGCGGTCGGCGCCATCATCGGTGCGCTCGCGCAGCTGCTCGATGTCGATGAGGCCGCGCTGACCGCGGAACTGGTGCCGCGGGTGCGCGAGCTGCTCGTCGACGGCTTCCTGACGTTGCCGGAGACCGCTTGACGGCTCGCCCATCCCTCGTCGCGGCTGTCTGCCGTGGCGAATTGAGAGAATCCCGGGTTGGCGGGCACTCGAGCCCCTAAAAATTACGAGGCATTCCAACGCCGCCCGGCCGGATTTTCTGAATCGGCCCCCGGTCACATCCGGCAGAGCGTCATATTTCCTGCAATTTGACGGTGCGGCAGACGAGTTGGCGGAAGTCTGCGCATCCACTGCGCGCCGGTCACAGATTGCAGGAGTTATGCCGGGCTCGGGGCGCTAACCTGACGCCATGACTCCTGCACGCGTGCTCCCGGCCGCCCTCGACCTCGGCGGCCGCACGGCCCTCGTGACCGGGGCGGGCAGCACCACCGGCATCGGCTTCGCAGCAGCACGGCTGCTCGGCGAATTCGGCGCGCGGGTGATCCTCACCGGAACGACCGCGCGGGTATACGACCGCGCGCAGGAACTGATTGCCGACGGCATCGATGCCGTCGGAATCGTCTGTACCCTCGAGTCTGCCGTTGGCGCTGCGGAACTGCAGTCGGCGCTCGCCGCAGGCGGGTACCAGCCGACGGTCCTCGTGAACAACGCCGGCATGGTCGCGGTCGGCGACGCGGAGATGGGCCACGGTGACATTCTGACCAGCCCGGCTGAATGGGATGATGGCCTGGCCATCAACCTCTCCACGGCCTTCCACGCCACGCGCGCCGTGATCGGGTTCATGCGCGCGGCCGGCTGGGGCCGCATTGTGACGGTGTCGAGCGTGAGCGGAACGATCATGGCGAGCCGCGGCGACGTCGCCTACGCCGCGGCCAAGGCGGGGCTGGTCGGACTCGCCCGGGCACTCGCCGTCGACGAGGCCGCAGCCGGCATCACCTCCAACGCCGTGGCCCCAGGCTGGATCGCGACCGGGTCCCAGCTCACGAGCGAGGCCCTCGAAGGTGCGCTCGTTCCGGCCGGGCGCAGCGGCACACCGGGGGAGGTCGCATCCGTCATCGCGTTTCTCGCCTCCCCCGGGGCTTCCTATGTCACCGGGCAGGTGTTCGTTGTCGACGGCGGAAACTCTATAGCCGAGGAACGCCGCCAGTCCTAGCCCCTAGTTCTTTGGAGTGGCCCGGCGTAAGGCCAGGAACCCGCCCAAGCCCGCGACCGCGGCCGGCACCAACAGCCAGGCGAAGAGGCCCACGACGCCACGATGAAGAACACGAGCAGCTGCATCACGAAGAAAGAGAACAGGTGGTCAGGCAACTGACTACCTTGAGAAGAAAATGTCATCCCAGACGGTCTGCGGTAGTTTAGTTTCATGACTGGCGCCGGACTGCATCACCGTTCTGGGCCGGACCGATCGTGAAGCGGCGCACTTTTCTGCTCGGCACGGCATCGGGTTTTTCCGTGTTGGCCCTCGCGGCGTGCGTCGCGCCGGTGCCGGTGCCGACGCCATCCGCTTCGCCCAACACGCTCACACCCTCGCTGGTGCCTCAGCCGCTTACGGTCTCCCGCACCAACTGGTCGACCGACGCGTTCTCGCGGGGATCGTTCAGTTATGCCGCCGTTGGCGCCACGCCCGAGCATCGCACGGCCCTCGGCCAGACTGTCGACGCCCGCGTGTTCTTCGCCGGTGAGGCCGTGGCGGTCGACGAGCCCGGCACCGTGCGGGGCGCGCGCGCTTCGGCCCTGCTCGCGGCCAGCCAGGTGCAGGATGTCGCGGCGCCCGGCGAACGCATCACCATCGTCGGTGCTGGCATCGCCGGGATCACCGCAGCTCGGCAGCTTGTCGATGCCGGTTTCAACGTGGTCGTGATCGAGGCGCGCGATCGCATCGGCGGGCGCATCGACACCGTCAGCGGTGACTGGCCGTTTCCGATCGAACGCGGGCCGTCGTTTTTGCACGGCGCCTCCGACAGCTTTCCAAATGACGAGCTGACCGCCCTCGGAGTGACTCTGCTGCCCTTCGTGCGCACTCCCGAGGTGCGCACCCGCGCCGGTGTGGTTGTTGAAGTGTCCCCGCTCGGCGCCCAGGCCGTCGCGGGCGCCCTCGAGTGGGCGGCCGATCAGCAGCGGGACGTCTCGGTCGAACGTGCCCTGGTCGACTCGGGCGAAGCCAGACTGTCGAACACCCCGAACGCTGAAGGCTTGTCGAACGCCGACTGGCTCGAATACGAGATCGCTACCAGGTTCAAGGTTGAGACGGGAGCCACGCCGAGCCAGCAATCGGCCTGGTACACAACCAATATCGCCAATGCCGATGACGATCAGATCGTTGTGGGCGGATATTCAACACTGCTTACGGCTGACGCGGAGGGGCTCGAGTTGCTGCTCTCGAGCGTGGTCAACCGCATCGCCCACGACGACCGCGGTGTGAGTCTGCGCCTCGGCACCGGTGAGTCGTTGTCGGCGGATCGGGTTATCGTGACAGTGCCGCTCGGCGTGCTGAAGGATGCGGCGATCGAGTTCTCGCCCGCGCTGCCCTTTGCGCACCGGGGGGCCATCGCCGCTCTCGGCATGGGCGTGGTCGACAAGATCTGGCTGCGCTTCGACGTGCCGTTCTGGGATACCGCTGCCCGGCTCTGGACCATCGTCGGCGAAGACGCCGACTTTCCGGTGTGGGTCAACATGATGCCGCTCACCGGCGAACCCATTCTGATGGGTCTGGTCGCTGCCGAGAACGCAACCCGGTTGAGCGAACTCGACGACGAGGAATTTCTCGCAGCCGCACTCACCGCGCTCGAGCCGTTCCTCGCGGTTCCCGACGAATAGCTAGGCGCGCCAGGGCGGAAGCAGGTGGCGCGGCATCCGCTTCAAACGGGTAATCCAGGTGAGCAGCGCGGCAATGCCGGTGATGATCGCCACGATGATCAGGCAGTAGAACACGGTCTCGCCGGGGCCGCTCACCTGGCGGGCGTCGAGAAAAAAGTACGGGTACCACCCCACGATCGGTCCGCGAATCAGGGTGAAGACCAGCCAGAACACCGGGAACACGATGGCCCAGCCGAGGTACTTCCATGGCAGGCGGGCCTTGAACGGGTCGACGATCCAGTCGATGAGGGCGCAGACCGGAATCACGAAGTGCAGCAGCTGGCTCGACCACGGCACTTCGATCGAGTAGTTTGCCCCCGAGGACTGCCAGACGATGATTCCGTAGACCACGCCCGAAACCAGAATGTAGGTCGTCACCATGGCCCGCAACATGTCAAGCCAGGCCGGGTCGGTGGGCCTTCGCAAGGCTACTACGGCGGCCGCCACGAAGACGAAGACCGACGCGATGGCACTCTGCACCGTGAAATAGCTGAAGAAGTTCGCGATCGCAAACGTGGCCAGCCCGAGGGTGTACTGAAAATAGCCGATCAGTGCCACGAGGGCCGAGGCTGTCAGGCCCAGTCGCGCCACACCGAAAGCGGTGCGCGCTCTCATGCCCGACCTCCCGGCAGGGTCCGTGCGCGCGATCATAGGCTAACGCTACGCCAGCGCCGAGTAGCCTCCGACCTCAGCCGGTGATCTGAAACTCGCTCTCGCCCGTCGCGGCAACATCGCTCACCTCGAGCACGTTCGCGATGGCGTAGCGTGGGCCGGTTTGAAGCCATCGCAGCATGCGTGAAACGGATGCCTCCGGCCCCTCGATTTCGAGTTCCACCGTGCCGTCCGGGAGGTTGCGGGCATACCCGACGAGGCCGAGGTGGCGGGCCTGGGCCCGGGCTTCGTATCGAAACCCGACGCCCTGCACTTCGCCGCGTGCCAGCACTCGTTTGCGAATCACCTAGTTATTCTGCCCCGGGCGCGGCCACGACGCTAGCCTCACTGTTTCGCTGTCGGGCAGCCCGTCTGGAAGGCGATCGGCCGCGCCCTGCTGCTGGGGGGTGTCGCCGCTCTGGCTTATAGAACAAGTGTCCCAAGCTCAGACCCTGAAATCGAGTGTTCCACAGCTTTAGCAGGATTTCTGTCCGCCGGCGCCTTCGGGCAGCGGGGGCTCTTTTTCAGATCGAGTCGGGCAGACACTTGGCGGTCGAGGCTGTCACACTGGGCAAATGTCTCAGAAACCGTCTCTCGTCGCTATCACGGTGCAGGCCAAAGCCGCGGCTCTGATCGCGGCCGAATCGGCCGGCGTCTTCGTGAACGACGAGGGCAGCCTGGCCGGTTTTCTCGAGATCGAGGCCCTGTTCAACCGGGTCTGGCTGTTGCCGCCCGGCGAGAGCGCCATCCCTTGCGAACTGCTCCGCAGCATCAGTCATGCCGGCTGCAACGTGAGCGCGGCCCGCGATCAGGCTGGCAGAATAATCGGCGCCGCCGCCGCGATCGTTACCCCGCAGTCCCAGTCGATGTACTCCCTCATCGCCGGGGTGCTGCCCGGCATCAGCGACCGAGGCGTGGGCTTCGCCCTCAAACAGCACCAGCGGGCTTGGGGCCTGGCCCGCGACCTCACCGCGATGACCTGGACTTTCGATCCCCTGGTCAGCCGCAACGCCCGCTTCAACCTCAGCAAACTCGGCGCCTATGCGAGCGCGTACGCCATTGATTTCTACGGACCGATGCAGGGCGAGATGAACGCCAATGACGAGAGCGACCGGTTGGTCGCCGTCTGGCCGCTCACGAGCGCCGAATCCGCAGCCTGCAGCGAAGAACGCCCCATCCCGGTGAGGCGTCCCGTCTTTCAGCCGAAAGATGTGCTCCGACACGGCCCCGACGGCGACCCCGTACTCGTGGCGGCGAATAACGCCCTGTGGTGCCGGGTTCCCACCGACATCGTGGCGCTGCGCAAGCAGAACCCGCAGGTCGCGGCAGACTGGCGGCGCAGTATCCGTTCGACATTCACCGATGTATTCGCTTCGGGGCATATAGCCCGGGGGGTCAGCCGTGACGGCCGGTACCGGCTCGCACCAGGAGGAACAGAATGATAATCGAGACCATCGAGCTGCGTCGCGTGCACATGCCGCTGGTGCAGCCGTTTCGTACTTCGTTCGGTACCTCTACCGAGCGGGAAGTCACCGTGGTGCGTGTCCTCACAGCGGATGCTGAGGGCTGGGCCGAGTGCGCCGCCGACGCGCATCCGCTCTACAGTAGTGAATTTCTGGATGCGAGCGACCTGGTCATTCGTGACCACTTGGTGCCCCGATTGCAGGCACTCGGCGACCGACTCAGCGCCGAACTCGTGGTCACCGCGCTCGAGCCGGTCAAGGGTCACATGATGAGCAAGGCCGTGCTCGAAACGGCCATTCTCGACGCGCAGCTGCACACAACCGGCGTCTCGTTCGGCAGCCACCTCGGCGCGGTGCGCGACACCGTGCCAGCCGGGGTCTCGGTCGGCATCATGGACTCGATCCCGGAGCTGCTCGACGCCGTCGCCGGCTATCTCGCCGAAGGCTACCTGCGCATCAAACTGAAAATTGAACCCGGCTGGGACCTGGAACCAGTGCGGGCCGTGCGCGAACGTTTCGGCTCCGACCTGCTGCTGCAGGTCGACGCCAACACCGCGTACACTCTCGCCGATGCCCGCCACCTCGCTCGGCTCGACCCCTTCGACCTGCTGCTGATGGAACAGCCGATGAAGGAAGACGACATGCTCGGCCACGCCAACCTGGCCAAGCTCATCACGACACCGATCTGCCTCGACGAGTCGATCAAATCCGCCCGCGACGCCGCGACGGCGATCGCTCTCGGCGCCTGCAGCATCATCAACGTCAAGCCGGCCAGGGTCGGCGGCTACCTCGAGGCCCGGCGCATCCACGACGTCGCGGCGGCCCACGGCGTGCCGGTGTGGTGCGGCGGTATGCTCGAAACCGGCATTGGCCGGGCCGCCAACGTGGCCCTTGCCGCGCTGCCCAACTTCGTACTGCCGGGCGACACCTCGGCCTCCAACCGGTACTTCGCGCAGGACCTCACCGCACCGTTCGAGCTCGAGAACGGCCACCTGCGCGTACCAACCGGCCCCGGTATCGGCGTAAAGGTGCTGCCCGACGTGTTGGCGAGCGTTACCGCCAGCACCGACCGCATCCGTTTCAAGCCCGCCCGGGCCTACTCTGGAAGCAACGAGACCCTGGAGGAACAATGACCGTGTCGACCGCCGATTTGTACGACGAGCGTGGCGACGAGCTGCAATCCGTACCCTTGCAGTTTCAGACGATCGGTGGGCGAACCCGGTTCAGCGGCCCGATCCGCACGGTCACCTGCTTCGAAGACAACGCCCTACTCAAGTGGATCCTGTCCACGCCCGGTGACGGCGCCGTACTCGTCGTCGATGGCGGCGGCTCGCTCAACTCGGCGCTGATGGGTGACATGATCGCCGACCTCGCCGTCGTGAACGGATGGTCCGGTGCGATCATCAATGGTGCCGTGCGCGACCGGGTCGCCATCGGTGCCCTCCACCTCGGGGTGAAAGCCCTCGGCAGCAATCCACGCAAGAGTTCCAAGACCGGTTCAGGGGTAGCGGATGCCGTCGTCGAGTTCGCCGGCGTCGTCTTCACTCCCGGTCGCACCGTCTACTGCGACGAAGACGGAATTCTCGTCGAACGCTGAAGCGGGTGAAGCGCTGGGCGAATTCGCCCAGCGCTTCACGGCAAAGACCTACTGCTGAACGTCGTCGATGCTCACGACGACGAAGTTGGCGTCGAGGTCGACGTCGCGGTCGCTGCCGTCGTCGAGGGTGACCTCAACCTCGTAGAGGTGATCCCAGTCGTCGTCCCGATCGAAGTCGGTGACGCGACCGCTGCCGACCGCGGAGAGGGCTGCGGCTTCGGCACTGGCACGCTCACTCGCGGCCTGGTCGGTGGCGCTCGTGTCGGCCGTAGCGCTCGCAGTCGAGCTCGGTGCCGCTGAGCTGTCGTCTGATGAGCTGTTGTTTGACAAGTTGCTGCTGTCGTCGTTGTCGTAGTCGCCGACCCAGACCACGTCGAACGAATCGTTTAGCTCTACATCAACCGCGGTGCCGTCGTCGAGGCGCACCTCGAGGTCGTAGGCGCTTCCGCCGTCGTCGTTGCGGTTGGCGCTCGTCACCGTGCCCGGGCCCACTTCGGCCAGGGCGGCGTTGCTCGCGCGGTCGAGGGTCTCGCCGGTGAGCGGGCCGTCGTTGTCACCCATGTCGCTGACGGCCAGGGCAACGCCCGCGCCGCCCAGCGCGACTGCGACGCCTACAGCGGTCGCGATGAGTATGTTCTTCTTGTTCATGGTTCAGGTGCCTTACGTTGGTGCCCCCAGGCGCAGGAGACCGTATGGCCATGCCCGAGTTGCTGCCTCAGCCTAAGCGGGTCAAGGTACACCCCCTAACGTGCGTGCGCAAGCCGCAGCTGGTGCACCGGCTTGCCGATCGGGTGCCGCCCAGCGCGACAGGGCTCCTAACGGCCTTCACCTGCAAGTACCGCAAACGGGGGCTCTTGCGGTCATCCTCCGTACGGCTATATTCAAACTCCCGAACAGGAGAACCGTGACTATCGAAGCTCCGATCATGCGACAGCGCTGCCCGGCGCAGTCGATCATAGAAGTGCTCCTGCTGGAGCAGCGTCTGGTGGCGCCCCGCAATCCACTGCAACGGCTGATGGGCCGTTCCCCACTCGGCACCGACGGCGCGCGCTGCTTCGACGCTGCCCGCGCCGAAATCGCGGTGGGCCAGGCGCTGGCCGAACTGCCCAGCGAATGGATCGTCTTTCATTCCCTGCCGGTCGGCGACAGCGGCGCCGACGTTGACCACCTGGTGATCGGCCCCGGCGGCGTGTTCGCCCTCCACTCCGACCGGCAGGCGCGCAAAGCCGTGCAGGTCGCCGGGCGCAGCGTGCGGGTCGGTACCCGAAAAATTCCGTATATAAGGGAAGCTGAATACGAGGCCGTCAGTCTCACCACTCTTCTCTCCCAACGCATGCCGCGCGCCGCGTCCGTGCACGGCGTCGTCGTGCTTGTGGATACCAAGAGCGTGATCGTGAAGGCGCAGCCGTCGCGGGTCAAAGTCATCGAGGCCGTCGACCTGTGCGCGTGGCTCCAGGGACTGCCGGCGGTGCTGGCGCCACTTGGTCGGCTGGAAATTGCTGGGTTCGTCGAGAATCCCTTGCTCTGGCAGGCCCTCACAGCACTGGAGCCGGCCGAGATCCTGCGACGCTTCGGCGAGCTCGAGGCCGAAGTAGCCAGCGCCCGGCGCACCCGTCTGTTGTGGTTGCCGCTGGGAATCGTGCTCAGCACCCTCACTGCCCTGGAAATTCTGCTGACATTGCCCGGGCTCATGGGCGCGTTGTAGCACGACTGCCGGGCCGCAGTCCAGTTCTGAAAAGTAGACCTCGCCCGGTGTGTCAGCGACTGACGCTGCGGACTCGGAGGGTGCGACGGGTGCGACGACCGGTTCGGCGCCCGGAGTCGCGAGCTCGTCGGGGCGGTCCGACAGGATGCGCGTCATCGCATCAGGCTCGGCCGCCGTCACCCACAGCGCCTACGACGCTCTAGCCGGTCTCGGGTGCACGCTCCTTCACGGTCATGAGACTCCTTCTGACTTCAGATCCACGACCCTGCGAATATACGTTGCCCCGCCCGGCCGCCGCGAAACCCGGGGCGGCGGGCCCGCATCCGCTTGGTGAAGAGTCCCCCATTCTGGGGGTCTTGCAGTGAGGGTGGCACTGGCAAAATGTAGAACCCGGCGAGGAGCACTCATGACTCACACTCTCTCCACGCGGCGGCGTCTGGTGACGCCCCCGGAACTGCCTGAATCGCCTTGCACCGGAGCGCGTCGATCATCGACTGGCCCAGCTTGGCCGCTCGGCCTTGCGTCGCGTCAGGCTGCCGCTACGCCGACCGACCTGGCGCTGGTCCGTGCGCGCAATGAGAGTGCGGTCGACGAAGTGCTCGCGACGCTACCGGACCACTGGGCCGCCTTCGCCTCACCGGCGTTGGGAGGTGACGGAGCGAGCGCGGTGCGCCTGCTCGTTGGGCCAGGTGGAGTATTTGCGCTGTACACGCAGCTCTACGACGGGCGGATCGTCTGGGTGCACCGGCACACGTTGTTCGTCGTCGGGCAGCGCTCACCGAATCTGGTGCTTGCCGAATCCGGAGCGCGGCGCCTCACGCTTTTGCTGCGTGGGCGGCTGCCGCTGCGCAGTGCAGTTCAGCCGGCGCTGGTCGTGCTGGGCGCCCGCGCGCTGTGGGTCACCGGCCGTTCGGCGTCGGGAAAGATGGCGTCGGGCAGTACGGCTTCAGGACAGACCGGGGCAGGGCGGGCGACGCAGCGTCAAACGCCGCCCGTGCCCGTGCCCGTACTCAGCGCGGCGACGCTCAGCCAATGGCTGGCCGCGCGTCCGCAGGTGTTGCGCCCGATCGAACGCATGGAATTGGCCGCTGTGATCGACAACCCGGTGACCTGGGGTATTCGCCCGTCGATAGTGCCGCGATCTGACACGGGCGATAGCCGCTAGCGTTTGGCGGGCCCGTGGCCCTTGGCCGAGAGCAGGCGCGCGCGCACCGAGAACGCGCCGCCGATCACGAGCGAGACCACGGCCGCCGGAAGGATCACGTCGACGAACTGGTTGCCCGAGAGCAGATTGGCCAGCAGCAGCAGAACGGCCAGGCCGCTGAATCCGAGTCCCGTGATCGCGCAAACGTTGAAAGTCAGGTGCTTCACGAGCAGATCCAATCGGTGGGTTGGCTTTCAGGCTAGCCGACGTTGCCCTGCTTAGTGGGGGAGGCCGCCTTCGGGGTCGCACCCCTAGAGTGACAGCGGACGCTCCGCGCCAGCCTCGCACGTCGCTCCACACGCGAGTGAGAATTACTTAGGAATTGCTAACCAACGCTGCGACGCTGCCGATTGTCTGTACGGAAACGGCGGATGTCGGTGCCACGACAATACGGGGTGCGAACCCGTGGTGAGGCAAGTGAACGTGGCTATAACAATTCTCGGCGCTGGAGTACCAGCTTGTGACAGCGAGCCTGCACGCTTGTTGGCGTCGGTCGTACCCACCGCAACCGGTCGATTTGCGGGCCAGTCCGTCGTCGAGGAACTGCTCCGCCAACATGGCGATCGGCCACCGCGATCCCGACTCGCCCGCACCCTGGGCGCCTCGCCGCTCGATGTGAACGAGCTGAGCTGGTTGCGCGCCGCGCAGGCAGAAATGATTGTCGGGGACATCCTCGGACGGCTGCCCGAGGGCTACAGCGTCTATCATTCCCTGCCCATTCGCAATACGGCCTTCTGGGTCGATCACCTCGTCGTCGGCCCCGGTGGAATCTTCTCGATCAACTCGAAGACCCACTGGGACCGCGATTTGACCGGGTCGATGCGTTCGATTCCCATCGGCGAACACGCCATGCCCTACCTGCGCGATGCCCAGTTCGAATCGGCCCAGATCACCGCGCTGCTGGCCGCAGTGATGCCGGGGACGACCGTGGTGCAACCCGTGATCGTGCTGGTCAACCCGCACAAGATTCTGCTCGCCCGCAAACCCGATGCCGTGACGGTCATCGACTCGCCACGCCTGCGCCGGTGGCTCGTCGGACGCACGCAGGTGTTCAGCGCTGAGCAGCAGGCCGCGCTCACCGCCCTCATCGACGACCCGACAACCTGGCTGGAGGCCGGCCAGCCGCTCGCGCCGGCGCACCTGCACGCCCGGTTCACCGCGCTCGAACAGCAGGTCGCGGCTGCCCGCACCCGGCGCACGACGTTCACGGTTCTCGCCGCCGCGGCCGCCACGACCCTGTTCGCTCTCGCGACCTCGCCCCTCATCGTCACCGCCGTCGAGTACCTCGCGGCCCGCTGAGCCGCAGAGTCAGGCGAGGCGCTCGAGAGTCGTGCCCTCCCGCATCCGCTCGACGCGTACGACGTGGTCGCGCAGGTCGCGTACCCCGCGAGGGATAGCGAGTTCGGCGACATCCTGCCCCTTCGTCACGGCGTGTGACCGGGTGGGATGCCGGTAGTCCTCGATTGACGCGAAGGTACCCCGCCCGCGCGGTTCCTTGCTGTGCCGTTGCGCGAACCCGGAGTTGATCGCGCTCAGCTCGATCTCGTCTTCGTGGGCGGCGACCAGGCTCCTGGTATTCAGGGTGATCACGGTGTGGGCATCGTCGCGATAGGAGCGGGCGTTTAGCAGGTCGCGCAGCAACCGGGGCTGCAGGTGAAAGAAGACGCGGTCGTTGAGGGCCGCGTACCACTCCGTGAGGGTCATGTCTTCGAGGGCGTCCTCGAGCGACGCCTCATGGATGGCCTTTTGATGACGGATGACCGCGGTTCCGAATTCCGCATGCTCCAGCACGCGTGACTCACCGCGCCGCTTGCCGAGAATGATGGCCTGCGGGGCTCCCTGCCTGACACCCCAGCGGGTCACGAGCGCGGTCGGACTGAGCAGCCCGTGTCGCTCGATGGCGGGCCAGCTTTGGTCGGCGGCCACGTGGTAGAGCTCGGGGTAAAGACGAATCAGATCGCGGGACAACACGGTTCGAGCGTACTCGCCGCCGGCGCGGCGCCGAGCCACGCACAACTCACTGGACAAAATCACTCTGGTCGAGTGTCGCGAGCACCGTGCGGCAGCTCGTTGACGCCCGCGGCGCCATATTCACCAGGGCGATCTGGCTCAGTGAGATCGTCACCCGCGTGCACGCGCCGCTCCGATTTCACGGTGACGTGCGCTCGAAAGTTCTGCCCCGCAAAGGCCGCTTCGTTCAAAGGGGCGCGAACTGCGGCTCCCACGTGCCGGAGAGGAGCTATGGCTGGGTCGGGGCCCATTCGGCAATGATCTCGGCGCCGCTACCCGATTCGACGAAGTCGTCGATTCCGACGACTTCGCCGTCCAGCCCCACCCAGCGCCACCAAGAGCAGCTGCGTGCGGCCTCAATGGCCACCCGGGCGTGCACGGCGGGCGGCAGTACCTCATCGCGGTAGGCCTGAGAAGCCTCGGCAAACCACTCCATGCACGGCATCGATACCACGCGCACCGCGAGAC
Source organism: Cryobacterium ruanii (assembly GCF_004404055.1). Classification (GTDB taxonomy): domain Bacteria; phylum Actinomycetota; class Actinomycetes; order Actinomycetales; family Microbacteriaceae; genus Cryobacterium; species Cryobacterium ruanii. Next base: position 102,251 of record NZ_SOHK01000014.1, read on the forward strand.
CGTCGGCGCTGAGCCGTTCCGCCGCTGCCATTGCGAGGGAGACTTCGGCGAAGGCATCAGCAGTGACATCGATGGTGACAAGACTGCGTTTCAGAGTCATACTTCACACATTGGTATATTCATATACATAAGTCAATAAAGAGGAGCTTCAGTGGCACGCGCCATGTCGACCGGTTCAGGCGTCGTGCTCGACCTCATACGCACGGGCGCTGCAACCACCCGGCCGGCACTGATCGACGAGCTCGGCTGGTCGCGCATCACGCTGGCTCGCCGCCTCGACGAACTGCTCGCCGCCGGCATCATCATGGTTGCCGGCCAGACTGATTCTCGCGGTGGCAGACCGGCCGAAAGCTTCGCGATCAACAAAGACGCCGGACTGCTTCTCAGTGTCGATATCGGCGGCTCGCACACCCGCGTGGCCGTTACCGATCTGGTCTCGACGATCCTCATCGAAGACGAGGCCGATATCGGGCTCTGGGAAGGCCCCGACACCGTCTTCACGTGGGCCAATCAGGTCTTCGACTATCTCCTTCGCCGGCTCGGTAAGACCCGCGCCGACGTGCGCGGGATCGGCGTGGGCGTGCCCGGTCCGGTGGATGCCGCGACCGGCAGACTCGCCGCCCCCCAAATCGACGCACAGTGGAACGACGTGCTCGTGCAGAACTATTTTCCGGCCGACTTTGTCGCTATTTTCGCCGTCGACCGTGACGTGAACATCATGGCGGTCGCGGAATCCCGACTCGGATGGCCCGAAAATCGGGACCTCACCGTACTCAAGGTGGGGCTCGGCATTGGCTGCGCGTTCGTGCTTGACGGCCGGGTCTACCGGGGTGCCCGCGGCGGCGCTGGCGACTTCTCGCATAGCTTTCGCTACGGCACCGAGCTGTGCAGCTGTGGGCAGCATGGCTGCCTGGAGGCTGTCGCAAGCGGCTATGCGATTCGCCGCGAGCTCAATGCCCTCGGCTACCGCATTCGCACCACCGGCGATATCGTGGCGCTGTCGCGCATGGGCTCACCCGACGCTGTGCGGCTGCTCACCGCGGCCGGCGCCGAAATCGGGCAGGCCCTCATCGACGTTGCCGGCTTGCTGAACCCCGCCATGATCATCATCGGTGGCCAGCTCGCCGAAGCCGGCGACCCCTACCTGTCGTCGCTGCGCGATGCCGTGCTGGCGCGGGTGCGCGCATTTTCCGGCGCCGGTCTCACCGTGGAGCCGAGTCGTCTCGGTAAAAAGGCGGGCGTGCTGGGCGCCTCCCTCATTGCCCAGGATGCCCTTTTCGACGCCGACCGCATCAGTCGCCTCACTCGCTAGGGACTTTCGTCCCGACTTTAGATCACTTATAGACAAAAGTTTCGGATGCGGATTAGGCTCGGATCACGGCGCCAGAGTTTTGGGGCAGACGATGAGGTCTTGCGGTTTGAGGCCGGAATAAGGAGTTGACGGCATGACGGTCAATCTCGCTACCGAACTCGACGCGGCGTCGATACGCACCCACGTCACAGCGGTCGATTGGCAGGCCGCGATCAGGCTGGCCGGCGACGCGCTCGTTGCCGGTGGCGTCACCACCGACGACTACACGGCGGAGATGATCGCCGCCGTTGACAAGCTCGGTCCCTACATCGTCATTGCGCCCGGTCTGGCCATCGCCCACTCGCGTCCCTCACCCGCTGTGCTGCGCGCCGGGCTCAGCTGGGTCACTCTCGATGAGCCGGTGAACTTCGGTCACAAGAAGAACGACCCGGTGTCGCTTGTCATTGGGCTGGCCGCCCTCGACCACGAAGGCCACCTCGAGATGATGCAGGCCCTCGCGGGGGTGCTCATGAACGCCAAACTGGTCGCTGCCCTGAAGGCGGCTGACTCGCCGGCCGAGGTGCTCGCGCTCATGGCCAGCCGCGAACTGCAACGAAAGGCACACTCATGAAGATCATCGCGGTCTGCGGAATGGGAATCGGTACATCCGTTCTCCTGAAAATGAACACCGAGAAGGTGCTGCGAACGCTCGGCATCGATGCCGATGTTGAGGCCGCCGATATCGGTGTGGCTCGCGGCATGGCGCGCGACGCCGAGATTGTGCTCACCAGCGAAGAGCTCGCCGAGGAGATCGGCGACGTCGAGGCCCAAGTCATCGTCATCGACAACTTCTTCGACCTCGACGAGATCACCGAAAAGCTCACCAGCGCACTCGAATAGCCTTGTTTCGTCAACGCACGACTGAGTAGGAGAGGAAGCACCCCCTCATGGAATGGTTCTTAGTCATTCTGGATTTCATCGGCCAGCAGATTTTGAATGTGCCGGCCTATCTCGTGGGCATCATCACGGCCGTCGGGCTCATGGCCTTGCGTCGGCCGGTCGGCGCCATCATCGGCGGCAGCCTCAAGGCGGCTCTCGGCTTTCTCATTCTCGGTGCCGGAGCCGGTGTGGTTGTTGCCTCGCTCACCCCGCTCGGCGACCTGATTCTGCAGGTCACCGGCGCGCAGGGCGTGATTCCGACCAATGAGGTCATCACCGCCTTGGCGGCTGAAGAATTTGGAGCGACGAGCGCCTACGTGCTCGTGGTGGGCTTCATTGTGATGCTGCTGCTCGCACGATTCACCCCACTTAAGTATGTATTTCTCACCGGGCACCACATGGTTTTCATGGCCATGCTGCTCGCGGTCGTGCTCTCGGTCGGATTCGGCTCCGAGCTCAGCTGGCTCGTCGTCGTCATCGGCGGTGGACTGCTCGGCGTGATCATGGTGGTCATGCCAGCCTTCGCTCAGCCGTGGACCAAGCGCATCACCGGCGACGACACCATCGCCATTGGGCACTTCGGAACCCTCGGTTACATCGCCGCCGGCGCGGTCGGCCAAGCCGTCGGCCAGCGCAGCAAGAGCACTGAGCACGTCAACTTTCCGCAAAACCTGCGCTTTCTGCGCGACTCCATGGTGGCCACCTCGGTCTCCATGGTTGCCATCTACATGGTCTTCGCCATTTGGGGTCTTATCGCCCTTCCCCGAGCGGATGCCCTCGGCATCTTCGGCTCGCCCGACGCCGGTGCGTTCATCATGGCCGCTTTCGCCCAGGCCCTGCAGTTTGGCGTGGGTGTGGCCATCATTCTCTACGGTGTGCGAACCATTCTCGGCGAGCTTGTGCCCGCGTTCCAGGGCATCGCCGAGAAAGTTGTTCCCGGCGCCCGCCCCGCGCTCGACATCCCGATCGTCTTTCCGTTCGCGGCCAACGCCGTGCTCATCGGCTTTCTGGCTTCTTTCGCCGGTGGACTGATCAGCCTTGGCGTGCTGGCCATCTGGCTTGGCCCGATGTTCGGTCTCGCCCTGATTCTGCCCGGCATGGTGCCACACTTCTTCACGGGCGGCGGCGCCGGTGTCTACGGCAACGCGACCGGTGGTCGCATCGGTGCCATGGTCGGTGGTTTCGTCAACGGTATCCTGATAACCATTCTGCCAGCCATCCTGCTGCTCGTGCTCGGCGGCCTCGGCTTCGCCAACAGTACCTTCGGCGATACCGACTTCGGCTGGTTCGGAATGCTTATCGGCGTGAGCCTGCTCGGCGACAACACTGCCGTGGGTGTCATGCTCACCGTGGTCATCGGTGTCGTGCTCGTGCTTGCGGCCTGCCTGTTCCAGCTGAAGGTCGTCAACAAAGGCTGGCTGCCCGGCGCCAAGCACACCGCTTTTGTCGACGCGATCGACGCTGACGTCAAGGCCGCCGCTGCCGCAGCGAAGGCCGAGGCCAGGGCCGCACGTGCGGCCGCAGCCGCAGAGCTGGCCGACAAACAGGCGTAGTGGTTCGACGCTGGTCAGAGGGGGTCACGCCGGTCGGTTAGACCCCCTCTCATACAGCCGACGTGCCGGTCAGGGCACGAGCACGATCTTGCCCACGTGAGCGGATGATTCCAGCCGCCGGTGCGCATCCGCTGCGGTCGCGAACGAGAATCTGCCGTCGATCACGGGTCGAAATTCGCCCGACGTGATAAAGGGCCAGACCGCCGACTTGACCGCACGCACGATGGCGATTCTTTCGGCCAGGGAGCGCGCTCGCAGGGTGGTGGCCCAGTATCGGGCACGTTTCTGCATGAGGCGGGCAGGGTCGAACGTGGCTGGTTCGCCGCTCTGGTTGGCGATCACCATGATGCGCCCGTTGACCGCGATGGCCTCGATGTTGCGTGCCGCGTAGGAGCCGCCCATGATGTCAAGGATCACGTCGGCGCCGCGGCCGGAGGTTTCGGCCTTGATCTCGGCCACGAAGTCTTGCTCGCGATAGTTGATCAGGACCTCGGCCCCGAGGCTCTCGCACACCGCGAGTTTCTCCGCCGACCCGGCCGTCACGGCCACCCGGGCGTGCATCAACCGGGCCAGCTGAATAGCCGTTGTGCCGATTCCGCTGCCGCCACCGTGTACGAGCAGGGTCTCACCGGGCGCGAGCTCGCCGCTCATAAATACGTTCGACCACACCGTGGCCAGGGCTTCGATCAGGGCGGCGGCATCGATGAGGTCCATCGACAGCGGCACCAGCAGCGCCAGGCCTTCGTGCACCACGACCTCGGTGGCATAGCCGCCGCCGGGAAGCAGGGCACAGACCCGGTCTCCGATGCCGAAGCGGCTGACGTCATCGCCGATTTCGGTCACTACCCCGGAGACTTCGAGCCCCGGCCACTGGGGTGCGTCGGCGGGAGACGGGTATTTGCCCTGCCGCTGCATGACGTCCGCCCGGTTCACTCCCGCGGCAGCCACCTCCAAACGGATGTCGTGGGACCCGACCTCGAGGTCGGGCACGGTCGTCAGGGTGAGGGCCTCTGGCCCGCCGTGAGAGTTCACGATGATTGCGCGCATACCCGCAGCCTACGCGCAGGGTTGGGCCGGGCGCCGGAGATCGCTGCACGGGCCGTTATCACGCGGCTTCTCGCGCGCCTGCAGTCATCGACGCCAACAGAGGGTTTTTTCGCAGGAGACCCGGGCGCCCGAACCGCATCGGGCGTCGATGGCTTGACATTGCGACCTCACCGGATAGAGTAGGTACATTGTGTACGTACACACTATTCACGGGCATCGCCGCCCATTCCTAAGGAGATTCGCCATGGTAGCCGGATCCAAAATCGTCAGCCGAGTGCCTTTGTTTGACGGCATGAACCGCATTCCCGGTGGGCTGATGCTAATTCCGCTTATTCTCGGCTCGGTTGTCGGCACGTTCTTTCCCGGCTTTCTCACCCTGGGAAACTTCACCACCGCGCTGTTCCAAGCCAGCGCGCTTCCCCTGATCGGCCTGCTGATCTTTGCGACCGGCATGCAAATTACCCTGAAGACGTCCGGTCCGGTTCTTGCCACCTCCGGAGTGCTGTTGCTCTGTAAATCCATTCTCCCGGCCACCGTCGTCGTGCTCCTCGCCCAGATCGTGGGCCTCGACGGAATATTGGGTGTCTCGATTCTCGCCCTGCTCGTCACCATGGACAACAGTAACGGCGGTCTCTGGCTCGCCTTCACCGGGCGCTACGGTGACGCCCGCGACCGCGGCGCGTACATGGCTTCGGCCATCAACGACGGGCCCTTCTTCTCGATGCTCTTCCTCGGCGTCGCCGGCCTCGCCAACATCCCCTTCCAGCTGCTTCTGGCGGCCGTAATTCCGCTGCTGGTCGGCATTCTGGTGGGCAACCTCGACCAGAAGTGGACCGAGATCATGCGCCCGATTCCGAACATGATCATTCCATTCTTCGCCTTCGCGCTGGGTACCGGCATCAACCTGCAGAACGTGCTGGCCGGCGGACTCTCCGGCATCATCGTGGGCATCGTCGCCACCCTGTTCACCGGCGCGCTCGCCTACCTCGGCTACCGCTTCATTCTGCGCCGCGGCAATAAGTCCGGCATCGGCATCGCTTCGGCCACCACGGCCGGCAACGCGATCGCCACTCCGGCCATCATTGCCCTGGCCGACCCCACCTTCGCGCCCTACGTCGAGGTCGCCACAGCCCAGGTCGCGTCCGCAGTACTCGTCACTGCGGTGTTTGCGCCCCTGCTGGCCTCCTGGGTGCTCAAACGAGAGGGTGGCCTGGTCTCCAACGAGCCGGAGACCGAGTCGTCCGGCGACACGGTGTCGATACGCACGATCGAGCACTCGTGACCGGCCACCGCGGCATCCGTCACGATCACACCCGACGCCATGACTGAACCCCGCCCGAACGCCGTGGCGCACCCGGCCCCACCCGCAAGCCCGACGAACGCCGACCATATTGCCGTGGGTATCGTGGCCGATGATCTCACCGGTGGCGGTGATTCCGCGGTGCAATTTGCCCGCGACGGATGGCGCACCCGGCTCTTGCTGACCGCGCCCGACAGCGGGCTCGCGAGCCACGGTACGGTTCTCGCGGTGGTGTCCGATGCCCGTGCCCAGCCCGCGCTGCTCGCGCGGCCAAGCACGTCGGAGGCCGTGGTGGCGCTCGGGAATGCGGGTGTCAATCGGCTGCTGCTCAAAATTGACTCGACGATGCGCGGATCGGCCCACGCCCAAATTCTGGGCGCACTCGACGCCTGGCAGAAGCTTCACACCGCTGCCTTCGCTGTGGTGTGCCCGGCCTATCCGGCGATGAATCGAACCGTGCAGAACGGTCGGGTTCTCGTCAACGGCCAGGGCGTTGAGACCACGGCCGCGGGTACCGACCCGGTGACGCCGGTGACGACGAATCTGCTTTCGGAATTGGTGCCGGGAAGCGTGCACGTCGCCCTCGACAACGGAACCGCTTCGGACCACGCCAAGCAACTGCGCGTAGCGGCCCAGAACCCGACCCGCGTGGTCACGGTCGATGCGGCGACGGATGCGGACATCCTGACACTGGCCGAAGCGGTGGCCCTGCTCGGACCGGAGGCCATTCCCGTCGGGAGCGCCGGGCTTGCCGTTGCGCTCTCACGAGTCTGGTGCCATGACCTCGCCGTGCCCGCGGAGCCAGCGCCGGTGCGGGCTGCGCGTGTCGTTGTCGTGCTCAGTTCACTGCACGATATTTCCCGGTCTCAGTACGATCATCTCGTCGGAGTCACCCCGCCGCAACACGTGCGCACATTCGCGCCGAGCCTCAACGTGTTTCTCGAACCGGGTGCGATCGGCCTCTGGATTGCCGGTGAACTGGCTGCTACCCCGCACCTTCCCGCTATCGTGATCGTGGCGACCCCGTCGGAGCGGCCTGATGCAGCCACTGCCCCGACGACAACCGAAACGGGAACCGAAACGGGAACCGAAACGGCAGCCGAAACGGCGACCGTGATCATCGCCGACGGGCTCGCGACCATCACCGCAGCGCTGTTCGCACACCGTTCCGTGGGCGCCTTGGTGCTGATGGGCGGCGAGGGTGCGCGGGCCGTGCTTAATCGTTTCGATGCCGGCGCCATCGTGGTGACGGACGCGATCCGCGAGGGAATTCCGGTGGGTCTGATCGATGGCGGCCTGGCCGATGGCCTCACGGTTGTCACGAAGGCCGGCGGCTTCGGTGCCACCTCGTCGATTGCCGACATTCTTCCCCAACTCCTGGCTGACCACGTGCTCAGCCCCACAGCCAACCCGAACACTGGAGTACACCCATGACGCTTCCCATCCTTGCGCTCACTATTGGAGACGTGGCCGGAATCGGTCCCGAGATCACGGCCAAGACGCTCCTCGGCCACGGAGACGTTCGCACCCGCTGCGTTCCCGTCGTGATCGGCGATGAGGCGGCGATGCGCCGTGGCGTGCTCAATGTGGGCGGCGACCCGGCGGCTATTCGCGTGATCAAGAGTGTTGCCGATGCTCGTAACGAGCCCGGAACGATTGAGCTGTTGCAGACCGGTCCGTCGCTCGAGCACGTGGAGCAGGGTGTGCTCAGCGCGGCGGCCGGCGATGCCGCCTACCGTTTTGTGGTGGAAGCCTGCCGGCTCGCCCGCGCCGGCGAGGTACAGGGAATCGTCACCGCGCCGCTGAACAAGGCCGCGATGCATGCCGGGGGGCACAGCTGGCCCGGCCACACCGAGCTGCTCGCCCACGAGTTTGGGGTGAAAAATTTCTCCCTCGTGCTGTCGGCCGGGGACCTGTACTTCTTTCACCTCACCACACACGTGTCGATGCGGCAGGCGATCGAGAACCTCACGATCGAGCGCACCCTGACGGTATTGGAACTGGCTGGCGCATTCGCCAAGTCCATGGGTAAGCCCAATGAGGTCATCGGGCTCGCCGGACTGAACCCGCATGCCGGTGAAAATCGCCTCTTCGGAAATGAAGATGCCGACATTTTGGCCCCGGCCGTGGCCGAGGCTCGGGCTCGTGGACTCAACGTCGTGGGCCCCCTGCCCGGCGACGCCCTGATACCGGCAGCCGTGCGCGGAAAGTACGACCTGGTCGTGGTCTGCTACCACGACCAGGGGCACGCTCCCTTCAAGGCCGTCTACGGTGACGATGGAGTGAACATCACGGTCGGGCTGCCGGTCGTGCGCGTATCGGTCGACCACGGCACCGCGTTCGATATCGCCGGTCAGGGAATCGCCCGCGAGGCCAGCCTCGTGCTGTCGCTGGAGCGCGCCGCCGCACTCGCGCCCGGGTGGGACCACGTGTGGCGGGCCGCGCAGAAGGCCTAAGCGTCATGACCGGCCAAGCGGATGCCGCGGCAGCGCCGGTCGCGCGGCCCGGACGATGCCGTGCTCCGGCCTACGATGGAATGATGTGGCTAGATGAGGTGCCCGCCAGCGCGGTCGATTCGGCAAACGGCGCCCCGCTGCACAGCCAAGTGGGGGCGATCATCCGTTCACACATCGTGGACGGCGTGCTCCCGCCCGGGTCGCAGTTGCCCACCGAGGCCGAGTTGCAAAATCGATTTGGGGTGTCCCGTTCGGTCGTTCGTCAGGCGTTGGCCGCGCTCAGCGCCGACGGCCTCGTGCAACGCGGTCGCGGGCGCGGCAGCGTGGTGTCGCCGCGCGGAGAGCATCATCGTCTCGTGCAGCGCATGTCGGGACTGTCCACCCAGATCTCGGCCGAGGGTGCTGACGTCTTCACGACCGTGCTCGCATTAGCGCCCGAGCAGAATGCTGTCGCGTCGGCGGCGCTGGGCGCGGCTGAGGTCGTGGGTATCCGTCGCCTGAGATCTGCGGGCACCGGCCCCCTGGCGGTCATTCACACCTGGCTTCCCTCGTCGATCGGTGGCGGCCTCACGGCGGCCGAGCTGACGGATGCCTCGCTACACACCGTTTTGCGTTCCCGCCTGGGCGTGTCGATCGTCTCCGGGCGCCGTCAGGTGCGCGCAGTATCGGCAACGACGGCACTGGCACAGCTGTTGGAGATCGCCGTGGGGGAGCCGGTGCTGCTGCTCGAAGGCACAAGCCTGGACGAAAACGGCGTGCCCATCGAGCTGTTCTCCACCTGGCACCGCGCCGACCGGGTGGTTTTCGACCTCGACGTGGTCGGCGCAGACGTGTCAGCCTTGGCCCCCGCACCAGCAGACGCCGGCGACCGCCCCACTCGCGCTCAGCTGGCGGGCATGGCCGCAGCTCTGGCCCGTCAGCTGCATGACCTGTCGGTAGAAATGGCTCGAAGCGACTGACCAACGGTGATGTCCGTGGGCCTCGGACCCACCCGCTTACGGCCGTGATCGACATGAAAGGCACCGATTTGAGCATCATGACACACCGTCTCGCCGCCCTGATCAAGCGGATGAAGAGGGTCGAGTGCCATCGCAGCGACCGGCTGGCGGCTGCGTTCCCGCCCCGCTCGCGGACTCTCGTGCGTACCTGATGCGCCGGCGCGAGTCGGGCACTGGCGCGGTGGTGCTCGCGGTGGGCGCCACCATCACGGGCGGGCTGCCAGTGTTCCTGCTCGGCGCCCTGTTCGTGCAGATCCAGGGCGATATTCCGGCGCCGCAGTGGGTGCTCGGCGCGGCCGTGGCCAGTTACTGGGGTGCGGCCGCGGTGATGTCCCTGATGGCCGGGCGCGTGGTGTCATGGTTGGGCATCCGTTCGGCAACGCTGTTCGGGGTGGTAATTGGCGCGTTGAGCCTGATCGGAGGGGCTTTTCTGGTGCCGTCGTGGGTGTGGCTGCTGGTGTGGGCTGCGGTTGGTGGGGTGTGCAACGGCATCAGTCATCCGGCGGCGAATCAGCTGATCAACCTGCGTGTGCGGCGGGGAATGCTCGCGACGGCGTTCGGCATCAAGCAGTCGGCGATTCCGTTTGCCGCGTTCCTGGCCGGGCTGGCGGTGCCCGCGCTCGCGCTCACCCTGGGCTGGCACTGGGGGTTCGGGCTCGCCGGCCTGTTCGCGCTCGCCGTGGGCGCACTGTTCTGGTGGTCGGTGCCACGCGGTGAGCTGGCGCGCCTCCGGCTCGGTGGATCGCACGTGCCGTTGACCCCACCGCTGATGAAATATCTGTTGCTGATGACCAGCGTCACGACGCTCTCGGCCGCGGCCACCGGCGCCGTCACCGCGTATGCGGTGATCACGGGCATCGAGCGCGGACTGCCGTTGGCCGGGGCAGGCATTCTGTTGAGCGTGGGTGGCCTGCTCAGTGTCGTCGTGCGCGTCGTCGTCGGCAGAATCGCCGACCGGGCCAACAGCACGTTCGCACTCGCCACCGTAGCCGTCATGATGTGCATCGGCGGCGCCGGCGTATTACTGATGGCGGTCGACACCCAGTGGACGTTCGTGGCGGGCATGCTGCTGGCCCTCGGGATCGGCTGGGGTTGGCCGGGGCTCACGCACTTCGTGGTGTCCCGGGTGGCGGGGCCGGCCACCCCGAGCGCGACCGGCATCGTGCAGATCGGCACCTATGTCGGCAGCGGTGCCGGCCCCCTCGCCTTCGGACTGCTCTACGCGGCCGTGCCGGAGATGACGCTGTGGATCATTGTCGGCGCGGTGCAGATCCTGGCCGGGTACATCGCGTTCGTGCTCGCCCGAAAGACTCCGCCCGTGGTGCCCGTCGTCTAAGCCAGGGGCGATTCGCCAGCCACAGTAAACCCCCCTGGAATCATCAAGACCCTGCCGTTCCGGGACATTCTCACCGACCTTGGCGAACCTCAACTCCGATGAGGAGTTCCCCTCGATGTTGGCAGTCACGCGCGAGCGATTTTCGCGTTGACGCCGTGGGCCGCGCGGCGCAGCCACGGGTCACCGTCGCCGGACCACCGCACCAGGGACGCATCCGCTCGGCCACGATACGCGCCGGTCAGCGCCTGCACCAGGGGCAGCACCACATCGAAGGTGAGCGGATCCGCGAGCTCTGGCAGCCCCGCTCCGCGCAGAAACCCCTCAATACGCGTGAGGTCGGTGTTGTCGAGCCGGGTCACGTTCGATTGCAGCAGCACGATCGCCGCGAGGCGGCGTTCGAATACCGGCACATTCCACAGCTCGGAGCTCAGGGCGGTCACGTCGTCGTGCGTCATGTTCTTGTACCGGCGGGCCAAGTCGCGGACGGTTCCCCGCACGGCACCCACCGACGCGCCATAGAACTCGAGCTTGTTCCCCAAGCGGGCCTGCGCCTCAGCTGCCCGCTCCCAAGTGGCTTCGTATTGCAGCGTGCGGTCCACGAAGTCACCGGCGTCAGTCATCCATCTATTCTGCCGCGCGCACCGTGGCAGGACTGCGCATGGGTCATCCAGCGGATGCCCCGACCTCGCCGGTCGTGTGGCCTGGACGATGCCGCCCACCGACCTACGATGGAACAATGTGGCTAGATGTGGTGCCCGCCAGCGCGGTCGATCCGGCGAACGGCACCCCGCAGTACAGTCAGGTGGGAGCGATCATCCGTTCTCATATCGCAGGCCGGGGCAACAGCACGTTCGCGCTCGCCCGAAAGACTCCGCCCGTGGCGCCCGTCGTCTAAGCCAGGAATCAGCACGGCCACGAGTAGAAAGTGCTTCGCATTTCACCCCTTGCAGCTTGGCTCTCGGGTGCGCACGCGCCGGGCGTAGAGTGCGCGAATTAAACAACTCCTCGCCTGCTGGCGACGCGTTCGGTTGCCAGGAAACCGACCGTCAACGTCTCCGCGCGCCACCCGATCGACGTCAAAGGTTTTTGCTCAGCCGAGTCCGACAAGCATGCGCAGGGCGCTGAGCCCCTGCGGCGTACCGGGCCAGTGCCGGTCCAAGGCATCCGCTCCGGCGTGCCGCGTTGCAAACCTCAGCACCAACGCCACGATGATCGCGTCGTCCGCGTATCCGATCACCGGAATGAAGTCGGGCACCAGATCGATCGGTAGCAGCAGGTACACCAGGAGTACGACCAGCCAGATTCGAGCCCCGCGGGGCACGGTCGGGTCGGTGGCGAGGCGCCGCGTGAGCCGCAAAACGTCGGGACCGAGGCGGAGAGCGTCGACCAGTTTGATCTTCTCCGCCTGACCGCGGGAGATCCACAAGAGCGCCCCGATCAACGCTGACCACAGCAATACGAGGCCGCCGAGCACGCTGACCAGCACCTGCCACCATTCCATGTGCTCAACAGTAGCCGCGCCGGTCTCAGAGCTCGCCACACGCATTTTCAAATGCAAGCCGGGGTGCCCCAGGCCGCCGACATCTAACGTGACGTAATAGTGGTGCTCTCCCCGGCGTCCTCGACCTCGGAGCCCGATCGAGCGCATCAGTCCTATCGCAGTCGCGGTGATACCCCCATCGCGACGCTTCCGGGCTTTTTCCTTGGCGCGCGCGCCGTCGTCGAGAGGCTCACGCTGGTGACGAGATATACGCGCAGGTATCGCACCACGTTTCCCGATCTCCGGCTCGTGTCGCCGTGAGCCGACTCAGTGCACAAGCGCCAGCAGTAGCGCGACGCCGACGAACAGCATCCCGAAAGTGCGGTTGAGAATCAGCTGCCCGCGAGCCGTATTCGTGAAGCGCTGAAATGATCTCGCCGCCACCGCGAAGAACAGCCACATGACGACCACGTCGATCAGCACCACGGTGACTGTCATCACCACGTATTGGGGGAGCAGAGGCTGCTCGGGCCGAATGAACTGCGGCATGAACGCGAGAAAAAACACGAGCGCCTTGGGGTTCAGCAGGTTCACCCAGAGGCCGCGACGAAACATCGACCAGGCGGGTTCCCGAGCGCGCGGCGCAGCCATGTCCCGCGACGGGGCGGGCTTTTGCACAATTAAACGGATGCCCAGATAGACCAAATAGGCGGCCCCGGCATAACGAATGACGTTGAACAGAATCGGCGACCCTGCGACCAACACCCCGACGCCGAGCGCCACCACGATAATGTGCACGATGAGCGCCGCCTGCTGCCCGAGGATTCCCCAGATCGAGCGACGAAACCCGCTCGTGAGCGAATTGTTCATGGTGTTGATCGCGCCCGCGCCTGGGGTGAAGCTGATCAGCACGCCGGCTCCCGCGAGGGTCAGCCACAGGGAAAGTTGCACACGTCAGCGTAGCGCGGGTGGCATTGTGCCGATGGCACGACAGACTCCGGCATAGTCCGGCTTAAGCCCGCGCAAGTCGCGCAGCGACGCCCAGCGAAGCCACCTCCTTCGGTGGTGCTCCCTACTCGCGGCCGAACAGGTTGCCAAGCGCCGAGAGACCGGGGATCTCAAAGTTCGACCCCAGATCGGAGACCTGCTCGCCTAGTCCGGTCACGTACTCGCCCGCGCCGTCGGTGACGCCTTGGGTGGCTCCCTCGAGACCGCCGGCGAGGTTCTCAAAATCGACGCCGAATCCGGCCGCCTGTTCCAGGAGGGGCCCGGCCACATTGCTGAGCACTGCGCCACCGGCGACGGCGGCAAGAAGCCCGCCGGCACCGAGCCCGATTGCGGCGACTCCCGCTCCGGCAAGGGCGCCGGCGGCTCCTCGGCCGGACGGTCGGGCAAACAGTTTCTTCAGCAGGCCGGGGTTCTGTGCTTCACCGCGGGTGGCCGACCGGGCCAGGTCCTCGGGGCTGGTCGATGCCGGGTATTCGTTGGTGGGCAGCTCTGTGCGCAGCTGGGCGTCGACCTCGTTGCGTTGCGCCGGCGTGAGCCCCGCGAACGCATCACGGTGTACCTGCTCGAGTTGCTGGGGCTGCGCGGTCTGCAGCAGATAGTCGTAGCGGGCGATGGCCGCCCGGTCTTCTGCGCTCACAGCCGGCGACGAATTCGAATAAGAAATGGGAGCGGCATTTCGCTGCACGTTGTTCGCCGGGGGCCTGCTGTCTCCGGTGACCTTGTCGGCTGCGGTGCGCACCATCTCGCGCCAATCCGTTTTGCCTGACTTGCCGGAAGACGGCTGTCCCTTTTGCTCGAGGGCCTTCGATGCCATACGCAGAATACGCTGGAGGTTGCTCATTGGGGACCTTTCGGGTTGGCTGGTGGTTCTATTGTGCCAAGTCGCGCCTGAGCAAAACCTCCCAGCCACCCCGCCATCCGGCGACGAGCGCCCCCGGTGCAGAGCGGGGCAGCCAGAGTGACAGGTGCACGTGGCAGCGTAATGCGGGTGCGCGTCGACGCATCATTACAGCGGATGCATCGGCTGTGTAACCAGAACTGGCCGCGGCGTCGCGCTCGACGTACCCTGTCAGCCGACAACCGCAGTAATTCGGGTACGTTCACCCCATGAGCCGACGCATGAAAGAAACCGACTATATCGCGCCGAGCAGTTGCAGCATCGATGCGATCGGCACATCAAGCCGATTAACGACTACATCGACGAGATCAGCACGCCCGACCTCCGGGTTCCCTACGTCGCACCCATCCACGGCGGCATAAACGCTCGTACGGAACGGCCAGTGAGCGGTGTACTCGCCGCGTAGAAGTTACTCAAAGCCCGAGCGACCAGTGGTTCCCGCTAAATTGGCACTAAACCATCGGGGGACGCATGACAACACAGGCACCGGGTATGAGCGACCGGATCGCGGCCCAATCGGTCATCGAAGAGTTGTTCCGCCAGCAGCAGGACGTGCCACCACGCTCTGGCTTCGCCCGATTTTGGGGATACTCTCCGCTGGCAGCGGAGAGCGTCGCCTGGTACCGCGGCGCCCAGGGCGAGATCGAGGTCGGCAGAATTCTCAACCGCCTTCCGTCCGAGTGGCGAGTCTTCCACGCCCTGCCGATCGGCAAAGCCGGCGCTGACATCGATCACCTCGTGCTCGGCCCGGGCGGCATCTTCACCATCAACACCAAGCACCACCGCGGCAAAAAGATCTGGGTCGCCGAGCGGACGATTATGGTCAGTGGACAGAAACAGCCCTACCTTCGCAACTCCCAATTCGAAGCCATCCGCGTCACCAAAATGCTTCAAAAACGGATGCCGCAGCTCCCGGCAGCGCAGGCAGTAATCGCGTTGGTCGGCCCTACGCAGGTCACGATCAAGAAGAGACCCGACACCGTCACTGTTCTGGATGCGGTCAGTTTGCGCCGGTGGCTTCTTAAACAGCCAGCCTCTCTCGTCGAAGCCGATCTGGTCGAGCTTGCAGCGATAGTTGACGCGCCAGCGACCTGGGCTGCACTCACATCGCTACCGAATCTGAGTTTGATGGCGAAATTCGCTGTGATCGACCGCGATGTAAAAACAGCGCGCGTGCGGAGAGTCTCGTGGACCCTGGTCAGTTTCGCGACAGTTGCGACACTCGGGGTGTTCGTGGGCCTGCCTGTCTATAACAAGTTTGTCTTGGGAATCATCGGCGCTCTTTGAAGCCGCTGCGGCTGCTTTCTCCAGCAGTCGCTCGGGGTCGGGCGAGTCCCGATACGTGGCACGCAGCGTGTCCACTGCCATCCGCAGGATCTCTGTGTGGTCGTAGACCAGATCGTGGATCTCTGACACCGGTGTTAAATCGGCACGCGAAACGGATGCCGGCACCACCACCACGAGATGCGCCACTGCGATTGCTGAAACTCATCCATAGCTGGCGCGCCCGTGGTTCGCGTGCCCGGAATTCGCGAAGGAGCAGACGGCATTCGCTTTTCTGGGTCGCATCAGCGTGCGACTACCCGAAATTAGCGGACCTGCCGAACACCAGGTCTACCTTGCCCTGCTCGACCGCTGCCTGCTCGACCGGCAACTTTGACGGCATTCTCACCACGGATGAACGGGCCGAACTCGTCGACGTCGCCAACCTGCTCGACATTGCAGCGGATTCTCTGGATTCTGCGCTCGACCAGCCGGAACAGGCCATCGTCGTCGCATCGACCCGTCACTACATATCGCGACTATGCCCTCAACTCGTCCTGGTTCCGCTGAGAATCGTAAAATGCGACTCCCGGTCGCGAGCGCGGCCGGGAGTCGATACCTCAATGGGCGGCCAGGCGGGTCAAGCGTTCTACTTTTCACCCGTCACGGCGGCAGAGACGACGAGGGCATGATCGGTACGTACACCTGTCCTGGTCCCGTGGCTTACCTCAAGGATGAGGGCAAAAAACCGATCGCGAGCACCAGGGACCTCCAGCGAGAAATGCCCGCCGACGACTACATGAGCGCCAGTACCGTGCTGCGATGAGCGGCCTGTGGGCCTGCCGGCGGCGACAACGCCGGGGCGCTCTGATTCGCCAGAACCTCCCTAAATCAGCCCTGTCCGAGGGCCGCGGGCCGGCTACGTGTTAACTAAAGTGCGGAGTGCGGGTTGAAGCCCGACTCGCGCACTCAGGACGATTAGTGGAATGCACGGCCATTCAGCCGTGGGCCTCGCAACCGGATCGAACTCGTCGAGCTAGGGAGAGGACAGCCAGCATGCCGTCGACTTGGCAGCCATCCGCCTGGGGCAAGGCCCTCACCAGCTCCGGCGACTGGACACTCGTACTTCACGGCGACTCCGTCACGGTCACCCTGGGTGGCGTCGATATTGTGACCGCGGTTGCGGATGTTGAGGCTGTCGTCGTCACCCGCGGCCTGTTCTGGAGTCATATCCGGATCGAGGTGGGGGAGTGGGTGAGTCGGCTCTACGGCATCCGCTCGAAGGACGCTGCCGCTTTTGAACGAGCCTTCGCAGCGTCCCTCAAGGCGCTCAAACTGAGGCAGCGCACCGCGGGGTTCGATGCGGCGGCCCACCGAGCGACGCTTTAGCTAGCCGGGTTCACTGTCGCGCTCGCGGAACGCTTGCAGACCACGGTGTGAATCACCGCCGAATTCAGCACCGAATGGTCGGACCGCAAAGCTGCCATCGGGCGGATTAGACGATGGCCGTGAGATCGACCACGATGCCGTGTCCGTTTACCGAGACCACGATGCGGCGATCGGTCGCGCCGGTTGCCAGCAAATAGCTGCACAGAGCGAAGAGGAGCATTTATGCGGAAATCTGTGTCAACTACCTCCGGTCTCGCGGCAAGATAGAAGGCATGGCGCACCGTCAACCAAAGCCCTCCGATGCTGACCCCGCAGCTGCCCGGGCGGATAAGACGTGCGCCTCGTGTGGGCGGCGCATCGAGTGGCGCGCGAAGTGGGCCAAGAATTGGGATTCGGTGAAGTTTTGCTCGGCAGCGTGCCGGTCACACGGCGTCAACGCGACAGACCTGCAGCTCGAAGCGGCCATCGTCACACTGCTCCAGGCTCGGGCGCACGATTCCACGATCTGCCCCTCTGACGCGGCGCGAGCCATTGGCGGCGAGGAATGGAGCGACTTGATGGAGCCGGCCCGCCGAGCCGCACGTCGCATGGTCGCCCGCGGCGAATTGCAGATCACGCAGGGCGGAGTCGTGGTTGATCCGTCGACCGCGAAGGGTGCGATCCGGTTGCGCACTCCGCGGTAAGTGGTCGCCTTACGCTCGTGCTCCTCGACTGCGTCGACTAGCACTGAATCGAATCGACACGAAAGCACCTGAACATGACCGGAACATACATCCCTATCTGATCGTCTGGGATCGGTGCGGCCGGATTTCTGCCGAAGTCGGCGGTATCCGCTCCTGTGGAACGCAAGGGACGTGCGACGTGCGAGCTCTAGGGCGTGTCGACGATCTGCTTGCCGAGCGGCATGAGCGCGACCGGAATCAGCTTGAAGTTGGCGATGCCGAACGGGATGCCGATGATGGTGATGCAAAGCGCGATGCCCGAAAGCAGGTGCTCGAGGGCGATCCACCAGCCGGCCAGAATCACCCAGACGACGTTGCCGAGGAGCGACGCGACACCCGCGTTCGGTGTCTCAACCACGGTCTTGCCGAACGGCCAGAGCGCGTAGACGCCGATCCGGGCCGC
The DNA here is from genome assembly GCF_004404055.1 of Cryobacterium ruanii. Classification (GTDB taxonomy): domain Bacteria; phylum Actinomycetota; class Actinomycetes; order Actinomycetales; family Microbacteriaceae; genus Cryobacterium; species Cryobacterium ruanii. The sequence continues at coordinate 120,334 of NZ_SOHK01000014.1, forward strand.
CGCGATTCCCCAGGGGATGGTAACGATGAGTATGCACATGATGAGCGCGGCCACCATGTAGCCGATGAACAGCCACAAGCCCGAGAGCACGAGCCAGATGATGTTGAGGAGAGTCTTCATGGTGGCCCAATTCTCGCAGGTGGCGACTAGCCGATCAGGGTGAGCATCAGCCGCGACTCCTCGAGCGCCTCGACCTCGTGCTCGAGGCCGGCATCGAGCCGCAGCAGGGCGCCGGGCACGAGGTCGGTGACCTGTCCGCCGGCGGTAACGCGCAGGAATCCGTCGAGAGCTTGCATGAGCAAAATCTTGGGCGCTGAGTGCTTCTTGAGCACGAAGCCGGCCTCGAAGGTGAGCACGACGACGCGCACCCCGGGGGAAGCGAGAACCGTGCTGTGACCGAGCCGTCCGGGTTCAACCGCGGCGTCAGCCCGAACGTTCGCGATGTGGGTGAGGGGCAGCGTTGAATTCTCCATGATTCAACGCTAGACCCGTGGCCACCTATCTCTCGATCGATGGTGATTGCTAAAATGAGTGTTGTCTGGGAGCCAGCCCTGAGCAGCCATTTGAGTGTGTCGCTCGAAGGCATCGCTGGGTATCGTTGACCTATCGCTGTATATCGTTCGCACTACTTACAGGAGGCAATCATGGGCAATTCATTTCCAACAAGCGGGTTCAACGCTGGCAACATCGACGGCATCTGGCAGGCGATGGAGCAGTTCCGTTCGCGATTCGAAAAGCAGACCGGTACCCGCGCCGGCCGTGGTGAGGTGCGCACGGCGGTGCTGGCGCTGCTCGCTGAGCAGTCGATGCACGGCTACCAGATCATTCACGAAATCGAAGAGCGCAGCGGCGGCAGCTGGAAGCCTAGCGCCGGATCGGTCTACCCGACCCTGCAGCTGCTGGCCGACGAGGGCCTGATCAGCGCCGAAGAGTCCAATGGGCGCAAGATCTACTCCCTGACCGATGAGGGTCGCGCCGCTGTCGCTGACGCTGACATGAGCGCGCCGTGGGAAACTACTGCGTCGACTCCTGGTCACGGGCATGGCCATGCGGCATTGCCGAAAGCGGGGATCGAGCTTGCCCAGGCAGCGGCACAGGTTGGTCGCACCGGCTCGCCGGAGCAGATCAAGCAGGCCGTCATGGTGCTCGACGACGCACGTCGCAAGCTCTACTCGATCCTCGCTCAGGACTGACGGGGTGCCGCTGGCTCGTCGAGGTAGCTACGATTCGAATTCGGGCGCGGGAAACATGCGCGCCCGCTACCGCCGCATTCTGCGTTTTGCCAGCTGGTATCTGGCCATAACGTGGTGGTTCGAGTTGTTCCTGCCTCGCATCGGGCTGCTGAAAATTGCGGAGCGCACACGGTCTAAGCGGATGCAACGCTTCGCCAAGGGTTTTCACATACTCGCGTCCGACCTTGGTGGCCTCATGATCAAGGTCGGGCAGTTCATGTCTTCGCGCCTCGACGTGCTGCCGCCCGAGATCACCAGAGAACTCGAGGGACTGCAAGACGAGGTCGCCCCCGTGGCCTTTGCTGCTATTCGTGCAGCAGCCGAAGCGGAGCTGGGCATGCCGCTCGAGCGAGCCTTCATGTCGGTCGACGAGACGCCGGTGGCGGCGGCATCGCTCGGTCAGGCGCACCGCGCCCGACTGACCGCGCTTGATGCGGCCGACACGGGGCTCGACGGGGTCATAATCAAGGTGCAGCGCCCGGGAATCGACGCGATCATCGATGTCGACCTCGCTGCCCTGCGCAAGGTGGGTGGGTGGCTCAGCCATGTGAAACTCGTCTCCAACCGGGTCGACATGCCCGCGCTCGTCGAGGAATTCGCCCAGACCAGCCTCGAAGAGATCGACTACTTGCACGAAGGTGCCAGCTCTGAACGCTTCGCGGCCGCGTTTCCCGATGACGACCGGGTGAGCGTACCCGTCGTTGTCTGGGAGCGCACCACCCGCAAGGTGCTCACCCTCGAAGACGTGACGGCGATCAAAATCACCGACGTTGAGTCTCTGCTCAAGGCGGGCATCGATCCGGCGGAGGTGGCCCCACTCTTCGCGGAGGTCATGTTCGACCAGATGTTCACCAAGGGTTTCTTTCACGCTGATCCACACCCCGGGAACATCTTTGTCACCCCGGTCGCTGATATCGAACGCGGGTGGAAGCTGACGTTCATCGACTTCGGAATGATGGGCGAGGTCCATACCAGCACGCGCACCGGACTGCGCAAGATGCTGATCGCTGCTGCCTCGCGTGACGGGCGCGGCCTCGTCAGCGCCATGAACGACGTAGGTGTGCTGCTGCCTTCGGCGGAGACGACGGAGCTCGAACGGGCGATGACGACCCTGTTCGCCCGCTTCGGCGGCATGGGTTTCGCCGAGCTGCGAGAGGTCGACCCGCGGGAGTTCCGCGACTTCGCGGTGCAGTTCGGCGATGTCGTGCGGTCGCTGCCCTTTCAGTTACCCGAGAACTTTCTGCTGATCATTCGAGCGATGTCGCTCACCTCTGGGGTGGCCAGTTCGCTCAATCCCGCGTTCAACCTCTGGGACTCCGTCGAGCCCTACGCGGCGCAGCTGCTGCGGGACGAAAGCGGCAACCTCCTGCAGGACATCGCCAAACAGGCGAGGGAGACTGTCGGTCTCGCGGTTCGCCTGCCGAAGCGGCTGGATGAGTTCATCACCCGAGTCGAAGACGGCTTGGTGGGCGTCGCCAGCCCGGGTCTGGAGAAGCGGGTCGCCCGCCTCGAACGCACCACCCGGCAGGCGATCTCGGCGCTGCTCTTCGGTGCCCTGCTGATCGCCGGCGTTCTTGTGCGAGCGGATGATGCGGTGCTGGGCACCATACTGATCGTCGCGTCGGTCGCCCCCCTCGTGCACGCCCTATTCGCGGGTCGCCGCGGGTTCTGAGCCGGCGGACGAGCGGGCCAGCCAGCCGCCGTGCCCTACGGTCGGTTAGCTTTCGCAGCCCACTCCGTCGCCGTCCCGATCAAGGTGCCGGCCGTAGCCAGCATCGCCAGAATGCACCGGAGCTGCACCCGCTGCTCGTGCCGCAGTGCAGTTTTCGTAGGCAATTGCCGGAGCCGGCTCGACCGGGGCAGCCGGTGCCTGCTCGACCACGACGGGAGCCGGCGCGACGGCCACCGGAGCGGGTGCCACGACCACGGGCTCAGGCGCAAAGGCGGATGCCGTAGCCGGCTCATCGGGGCAGGCCGTCAGAATTCGGGTCATCGCGTCGTGCTCCGGCTGCGTCACCCACAACCCGTAAGTTGCCTTCACCGAAATCTGACGCGCAACGTAAGCGCACCGGTACGACTTCATCGGTGGCAACCAGGTGGCCGTGTCGCCGTCACCCTTGCTGGCGTTCGTGCGACCGTCCACGGCCAGCAGGTTGAGCGGGTCGTTGGCCAACGACACCCGCTGGGCCTGGCTGAGCTGCTGGGCGCCGGTCTGCCACGCATTCGACAGAGCCACCACGTGGTCAATTTGCACGAGCGACGATGTCGAGTTGCCACGCACAAAACTGATTGTTTTTCCCGTATACGGCCCAACCAACGTGCCGGTCAGAACCCGACAGCTGCCTGATTTCACAGTGCCGGTGAGGTCGCGCGCCAGGATATCGTTACGTGTGTCGCATCCGTTCTGGTCGACGTCGAGCCAGGCGGTGCCGAAGCCGCCGCTGCGATCGTATCCGGTTTTGGGTGCGCGGCCCTTCACCGGCAGGGTTGCGAGCAGCGCGATGGCCGTCATATCCGTCGCCGCGGTATCCGCAAGGACAATGCTCGCGGCTTGCGATGCCGGTGTGGTGGTGGCCGGATCGGCCGGCGCTTCTTCGGTGAATGGCAGCGGAGTCGGTGTCGGGCTCGGCGTCGAACTCGGCGTCGGTGCGGCAGTGGCAGTCGGAAGCGAAGTCGTGCTCGCCAGATTGGTGTCGACGGATGCCGGTGCCAGCGACGATGCGAAAATGCCAACAGTCAACGCCCCGGCCAGCGCGAAGGCAGCAACTTTTCGGGTCGGGATGACCGCCCAGGATTGACGACCGGTGGCTAAAACGTAGATGGCGGTAAGGGCGCCGATCGCGCTGACCATTGTGAAGAGGCCAAAAAAACCGCCGGTGGATGCGGCTGCGAGCAGCAGTACTTGGGACACGCCGAGCATGATCCAGGTGAGCGTTGAGAATTTGGGCCCGCGAAGGCGGGGTGGTGTGGACATGATGCTCCTTCGGCCGCGTAGCCATGACAACTCGAACTTATCGTGGCTGAGGAACACCCATGCGCCGATGCGCGTCGCCTCCTACAGCACGGCCTCACAGTGAAATGTCGCTTTCTTGCGCCATTCGGGGTGGAATTGCGGGTGAAGGAGGCGCCGGCGCCATGACCCTCACCGCCCCGCCCACACCCACCGCGCCAACACTCCCAGCCCGAAACGACTATGGCGCACCAAACCGAAGCGTGCCCACGTGTGACGAGAGCGCCCTGGCGGGCGGCGAGAGGTCAGTCCAACCGAACACCAGTGCCGTCGAACGGATGCTCGCAACCTTCGACGCCTGCTCCCACGTCGCCGGGAGGGTCTCGGTGTGCATGCGGTCCCCACTCCGTGCCATCTACTGCGGCGAAACCGTCGTGCTTCCTTTGCCCTGCAGTGTATTCGCGCACGTCGGCGAGGAAATCAGACCAACTGCTCCAGCCAGCTGCGCATCAGGGCGATGTCCGCGACGGTGATGCCCACTTCGGAGTGCGGCGGAATGAGCAGGGACGGTGTCTCCTGGGTGGCGTTGAGCACCTTCTCACCGTGAAGCTGCACGTCGGCATCGTCGATCCAGATGAACGGCGCCGGCACGTTCTGATCTTCCTCGATGCGCTGCGACTTCCACAATCCCGTCTCGCCATGAGTCTGACCGGGGTCGATCGGCGGGGTCGTGACGTCGAGCATGCGACCGCCAACCAACCCGTGCAGCTCGGGTACGAGAAGTTGGCGGGTTGCGTCGAGCTCGTTCCACGACGTGAGCCAGACCAGTTCAACTCCGTACTGCATGAGCAGGGAGTCGAGGGCCGTGATCAGCCCGGGAGCCCAATGCACGTCGTGAGTTGACGCCTGGCCGTCGCCATGATCGATGCTGATCGACGCGTTGGCCACGTCGCCCCAGGCTGGGTCGGGTTCGGAACGGGGGCAGAGGCATCCGTTGACGGATAGATAGAGCCGGGGAACGGTCATTTGCTCTGCCCGTCGTGGCGAGATTCGGGGCCGGCAATGGCGTTCTGCGCTTGGTGGTGCATTTTGCACATAGTGGTATCGCTCTTCTGCGTGAGATTTTGAATTGTATTTTCCCCAAATTTTGCTTCTGGTTTAGCTAAGCACGTGGCGTTAAACTGCGTCCCCCCACGAACTGGGTGAACTTTTGGTGCCGTGTCGCGGCGGCGATTACTGGCTTGTGTGCATGCCCGCGACGCGGGTCATGAGGTGCTGGGCACCATACTGATCCTCGCGTCGGTCGCCCCCCTGCTGCACGCGCTGTTCGCGGGCTGTCGCGGATTCTGAGCGCGTGGGTACTTGCCCGACGCAGCGATGAGAAAGCCCGACCAACCAGCGCGGTGGCATCCGTTTGGGGTGGACTACAGCGGGCCATCTTTGAGCGCGGAATCCGCTACTGAGCCATCGGACCGACTAGTCGTGTCTCGCAGTTTCGGCTAGCTCTCGCAGCCGACTCCGTCGCCGTCCCGGTCACGGTGCCGTCTGTAGCCAGCGTCGCCAGCAGTGCGATGGCCGTGGTGTCGGTCGCCGCGGTATCGGCGAGAACGATGCTCGCGGCTTCCGCTGCCGTCGCAGTGGTAGCCGGGTCGGCCGGCGCTTCCTCGGTGATTGCCAAGGGAGTTGACGTCGGGCTCGGCGTCGCTGAAGGTATGGCCGTCGCAGTCGGTTGCGAACTCGTGCTCGCCAGATCTGTCTCCACGAATGCCGGTACCAGCGACGACCCCACGATGCCGACAATGATTGCCCCGACCAGTGCTACGGCAGCAACTTTTCGTGTTGGGATGACCGCCCAGGATCGACGGCCGGTGACCAAGACGTAGATGGCGGTGAGGGCGCCTATCGCGCTGGCCGTCATGAACAGGGCAGAGAAACCGCCGGTCGACGCGGCCACGAGCAACAGCACGAGTGACACGCCGAGCATGATCCAGGTGAGCGTGGAGAATTGGGGACCGCGAAGGCGGGGCGGTGCAGACAAGGGACTCCTTCGGCCGCATAACCACGACCAGCGGAACGTATCGTTGCGTCATGGTGCGCGCACTCCCACCTTCGGGGGCCTGCACCTGTTCCCGGCCCGAAGCCCCGGTGGCTGCTCACACAAGCGGGCAAATGGTTGCTTCGCAGGTGTTGAATCGGTCGTTTGCCCGCCCTCGAAGGTCGTAGACAACTCTTATAAAATCTCACAGAACTTATGAGATTCTCTCGCTTTCAATAGCGATCTGAGGTAAAATTGTGGGTGAAGGAGGCACCGTCGCCATGACCCTCACCGCCCCGCCCGCATCCGACTCTCTGCCGGAGCCATCGTTCTCCCGGGTCGACGTCCTCGGTCAGGCCGGTGTGTTATTAGCGTCCGTTGTTGACGGGGTGCGGTTTGGTCAGCTCGACGACACCGAGGCCGTCGCGGTGATGGCGGCCCTGGAAGCGCTGGGCCGCAAGGTCGATGGGGCCAGACTTCGAGCCACCACCGACATCGGTGCCCGCGCCGAAACCGACCTGGGCACCGGCTCGCTCGCCTACAGGAACGGATGCCGCAACCGCGTCGACTTCATCAGCCAACTCGCCGGCATCTCCACCCGCGAAGCCAAACGGCGTCTGAAGCTCGGCGAGACCGCGGTGGAACGCACGCCGCTTGGCTTGCCGGTACCCGCCCGGTATCCGGTCATTGCCGACGGCCTGATCAGTGGCGACCTTGGGCTGGAGTCGGCGGAGATCATCGCCAGCACACTCACCGCCCTGCACGGCCGGGTCGGGCGAGACGACCTCGACCGGGTCGAACGCGCGCTCGTCGCGTCGGCGACCGGCGCGATCACCGCGGAGACAGCCGGGCTGCCCGGCGCGGGGATCCGTTTTGCGCCGGACCTGCTGCGGGCCCAAGCCTTGGAGTGGCAAGGGCGCCTCGACCCCGACGGCACCGCCCCCAATGACGACGCCGTCGAAGCGACAAGCACCCTGACGTTCGGGCTGCTCCGCAACGGGCTCTACCCGCTTCGCGCCGACGTCACCCCCGAGCTCCGCGGCATCATGGACACCCTGTTCGACACGTACCTGTCGGCGCGGTCGACGACCCCCAGGTTTGTGCCGACCGAACTGCTCGACGGCACGGCTGATGCTGACACGCAGGCCCGCATCGACGCCGGCGAGAGCATCCCTGCCAGCGAGGGGCTCGGCACGGAGCCGTTCAGCCCCGACCCGTTCAGCCCCGACCCGTTCAGCGGCGATGACAGATTTGACGGTGACCGCCGCACCGGTGGGGAGAAACGCGCCGACATCCTCCGCACCATCTTCGAATCCGCCGCCCGCGACCCACACACCCCGACCATGGGCGTCGACGCCCTACCGTGATGGTGCACATCAACGCCGTCGACCTCGAACAGGGCCGCGGCGTCGGCTGGATCGACGGCGTCGACGCCCCCCTCAGCTTCCGCCGCGTGGTTGAACTCATCTGCGCCGGCGGGTACCAACAGGTACTGCTCGGCCAGAACGGCAACGTCCTCAACCTCGGCGACAAACTTCGCTGCTTCACCCCCAGGCAACGCGCCGCGATTGCCGCCCGCGATGAGGGCTGTGTCATCCCCGGCTGCACCATCCCGGCCCGCTGGTGCGAAGTGCACCACGTCACACCCTGGCAGCAGAACGGACCGACCAACATTGGTAACGGCACCCTTTTATGCTGGTACCACCACCACACCATCGACACCGCCGGATGGAAAATCCGCATGGTCCGAGGAAGACCCCAGATACAAGGGCCACTGCTCTGGGACCCGACCCAAACCTGGCGACCAGCCCGCACCCACCGCGCCAACTCCCCCAGTCCCGAACCACCCTGGCGCACCTGACAGGTGTGCAGCAGCGCGAGGAGCGGTTCGTGACCGGACAGCATTGCGGCGGTTTTGAGTCAGACGGCCAACTCGACCATCCGGGACAACGCCAGCTGGGTGTACAACGCTGCGCCGTCTGCCAGTACGTCGTCATCGAAGGTCGCCGCGGGGGAGTGGTTGAAAGCGGCGGTGGCGGCATCCGCTTGTCGCGGCAGCGCCGAGAGAAACACGAAAGTTCCCGGCACCTCTGCCAGCACCCGTGAAAAGTCTTCGGAGCCGCTGAGCGGGTTGATCATGCGGGTGAATCGCTGGCCGCCGAAGAGCTCGCCCACGACCCGTTCGGCCCGGCCGGTTTCGCCTTCATCCGTGATGGTCAGCGGGTACTCGGTGACGTAGTCCACGGTCACTTCGAGGCCATGCGCCGCGGCGATTCCCTCGAGCAGTCGGGGCACGACGCGTTTCAGCTTGGCCTGCGATTGCGCGGTGTAGGACCGCACTGTCGCTTCGAGCCGCGCCGACTCGGGAATGATATTGCGCTTGGTACCGGCCTGCAACACCCCGACCGAGAGCACTACAGGGTCGAACATGTCGAACTGGCGGGTGACCATCACCTGTAACGCCGTGACCATCTCGGCGATCACCGTCACCGGATCCTGCGCCTGGTGCGGGGCAGAACCGTGCCCGCCCGCTCCGTGCACCGTCACTGTGAGGCTATCGCTGGCCGACATCAGGATGCCCGTGCGACTCATGAACTGCCCGTTGGGAGCGCCGGCCGACACCACGTGCAAGCCGTAGGCGGCGTCGGCGCGACGGCCAGCGGCGTCGAGCACGCCCTCGCGAATCATCACCCCCGCTCCGTCGAAGCCTTCTTCGCCCGGCTGGAACATGAGCACCACGTCTCCGACGAGCCGGTCGCGGTGGTGGGCGAGCAGGGTCGCCGCACCCGCGAGCATGGTTGTGTGCAGGTCGTGACCGCAGGCGTGCATGGCGCCGTCGATGCGCGAGCTGAAGTCAAGCCCGGTGTGCTCCTGAATCGGCAGCGCGTCCATATCGCCGCGCAGCAACACCACGGGCCGCACAGCGGATGCCTCGCCGCCCGTTCCGCGCAGGACCGCCGTCACCGAGGTGGCGTCGGTGCCGAGGGTGATTTCGTAGGGAAGCCCGCTCAGGGCCTCGAGTACCTTCTCCTGGGTGCGCGGCAGGTGCAGCCCGAGCTCCGGTTCCTGGTGCAGGCGGCGGCGCAGATCGGTGAGGTCGCCAGCGAGTTCCTGAGCGTCTGAGAGTACGGTCACGGCTTCTCCTTTGAGTACAACAGTGTGAATGCGACAGTGGATCCAGTCTGGGTCGCTCAGGCAGAGTCCACGAAAACGCACCCTGAGGCGCTTCCTGGTTTTTCCGCGCAAAATTCGTTGAGTTTTTTTTAGCCGAGACGACGCCCTCTCACCGATTGTTTTTTTCAGATAATTCGGCTCTGATCAGCTGTAGCGTTCCATTGACGGGGTCTACCAGCACCGGGGTAGTCGCACAGTATGTCATGTCAGAGCGCGCGCGACCGAATGTCAGGGCTTTCAAAGAAAATAGTGAGGTTTCATTCAAATAGTCCGGCCATGCTGGCGGCCTTGCCCGTGCCACCCCGAAGTGCACGGGCTCACCAACCCAGCGAACGGGCGTACCTAGCGTCCATCATTCGCGCCAGATGAAGGACATGCGCCCAAAACACACTGAAACGCCCCGTGCCCACCTCACCCGCCGAAACCTTGAAAACACCAGCAAACCCCGCACCCGCCGGCACGAGATTGCCGCTGCGACCGCGGCTGTGCTCGTCATCGCCGGCCTCGTCGCCGGTAGTGGATTCGCTGCCCAGTCCGCCGATGCCAGGCAGGACAGCATCGCCGCTACGGCGGCACGCGCTGAAAGCACGGGCCTGCAGAGCGACCAACTCGCCTTTTACGCGGCCCGCGGTGAGACGCTCACGCGTGACAGCGCATCCGCTGCCCTGACCGCGGCCAACGTGGTCATCGCAGCCAGCCACAGCAAAGTGGATGCAACGGCCCTCACCTCGGTAGCCAGCTCGCTTGCCAGCTACGGCATTCTGCCGATCGACCAGCTCAAGGAACTCACAGCCGAGACGAAGACCCAGACCGCCGCCGTTGCTGCGGCCACTGCCGAAGTTGACCGCGCCGCTGCCGCTGCTGCTGCGGCTGCCGCTGCTGCTGCGGCCGAAGTTGCTGCTGCTGAGGCCGCTGCGAAGGCCGCTGCTGAATCCGCTCGAATGCAATCCCTCGCCGGAGGCAACAGCGTCGACGGCGCGCGCGGCACGGCACGCTCGATGGCCGCGTCACAGTACGGCTGGGGTGAAGACCAGTTCAGCTGCCTTGACCGGCTCTGGCAAAAGGAATCCGGGTGGAACTACGCGGCCATGAACTCGAGCAGTGGCGCCACCGGAATTCCCCAGGCCCTCCCCGGCAGCAAGATGGCATCGGCGGGCACCGACTGGGCCACCAACGCCACCACCCAGATCAGCTGGGGCCTCGGCTACATCAAGGCCTCCTCCTACGGAACACCGTGCGCAGCCTGGTCGCATTCGCAGGCCGTTGGCTGGTACTGATTTCGAGAGTTGTCGGCGGTTTATGCCCCGGTCATGAGCGAATCGACGATGGGCAGGCTGTTTCGGTGCTGGCCGCCGCAGGTTCTGCGGCGGCCAGCCCGGGTGCAGGGCCCGGCGGTACGATGAGCGTGCAAGGGATTCCGTGGTTGAGATCATCGAGATCATTGAGTTCGACGAGGCACACCGACGTGCCCGTCGCGGGAACCCGAACACCTGGTTCGTCGTGCTGAACCGCATCCGCACGACGGTGAATTTGATGGAGGCGTTTTTTCGATGTCATCTGATTACACCCGAGCGGTTCTGTCCCCGTCGGGTCTAGTCCCATTAGGCCCAACGCTCGAAACGTTCCTAGTTGATTACTATGAGCATCTAACAGACGAGGATGCGGCGAACTACACCCCGGAGCTGCTCGAAGCCCGGGCGAGAGAGCACTGGCAGGTCGCGCAGCGCCGGGTGCCGAAGACGGCGACCATCGAGGTTCGCAACGAATCCGGTCGCGGCGTCGTGTATATCGTCACCGACGACATGCCGTTTCTCGTGGACTCGGTCACGGCCGAACTGGTACGTCAGCACTCGGCCATCCACCTCGTGGTGCACCCTTTGCTCATCGTGGCCCGCAGCAAAGACACCAACGATCTCGTCGACATCAACCGCATCCCGGCCAGCGCCGGCGTCTCGAGCGGTGACACCTCGGCGATGCCCAATATCGCGCACCTCATCGCCACCGGTGATGACGCTTCGCACCTCGAGTCCTGGATCGCGATCGAGATCGACACTGCGACCGATGAGGAACAGGAAAGCCTCGTAGCCGGGCTGACTGCGGTACTGGGCGACGTGCGTGCCGCCGTTGCCGACTGGCCACTCATGCGCACCAAGGCCATGCAGATCGCCAACGCCCTCGACACCATTGCCGGCGCCGAGCTGATCAAAGACCTTCGCCAGACGCAACAGCTGCTGCATTGGCTTGACGAGGGCAACTTCACCTTTCTCGGCTACCGCGAGTACAACCTCGAGACTCTCGACGGCGAAGACGTGCTCACCCTCATTGACGGTAGCGGACTCGGGCTGCTGCGTTCCGCCGATGATCGCCACCAAATTCAACACCTGACGGATGCCGGCCGGCAGAAGGCGCGTGAGCGCACGGCCCTGGTGATCACCAAGGCCAACTCCCGATCCACCGTGCACCGCCCCGCCTACTTCGACTACATCGGCATCAAGAGCTTCGACGCCGCCGGCGAGGTCAACGGTGAACAGCGCTTCATTGGCCTTTTCGCCGCAAGCGCGTACACCAGCTCGGTCACGGTCGTGCCGGTGCTGCGCGAAAAGGTCGAGGCCGTCATGACCGAGGTCGGTTTTCCGCCTGAGTCGCACAGCGGCAAAGACCTGCTCGGCATCATGGAGACCTACCCGCGTGACGAATTGTTCCAGATTGAGGTACCCGACCTGGTCACCGCGTCGCTCGCTATCCAGCGACTGCAGGAACGTCGCCGAACCCGCCTGTTCCTCCGGCCCGATATCTACGGCCGGTTCATGTCGGCGCTCGTCTACCTGCCGCGTGACCGCTACAACACGGCCGTGCGGCTGCGCATCGAGAAGGAACTGCAGGAGACGTTCAGTTCGGAATCGCTCGACTTCGAAGCCCGCATGACCGAATCCGCGCTGGCGCGATTGTTTTATCGCATCCGCTTGCCGAAGGACGTCCCAGCCGACTCCGTCGATGCTGCCGAGTTGGAACACCGCCTCGCCATGGCCGTGCGATCCTGGCCGGAGGGCATCAGCGACGAACTGCGAAAAACCCACTCGGTCGAAGAAGCCGAACGCTTGTCCGACGTGTGGGCTGAGGCTTTTCCCGACAGCTACCGGGTCGACTATGAAATCACCGACGCCCTCGAAGACATCGGCCGGTTCGAGGCCTGCGCCGCCCAGGTTGGGGCATCCGCTGACGCACACACCCGCCCCGGGCTGCACGTGTACCGGCCTCATAGCGCCGGCGACCCCGGCGAAGACGCTCGCATCAAGCTCTACATGACCGAACCGAAGAGCCTCAGCCAGATTCTGCCGTTTCTGCAGAACCTCGGGATCGAGGTGCTCGATGAGGTTCCGTTCGAAATTCAAACCAGGGATGGTCGCCGCTTCTACCTCTACGACCTCGGCCTGCACTACCCGGCCGGCGTCGACCCGGTCGCGACCGGCACGCTGCTGGCCGACTCCTTCGGCGCCGCCATCAGCGGAGCCATCGAATCTGACAGCCTCGACCGCCTGGTGCTGCAAGACGGCATGCCCTGGCACCGCGTGGTCATTTTGCGCAGTTACGCCAAGTACCTGCGCCAGATCGGAAACACCAACTCCTACGGCTTCGTGGCGAACGCCCTGCTGGCCAACCCGGCCGTCACGAGCGGCCTCGTTGCCCTGTTCGAGGCGCGGTTCGACCCCGACCTCGTCGATGACGAGCGGATGCTCCGCCTCACCGACGTGCGCGAACAGCTGCGGGTCGGGATGGAGCAGGTGGCCACCCTCGACGCCGACCGCGTGCTTCGCACGCTCATCACCCTGATCGAGGCATCGCTGCGCACGAACTTCTTTCAGTACAAGCCGTACCTGAGCATCAAACTCGACCCGTCACAGATCGGGCAGATGCCGTCGCCCAAGCCCATGTACGAGATCTGGGTGTACTCGCCGCGGGTGGAGGGCGTGCACCTGCGTTTCGGCAAGGTGGCTCGCGGCGGGCTGCGCTGGTCGGACCGCCGCGAAGATTTTCGCACCGAGGTGCTCGGGCTGGTCAAGGCGCAGACGGTCAAGAACGCCGTGATCGTGCCAACAGGCGCCAAGGGCGGGTTCTTCGCCAAGAAGCTTCCCGACCCCGGCATCGACCGCGCGGCCTGGATGGCGGAGGGTATCGACAGCTACAAGACTTTCATTCGCGGGCTGCTCGATCTGACCGACAACCTGGTCGCCGAGGCCGATGGCGAACACGTCGTGGCACCGCACCGCGTGGTGCGCCACGACGATGACGACAGCTACCTCGTCGTCGCGGCAGACAAGGGCACGGCGTCGTTCTCGGACATCGCCAACGGTCTGGCCGCGGAGTATAATTTCTGGCTCGGCGACGCTTTCGCCTCCGGAGGATCGGTCGGCTACGACCACAAGGAAATGGGCATCACCGCTAAGGGAGCTTGGGAGTCGGTCAAACGCCACTTCAGTGAACTCGGGGTCGACACCCAGACCGAAGAGTTCACCGTGGTCGGCGTCGGCGACATGTCGGGCGACGTTTTCGGCAACGGCATGCTGCTCTCGAAGCACACCAAGCTGGTTGCGGCCTTCGATCACCGGCATATTTTTCTCGACCCCAACCCCGACCCGGCACGCTCATTCGACGAACGTGCTCGGTTGTTCGAACTTCCTCGTTCCTCGTGGGCCGATTACTCAACCGACCTGATCAGCACCGGCGGCGGCGTCTTTCCTCGCCAGGCCAAGACCGTTCCGATCTCGGCGGAGGTGCAGGTCGTGCTCGGATTGCCGGCGGGCACCACCGAATTGAGCCCGCCCGAACTGCTGCGAGCCATTCTGCTGGCACCCACCGACCTGCTCTACAACGGCGGTATCGGTACCTACGTCAAGGCGAGCAGCGAGACCGCGGCGCAGGTCGGCGACAAGGCCAACGACACCATTCGCGTCGACGGTAAGGACCTGCGGGTCAAGGTCGTGGGGGAGGGTGGCAACCTCGGCTTCACCCAGCTCGGCCGCATCGAAGCCGCGCTCGCCGGCGTCATTCTCAACACCGATGCGATCGACAACTCGGCTGGCGTGGACTGCTCCGACCACGAAGTCAACATCAAAATCTTCGTGGACCGCATGGTCGCCGCCGGCAAGCTCGACCCTGCCGAGCGGGCCGAGTTCCTCGCCGAGATGACCGACGAGGTGGGGCGTCTGGTTCTGGTCGACAACGTCGACCAGAACATTCTGCTGCTCAACGACCGGGTGCTCGTGAACAACTGGAGCCCCAGCTACGAGCGCCTCATGAACTGGCTGGAGAAGTCGGGCGACCTGCAACGCGAGCTTGAGGCGCTGCCGACGACGGCCATCCTGCGCGAGCGTCTCGACCGTGGCCAGGGCCTGACCAGCCCCGAGCTGAGCGTGCTCGCCGCTTATGCCAAGATCGAGCTGGCTACCGCACTGCGCGACAGCGATCTGGCCGATGATCCGTGGTTCGGCAGCACCCTGCGCCGGTACTTCCCGAGTCACCTGGCGGAGCGTTTCGATGCCGAGCTGGATACGCATCCGCTTCGACGGGAGATCATCGCGACGGTCGTCGCGAACGACATGATCAACCTCGGCGGCATCACCTTCGCTTTTCGCACGATGGAAGAGACCTCGGCGAATCAGGCGACGATTGCAAGGGCCTTCGTGGCGCTGCGTGAGGTCTTCGAGCTGGACACGATGGTCGACGAGCTCAACGCGCTGCCGTCGTCCTTCCCGACCAAGAAATGGACGGCGATCCACCTCGACGTTCGCCGGCTGCTCGACCGGGCGGTGCGCTGGCAGGTCAACCACGGCGGCAACATGCCGGTCGGCGCGGTGATCGCCAAATACAAGCCGCAGGTCGCGCTGATGCGCGAGCACCTCGGTGACTACCTGCAGGGCACCGACCTGGCGCGCCTCGAAACACAGGAATCGAAGGCCCGGGAATGGGGCCTGCCCGACGATCTTGGTCGCCGCTGGTCGGAACTGTTCGAGGCCTACGCGCTGCTCGACGTGGCCAAGGTTGCTGCGCGAGCCAACGTGCAGGTCACCGAGGTAGCCGCCATCTACTACATGGTATACAACCGCTTCGGTGTCGATAACCTGCTCGAGCGCATCACCAAGCTGCCGCGCAAGGACCGCTGGCAGGCCCTCGCCCGAGCCGCCCTGCGCGACGACCTGTACTCGACCGTGGCCGATATGGCTCGGTCCGTACTCGACGAAACGGAGGTCGGTCCCGCCGACGAGCGCCTTCTCGCCTGGGAGGCCCTCAACGCCGAACAGCTCGGCCGGGCGCGCAGCGTGTTCGAAGAGGTCAACTCGCTCGCGCAAGACGACATGGCGTCGCTTTCGGTGGCCGTGCGCCTGCTGCGTTCCATCGTGCGCCGCTAACGGTCTAGGCACCCTGGAGCGACCGATCACGGGTGCTCCAGGGTCCTTGCCACAGCGCTTAGACGTCCCAATCCCGTGCTGGCAGGTTGTCGAGCCAATCGCCCAGCACGTTAGCCGTGCTGTCCGTGCTGGCGCGCGCGGGCACGGGCGGCGACGGCGCGCGCGGCGGGGACAGCTGATCGACATCGACGACCGCCGTGGCGATGACGGCGATCGGTGGAAGAGCTATGCCCGAGGCAGCGGATGCCCCGCCTGAAAAATCGGTTATTGGATTCAAAAATGTGTGGAACATCCGGAACACCTCACTCTATGCGGTCAAAACCGCCACCAGGGTCCGGGGTAGCTCTCTAACGCTACGCGCGCAGGTGAGTAAACATCAACAGTCCTGCGTGAACAACACGAAAACTTTCCCGCGTCGAACGGCCGTCTTGCCCGCGAAAGGAAAGCGAATATATCGTTTCGGGTGTAGCGAGAAGTATCCCGGATGCGGGGTCTTCTGCATGAAGGAACTTCGCGCGGCCGGGATCGTCTCCGGCCTCGGGGCAGAAAGCTCAAACCGACGGACAGCTAGGGCAGCGAGGCGATCGCGGAGGCGATGGCCAGCCACAATGGCATCGCACCGGCCATGAGGGCGAGGCCGACCCACTGCAACCGGATGTAGGCCGCGTCGGCGCCGCCGCGCTTACGGGTGCGCACGATGTCGACCACGGAATTGACCATCCCCACGAACATCAGTGGAGACACGGTCAACAGGGCAATGATATTGAGCGCATCATTACGCACTTCGAGGCAGACGGCGACGCCGAGCGCCCCGTACAGCACGAAGAGCGCCACGCTGACCCACAGCGAAACAGGCACGTGCCGCGTCGACGGCGTGACAGTTGCGTGCATGATGCGACCCCCCGTTGGTATCTGCGATTTCTGACAGTAGCACGGGGGGCAGTTCAGCGAGGCCAGGTCAGCTGATGCGGCCGAGCTGGGTGAGTTTTGTGCGTACTTCGGCGTCGCTCGGTTCGACCAGGTGGGTGTCATCTGGAAACACGATGACGGGAATGTTCATACGGCCACTGATAGCACGGGCGCGGTCGGCGCCGTCCTCGACGAGCAGCAGGTCGACGTAGTGGTAGTCCACCTCGAGGCGGTCGAGCAGCGACTTGGACCGGCGGCAATCGCTGCACCACTCCGCCCCATACATCGTGATGCGCGGCGCGGGGGCAGTCGTTTCAGTCATGCCCGCGATCCTAAGCGGCGCGCCTGTGCGCTGCGGGCGGGCTCCACTTTAGTCGTGCAGGTGATCGACCTGCCAGCCAGTGGACTGCTCGAGCAGATCCAGAATATTCTGAGCGGATGCCCGCGCCTCGGCCTGGCTGCGCGCGTGCACCACGTCGATGGTCAACGGCAGGCTCTCGCCGAACTTGGGAATCTCCACTTCGACCCGGCCGCCCTCAGGCAGGGCAATGAAAGCGTTTGCGCCGGTCTGCTGCTCGATTTTCGTGCTCAGGGCGGTGGCGATGGCCCACAGGGCATCGGGCTTGGTGCGCTGAACCTGGGCGACAATCGTGGCGGTGAAGGTCATGGCTCTCCGAACGTGAAGGGATGAGGACCTGATTAGTAAAGCAGTCCCCGTACCCTGAAGCCATGCCTTCTTATCGCGTCACCATGAGTATCGAAGCCCTGCACCCGGGAACCGCGCCCGCCTCGGTCGTGCCGAGGGCCGCCGCCAAGGCCGCCGAATTCACCACCGTTGAGGCCTCGGACCTCACGATCGTCGCCGGGGCAGCCCGGGTCATCGTGCGTTTCACAGCGGATGACGCGGGGTCGGCCCTGCAGATCGGCGCCGATGTGGTGGCCGACTTGCGGGTCGTCGCCGAGCTGCGGGCGTCGCTCGTGACCGAGCGGGTCAAGGGCACCTGGGTGCCGGTGTTCTGACGTGACGCACAAGGGCACGGGCGACACCGAGTCACCCGTGCCCTCATCATGCAGCGCCACGCTCACCTCCGGGCAAGGCCATGGCGGGCGTGGTCGCCGATGCTGCACATTGGGCTTCTCCCGTTGATCGGGCTCGCGAGTAGATGACGTCCCCAAGTCCCCCTTTGACGTGCCCCGGGCGTAATCCGCACATTCGTTTGTGCGCCCCTACCAAAATGGTTCCAACGAATAGGATCTGTCCGGCCCCAGACTAGGGGTACTCCGCCCGCTTGAAGTGCGGTTATACGACCGGGTCCATCGAACTCAGATGGCAGGCATCGTTCCGCATCTGCAACACGCGGTTCTCGCGCTCCCAACCGAGCGTCGACACCGTGGCAAGGCGAGGCTGGATGCTACCTGCGCATGTTCCAACTGGCCCCCGATGTTCAATTTCGACCCGCGTGACAGTCGTAGGCTGGACGCCTAGCCATCAAGTCTGAGACGGGTGCCATGAGGGTCATTAGTTACAACCTCCGCAAGAATCGTGCCAGCGGCGAACTCGTCGCGCTGAGCGAGCGTTACAGTCCCAACATTCTCTGCTTGCAGGAATGCAACACGATTGATCTGCCGGCCGAAGTGGGCAACCTGCACCTGGCCGATGCCACCCGGCGCAACAGGCTCGGCCTCGCCATCTACTACAACCGGGACCACTACACGGCGGTCAAGACGCAGGCCTTTGCGCTCAAGAAGTCGTTGCACGATCACCTCGCGGCTCCAGCGCATGAGCGCCTGATCGCCACCCGCCTGATCGACAACGACGCCCATCGGGAGTTCGTCGTCGCTTCCTTTCACGCCGCGCCGCTGACCGCCCTCAATTCCCTGCGCCGCAATCAAATCCGCACAGCCCACGAGGAGTTGAGCCTGCTCGGCCCGGGCCTGCCAACCCTCATGGTCGGCGACTACAACTACCCGATCTTTCAGGGCAAGCTCGGCAACAAGGTGAACCAGTCCGGATACGACCTCACGCTCAGCGACACACGCACCTACACCCGCTACAAATTCTTTCGCGGGCACTTCGACCTCGCGACCTCGATGGGGCTGGCAATCACCAATGTCGAGACCCTTCCGCAGGGCACGTCCGATCACATGCCCATTCTCGTGACGGCCACCTACCCCGACGAACAGACGATGCAAACGGATGCCGCCCACCACCTCGCCGGGTCCGCATCGGTCTCGGTCGAGGGCGCCGACTTCACCATCTAGCCGCGGAGTTCCTCGCCAGACTGATTGTTCACGTGGAGTTGTCGAAAAGCTGAGAACGGTCACCGCCACCACCCAAATGAACGTAACGTTAACAGGCGGTATGCACGTTCGGCTTTTCCGGGTGGCGCGAGCCGCGTAACGAAAGGCTTTCCCTCTTGGACGACGAATGCATCCACGGACTCGAGGGCCAATTGTGCGCCCTGTGCTATCCCAAAGTTGTCACTGAGCCGGCTACGCCGGTGAAGAAGACCCGGGCCCCGAAGCTGTCCTCGCTGCGCGACCCGCTGCCGACCGCTGCCACGTCGGTCGCGCGCACCGCTCGCCCGGTTCGCGTCGCAGGCGCTCCTCGCCCGGTGCGTACTGACATGGCCCCCGCTGACAACGTCGACGAGCAGCGCATTTATCACCTCACCCACATCAGCAACCTTGCGGCTATCCTTCGTGACGGTCGCCTGCTCGCCAACGAAGCCCTCACCGTGCGCCCCGCCGTGGACATCTCGGCCGCGGCCACTCGAAACCAGCGCCGGGAAGCGCGCGTCGCCGGCGACGACCGCAGCGTTGCCGAGTACGTTCCATTTTTTCTCTCCCCGAACGCGACCGTCTGGGAAAGCATTCGCGCCGAGCAAGCAGATCCGCGCCTCGCTCTCGACGCCCACGGCTCCGAGGCATTCGACTTCGTAATGCTGGTGAGCACGGTGAAGAAGATCAACGACGGACTCGCTGCTCTCGCTGCCGCGCCTGAAGCTGCGGCGCCTGAAGCTGCCGCGCCTGAAACGGCGGCGGATGCTGACGCCCCCGCCGATGAGACCCCCCGCGCTGCCGGCACCGTCGCTGTCACCAACGGGGACGCCGCCGGATCGCTCACCCGGTTCGGTGCCACGCCGGCCACCGCCGAACGCATGCTGCAGACCCTGCGTGCCGAGGCCGATGGCGCGATGATCCTCGACGCCGAGTTGCTCGTTCCCGACGCCGTGCCGATGGAACTGATCACGCTCGTCGGTGTCTGCAACGACAACGTGCGCGAGACCGTGCGCGGCATCCTGAAGGCCAGCGCGTTCAAGCCCAAGGTCGCGGTCTACCCACCGTGGTTCCACACCTCCGCTGACCCACAGTAACGAGAACCGCCTCCTTTTTTCTTGACGGGCCCCGGGCCTCGTCCCTGGGTCCAGTTTGGAAACGGGGCCCAGGGTCCTGAGGTGGGCCCATGATCGATCATGGGTCCGGTTTCCTCAGGTGGCGCTGGGCGCGGCTAGACGACGCCGAGCGGCAGCTGCTCGCCGACCGGCAGTTCCACCCGGATGCCGTCGCCCGGGTTCACGACGCCACCGGTCACCACAATGCCCATGATGCCGCCGCGGCGCTGAACGGTACCGGCGGCATCCGTTTTGACGAGCTGCTTCATCAGGCCTTTCTGGTACCCGTTGATGAGTGAGCACGGGCTGCGCATGCCGGTGATCGAGACCACGGCTTCAGCACCGAGGTGCAGCCGGGTGCCAAGCGGCAGGGTCATCAGGTCGATCCCGGCCGTCGTTACGTTCTCGCCGAGTTCTCCCGGCGCCACGATGTAGCCGGTGGGCGCGAGATCATCGAACAGCTCGGCGGCCATGAAATGCACCTGGCAGAGGTTGCGTGCCAAGGGATTACGCTTCTTCTCGTAGAGGTGCTGCACCGTGGCGCCGGCGTGCGAGTCGCCCTCCACGCCGATTCCGGCCAATAGACGGATGCTCCCCACCACCGGCTTACTGAACCGGTGCGCGTCGTCGCGGCTGACGGAAATCACCGTTCCGGCAGGCCTTTCGAATGTCATGCCAACGAGTCTGCCACAGCGCACGCACGTTCGAACGGATACCTACGACACCGACAGTGCAGGCGTCATCGTGTTTGTGTCAAGTGGTTGACGGTGCATGGCGCGCGGCCTACGTTGCATCAGTGGAAAGGTTGCCGATGACCAGTGTCGCTCCTAACAGTCATGACCAGAACGATGAAACCGAGGCGGTGTTCCCGCCGGCCGACGAACCCGCCGCGCACATCGTTCGACCGTACCGGGCTCTCGAACGGGAGCTAGAACGGGCCGTGCGCGACCGGGTGGAGGTCAACCTCCGTGTCACGGCGGCGGTCAACGCGATGCGCGACGGCGGCTGTTCCTGGGCCGACATCGCGCGCATCCTCGGCACCGCCCCGCAGACCGCGCACAAGAAGTACAGCAGGCCGCGCCCGCCGAAAGAAGCCTGAGTGACCGTTACGAACCCCGGAACCCCGGTAGCGGCCCGGGTGCCGAGGGCCGCACGTCGGGTCTGCGGCCCTCGGCTGGGATGATGGCATTGTGGCCCAGTTCAGTCTGCGGTGATATGGTCTCGGCAAATTCTCTCCATTGAAAGGACACCATGCGCGCCTCCCAAACACTCAGTGACAACCTGCAGTCGGTTCTCGTTGACCTGATCGAGCTGCATATTCAGGGCAAGCAGGCGCACTGGAGCGTCGTCGGCAAGAATTTTCGCGACCTGCACCTGCAACTCGACGAGATTATTCTCGATGCCCGGGAATTCTCCGACGAAGTCGCCGAGAGGATGCGCGCCCTCGACGCCATGCCCGACGGCCGCAGTGAGACGGTCACCAAAACCACGCACCTGCCGAAGTTCCCCGACGGCGAGGTCGACACTGCCGAGACGGTCACTCTCATCACCGAACGGCTCGATGCGACGGTCGACACCATACGCAAGGTGCACGATGAGGTCGACGAGGAAGACCCCACGAGCGCCGACATCCTGCACGCCTTCATCGAAAAACTCGAGCAGTACTCCTGGATGGTCAGCGCGGAGAACCGCAAACCGCGCAAGCGCTCCGTGGTGGAGTCCAAGTCCTGACCCACGCTAAGCACCTGCGCGACCACGTCGATGTGGAACAGACGAATGTGCAGCAGAAGAATGGGATCATGAGCACATGACTTTTCTCCCGAATGAATCACGCTACGAGTCCATGCCGTATCGGCGCGCTGGGCGCAGCGGCCTCAAACTACCCGCTATTTCGCTCGGTCTCTGGCAGAACTTCGGTGATGACAAGCCGCTCGCAACCCAGCGAGCCATTCTGCACCGAGCCTTCGACCTGGGCATCACCCATTTCGACCTGGCCAACAATTACGGACCCCCCGCCGGGAGCGCCGAAACGAACTTCGGCCAGATCTACCGCGAAGACTTCAGCGCCCACCGCGATGAACTCGTGCTCTCGACCAAGGCCGGCTACGACATGTGGCCGGGCCCGTACGGCAACTTCGGCGGCCGCAAGTACCTGCTGTCGAGCCTCGACCAGTCCCTCTCCCGCATGGGAGTCGACTACGTCGACATCTTCTACTCCCACCGCGCCGACCCCGACACTCCACTCGAAGAAACCATGGGAGCCCTGCACACCGCGGTCATGAGCGGCCGGGCCCTCTACGCCGGCATCTCCTCGTATTCGCCCGAACGCACCCGAGAAGCCGCGGCGATTCTGGCCGACCTCGGCACCCCGCTGCTGATTCACCAGCCCTCCTATTCGATGTTCAACCGCTGGGTCGAAGACGACCTTCTCGACACCCTCGAAGACGTGGGTGCGGGCTGCATCGCCTTCTCGCCGCTGGCGCAGGGTTTGCTCACCGACCGTTATCTCGGTGGCATCCCCGCAGACTCCCGGGTCGCCCGCGACGGCTCAGCGAACAAATCAATGGTGAACGCCGAAGCGCTGACGCACATCCGGGCATTGACCGAGATTGCCTCCGCGCGCGGTCAGTCCCTGGCCCAGTTGGCACTGGCCTGGGTGTTGCGTAACGCTGAGGTGACGAGCGCCCTGATCGGTGCATCATCGGTGGAACAGCTCGAAACCAATGTGGGAGCGCTGCAGAACCTCGATTTCACCGCCGAGGAGCTGACCGCTATCGACGTGCACGCCGTCGACAACGGCATCAACCTGTGGGCGGCCTCGAGCGCCGTCTAACTCACGGCTCGAGCAGGCCGCGGATGTCGTCGGCGGTGAGCGCGGTGCTGAACAGGGCATCGTCGTCGAGCACCGCGGCGAACATCTGCGCCTTCTGAGCTTTGAGCGCCATGACTTTCTCCTCGATGGTTCCGCTGGCGACCAGCCGGTAGACCATCACGTTGTGGGTCTGGCCGATGCGGTGGGTGCGGTCGACGGCCTGCGCCTCCGTGGCCGGATTCCACCATGGGTCGAGCAGAAAGACGTAATCGGCTTCGGTGAGGTTGAGACCGAAGCCACCGGCCTTGAGGCTGATCAGGAACACCGGCGCCGCTCCGCTCTTGAACCGGTCGATCACCTCGCTCCGCCGCAGGGTCGACCCGTCGAGGTAGCAATATGGAACGCCTAGGGCGTCGAGCCGGGCGGCGGCGAGCTTTAGGAACGAGGTGAACTGGCTGAAGATGAGCGCCTTGTGGCCCTCGGCGATGACGTCGTCGAGCTGCTCGAACAGGGCGTCGAGCTTGCTCGAGCGCACGCCCGCGTACTTTTTGTCGACCAGGGAGGCGTCGAGGCTCAGCAACCGCAGCAGGGTGAGCGAGCGAAAAATGATGAACCGGTTCTTATCGAGC
The DNA here is from genome assembly GCF_004404055.1 of Cryobacterium ruanii. GTDB lineage: Bacteria > Actinomycetota > Actinomycetes > Actinomycetales > Microbacteriaceae > Cryobacterium > Cryobacterium ruanii. The sequence continues at coordinate 143,877 of NZ_SOHK01000014.1, forward strand.
TCCTCGATCAGCCCGTACAGCTTCTGCCGTTCGCGCTGCAGGAACGTGTCGTAGAGTTTCTGGTGTGCCGGGTTCAGCGCGATCCGCAGTTCCTGCTCCTGCTTCGGTGGCAGGTCGCGAGCGACGACCTCCTTGGTGCGGCGTAGCATCAGCGGGCGGATGCGCCGGCGCAGCTTCGCGAGCCGCTCCGGGTTTTCACCGCGGGTCACCGGCCGCACATAGTCCTCCAGAAACTTACGCGACGATGCGAACAGCCCGGGCGCAACGACGCTGAACAGCGACCACAGGTCCATCAGGTTGTTCTCGAGCGGCGTGCCCGTTATCGCCAGCTTGAACGGCGTGCTCAACTCTTTCGCGCAGGCGTAGGCCCGGCTCGTGCGGTTCTTCACGAACTGGGCCTCGTCCAGGATGAGGCCGGCCCAGGTCAACGACTGGTAGGCGTCGAAGTCGAGACGGAACAATGCGTAGGACGTGACGAGCACGTCGACGTCGGTGGCGGCATCCGCTATACGAGTGCGGCTTTTGGCCTCGGTCGCCGTGAGGGTCCGCACCCGCAGCCCGGGCGTGAACCGGGTCGCCTCATTGCGCCAGTTCGCCACAACGGATGTCGGCGCCACGACCAGAAATGGTCCAGGGTGCGGCGACCTCGGCCTCGAGCCGGTCGCGTGCACCAGCAGCGCGAGGGTCTGCAGCGTCTTGCCGAGACCCATATCGTCGGCGAGTACCCCGCCGAGCTGGTGTTTCCAGAGAAACGCGAGCCAGGCGAACCCCTCTTGTTGGTATGGGCGTAGGGTCGCGTGCACTCCGGCCGGAAGCGGGGTCGGCTCGATCCCGGCCAGACCCTGCAGTCCGGCGGCCGCCGCCCGCCACGACAGTGCCGGCACGGTCTCGTCGGCGAGATCCGTAAAATCGCTCCACAGGCTGGCCTGGTAGCGGCTGATGCGCAGACCGGTCTCCCATTCCGGCAGCGCTCGGGCCTCATTGATGAGGTCGTGCAGCTGCTCGAACTCGGGCTGCTGCAGCGAGAGATAGCTGTTGTCGACCAGTTTCAGGCGGGTCTGGCCCTTCGCGAGCGCCTTGAACAGCGGGCCGAACGGCACGGTGATGGTTCCGACCGTGACGATCACGCCGAGATCGAACCAGTCGCGTTGGTCCGTTTCCACCGTCGTGATCACGAGGTGGGGAGTTTCGGTGCGCTCGAAATTGTCGGGGAGCACCTCGGGAAAACGCACCGATGAATCCGAGCTGGTGACGGCGACCCTGCGCTGCAAGACCGGGTAGACCGTGCCGAGAAACTCGGCCGCGTCGGCGGCGGGAACCGTTACGGCATCGAGCTGCCCGATCAGGTGACGCTGCTCGCCGCTGAGCGGGTCGGCGGTCGGCGCAAGGGTGAACACCGTCGGGGCGCCAAAGCGCACGCCGTACACCCCATGGCCCGCGACGACTCCGGAGGCTTCGAGCGGGTGGTTTACCCCGTCGATGTGCAGGCGGGCCTGCAATAGCAGCGGGCCGGCATTCGATTGGGAGACGTCGAGGCTGATCTCGGCGAGCGACCCGACCCGCACGACGACATCCTTCCTGCTGCCGACGAAGCCGATGCCCAGCTGTTCCGCCTCGCGCAGCAGCGGCCAGAGCAGCGGGCTGGTGAAGTTGTCGAGGTAGATCCAGTCGGTTTCCTGGCTCGTGTATACCTCGCGCACGGCCTTGTAGAGTGCCGCGAACTGGGAGATCCACCGATGATGCTCGGGGTCAAGGTTGAATCGGTTCAGCTGAAACGTGAGGTGACTCCAGGTGATGTTGCTGCGCACCCAGTTGCCCTGGGCATTGTGGATGACCGGCCGCACGCCGAGCCGGTATTCGCCGTGACCTGGTTCGAACGCCTTCACCGCTTTGGCGGTCGGTCCCCGCCAGCGGTCGTCCGTGCGCGGAGTCTGCTCGCGCAGCTCGAATTGCAGCCCCATCGGCACTTTGGGTCCGGCGGGCAGGGCACGCGGCTGCCCGAAATTGCCGATCCGTGGCAGAGCGGATGCCTGCTGATCGGGCGGCAGCACCAGCCGCTTCCACGCGGGCGTACCCGCAGAATCCGACATTGCCCTAGCTGTCGCTCTCTGGCACGTTGAGGCCGGCGGCGTCGAGTACCCAGGAGTAGTTGAACGCGCGTTCATGCCAGGCGCTGTACCGACCGGAGACGCCGCCGTGGCCGGCTGACATTTCGGTCTTGAGCAGGGCATCCGCCTGCACTTCGCGCAGCCTGGCCACCCATTTTGCCGGCTCGACGTAGAGCACGCGGGTATCATTCAGACTGGTCACGGCCAGGATCGACGGATAGTCGACGGCGCGCACGTTCTCGACGGGGGAGTACGACTTCATATAGGCGTACACCTCGGCGTCGTGCAGGGGGTCGCCCCATTCGTCCCACTCGATGACGGTCAACGGCAGTGAGGGGTCGAGAATCGAGGTGAGGGCATCGACGAACGGAACCTCGGCGAGGATGCCGGAGAACAACTCGGGAGCGAGGTTGGCGACGACGCCCATGAGTAGTCCGCCGGCGCTGCCGCCCTCGGCGACGAGCTGGGCGGGGGTGGTGAAGCCCTCATCGATGAGGTGTGTAGCGCAGCTCACAAAGTCGGTGAAGGTGTTGATCTTCGTGGTGGTCTTGCCGTTTTCGTACCAGGTGCGGCCGAGTTCGCCGCCACCGCGCACGTGCGCGATGGCGAAGATCATGCCGCGGTCGAGCAGGCTGAGCCGGGCGATGCCAAACCCGGGATCGATGCTGTGCTCGTAGGAGCCGTAGCCGTAGAGCAGGGTAGGCGCCGGGGTGCCTGGCGTGACGAGGTCGCGGCGGTAGACCAGAGAGATCGGCACGCGGGTGCCGTCGGCGGCGGTCGCCCATTCGCGGCGTTGCTCGTAGAGGGCGGGGTCGTAGCCGCCGAGCACCGGTTGCTGCTTGAGTAGGCGTCGCTCACCGGTAGCCACGAGGAGGTCGTAGACGGTGGACGGGGTGACGAAACTCGTGAAGCCGAATCGAAGGGTCGGTTGCGTCCACTCCGGGTTGCCTGCCGATCCGACGGCGAACAGGGGCTCGTCGAAATCGAGTTCGGTTAGGCCGCTCGCGTCGTGACGGTCGATGGCGAGCCGGGTCAGACCGTCCCGGCGATACTCAACGACGAGAAAGTCGGCGAAGGCATCGACGCTTTCGAGGCGGATTTGTGGGTCGTGCGGCAGCAGCATCCGCTTGGCGCCTTGCGGGGCGTTTGCGCTGACGCTGACCAGTTCGAAGTTGACGGCGGTGCCACCGTTGTGCACGATCAGCAGGCGGTCTTCACCGTCGATGATGGCGTGCTCGACGTCGTATTCCACGTTGTCCTGGCGCGGCCAGACCACGGTGAAGTCGCCGGTGGGGTCGCTCGCGTCGAGCACCCAGGATTCGGTGGTGACGCTCGAACCGGCCTCGATCATGAGGAACCTTCGGCTGCGCGTGATGCCGATGCCCACCCAAAACCTTTCGTCGGGTTCGTGGAAGATGCTGGTATCGGCGTCTCGTGCCGTGCCGATCTCGTGCCGCCAGACGGTGTCTGGACGCCAGGCGTCGTCGACGGTCGTATAGAAAAAGTAGCGACCGCTCGGGTCGAACAGGGCGCCGGCGCTCGTGTTCGGGATGGCGTCTGGCAAATCCTCACCGGTCTCGATGGTGCGCACGCGGATCGTGTAGCGTTCGTCACCCTCGACGTCGACGGCGTAGAGCAGCTGGGTGCCGTCTTCGCTCAGGTCGAAGCTGCCGAGCGAAAAGAACTCGTGATCGGCGGCTTCGACGTTGTCGTCTAGCAGGATCTGCTCGCCGGGCACACTCTGGTTGGCACCGTCGAGAATGGGCGCGGTCCAGTCGTCCTGGCCGCTGATGGGTGCGCGACAGTGGATGCCGTATTCCTGGCCCTCGACGGTGCGGGTGTAGTACCAGAAGGCACCGCGACGCACCGGAACGCTCAGGTCGGTTTCCTGGGTGCGGTTCTTGATTTCAGTGAAGATCTGCTGCCGCAGGTTCTCCTGGTCGGCGGTGCGGGCTTCCGTGTAGCTGTTTTCCGCCTCGAGATGGGCGATGACCTCGGGGTTGTCCTTGTCGCGCAGCCACTCATAGTCATCGATGTAGACATCGTTGTGGTGCTCACGGCGGTGGGGCCTTTTCGCGGCGAGGGGAGCGACGAGGGGAGGTGTGATCGGGCCAGAGGTCATTCCCCCAGCGTAGTTTGCGCGCGGCCGCGCGAGGGATGTCGTCCTCAGGAACCAAGGCGTAGCCCATGCCGCCAGACGGCGCCGGTGAGGGGAACCCCGGGGCGGTAGGCCAGGTGTGAAATCGACGGAGCATTCAGAACCTGGAGGTCGGCGCGGCCGCCGACCTGCAGGGAGCCGACGGCATCCGCTCCCTGGTCGCGGTCGAGCGATCGGGCCGCACCGCGCGTGGCCGCCCAGACGGCCTCGCTCACGGTCAGGCCCATTTGCAGCACGGCGGTCGCCACGCAAAACGGCATCGATGTGGTGTACGAGGTTCCCGGGTTGCAGTTGGTGGCGAGGGCGATGGTCACTCCGGCATCGAGCAACCGCCGGGCCGGCGCAAACGGCTGCCGGGTCGACAGGTCGCAGGCCGGCAGCAGGGTGGCGACCGTCGTTCCGGCGGCCAGCGCGTCGATGTCGACCGGCTCTAGATAGTTGCAGTGGTCGACGCTCGCGGCGCCCAGCTCGGCCGCGAGTTGCACGCCACCGCTGAAACCGAGCTGATTGCCGTGTACGCGCAAGCCCAGTCCGCTGGACCTCCCGGCCAACAGCACCTCGCGGGTTTGCTCCACGTCGAACGCGCCCTGTTCGCAGAACGCGTCGATGAACTGAACATAGGGCCGCACGGCAGTGAGCATCGGCCCGGTCACGAGGTCGAGGTAGTCGCGGCGGTCGAGCCCGGCGGGCACGATGTGGGCGCCGAGAAAGGTCACGACATCGGCCACCCGGGCGGCAGCGCGCGCCGATCGCGCTTCACTCGCGACATCGAGCCCGTATCCGGTCTTCGTTTCGAGAAAGGTGGTGCCCTGCGCTTCGGCCTCGCGGCGCAGATGCCCTGCCGTGGCAACGAGCTGTTCCTCGGTCGCGGCCCGCGTGGCGTCGACGGTCGTGTTGATGCCGGCGGCGGCGTAGGGCTGGCCGGCCATGCGGGCTTCAAACTCCGCCGAACGGTCCCCGCCGAACACGAGATGCGTGTGCGTGTCGACCCAGCCGGGCAGAACGGCGCGACCGTCGACGTCCGTTCGGCGATCGGCTGCGGGAGCCTTCGCAGCGGCACCGATCCAGAGGATGCGACCGCCGCCGATGATAAGGGCCGCGTTGTGCATCCGTTCGCCCGAATCGTCGTGGGTGGTCAGCTCACCGATGCCAGTCACCAGCTCGGTGCTGGTGAATTGGGTCGCGGTCATCTGCCGAGCCTAACGAGTGCGTCGGCCATCATCATCGCCGGCCGTTCGCCGCCGACCAGCTGGCCACACTCAGCCACCAGGCGCCCGCCCACGAAAACGCGCAGAACATCGGCAGCCGTCGCGGTCAGGGGCAGCTGCCCGAGGAGAGACCCGATGGTGCGCACCCCGGTCGTGCTGATTTCGACGAGATCGCACGGGTCGCCCGGTTGCAGCCGGTGGCGTCCGAGTGCGAGGGCGGCATAGCCGGCGGTCGACGCGGCTGCCAGGAGTGCGGCGGGGGAGAAGCGTCCGCGTTGCTGCGAGGCGAGCCGTTCTGCCATCTCGAGACCGCGCATTTCCAGGAATGGGTCGATGACCGCGTTCTGATCGGAGCCGAGCGCAATCGGCGAGCCCGCCGTGGCAAGGGCGAGCGCCGGGCCGATGCCGTCGCCGAGGTCGGCCTCGGTGGTCGGGCACATCACCACGGTCACCCCGGCGTCACCGAGCCGGGCTCGGTCGGTGTCGCTGAGGTGCGTTGCGTGCACGACGCTCAGGCGCGCCGTGAGCGCCCCGAGCGACTCGAGCAGGCCGGTCGGGGTCAGACCGTAGGCCGCCAGGCAGTCCGTGTTTTCCTGCGGCTGCTCCGAGAGATGGACGTGCAGGGCAACCTCTCGAGGCAGCCCGTCGAGCACTTCCCGCATCGCGTCGGGAGGGACGGCGCGCACCGAATGCAGGGCAGCCCCGAGAGTCACCAGGTCGTCGCCCTCGAGCTGCGCGCGCAGGGATTGCCAGCGGGTCAGCCACGCGGTGGCAGTCCCGTCGCCGAACGCGCGTTGCTCTGTCGCCAGCTCCCGACCGATGCCGCCCTTCAAATAGATCGTGTCGAGCAGCACCAAACGGATGCCTACGGCCCGCGCCGCCGCCGCAAGCGCCAGTTCCATAGCGTGCGCTGGCTCATACGGTACGCCATCCGCGTGGTGATGCACGTAGTGGAATTCGCCGACGGCCGTGTACCCGCAGACGAGCATCTCTGCGAACACCGCGGTAGCCAGCGCCTGATAGTTCGACGGGTCGAGCTGGGCGGCGACCCGGTACATCCGTTCGCGCCACAGCCAGAAATCACCGTCATCTTCGTGGGTCTGGCCCCGCAAGGCCCGATGAAATGCGTGCGAGTGGGCATTGCCGAACCCCGGCACAACCGTTCCCAAGCGGATGTCCGCTGCCTGCGCAGACCCAACCTGAACGCGCGTGATGCGACCGGCCGAGTCGACTTCGAGCCGCACCCCCGCGACGGCGACCCCGTCGATCAGCAAGGACTCGCACCAGAAACTGGTCGACACCTCAGTCTTCCCACATCTCAGTTTTCCCACATCGGCACGCGCAGGCCGCGTTCGCGGGCCACGTCCTCGGCCCGTTCGTAGCCCGCATCGACGTGACGCATGACGCCGGAACCAGGGTCGTTGGTCAGTACACGCTCGATCTTCTCGGCGGCCAGCGCGGTGCCGTCAGCGACAATGACCTGCCCGGCATGGATGCTGCGGCCGATTCCCACCCCGCCACCGTGGTGAATCGACACCCAGGTCGCACCCGAGGCGGTGTTCAGCAGGGCGTTCAGGAGTGGCCAGTCAGCGATCGCGTCTGAGCCGTCCTTCATATCCTCGGTCTCGCGATAGGGCGAGGCGACTGAGCCGGAGTCGAGGTGGTCACGGCCGATCACGATGGGCGCGCTGAGCTCGCCGGAGGCGACCATTTCGTTGAACTTCAGCCCTGCAAGGTGGCGTTCCTTGTAGCCGAGCCAGCAGATGCGGGCCGGCAATCCTTCGAACTGCACCTTCTCTTCGGCCTTGGTGATCCAGCGGTGCAGCCCCGCATCGTTTGGAAACAGTTCGAGAATGGCCTTGTCGGTGGCCAGGATGTCGGCTGGGTCGCCGGACAGGGCGACCCAGCGGAACGGGCCCTTGCCCTCGGCGAAGAGCGGTCGAATGTAAGCGGGCACAAATCCGGGAAATTCAAAGGCCCGCGCGTAGCCGCCGAGTTTTGCCTCGGCGCGAATGGAATTGCCGTAGTCGAAGACCTCGGTGCCGGCGTCCTGGAATTCCACCATGGCTTGCACCTGCTTGGCCATCGCGGCCCGGGCGCGCACGGTGAACTCTTCCGGGTTCGCGGCCGCGTAGGTGTGCCAATCGTCGACGGTGACTCCCTCCGGCAGGTAAGACAGAGGATCGTGGGCGCTGGTCTGGTCGGTCACGATGTCGATCGGCACCTTGCGGGCAAGTAACTCGGCGAACACCGTCGCGGCATTGCCGACCAGGCCCACCGACAGGGCGCGGCGTTCGGCCTTGGCCGCGAGCACCCGCGCGATGGCGTCGTCGATGTCGTCGGTCATCTCGTCGAGGTAACCGTGGTCGACCCGGCGTTGAAGGCGGGCCGGGTCGACGTCGACGATGAGTACCACGCCGTCGTTCATCGTGACGGCGAGCGGCTGCGCACCGCCCATGCCGCCAGCACCGCCGGTCAGGGTCAGAGTGCCGGCCAGGGTGCCACCGAACCGCTTTGCGGCGACGGCGCCGAAGGTTTCGTAGGTGCCCTGCAGAATGCCCTGGGTGCCGATATAGATCCACGATCCGGCAGTCATCTGCCCGTACATGGTGAGTCCAAGGTGCTCGAGGCGGCGAAACTCGGGCCAGGTAGCCCAGTCGCCGACGAGGTTGGAATTGGCAATGAGCACGCGCGGCGCCCACTCGTGGGTGCGAAAGACGCCGACCGGTTTGCCCGACTGCACGAGAAGGGTTTCGTCTTTTTCGAGAGTTTCGAGGGTTCGCACGATCGCGTCGTAGCACTCCCAGTTGCGCGCGGCCTTGCCTGTCCCGCCGTAGACGACGAGGTCGTCGGGGCGTTCGGCGACCTCGGGGTCGAGGTTGTTCATGAGCATGCGCAACGGGCCCTCGGTCTGCCAGGTCTTCGCGGTGAGTTCGGTGCCGCGGGCGGCGCGAACGGGGCGTGCGCTGTGGATGGTGCTGGTCGTCATGCGTATCTCCCTCGATTACAGACTTTCCCGATCATTGAGGTTATCCGCTCGAGGTTGCAGCGAGCCGATGACCATGCAGCCGTGAAGTGATGCCGACGAGGTCGGGTGCGAGCGAAGGGCGTCTCCTGTCGAAGCCGAGCAGGGACCCGCTTCCCCCGGGCCTTGAAGGGTGCGCGAACGGTGATTACCCTGAGACCATGTGTCGAAACATTCATGTGCTGCATAACTTCGAGCCCGCCGCGACCGACGACGAGGTGCACGCGGCCGCGCTGCAATACGTGCGCAAGATCAGCGGATCGACGCATCCGTCGAAGGCCAATGAGGAGGCGTTTGAGCGTGCGGTACACGAGATCGCCCACATCTCCAGGCACCTACTCGAAGACCTCGTGAGCACGGCGCCGCCGAAGAATCGAGAGGTCGAAGCCGACAAAGCCAAGGCGCGCGCGCAGAAGCGATTCGCTGCCGCCTAGCGGCGATGCCGATCTGCGTAGAGCACCATGACGGCCGCAACGACGCTGGCTGCCAGGCCGAAGACCAAACCAAAGGCAATGGTGATTCCCGCATACGCGGCATCGTCCATCATGGTCAGAGCGACGGCGACCCCGACGGACAGCAGCAGCACACCGACGACCGCGCCGAATGCGGCGAGAAAGATGCGAACGCGCCGCGATTTCGTGAGGTGTCGATCGAACATCGCCACGGTGGCGAGGCCGCCAAACATAGCGGCCGCCCCAATGACGAGGCCGATCACGCCATAGTTCGCCATGGAGAGCACCACGAACCAAAACCGGAATTCGGTCTCGCCGCTGCCGGCATCCGTCATCACGACGGCCACGCCGGCCGCGAGGAGAAACCCCACGATCGGTGCGAACACCGCGATGCGCCAGTAACGGTGAATCATCATGGCTTCCACCCTATGGGGCGGTCGGCATCCGTTCAGTCGGTGTCGGGGTCGATAACCCGGTCCGTCAGGTGGGCGCTGTAGTAGTCGGATTGCTGCGACATGACCTCGCGCATCGACTCGTCCCGGCTCACGCCATACACGGGCTCATGAAGTTCAGTCCCCGTTGTATGGCCCAGATCTCATCGTGACGGTTCGGCGACAGAATCTGCGCCGGGTCGCCAACGGCCACCCAGCCGATCGGCACGACCGCCCCGTCGTGCAGCCGACTCTTGATCTGCACGACAGCGTTGATGCGCACCTCTGAGCGTTTGCCGACCACCGAACCGGGAAACAGCGCAGCGCCAGTCGCGATGAAGGCATCCGCTCCAATGGTCGATCCGTTCACGTGCGCGTGCGGCCCGATCATGACCGAGTTGCCCTCGAGAGACGGATGCCCCGCACTGCCCCGAATGACGGCGTTCTCCATCACAACCACATTGTCGCCCAACACGACCGGGCCGTCTTCGGCGGCCACGACGGCGCCGTGCAGGATGCGCGCCCCGGCCCCCAACCGTCACCTCGCCACTCACAACGGCGGTGGGCGCGATATCAGCGGACTCATGCACGGTCGGACGGTTTCCGCGATGTTCGACGAGCATGCACACACAATATCGACGCTGCCTGCCGCGCGGTCATGGTTTGCCAATGATTTTGCTACTTGGTGGTTTCAATGGCCCTTGTCGGCCCGGAAGAACCGCATTACTGTAATCACCACGTCGTGGCCAGCACTGGAAGGACACGAAAGATGACACTCGTTCGCGCTCTGAGGCCGTTCCGCGTTGTTCGTCGTACCCTCGCCGTGTTCACCTTGGGCGCCATGGTGATCGTTTCGTTCGCACTGCTGCCGAGCAACGTCGCCGACGCCGCGACCGTGCCCGTCTCAACCCAGGCCGTCGTGCAGACGGCGCCCGACCTGGCCAAGATCTGCGCGCGGTTGAAGATCACGGTCGCCAGAACCAGCTTGTGCAGCCACGGACCCGACCCGGTCGATGCATTCGGCGGTGGGGCCAGGCTGAAGCAGACATCCGCTGTGCAGGAACAGGGCGTGGCCGCTGCACCGGCCTCGGAACTGACCGCGCTGTGCAACGCCGATGGTGTGAGCGGTAAGCGCATCGAGGTGATCTACGGCGTTCCACAGGATCGCACCAACCGGTTCAGCGCGATGGTGGCCCCGCTGCGCGACATGATGCGGCAGGTCAATAACAACCTCGAGGCAGCGGATGCCGCAACCAGTCAGAATTATCGCTTTCTGTGCACGAATGGTGTGGATGTGACGGTGCGCAATGTGACGCTGTTACCGGTCGGAAGCGACGCCAGCTTCACCTTCGATGACTATGTTGCGAGCCTGCAGAACCAGATCGCGTTCGGTCTGGGACCGGTCGACTTCATCGCCAATGAGCGTCTCTACATCGCCTACATCGATCAGGTGCAGGATTCCTACCCCTTCGGCGGCCAGGGCGAGCTATCGATCGATGATCAGCCGAGTGCCGCCGCGAACGCCAACAATGACTCGCGGCCGCGCTACTCCATGTCGGCCTATCTGGACATGCCCGTGATGGCGCACGAAATCGGCCACAACATTGGGGCCGTGCAGGATTCGGCGCCGCACTCGAGCAAGGGTGGGCACTGCTACGACGAAGCCGACCTCATGTGTTACGACGACGGCGGGTTGTATTTTGCGCTCGGCGGCACGCTCACCTTCACCTGCCCGGGCGCGGACACCGCCATCGACTGTCACGACGAGGATTACTACTATCCCGGCACGCCGCCCGCGTCGAACTACCTCGCCACCCACTGGAACACCGCCAATAGCGGGTTCCTGACGCCGGTCGTCTCCGCAGCCACCCCGCCAACGGTCACGGGGAAGTCGCCGGTGAGCCAGGCCACCCGCGTCGCGCAGACCGCCAACGCGACGGCCACGTTCAGCGAAGCCGTGCAGGGCGTCTCGACGACCACGATGCGAATAAAGAATCCGGGCGGTACGGTGCTGTCGTCTGCGGTCAGCTACAACACGACGACGCGGGTCGCCACCATCAACCCGAGCGCGAGCCTCGCTGCCGACACCAAGTACAGCGTGAGCCTCACCGGGGGAGTCACGGGTATTCGTGATCTGTCGGGCAGCCCGCTGGTGTCGACGGGGTGGAGCTTCACCACCGGGCCGGCGCCCACGATCACCACGCGCACGCCGGGTAGCGGGGCCACAGGCGCGAGTCGCACCGCGAGTGTCTCGGTGACGTTCAGCGAGGGAATGGCCGGGGTAGCGGCATCCACTTTCAAACTGAAGAACACCGCAACCGGCGCGGCGATCACGGCCCTCGTCTCCCGCAACGGCACGACCAACCAGTGGATTCTGAACCCGAGCGCCACGCTCGCTGCCACCACTAACTTCACCGTCACGATCACCGGCGGCAGCACGGCCGTGCGCGACCTGGCCGGCAACCCCGTCTCCACGAGCATCTGGCGGTTCACGACCGGCAGCTAGGCTGAATCGATGACAGCATTGCCCGATCTGGTCTGCTCAGAATGCGCCACGCCCTACCCGGTGGAGAGCCTGGCCTGGCGGTGCGCCTGCGGCGGCGTCCTTGACGTTGCCGAGTTCGATTTTCAAGTGGATGCCGCGGCTCTGCGGCGCCGCGTTCCCTCCCTTTGGCGGTATGCCGAAGCCTTGCCGATCGAGGTCGACCCCGCCATCACACTGGGGGAGGGCTTGTCACCACTCATACCCTCCCGGTCGTTCGCCCACGTGCAGCTGAAACTAGACTTTCTGCTGCCGACGCTCTCGTTCAAGGACCGCGGCGCTGTGGTGCTCGCGACCCTCGCCACACGGCTCGGCGTTCGAAGTGCCATGGTCGACAGCAGCGGAAACGCCGGCACGGCGATGGCCGCCTACTTCGGTCGGGCGGGTATCGGCTGCACGGTGTACGTTCCCGAATCCACATCGCCCGGCAAGCTTGCGCAAATGCGTGCGCACGGTGCGACGGTCGAATTGGTGCCCGGTTCTCGAGCGGATACCGCCGCGGCGGCCCTGCAGGCGGCGGGACGGCCCGGTGTGCTGTACGCGAGCCACGTCTACCACCCCTATTTTCTGCATGGCGTCAAAACCTACGGCTATGAGATCTGGGAGCAGCGCGGGCGCACTCTGCCCGAGACCGTGGTGGTTCCGGTCGGCAACGGCACGATGCTGCTCGGCTGTTACCTCGCCTTCCGTGAGCTGGTCGCCGCTGGCCTCGCCGAGCGGATGCCGCGGCTCGTCGCGGTGCAGGCATCCGCTTGTTCGCCGCTCGAACAGGCCATGGCGCAGGGGCTCGACGCCCCCGAGCTCGTTGACGCAGGCGCCACGATCGCTGAGGGCATCGCCATCGCAGCTCCTCCACGCGGGAAGCAGATTCTGCGAGCCGTCCGCGCCAGCGGCGGCACCATCGTATGCGTCACCGACACGCAGACCGCGGCCGCACGGCGAGAACTCGCCGACGAAGGACTCTTCGTGGAGCCAACCTCCGCAGTCTCTTTCGCCGCGGTGCGCGCCGCCGTCGACGAGGATTTCGACTCCGTCAGTCCCACCTGGGCGGTGGCCGCGAGCTCGCTCACGGCCGGATCGGTCGTGGTGCCCCTCTGCGGTGCCGGCCTGAAATCATTCGCATGATGTCAGCCGCAGAGGCGGATGATGGCACCCTCTGTCCAGCCTGCGGCACCGAGATGATTGCGGATGGCATCGACACCGCCGAAGGCCTGGAATCCTGCCACCGGTGCCCGCGGTGCCGACTGGTGATCGTCCTACCCGGCTCATGGCCGGGACAGCACACTTCCTGACGAATAACTTTTCAAATGCAGAAGAAACGCACTTCTTCTGGCTCACATTCCTGAGAAGACCGGTTGTTCTTGCGCCAATCTTGAGTTAGCAGCCGAAAGTGGCCCGTTGAGTCAGTAGTCCCGGCTCAGCCCAACTCATACGTCGAAGGAATGAACATGACTGTCTACCAGAAAGACATCGAGGACATCGAAGCTCTCAAGCAGCAGGTTGGAAGCAGTTGGGACGCCATCAACCCCGAGTCCGTCGCCCGCATGCGCGCCCAGAACCGGTTCAAGACCGGACTCGAGATCGCGCAGTTCACGGCCGACATCATGCGCAAAGACATGGTTGAGTATGACGCTGACTCCTCTGTGTACACCCAGTCGCTGGGCGTCTGGCACGGTTTCATCGGCCAGCAGAAGATGATCTCGATCAAGAAGCACCTCAAGACGACCAACAAGCGTTACCTCTACCTGTCCGGCTGGATGGTTGCCGCTCTGCGCAGCGAGTTCGGTCCGCTCCCCGACCAGTCCATGCACGAGAAAACGACCGTTCCTGCTCTCGTCGAGGAGATCTACACCTTCCTCCGTCAGGCCGACGCCCGCGAACTCGACCTGCTCTTCACCGGTCTCGATAACGCCCGCATCGTTGGCGACGACGCCAGAGCAGCTGCGATCCAGACGCAGATCGACAACTTTGAGACCCATGTTGTGCCGATCATCGCCGACATCGATGCGGGCTTCGGTAACCCCGAAGCCACCTACCTGCTCGCCAAGAAGATGATCGAGGCTGGCGCCTGCGCCATCCAGATCGAGAACCAGGTGTCGGACGAGAAGCAGTGTGGCCACCAAGATGGCAAGGTCACCGTTCCTCACGAAGACTTTATTGCCAAGTTGAACGCCGTTCGTTACGCGTTCCTCGAGCTCGGTATCGAGAACGGCATTATCGTCTCACGCACCGACTCGCTCGGTGCCGGCCTCACGCAAAAGCTGGCCGTGACCTACCAGCCCGGTGACCTCGGCGACCAGTACAACTCCTTCCTCGACGTCGACGAGATCACCGAGGCCGACCTCGGAAACGGCGACGTCGTCATCAAGCGGGGCGGCAAGCTCTTGCGCCCGAAGCGCCTGGCCAGCAACCTGTTCCAGTTCCGCGCCGGAACAGGCGAGGCGCGCTGCGTGCTCGACAGCATCACGTCGCTGCAAAACGGTGCCGACCTGCTCTGGATCGAGACCGAGAAGCCGCACATCGGCCAGATCGCCGGCATGATGAACGAGGTTCGCAAGGCAGTCCCGAATGCCAAGCTGGTCTACAACAACAGCCCGTCGTTCAACTGGACCTTGAACTTCCGTCAGCAGGCATACGACGCACTCGTGGCCGAGGGCAAGGACGTGTCCGGTTACGACCGTGCAAAGCTCATGAGCATTGACTACGACGAGACCGAACTGGCCTTGAACGCCGATGAGAACATCCGTACTTTCCAGCGCGACAGTTCGAAGGAGGCTGGTATCTTCCACCACCTCATCACCCTGCCGACGTATCACACGGCCGCACTCTCAACGGATGACCTCGCCAAGGGGTACTTCGCTGACCAGGGCATGCTCGCCTACGTCAAGGGTGTGCAGCGTCGCGAAATTCGTGAGGGAATTGCCACGGTCAAGCACCAGAACATGTCTGGATCCGACCTCGGTGACAACCACAAGGAGTACTTCGCCGGCGCCGCAGCCCTCAAGGCCGGCGGCGTGAATAACACGAGCAACCAGTTCGACGAACCGGCTCTGAGCAGCCGCTGACCCCCACTGCATGAGCAGTACTGAGTGAGAAACACGGAACCCCCGGTCAATCGACCGGGGGTTCCGTGTTTTAACGCGTGAACCTGCGACCAGGTTTCGATGACAGAAGTGTGGCCGGGACGGTCGCGCATTTGCGTCGTCGGATCGTAATATGGGCAATCTCAACCGACGACTGGGAACCAGTCATTCAGGTCGTTGAATGGGCAAAACGTGGGCAAACGACGAACTGCCCGCACCGGCACCAACGGCTGAAGTGACTTAGATCCGCGTGATCGCAGGGAACTGGCAAGAGTTGTCACTTGACGAGCCATACCGGACAAATTGTCATAGCCGGACACTCGGAATTACGCGGATGTCACGTCGAAACCATCCACGATTCTTGCCACGCTACTTCGGACAAGCGAGGAAGACACCGCGTCTAGCGTTAAAGCGTCCGGCGCCAAGAGCCTGAGTGGCTCTCCTCACGGTGTCCACATGCGTTCAGAACTCATCACCGACATCGAAAGCGAGTCACCATGCGCGGGAAGGAGCTGCCTGCTGTCCGGGTGCGCTCCGGTAAGGGCTGTCCCCGACGCGCAGGCCTTTGCGTTTCTGTCATCACCGAAGTTCCATTCGTCCCCATGCACCCATCGTGCCGTATCCGGCCCACAGCCAATGACGGCACGTCCGCGAAAGACACCCACACGGATCGATGGTTCCCGTGCCGGCATCGAAAGAAACTGCAGGCTGGAGACTCAAAGTGAAACGGAAGAGATTTGGGTCGGCACGCCCCATGTCCGAACTAGGTGGCAGAAGTCCGAACTGGCGTGGCACGTGACAAGAGTTGTCACTTGACGAGCCATACCGGACAAATTGTCATAGCCGGACACTGAAGTTTTAGGGGGTGCGGCAGGCGCAATTGACGCGACGATTGCCAACCTACCCCGGACAGACACTGCGAAAATGGCCCCGTCATGGGGTATTCGGGATCACGCCGCATGTAGCCGTACGACATAGGATCGAAAAGACTAGTGAGGGGTCGGGCATTGGGCGAAATGGAACCACTGTGGGTTGTCGGGAACGAATACTTCGGATCGTCGTTCGCTAAGCGTGGGTTGGGCGGGACCACAGTTCCAGCTCGGCTAACGCGCGAGCCGCAGAACCGCGCCGACAAGAATGCTGTCGGCGTGCACATCGGCAGGGCTCAGGTCGGCTACTTGTCAGCTGCCAGAGCAGAGAAGATCGTCAGATGGATCGACTCAGTGGGCGGGTCGTTCGACACGACAGTGACATACCGCGACGGCGGTGCTGACGTCTTTGTCCCCGCTGATTGGGTTGCGACACCTCGAGCCGAGAAGGTCAATGTCCAGCAGACCAAGAAGTACCAGAGTGAACTCGTTGCATTGGGCGTGGGCGATCAAAAATGCAAGGTAATCGCCGATGGTGAGCAGCTGAACGTCGTTGTCGGCGAGGTCGTCGTCGGAAGACTGTACCCGAAGCAACTTGACCAGTCGACGCTCGACAAGATCGTTCACAACCGGCAACAGAAGCTGGTCATCGAGGACTAATCGTTTGCGGACGGAGTTTTCGCCCGGATCATAATCCCCGCGCCAAAGGCTCTACAGCCCCCCGCCTTTACAGCCAATCAATCAGCGGCCACAGCGTCTCCGATGCCCGAATCAACTCGGCCTCAGCCGGCGGGAGCAATGTCCTTTCTGAAAGGGATTTTCTCCCGTTAGTCGAGCGTGTCCTCGAGCCCATAGCTGCGCCAACTGGGGTTCGGTCCGCGCTTACGATTCCGGCGAGAAGGCCAGCTTCAAGCCGTGAATCACCGCGAAAAAGGGGGATCGATTGTCATACACAGACACGAAGGGGCCGCTGCGTTCAGGGCGACGGGTGATTGAGGGCGCTCTCGTTTTGTGCCTGATCCTCCCTCTTTTGGCGTGCTCAGGCTCGCGCCCGGATATCCGAGAGGAGGCCATGTTCGAGGCTCGGATCACCATAGAGAAGGTTTCCGCCCTCGCCGTCGACAGCGCTATTGGTCACAATCTCGACAGCTACTTGGATGCGGTGTCCACAGGAGATGTCTGGCCCAAGCCGGCATTCGCTACAATCCGCGAGGACACAGATGAACAGATCCCCGGCTGGGCTCACGGTGCGGCATTCGGGGCGGTAGTCGATCGATCACAGTCCTATCCGAAGGTGCTGGTTAGCTACGCCGCATCGGGGCAGAGCTCCACCGGAAGCGGATTCAATTCGAGGGTTGCCGACGTGTTGGTCTGCGTCAGCATCGAGGTCGAGTTCGTGGGCGACCGGGTTGATTCATACATGCCACCGTCTATCGCTGCCGTGGAATGCCCCGCCGACGTACAAAAATACTTTGGCGGAAACGAATTGGTCACGCTTGAGGAAGTGTTCGCAGCATCTCCATGACGTTGGCGATCTCACCGGAATCGTAGGGCTGGCTCGCTCGTTCGGGAAGAAACTCGCCGCATTCTCCTCAGAGGAAAGGAGGAGGCCGAGTCCTCCCTCAAGCGACGGCGACGCCTAGTTGCGCTGACCGCCGAGGTGTCCGAACTGGGTGGCAGAAGTCCGAACTAGCGTGGCACGCGACAAGAGTGCCCCCAGGCAGATTCGAACTGCCGCCCCTGCCTCCGGAGGGCAGTGCTCTATCCCCTGAGCTATGGGGGCCAGGGTGATCCAAGGTTAGCATCATGGCCCGGCCGCCGAGACCCGCCGCCCCGAATCCGCTAGCCCAGGTGCCGGCTAGCCCAGGTACCGGCTAGCCCAGGTGCCCGAGCACCGCCGACATCAGGCCTTCGGCTGCGCCGGGCTCGTTGTAGAACGCGGGGGAGCTCAAGGTCACCCAGTAGGTACCGGTGAAGACCTGCGCCTGGCCGCTGCCACCAACATAGGTGAAGAACCCGTCGACCGTCGGCGGGGTGCCGTAGGTCGGCACAGCCTGGCTGTCGGCATCCGCTTGCTGCTTGAGCGTGGTCATCAAAACATCGTTCGGGGCCACGAGCGAAAGCTCGATCAGCTCGCTACTGGACTGATTCGAATAGCCGCAGGTCAGGCCGTTGTACGTCGCGGCCGTCTCGGCCAAACCATTCGCGCTCGGCGAGTAGCCCGCAGCGGTGCCATAGTTCGGGTTGAAGTCGTAGACGTTCTGCAGGGTGAGCAGGTCGCCGCAGGTCTGCGTGATCGCTGATCCGGTCGCTTCCGGCGTTGGCGTCGGTGACGGCGAAGCGCTCTCGGCCGGGCCAGCGGATGCCTCGCTCGTCGCGGCCGCGGAATCCGAGGGCGTCGGCTCATCGCCAGCGCTGCAGCCGGTCAAAACGAGAGCGAACAGCGCGCCGCCGGCAAGCAGGAGGCCGGCTCGCCGGCGAGCAGGATGAGCGGCGGTACGAGCAAAAGAGGGGTAGACGCGTGTATCAGTCACGCGTTGACCTTACCAACAGGAGGGGGCCGCTACGATTGCCGAGTGACTCCTGCCGAACTCTCCCAGTCCCTCTTCAACCTCATTCAGGACGTCAGTGAACGCCGGCGTGAGGCTGACACCGGTGGGGTAGACCTCGGACTCACCCTCGCCGACGTCGCCGTCGAACGCCCGCGCAACCGCGATCACGGCGATTGGGCCTCGAGCATCGCGCTGAAGATCGCCAAACCCCTCGGCGCCAACCCGCGTGAAATAGCGGCAGAATTGGCCGCTGGCCTGGAACAGTTGGCGGACGTCGCATCCGTCGAAATCGCCGGCCCGGGCTTCATTAACATTCGCCTGGAAGCGGCGGCGGCCGGTGCCCTCGCCAGAACTATCGTCGACCAGGGCGCTGTTTACGGCACTGGACATCTCTACGACGGCCTCAAGATCAACCTCGAATTCGTCTCTGCCAATCCCACCGGCCCGATTCACATGGGCGGCGTACGCTGGGCCGCGGTCGGCGACAGCCTGGCCCGCGTGCTGGCGGCCGAGGGCGCCGACGTCACCCGCGAGTACTACTTCAACGACCACGGGTCGCAGATCGACCGCTTCGCCCGCAGCGTGCTCGCCAGCTACCTCGCCGAGCCCACCCCCGAAGACGGCTATGGCGGAGCGTACATCGGCGATATCGCCGCGAAGGTGCTCGCAAAGTACGACGGCGACGTTGCCGCCCTGCCGCGGGACGAGCAGCAGGAGGTGTTCCGCTCCATCGGCGTCGAACTCATGTTCACCGAGATCAAGGAGAAACTGCACGGCTTCGGCGTGGACTTCGACGTGTACTTCCACGAAGATTCGCTGCACGAATCCGGCGCCGTCAATCGCGCCATCGACCGACTGCGCGAGCAGGGCCACATCTTCGAAGCGGACGGTGCCATCTGGCTGCGCACCACCACCTTCGGCGACGATCGTGACCGGGTGATCATCCGCTCGAATGGTGAACCGGCCTACATCTCGGGTGACCTCGGCTACTACCTCGACAAGCGCGAGCGCGGATTCGACCAGTGCCTCATCATGCTCGGCGCCGACCACCACGGCTACGTCGGCCGCATGATGGCGATGGTCTCTGCCTTCGGCGACAAACCCGGCGTGAACCTACAGATTCTGATCGGCCAGATGGTCAACCTGCTCAAAAACGGCGAACCGGTGCGCATGAGTAAGCGCGCGGGCACCATCGTTACCCTGGACGACCTGGTCGACGCGGTCGGCGTCGACGCCGGTCGCTACGCGCTGGTGCGTTCGAACAGTGACTCGCAGCTCGATATCGACCTCGACCTGCTCGGCAAACGCACCAACGACAATCCCGTCTTCTACGTGCAGTACGCCCACGCCCGCACCTGCTCGGTCGCCCGCAACGCCGCAGCGAGCGGCATCGAACGCACCGCGTTCGCCCCGGAACTGCTCGTGCACGACAGCGAATCCGCCCTGCTCGGCGTGCTGCAGGAATTCCCTCGCGTTGTCGCCCAGGCCGCCGAACTGCGCGAGCCGCACCGCGTCGCCCGCTACATTGAAGAGGTCGCCGGCTACTACCACCGCTGGTACGACAACTGCCGCGTTATTCCGCTCGGCGAGGAACCGGTCACCGACCTGCACCGCACCCGCCTGTGGCTCAACGACGCCACCAGTCAGGTGCTCAGCAATGGTCTCGGCCTGCTCGGCGTCACCGCCCCGAAGCGCATGTGATCATGGCCAGAACCAAGCGTCGCGGTCTCGTCCCGCTCATCATCGCGGGCGTGCTCGTCATTCTGCTCATTGTCGCCTATTTTCTGGTCGACAGCGGGCTGCGCGCGTTCGCGCAGGACCGCGCCGAAACTGAGATCAGCAACCGGATGCCCGCTTCCGTCACCGGCGACATCGACGTCACCATCGGCGGTACTTCCGTCATTGCACAGTTCATCGCCGGAAACTTCGACCAGATCGAGCTGACCGCGCCGAACCTGGCGGTCGACGGCGTGCCGGCATCCGTTCATGTCACTGCCCGCGACGTGTCGACCAACACTGCCAAGGCCATCGGCTCGCTGACCGCCACGCTCGACCTTGACCAGGCCGCGCTCAACCAGCTCGTTCTGGCCTCCGGCACCGCTCCCGCCGACGCTGTCATGACGCTCGGCAAGGGCACCGTGGCATACACCGGCACCGTGGCGTTGTTCGAGTTCATCGTCGGTTACAGCGCAACGGCCACGGCCAGCGCGGCCGGTGACACGCTCAATTTCACCCCCACCGAGGTCACCGTCACCAGCGGCGTCGGTGACATCGACGCGACGCCCCTCGTCAACCTCATCCTGCAGCAAGCACCGATCGGGGTCTGCGTTGCGGGCTATCTCCCCGAGGGAGTCGAGCTCAGCGGCGTTGACATTTCGCCCGAGCGGGCACGCGTTACGCTGGAGTCGAGCAGTTTAAGGCTCACCGCGCAGTCGCTGACTACCCTCGGCAACTGCACCGACTAATTCGAACCTCGCCACCCGCGACGATAGAATACGATCAGGCACGCCCACCTACCCGGGCTGACCCATTTTCCGGCTTCAGGGACCAATCCGGGCTCGCTCGCTGAGATTCCCCTTCGACTCTCGTGAGGTATTTTCCGTGACACCCGCACCAAATCCGCTGGCGCCCGACTGGCTTCGCATACCCGCCGACGCCAATGCGCTCGCGCCTGGGCTCTGGCCCACCTCGGCTGTCCGCACCAGCACCGGCGAACTCGTACTCGGCGGCGTTACCGCGGGGGCTCTCGCTGCCGAATTCGGCACTCCCCTCTACGTCATCGACGAAGCGGATGCCCGCACCACTGCCGTCGACCTGCTCGCCGTGTTCCAGGCCGAGTTCGCGCGCATCGGCACGAGCGCCAAGGTGTATTACGCCGGCAAGGCCTTTCTCTCGACCGAGGTCGTGCGCTGGATGATCGCCGCGGGCCTGAACATCGACGTGTGCAGCGGCGGAGAACTGGCCGTCGCACTGGCCGGCGGAGCGGCCCCGGAGCGGCTCGGTTTTCACGGCAACAACAAGTCCCTGGCCGAACTCGACGAGGCCACCAGGGTCGGCGTCGGCACGATCGTGATCGACAGCGAGGTCGAAATCGGCCGCGTCGCCGAAGCCGCCGCCCGCAACAACCGGGTGCAGAACGTGCGCCTTCGCGTGAACAGCGGCGTGCACGCCCACACCCACGAATTTCTGGCCACTTCGCACGAAGACCAGAAATTCGGCATCGTGCTCACCGATGCGCCGAGGCTGGTCGGCTTGATCCGCGCCGAAGCGGCGCTCAATTTCGTCGGCCTGCACTGCCACATCGGCTCACAGATCTTCGACGCCGACGGATTCGCCGAGTCGGCCGCCCGGCTGCTCGACGTGCACGCGGCCCTGCTCGTCGATGGACCGGTGCCGGAACTCAATCTCGGCGGCGGCTTCGGCATCGCCTACACGAGCGCCGACGAACCCACCCCAATTCGTGAACTCGCCGTGGCCCTGGCCGACATCATCGCGACTGCGTGCGCGCGTCTGAACATTCCGCTGCCGGTCGTCGCGTTCGAACCCGGTCGCGTCATCATCGGTCGCGCTGGCGTGAGCCTGTATCGCGTCGGGACCACCAAAACCGTCGACGTGTCTGGCACCCCGCGGCTCTACGTCAGCGTCGACGGCGGCATGAGCGACAACGTGCGCCCGGCCCTGTACGGGGCCGACTATGCCGTGCGCCTCGCCGATCGTGCGTCGACGGCGGCGCCCGTGCTCGTGCGCATCGCCGGAAAGCACTGCGAGAGCGGCGACATCGTCGTCGACTCCGACTACCTGCCGGGTGATGTGATGCCCGGTGACCTGCTCGCCGTGCCCGCCACCGGCGCCTACTGCTGGGCGCTGTCCAACAACTACAACTACCAGGGGCGTGCGCCCGTCGTCGCTGTTTCAGACGGCAAGGCACGCATGCTCGTGCGCGGCGAAACGATTGCCGACCTGCTCGCGCGGGACACCGGGGCGCTTTTGCCCACCGAAGGAGAATCTTGAAGCTCGAATACCGCAACCTGCGCGTAGCCCTCCTCGGCGGTGGATCGGTCGGCGCCCAGGTGGCCCGCCTGCTGCTCGAACAGGGGCCGGAGCTCGCCAATCGGGTCGGGGCCACCCTCGAACTGGTCGGCGTCGCCGTGCGGGATGTGAACGCAGAACGCACCGTCGACCTGCCGCGCGAACTGTTCACGACCAACGCCGAGGAACTCATTCTCGGCGCCGACATCGTCATCGAGCTGATGGGGGGCATCGAGCCGGCCCGCAGCCACATTCTGCTCGCGATCAGCAGTGGAGCGGATGTTGTCACCGCCAACAAGGCGCTCCTCGCCCTGCACGGGCCCGAGCTGTTCGCGGCCGCGAACCAGGTCGGCGCCCAGATCAACTACGAGGCCGCGGTCGCCGGGGCAATTCCCATCGTGCGTCCGCTCCGGGAAAGCCTCGCCGGGGACCAGGTCAAGCGCATCCTCGGCATCGTCAACGGCACCACCAACTTCATCCTCGACCGGATGGATACCGAAGGGTCCAGTCTGGAGGACGCGCTGGCCGAGGCCACCGCGCTCGGCTACGCCGAGGCCGATCCGACCGCTGACATCGGCGGCTTCGACGCGGCCCAGAAGGCGGCCATTCTGGCGAGTCTGGCGTTTCATACGGCGGTG
Organism: Cryobacterium ruanii; assembly: GCF_004404055.1. Taxonomy (GTDB): domain Bacteria; phylum Actinomycetota; class Actinomycetes; order Actinomycetales; family Microbacteriaceae; genus Cryobacterium; species Cryobacterium ruanii. The sequence goes on from NZ_SOHK01000014.1 coordinate 166,972, forward strand.
CCACTGGCATCCGTTTATCGCGAGGGTATCGAATTGGTCACGCCGGCCCAGATCGAGTCGGCCCGCAAGGCCGGCTATGTCGTGAAGCTGCTGGCCATCTGTGAACGCGTCACCGACGAGAACGGCGTCGACGGCGTGTCGGCACGGGTCTACCCGGCGATGGTGCCACGCAGCCACCCGCTCGCCGCGGTACACGGCGCCAACAACGCCGTCTTCGTCGAAGCGGAATCCGCGGGCAGCCTCATGTTCTACGGAGCCGGAGCCGGCGGAGTCGAGACCGCTTCGGCCGTGCTCGGAGACGTCGTCTCCATCGCGAGGCGCCACGTCGCCGGCGGGCCGGGAGTGGCCGCGTCGAGCTACGCCGCACTGCCGGTCTTCGATATCGGGCGGGTCACCACCCGCTACGCGGTGACCCTCGAGGTCACCGACGAACCCGGCGTGCTCGCGACGATCGCGAGCGTGTTCAGCAAGCGCAAGGTCTCGCTGGCGCTTGTGGAGCAGTCTATGACGCCGGCCGTGATGGCCACGAAGAGTCGCGCAGCCCGCTCGGCCACGGCTACCCTAGTGATCGGGACCCATGACGCAACGGAGGCCGCACTCGCCGCCACCGTGCAGGACCTGGTTACCAACAGTGTCGTCAGCGAAGTCGCATCCGTTTTAAGAGTTGAAGGAGTCTGATGTTTAGCCCAAGCGAGACCAGTACAGCCCAGACCAACCCCGGCCTGACCAAGCCAGGCGCGATTGTCAGCCGCCAGTGGCGCGGGGTGCTGAACGAGTACTCTGACCGACTGAACATTTCGGCCGCGACCCCGATCATCACCCTGGGTGAAGGCGGAACGCCGCTCATCCCGGCCGCCGCGCTCTCCGCACGTACCGGCGCCAAGGTCTGGATCAAGTTCGAAGGCATGAACCCGACCGGTTCATTCAAGGACCGCGGAATGACCATGGCCATCTCCAAGGCCATGGAAGACGGTGCGAAAGCCGTTATCTGCGCATCGACCGGTAACACCAGTGCTTCCGCTGCCGCCTATGCCACCCACGCCGGCATCACCGCCGCCGTGCTCGTTCCCGAGGGCAAGATTGCCATGGGCAAGCTCAGCCAGGCCGTCGCACACAATGCGCAACTGCTGCAGGTGCAAGGCAACTTCGACGACTGTCTCGACATCGCTCGCGACCTCGCCACCAACTACCCGGTTCACCTTGTCAACTCGGTCAACCCCGACCGCATCGAGGGCCAGAAGACCGCCGCCTTCGAGGTCGTCGAGGTGCTCGGCGACGCCCCCGACTTTCAGTTCGTTCCGGTTGGCAACGCCGGCAACTACACCGCCTACTTTCGCGGTTACAGTGAAGAGGCCGCCCGCGGCGCCACCACGAAGCTGCCGCGCATGTTCGGCTTCCAGGCCTCCGGCAGCGCCCCGATCGTGCTCGGCCACCGCGTCGACCACCCGGACACCATCGCGAGTGCGATCCGCATCGGTAACCCGGCATCGTGGGACCTCGCGCTGAACGCACGCGAGCAGAGCGATGGCTATTTTGGTGCCATCACCGACGACAAAATTCTCGAAGCTCACCGCATCCTCTCAGCCGAGGTCGGCATCTTCGTGGAACCGGCATCCGCTATCGGTGTCGCCGGCCTGCTGGAACGAGCCGAAGCCGGCTTCATTCCGAAGGGCTCGACCGTGGTCATTACGGTGACCGGCCACGGGTTGAAAGACCCGCAGTGGGCGCTGCGCACCGCCGATGGCTCCGACGTTGTGCCCACCATCGTTCCCGTCGACACCGCTGAAATCGCGAGCGTCCTCGGCCTGGCGAAGGCATGACCAGTTCCGTATCTCTCATCGGCCGCGCCGTCTCGGTGCAGGTGCCGGCCACGACGGCCAACCTCGGCCCCGGCTTCGACACCCTCGGTCTGGCACTGGCGAAGTATGACCAGCTCGAGGTGACCGTGCGGAACGTTCCCGGCGTGTTCGTCGAGGTGCACGGCGTCGGTGCCGGCCTGGTGCCCACCGATGAGAGCAACCTCGTTGTGCGTGCCATCATCCACACTTTTGAGGCCGTCGGTGTGCCGATGCCCGGGCTCGACATCGTTGCCCACAACGTTATTCCGCACGGGCGCGGCCTCGGGTCGTCCGGCGCGGCGATCGTGTCGGGCATCATGGCCGCCAAGGGGCTGCTCGAGGGCGTCGTTGACATCGACGCCGAGATGCTGCTCGTGCTCGCCACCGAGATGGAAGGCCACCCTGACAACGTGGCCCCGGCCCTGTTCGGCGGCCTGACCATCGCCTGGACCACCCCGGAGGGCCCGCGCCACAAAAAGCTCATGGTGCACCGCGGCGTCAAACCGCTCGTCTTCGTACCCGAGCAGGAAATGTCCACCGCCCTCGCACGCAGCCTGCAGCCGGCCTCGGTGCCGCACGAAGACGCCGTCTTCAACGTGTCGCGGTCTGCGCTGCTGATCGCTGCGCTCATTCAGAGCCCGGAGCTGCTGCTCGCCGCGACCGAAGACAAGCTGCACCAGAGCTATCGCGCCGCCGCTATGCCGGAGACGAACAAGCTCATCACCCTGCTGCGCGCCGCTGGTTTCGCGGCCGTCGTGTCCGGCGCCGGGCCCTCCATACTCGTGCTGGCGAGCGACCCAGGCCAGCGCCTGATCGCTGCCGAACTCGTCGCGGGCAACTCCGACACCCCGTGGCGCGCCCTGATGCTCGCCGTTGATATGCAGGGTGCCACCGTGCATCCACTGAGCTCGGACAGTATCGCGGAGAGCGCCGCATAGCGAACGTTTTATCGGGCCGACCTGCCGCGTGCATGTCGGCCCGACTGGCAGCCTGACTGTTTGTGGGGTGCTAGGGTTGACGTGCACCCGACAGAGACCGCATACAGCGACATCTTCTCCGGTGCATTCCCTGTACCTCACTGCTATAGCGATTTCGTGCGTGGCTGTGTGTGTTTTTCCCAATCCCCTCCACTTGTCGGATTGGATCACCCGCAGCGCATTTGTCGCTGCATACATCTCTCCTGGCCTGAATTTTTGTTCGGCAGGGGAAAGGAACCCCCTTCGTGACTGATGTCAACCTCCGCGCCACTGGCTCGGATCTTCCCCGCCTGAGTACCCTTCGCGTGTCCGAGCTTCAGGCTCTGGCCCTTGAACTGAAAATCCCAGGCGCTTCCAAACTTCGAAAAGGAGAACTCGTGGACGCAATCACCACGGCTCAGGCAGGCGCCAGCACCGCTGCTCCCGTCGAGGCCGCTCCGGTAGCTGCGCCCGCTCCGATCGAGACTGCTCCGATCGAGGCGGCTCTGAGCGAGGTCGCTCCAACCGAGAGCCTCGCTGACGCGATCGAAACGGCCCCGCGCAAGCGCGCACCGCGTCGCGCCAGCACCAGCACCGCCGCTCCCGCCAAGTCCCACGTCAATGCCGACGCCAGCACCGGATTCGGCATCATTCTGCCTGACGCTCCGGCCGCCGGTTCCCGAATCGCGCGCAACGCCCGCGGCGCGGCATCCGCCGTCGAGAGCACCACTTCCGACGCTGCAACGAACGGTAGCGCAACCAACGACAGCGCAACCAACGACAGCGCAACGAACGGTAGCGCAACCAACGACAGCGCAACCAACACCGACAAGCCGGTACGCCAGGCTCGGAGGCGCGTGCAGGTTGCACCGGTGCAGCTCGACAACGCGGTCGCCGTAGTCGCCGACTCCGCAGACGCACCCGTTGAAGCGCCGGTCGACGTGCCCGTTGAAGACGCACCGCCAGCCCGCCGTCCGACCCGTCGCGCTTCGTCGCAACGCGCCGTCGCCGGTGGATCCGCCGAGACGCCGGTCGAGGCGACCGCCGTGTTTGACGACGCAGCCGCCGAGGTTACCGTCGCCGATGAAGCAGCCATCGAACCAGCCGACGACTCGAACGACTCGTCGAACGATTCCACCGCACCCCGTCAGGGCCGCAGCCGCAGTCGCAGCCGCGGTGCTGACCGTGCGCAGAGCGCCGATCGCAACCAGGGCGAGAACGCAACTGTCGCCGACCGTCAGAACAACCAGAATGAGCGCGGTCAGAACGGCACCAACGACGAGGGTATGACACGGGCGCAGGGCCAGCGCCAGGCTCGCAACGAGCGCAACCAGGAGCGCGCCCAGGCCCAGGCCGACCGCAACCAGGGCCAGAACGACCGTGGTCAGGACCGCAACCAGGGCCAGAACGACCGCAACCAGGGCCAGAACGACCGTGGTCAGGACCGCAACCAGGGCCAGAACGACCGTGGTCAGGACCGCAACCAGGGTCAGAACGACCGTGGTCAGGACCGCAACCAGGGTCAGAACGACCGCAACCAGGACCGCAACCAGGTCCAGAATGACCGCGACCAGGGTCAGAACGACCGCGGCCAAGACCGCAACCAGGGCCAGGACCGCAACCAGGGTCCCGATCGGCTCGATGACGAACTGAACGGCCGCGGCAACCGCAACCGGTACCGTGACCGCAAGCGTCGCGGACCCAACCAGGGGGATGACTTCGAACCCGAGGTCAACGACGACGACGTTCTCATTCCCGTCGCCGGTATCCTTGACGTCCTCGACAACTACGCTTTCGTGCGTACTTCCGGCTACCTGCCCGGTGCGAGCGACGTCTACGTCTCGCTCGGCCAGGTGAAGAAGTACAACCTGCGCAAGGGTGACGCTGTCGTCGGCTCCATCCGCCAGCCGCATGAGGGTGACCAGTCCGGGCGTCAGAAGTACAACGCCATCGTCAAGGTCGACTCGATCAACGGTCAGACCGTCGAGGAAGCCGCGACCCGCGTCGATTTCCACAAGCTCACCCCGCTGTACCCCACGGAGCGCCTGCGCCTCGAAACCGAGCCGGGCAAGCTCACGCAGCGCATCATCGACCTCGTCGCCCCGATCGGCAAGGGCCAACGCGGCCTGATCGTGGCACCGCCCAAGGCCGGCAAGACCATCGTCATGCAGCAGATCGCGAACGCAATCGCCACCAACAACCCCGAGGTTCACCTCATGGTCGTTCTGGTCGATGAGCGCCCCGAAGAGGTCACCGACATGCAGCGCACGGTGAAGGGTGAGGTCATCGCCTCCACCTTCGACCGTCCGGCCGAAGACCACACCACGGTCGCCGAGCTCGCCATTGAGCGTGCGAAGCGCCTGGTCGAACTGGGCCACGACGTTGTCGTGCTGCTCGACTCGATCACCCGCCTCGGCCGGGCCTACAACCTCGTGGCTCCGGCCTCCGGTCGCATCCTCTCTGGCGGCGTCGACGCATCCGCTCTGTACCCGCCGAAGCGTTTCTTCGGTGCGGCGCGCAACATCGAGAACGGTGGTTCGCTCACCATCCTCGCCTCCGCGCTCGTGGAGACCGGCTCGAAGATGGACGAGGTCATCTTCGAGGAGTTCAAGGGCACCGGCAACATGGAACTGCGCCTGTCACGCCAGCTGGCTGACAAGCGCATCTTCCCTGCCGTCGATGTGAACGCATCGGGCACCCGCCGCGAGGAAATGCTGATGAGTGCCGATGAAGTCAAGGTCACCTGGAAGCTGCGCCGCGCCCTCGCCGGGCTCGAACAGCAGCAGGCACTCGAACTCATCCTCGGCCGTCTCAAGGAGACGTCGTCGAACGTTGAATTCCTCATGCAGGTTCAGAAGTCGATGCCGACCCTGAACGGGTCAGACAAGGATAAGTAATGTTCGAATCCGTCCTCACGCTGCTGGCCGAGCACGACGACCTGCAGTCGCAGTTGGCGGATCCGGAGCTGCACGCGAATCCGGCCCGTTCCAAGAAGGTCAACCGGCGTTATGCCGAGCTGAGTCGTATCATCGCGGCGTACCACGAGTGGAAAGAGGTTGACGATAACCTTGAGGCCGCTCGTGAACTCGCCGACGAAGATGCTGCCTTCGCCGAGGAGATCCCGGACCTCGTGGAGCAGCTGGAGGTCACGGCCGAAAAGCTGCGACGCCTGCTGATTCCACGGGACGAGCTCGATGCGCGCGACGTGATCATGGAGATCAAGATGGGGGAGGGCGGTGCCGAATCGGCACTGTTCGCCGCCGATCTGCTTCGCATGTACCTGCACTACGCCGAGTCGAACCGATGGAAGACCGAGATTATCGAGCAGACCTCGAGCGACCTCGGCGGCATCAAGGACATCCAGCTCGCCATCAAGGGCAACTCGAGCGACCCGGCCGAGGGCGTATGGGCGCACTTGAAGTATGAGGGCGGTGTGCACCGCGTCCAGCGCGTGCCGGCGACGGAGTCGCAGGGACGTATCCACACCTCCGCGGCCGGCGTGCTCGTGTTCCCCGAGGTCGACGAGCCCGAAGAGGTCGAGCTGCACCCGAACGACCTCAAGATCGACGTCTATCGCTCGAGTGGTCCTGGTGGCCAGTCGGTGAACACGACCGACTCCGCCGTGCGCATCACCCACCTTCCGACCGGAATCGTGGTCGCGATGCAGAACGAGAAGTCGCAGCTGCAAAACAAGGAAGCCGGCATGCGCGTGCTTCGTGCCCGGGTTCTGGCCCGGCAGCAGGAGGAGATCGACGCGGCAGCCTCTCTCGTACGCAAGGGGCAGATTCGTACCATGGATCGCTCAGAGCGCATCCGCACGTACAACTTTCCGGAGAACCGCATTGCCGATCACCGCACCGGCTACAAGGCCTACAACCTCGACGCCGTCATGAACGGAGCCCTCGGCCCCGTCATCGACTCCTGCATCCACGCCGACGAGGAAACCCGCCTGGCCGAGCTTGGCGACCCCGAGTAGCACTTAGCCCGCACGGGCCCCGTACCCGGAGTCCGTGCGGTGTGCGATCGATCAGAGGTAGTACTCGGGCTCCAGGGTGCCACCGCGCGCGGACTCCGCCGTCTCCGGAGTTTGCGGGCGAATGGTCGCCGGCACCCCCACGAGCAGCGACCGCGGCGGGGCGTCCTTGGTCACGACCGCGTTCGAACCGATCGTGCTCCAGGCGCCGATGGTGATCGGCCCGAGCACCTTGGCGCCTGCCCCCACAGTGACACCGTCATCGAGGAACGGATGCCGCCGGACCCCGCGCGCATGCCCGTGACGGCTCTTACCGCCCAGCGTCACCGCGTGGTACAGCATCACATCGTTCCCAAGTACCGCCGTCTCACCGATTACTACACCCATGCCGTGGTCGATGAACAGCCGGCGCCCGATGCTCGCCCCCGGATGGATCTCAATCCCGGTCAGGAACCGGGTGACCTGGGAAAGCAGGCGTGCGGGCAGGCGCAGCCCAGCATTCCACAGGCGGTTCGCGATCCGGTAGGACCAGACCGCGTGCAGCCCACTGTAGGCAAGGAACACCTCGGTGTTGCTGCGCGCAGCGGGGTCGTGGGTGCGCGCTGCCGCCATATCTTCGCGGAGGCGCGACAGCACGGTCAAGACAGGGGATTCATGTAGGGCAGACAGCGTTCTCTTAATCCAGCAGGTCTTCGTACAGCACGGTCGAAATGTACCGCTCGCCGAAGCCGGGAACGATGACGACAATGGTCTTGCCGGCGTTCTCGGGCAGTTTCGCCTGCTCGAGCGCGGCCCAAACGGCGGCGCCGCCAGAGATGCCGCCGAGGATTCCCTCGTCGGTGCCGAGTATGCGGGCCGTGGAGAGCGAGTCCGCCAGGGTCACATCGGCGATCGAGTCGTAGACCTGGCGGTCCAGCGTCTCGGGCACGAAGTTCGCGCCGAGGCCTTGAATCTTGTGCGGGCCGGGCTTGCCGCCGGTGAGGAGGGGGGAGTCGATCGGCTCGACGCCGATGACCTTGAGGCCTGGCTTCTTTTCCTTCAGGTATCCGCCAGCGCCGGAGATGGTGCCGCCAGTGCCGATGCCCGCGACGAGGATGTCGACGCTGCCGTCGGTGTCATTCCAGATCTCCACACCGGTCGTGGCACGGTGGACGGCCGGGTTGGCCGGGTTGGTGAACTGGCTGGCCAACACGGCACCGGGAGTGTTCGCGACGATCTCGGCGGCCTTCTCGACCGCACCGCGCATGCCGTCGGCACCAGCGGTCAGCACGATTTCGGCGCCGTAGGCGCGCATCATGACGCGGCGTTCCTTGCTCATGGTTTCCGGCATGGCCAGAATGACCGTGTAGCCGCGAGCTGCGCCGACCATGGCCAGGGCGATGCCCGTGTTGCCACTGGTTGCTTCAACGATGGTTCCGCCCGGCTTCAGCGAGCCGTCCTTCTCGGCGGCGTTGATGATGGCAACGCCGATGCGGTCCTTGACACTGCTGGAAGGGTTGTAGAACTCCAGCTTCGCGAGCACTGTCGCGCCGAGGCCAGCGGTCAAACGGTTCAGCTTGACGAGGGGGGTCCCACCGACGGCTTCGGTGATGTCGGAATAGATCTTAGGCACGTGAGCAACTTTCGTTCGGTGACGTTCGGCTGAATTCAATCAAATTTGGGCAGGTGGACCACCTCCAGCCTAGGTCTCCCGACCGACAACGCGTTGGTGCGTTACATTTCCTTACGTGCCTTCTTCAGAGTCTGCCCTGCCCTCGACCATCACCTCCCTGCGAAATCAAGCGATTGCCCGGCTGAGCGCCGCCGGAGTCGCCGACCCCGAGGTTGACGCCGACCTGCTGATCGGTCACGTGCTGGGCCAGAGCCGTGGCGAAGTGCAGGCCGGCAGCATTCTGGCCAAACCCGTCAGCGAAGCGGATGCCGTCGCCATAGATACCTTGCTCGCCCGCCGCAGTACCCGCGAACCCCTGCAGCACATCACTGGACGTGCCCCGTTCCGTTCCCTGTCTCTGAACGTGGGGCCTGGCGTTTTCGTGCCGCGGCCGGAGACCGAGCAGGTCGCCCAGTTCGCCATCGACGCGCTGCGGTCCATGCCCGATCCCGAGCCGATCGGCGTCGACCTTGGCACCGGAAGCGGAGCGATAGCCCTTGCCCTGGCCACCGAAGTGCCGCACGCCCGCATCTTCGCGATCGAGAATTCGCCCGAAGCCTTCCCGTGGACGACCCGTAACTTCGAAGAGGTCGCTGCCGGCAACGCCGTCCTCGCCTTCGGTGACCTTGCCGATGCCTTCACCGAACTCGACGGCACGGTCACCGTCGTCATCTCCAACCCTCCGTACATTCCAGCTGATGCTATTCCGCGCGACCCCGAGGTGCGCTTGTTCGACCCCGCCCACGCACTTTTCGGAGGCCCGGACGGCCTCGACGTGGTGCGCAGTGTGTCGGCTGCCGGCCTGCGCCTGCTGCGCGCCGGGGGTGTGCTCGTGATCGAGCACGGCGAGCTGCAGGGATCAGACATTCGAGCGCTGCTGAGCGCCGATGGCTGGCGCGCTGCGGCTACCCACCGCGACTACACGAGCCGCGATCGGGCTACCACCGCGCTGCATCCCTAAGCCGGTCCACGGGGAGCGGGGCCGGCATCCGCTCTTCACAACCGCGCTGGGTTAGGATTGCCGGAAATGACACGCATATACGATTGCACGAGCGAGTCGGACACGAGCCACTCGGAGTACCAGGCGCACATCACCCTGGCGCGCACGGCTATCGGCCGTGGGGCGCTCGTCGTCATCCCCACCGACACGGTCTACGGTGTCGCGGCTGATGCCTTCAACGCCGAGGCGGTGCAGCTGCTACTCGACGCGAAGGGCCGCAGTCGCCAGTCGCCGCCGCCCGTTCTCATTCCCGGGATCCCCACCCTCGACGCCCTCGCCGTCGACGTGCCCCAACCGGTGCGCGACCTCGTCGCCGCGTTCTGGCCGGGCGGGCTGACGGTTATCGTCAACGCCCAGCCGTCACTGGTCTGGGATCTCGGTGAGACCCGCGGCACGGTGGCCCTGCGCATGCCGAGCAATCAGGTCGCGCTCGATCTGCTCGCTGCGACCGGCCCGCTCGCGGTCTCGAGTGCCAATCTCAGCGGGATGCCCGCCACCCGTGACGCGCAAGCCGCCGAAGCGGCACTCGGCGAGAGTATCGAGGTCTACCTCGACGGCGGCACCGCCGGCAGCACCTACGAGAGCGTGTTCGGCCAGTCCGGAGACGGCTCCTCGACGATCGTCGACGCCACCGGTTTTGAGACCAACGGCGGTTTTCTGCACATCGTGCGCAGCGGCGTCATCTCCCGAGACGCGATCGCGGCCGTCGTCGGCGACGTACTCGCGGCCGCACCGGCCGTTCCCGGAGCACCGGTAGAACCAAGTGAGACGGATGCGTCCCCCGCGATCGCCGCCCCGTCTAAGAATGACGCGCCGACCGAAGTGCCGACCGAAGAGCCGACCGAAGTGCCGCACGAAACGGACGCCAGCCGGTAGCCCATGACTCTTTTCTTTCTGCTCGCGCTCGTTTCGGCGATCGTCACGTTCGTGCTGTCGATCGTGGTCTACAAACTCAGCCACAGGTACCGGCTGTACCCGAAGATTCGCGAACGCGACGTGCACACCCGACCCACCCCGCGCCTGGGCGGGATCGCCATGTTCCTTGGCATCCTGGTGGCCTTCGGTGTTGCTTATCTCACTGCGGGCGCCTTCGCGCCGCTCCGGCTGGTGTTCGCCGATCCGCAACAGATTCTCGCGATCCTGGGTGCGGCCCTCCTTATCGTGCTCGTCGGTGTCGCCGACGACATCTGGGACCTCGACTGGATGACCAAACTTGCCGGCCAGTTCATCGCTGCCGGGCTGGTCGCTTGGCAGGGCGTGCAGATCTACTCTTTGCCGATCGGCGGACTCACGGTTTGGAGCGGCTGGACGTCGATCGTAGTCACGGTCGTCGCCATTGTCGTGGTCATGAACATGATCAACTTCATCGACGGCCTCGACGGCCTCGTTACCGGGGTGGCCCTGATCGCCAACGGTGTGTTCTTTCTCTACAGCTACCTTCTCGTGCGGGACACCTCGCCGACCAACTACTTCAACCTCGCCTCGCTCATCGCCGCAATCCTGGTCGGCGCCTGCGTCGGGTTCCTTCCCTTGAACTGGCACCCAGCCAAGATGTTCATGGGCGATGCCGGCGCGCTGCTGGTCGGTTTGTTGATGGCGACCAGCGCGATCGCCATCACCGGTCAAATCGACCCAACGGCTACCAGCCGCTCGCAGCTGTTCCCGGCCTTCATCCCCATCCTGCTGCCGGTGGCGATCATGATCATTCCAATGCTCGACTTTGGGCTCGCGGTCATGCGCCGGGTGCACGCCGGTAAATCTCCGTTCAGCGCCGACCGAAAACACCTGCACCACCGGTTGCTCGATATGGGACATTCCCACCTGCATGCCGTACTGATCTTCTACGGGTGGACAGCCGCAGCATCCGTCGGGTGTCTGCTCTACTACATCCTGCCGGTCTACCTCGCCCTGCCGACCTGGTACGCAACCATCTTCCTGGTCACGTCGCTGCTCATCTGCACGATCGTCACGCTCGCCCCGCTCGGCCGGCGCAAGGCCGGGGAATGGGCCAGCCAATCGGCACCGGCGCAGATTGCCGTATTGGATCAGCTCGACCCGCTCGAAGAAGCGGCCACCTCGGAACTATCCGTCCCAGCACTATCAGCCCCAGCACCATCAGCCCCAGCACCGGCATCCCCTGCCAAGGAGAACGTATGACCAGCACCACCCCGCCAGCTTCCACTCCGCCCACTTCCCCCCAGCCCACATCCATTCCCGTACTGCGACGCATCCTGATCTACGGAGGCTGGGTCGCCCTCGCTATCGCCGGAGTGGGCTCCGTCATCGGCTACGTCGTCGACGGCGGCACCGGCGTGCTCAGCGCCCTGATCGGAACGGTCATGTCGGTCGCCTTCATGGGCATCACGGCCGGCAGCATCCTGCTCGCCAACCGAGTCGCCGGAAGCGAATCCGCTATCGGAGGCTTCTTCGGAATCATCATGGGTGGCTGGCTGCTCAAATTCGTCGTCTTCCTGGTGCTGCTCGTCGTGCTGCAGGACCGCGAATGGATCCAGCCGATGGTGCTGTTCCTCTGCATCATCGCCGGCGTGATCGGTTCCCTCGTGGTAGACGCGGTCGTGGTCATGAAGAGCCGCATGTCCTATACCAGCGACGTCATCCTGCCCCCCGCCCCGGTCGACGACTAACCCGTCAACCCTTCGTTCCCGCCCTCGATTCGGTGCAGCGCCTGATCTTTGCTAGAGTAAACAGCGATCCCACCCCGGTTTGCCATGCGTTTTTAGCGTCGCAAACCTGCCCATATTCGTCGTTGCGCGAGCAGAGCTCACCGCCCCGAAACAGGAGAAAGCGCTGCTAGAAATCGCCGTTAACCTGATGCTCCCGTCTGCCACCGGCGACGGTGAATTTCACGGTCCCTCCATCAATGAGTTCTTCCCCGATGTAATTTTCTTCGCGGGTACCAACTTCGAAATCAACCGCATCATTCTCATCCGCTTCCTTGCGGTCGCGGTGCTGATGCTGGTCTTCTGGCTCGGCACACGCCGCATGAAGATCATTCCGACCCGCGGCCAGAGCCTGGCCGAAATGGGACTCGACTTCGTTCGTGTCAACATCGCCGAAGACCTGCTCGGCAAGAAAGACGGCAAGCGTTTTCTGCCGCTCCTGACGACCATCTTCTTCATGGTGTTGTTCATGAACATCACGGGAATCATTCCGTTCCTCAACATCGCGGGTACCTCGGTGATCGGGGTTCCGCTGCTGCTCGGTGTCATCTCCTACGGAACGTTTATCTACGCCGGCGTTAAGAAGAGTCCCGCGAAGTTCTTCCGCAACTCCCTCTTTCCGCCCGGAGTACCGCCGGCCCTGTACATCATCGTGACGCCGATCGAGTTCATCTCGACATTTCTGGTGCGCCCAGTCACCCTGACACTGCGGCTGATGATGAACATGATCGTCGGACACCTTCTCCTCGTGCTGTTCTTCAGCGCCACCCAGTTTTTCTTCTTCACTGCGGATGGCGGGTTCAAGCTCTTCGGCGCTGGCACCCTCGTCTTCGGCTTCGCCTTCACGCTCTTCGAAGTGCTGATTGCCGTCCTCCAGGCTTACATTTTTGCCCTACTCACCGCCGTCTACATCCAGCTCGCGCTGGCTGAGGAACACTAGACACTTTAGGAATCCGGCATTTGCCGAATTCACCACTACGGAAGGAAACACACGTGGACGCAACAACCGTTCTCGCGGAAATCAGCGGAAATATCGCGACTGTCGGTTATGGCCTCGCAGCCATCGGCCCGGCAATCGGTGTAGGTATCGTCGTTGGCAAGACCATCGAGGGTGTCGCTCGTCAGCCTGAGCTGGCCGGTCGCCTGCAGGTGCTGATGTACATCGGTATCGCCTTCACTGAGGCGCTCGCCTTCATCGGCATCGCCACCTACTTCATCTTCACGAACTAGTCCTCTTCACTACTCAGTTAGGAGGCATGATGCTTCACGCAGTAATTGCAGCCGCTACGGAAGAAGCGGCGAAGAACCCGCTTATTCCAGAGTGGTACGACATTATTTGGTCGGCGGTCTGCTTTGTCGTGATTTTGTTCTTCTTCTGGAAGCTCGTGCTCCCGAAGATGCAGAAGCTTCTCGACGACCGTGCGGAAGCCATCGAGGGCAACATTGCCAAGGCCGACGACGCCCAGCGCAAGGCCGAAGCTGCACTCGTGCAGTACACGGCCCAACTCGCTGATGCTCGCGCCGAAGCCGGCGCCATTCGTGAGCAGGCCCGCACCGACGGCCAGCGCATTGTTGCTGAGCACAAGGAGCAGGCTGCCGCCGAAGCCGGTCGAATCGCGGCCAGTGCCAAGGCGCAGATCGAAGCCGAACGTCAGGCCGCCGTCGTGTCGCTTCGCAGCGAGGTCGGCACCCTTGCCATTGACCTCGCCTCGGGTGTCATCGGCGAAAGCCTGTCCGACGACGCTAAGGCCAGCGCCATTGTCGATCGTTTCCTGGCAGAACTCGAAGCCAGCGAGGCGGTAACTTCAACTGCCCGAACAACTCCATCAGCCGGAAAGATCTAGCAAATGGGAAGCGCCACCAGAGAAGCACTCGCCACATCGAGGGCGGCACTGTCCGTCCCCGGCGGCACGACTGATCTGGCGACGGGTGAAAGCCTCTTCGGTGCCGGTCGCGTGATCGGTTCGTCGTCCCAGCTGTTGTCGGCACTCGGCGATGCAGCAGCGGATGCCGCGGCCAAGGTCACCCTCGTACGTGCCGTCTTCGGCACCAGCGTTACACCTCGGGCGCTCGACCTGCTCGCAGCGGCCGTGTCGGAACGCTGGTCCAGCCACGACGACCTGCTCGCCGGGATCGAGGAACTGGGCCTGCGGGCGTCGGCACTATCTGTTTCGGCCGATACACCGGCTGCAGCAGGTACGTCTATCGAGCGTGAACTCTTCGCTTTCGGTAAGACGGTTTCCTCGGATGCCGCGTTGGAGTTAGCCCTGGCCAGCAAGCTCGGCAAGGTCGACGCCAAGGCAGCACTCGTCGACAAGCTTTTGACCGGCAAGGTTTCGGGTCAGACGCTCGCCATCGTGCGGCACCTGGTGCAGCAGCCCCGCGGCCGCCGCATCGGCGAACTGCTGCGACATGCAGCAGCCGTCGTTGCCGACCAGTCCGGCACCTCGATCGCCACCATCACGTCGGCGAGCGTTCTCACGCCCGCCCAGCTCGCCCGCTTGCAGAAGAACCTCCAGGAACGTCACGGACGTGCACTCACCATCAACCAGGTCGTTGACCCGGCATTGGTCGGCGGAGTTCGCGTACAAATCGGCGACCTGGTCATCGACGGCAGCATCGCAACCCGTCTTGCAGATTTGAGACTTCAGCTCGCTCGCTGATCCTTACGCAGTTTGGCAACCAGCAGCACCACAAACCCAGCAGTACCAGATGACTCAGGGCGGCAGCGTCCTCGAACAGACAGAACCTGTACAGCCGTACAGAAAAGGGAAGATGATGGCAGAACTAACGATCAGCCCCGATGAGATCCGTGGCGCTCTCCAGGACTTCGTGAAGTCCTACGAGCCGAACAAGACGTCAACGACCGAGGTTGGCTACGTCACCACGGCCGGCGACGGTATCGCCCACGTTGAGGGCCTGCCCGGCGTGATGGCCAACGAGCTCATCAAATTCGCTGACGGTACCCTGGGCCTCGCTCAGAACCTCGACGAAGACGAGATCGGCGTCGTCGTACTCGGCGAGTTCGGCGGCATCGTTGAAGGCATGGAGGTGCACCGCACCGGCGAGGTTCTTTCCGTACCCGTCGGCGACGGCTACCTCGGCCGTGTCGTCGACCCGCTCGGCGCCCCCATTGACGGACTCGGCGACATTGCGACCGAGGGCCGTCGTGCCCTCGAGTTGCAGGCCCCCGGAGTCATGAGCCGCAAGTCGGTCCACGAGCCGATGCAGACCGGCATCAAGGCCATCGACGCCATGATTCCCATCGGCCGCGGACAGCGTCAGCTGATCATCGGTGACCGCCAGACCGGCAAGACCGCGATCGCGATCGACACCATCATCAACCAGAAGGCCAACTGGGAGTCGGGCGACAGCAACAAGCAGGTTCGTTGCATTTACGTCGCGATCGGCCAGAAGGGCTCCACCATCGCTTCGGTGAAGGGTGCTCTCGAGGACGCCGGGGCGATGGAGTACACCACCATCGTCGCAGCCCCCGCTTCTGACCCGGCTGGTTTCAAGTACCTCGCCCCGTACACCGGTTCGGCCATCGGCCAGCACTGGATGTACGCCGGTAAGCACGTTCTCATTGTCTTCGATGACCTATCCAAGCAGGCCGAAGCCTACCGTGCGGTATCCCTGCTGCTGCGTCGCCCGCCGGGCCGCGAAGCGTACCCCGGAGACGTGTTCTACCTGCACTCCCGCCTGCTGGAACGTTGTGCCAAGCTCTCTGACGAGCTCGGTGCCGGTTCGATGACCGGACTGCCGATCATCGAGACCAAGGCCAATGACGTTGCCGCCTATATCCCGACCAACGTGATCTCGATCACCGACGGCCAGATCTTTCTACAGTCCGACCTGTTCAACGCCAACCAGCGCCCCGCTGTCGACGTTGGTATCTCGGTCTCCCGTGTCGGTGGCGACGCGCAGGTCAAGTCGATCAAGAAGGTCTCTGGAACGCTCAAGCTCGAGCTGGCCCAGTACCGTTCCCTTGAAGCCTTCGCGATGTTCGCCTCGGACCTCGACGCGGCCAGCCGTCGTCAACTCGCCCGTGGCGCCCGCCTGACCGAACTGCTGCGTCAGCCGCAGTACTCGCCGTATCCCGTTGAGGACCAGGTCGTCTCGATCTGGGCCGGCATCAACGGCAAGCTCGATGAGGTTCCGGTACCCGACGTTTTGCGTTTCGAGCGAGAACTGCTCGACTTCCTCGGTCGTAACACCGAGATCCTCAAAACCCTGCGCGAGACCAACGTTCTCTCCGACGAGACCGTCGTCGCACTGACCGCCGGCGTCGACAAGTTCAAGCTTGAATTCCAGACCGGTGAGGGCAAGCCGCTCGCCTCGGTCGGCAAAGAAAAGTTCGAGGCGATCGCGGTCGAAGACGTCAACCAGGAAAAGATCGTCAAGCACCGCCGCTAGTCCTCGCCGATTCGCGCGACGTAGAACCACTGACGAAACCAAACTGAAAGACAAGGAAGCAGACACATGGGAGCGCAACTTCGGGTCTACCGGCAGAAGATCAAGTCTGCCCAGACGACCAAGAAGATCACTCGGGCCATGGAGCTGATCTCGGCCTCGCGCATCCAGAAAGCGCAGGCGCGAGTCGCTGCGTCAACCCCGTACTCACGCGCGGTGACGCGCGCCGTTTCGGCGGTGGCCACGTACTCGAACGTCGAGCACGTGCTCACCACGGAGCCTGAAAAGATCGAGCGCGCAGCGGTCGTCATTTTCGCTTCCGACCGAGGCCTGGCCGGCGCGTTCAGCTCGCAGGTTCTGCGCGAGGCGGAGTCGCTCAGCGAGCTGCTCCGTGGCCAGGGCAAAGACATCGTCTACTTCTTGGTCGGCCGCAAGGCCATTGCCTACTTCAGCTTTCGCAACCGCGCGTCGGAGCGAGTCTGGACCGGCGGCACCGACCAGCCGCAGTTCGAGACGGCCAAGGAAATCGGCGAGGCGCTGCTTGAGTCATTCCTCACGGAGTATTCCGACGGCGGCGTCGAAGAAATTCACATCGTCTACAACCGCTTCGTCAGCATGGTCACCCAGGTGCCCGAGGTCGTTCGACTGCTTCCCCTCGAAGTCGTCGAAGGGGTCGAAGAACCCGGCGACAATAAGGTTCTTCCGCTCTACGAGTTTGAACCCGACGTTGAAACGGTTCTGGACAGTCTCCTCCCGGTATACATCGAGAGTCGCCTGTTCAACGCCATGCTGCAGTCGGCTGCGTCGGAGCATGCGAGCCGCCAGAAGGCAATGAAGTCGGCGAGCGACAACGCCGACAAGCTGATCACGGACTACACCCGCCTGTCGAACAACGCGCGTCAGTCCGAGATCACCCAGCAGATTTCCGAGATCGTGGGTGGAGCCGACGCGCTCTCATCCGCTAAGAAGTAAGACCAGAGAAGAGAGAGCTATGACTGACACCGCAACCGCGCCAGTCCGGGCGGAGGACACGGCCGGCTCTGTTGGCCGCATCGCGCGCGTCACGGGCCCCGTCGTCGATATCGAGTTTCCGCATGACTCGATCCCCGGCATCTATAACGCCCTGAAGACCACGATCACCATCGGTGATGACTCGAACGAGATCACGCTCGAGGTTGCACTGCACCTCGGTGACGACCTCGTGCGTGCCATCGCGCTGAACCCGACCGACGGACTCGTCCGCGGCCAGGAAGTGCGCGACACCGGCAGCCCCATCACGGTTCCGGTCGGAAACGTCACCAAGGGCAAAGTATTCAACGTCATCGGCGATGTGCTCAACGCCAAGCCCGGCGAGAAGATCGAGATCACCGAGCGCTGGCCCATCCACCGCAAGCCGCCGGCCTTCGACCAGCTGGAGTCCAAGACTCAGCTCTTCGAAACCGGTATCAAGGTAATCGACCTTCTCACGCCGTACGTTCTCGGTGGAAAGATCGGCCTGTTCGGTGGTGCCGGAGTCGGCAAGACCGTCCTCATCCAGGAAATGATCCAGCGCGTTGCGCAGGATCACGGTGGAGTATCGGTGTTCGCCGGAGTTGGTGAGCGCACCCGTGAGGGTAACGACCTCATCGCCGAGATGGAAGAAGCCGGCGTCTTCGACAAGACTGCCCTGGTGTTCGGCCAAATGGATGAGCCGCCGGGAACGCGTCTGCGCGTCGCGCTCTCCGCCCTGACCATGGCCGAGTACTTCCGCGACGTGGAGAAGCAAGACGTTTTGCTCTTCATCGACAATATTTTCCGCTTCACCCAGGCCGGTTCTGAGGTGTCGACCCTGTTGGGCCGAATGCCTTCCGCCGTGGGCTACCAGCCCAACCTGGCCGACGAGATGGGCATCCTTCAGGAGCGCATCACGTCGACCCGTGGCCACTCGATCACCTCCCTCCAGGCGATCTACGTTCCCGCCGACGACTACACCGACCCGGCACCGGCGACCACTTTCGCCCACCTCGACGCCACGACCGAGCTGTCGCGTGAAATCGCGTCGAAGGGCCTCTACCCGGCCGTCGACCCGCTCACCTCGACCAGCCGTATCCTCGACCCCCGCTATCTGGGTGCCGATCACTACAACACGGCTGTGCGCGTCAAGGCGATCCTGCAGAAGAACAAGGAACTCCAGGAGATCATCGCGATCCTCGGCGTTGACGAGCTCTCCGAAGAAGATAAGGTCACGGTTTCCCGTGCCCGCCGCATACAGCAGTTCCTCTCCCAGAACACCTACATGGCGAAGAAGTTCACCGGTGTCGAGGGTTCCACGGTTCCGCTCAAGGACACCATCGAGTCGTTCACGGCAATCGCGAACGGAGACTTCGACCACGTCGCCGAGCAGGCCTTCTTCAACGTCGGTGGCATCAACGACGTCGAAGAGAAGTGGGCTCAGATCCAGAAGGAGAACGACTAAGCATGGCGAAGTCGCTGTCCGTCAGCGTTGTGTCGGCCGACCATCAGGTCTGGACCGGCGAGGCGACGATGGTTGTAGCCAAGACCGTCGAGGGCGAGATCGGCATCCTGGCCGGTCACGAACCGATGTTGGCGATTCTGGCGCTGGGCGACGTTCGTCTCACCCTGCCCGATGGCTCGAAGGTCGTCGCCAGGGCTGAGGACGGTTTCCTGTCGATCGACAACGACACGGTTACCATCGTGGCCCGCAAGGCCGAACTCGTCGGTTCCTAACCCGCGGGTCTGCAACACTCGTGCTGATACTGCTTCCGCCGTCGGAGACGAAACGCTCCGGCGGCGAAGCTGTACCCCTCGACTGGAGTCTCCTGGCCCATCCGAGCCTGAACGCGAAGCGCCGAGTACTCGCAGGGGCGCTCGTCGCCCTGGCGCGGCATCCGGAAGAAGCCCGCACCGCCCTCAAACTGGGCCGCACGCAGCTGTTCGAGATAGACCGCAACCGTGAGCTGCTGTCGTCTGCGACGCTGCCGGTCATCGACCGGTACACCGGCGTACTATTCGACGGGTTGGATGCTGCCACACTCTCGGTCGGTCATCGCGAGTTCGCGCGTGCCCACCTGGCCGTGCACTCCGCGCTGCTTGGGCCGCTCGGTGCGCTCGACCCGATACCGGCCTATCGGCTGTCGCACGATTCGCGCTTGCCGAACCTGACGTTGGCACAGCACTCCTTAAAGGCGCACACCCTCAAACATCACTGGAGCGCCGTTGTTTCGACGGTGCTCGGCCAGACCGAGGGACTGCTGCTCGATCTCCGGTCAGAGGCCTACGTCGCTCTCGGCGCCCGCCCCCTACGACCTGACTCGCTGTATCTGCGGGTCGTCGCCGACGCCGGGGACGGACGCAAGCGTGCCCTGAACCACTTCAACAAGAAATCCAAGGGTGAGTTCACCCGGGCTTTGCTTGAGCAGCAGCATGATTTTCGCACCATGGCCGAGCTCCTCGACTGGGCACGATCGGTCGGAATACGCCTGGCACCCGGTGCACCCGGCGAACTTGAGCTCACCGTCGAGCAGCACCTCGTCTCAGCGGGCCGCGCTGCATCGTCGACGATCTACACCGGAAGTTATCTACACCGGGGTTAGGCTGGGCGCGTGAGTACAGACGCCAGCATCTTCCCCGCACCGGCAACCGTCAACGTTCCAATCCATCGGCAACCCGTCAACGTGACCGTTACCGGCGCGGGCGGGCAAATCGGATATGCGCTGCTGTTTCGCATCGCCGCCGGCGCGTTACTCGGGCCGACGACGCCGATTCGGCTTACCCTGCTGGAGATACCCCAGGGGTTGAAAGCCGCCGAGGGCACCGCTCTCGAACTCGAAGACTGCGCCTTCGATCTGCTTCGCGGAGTGACGGTCACCGATGACCCCGGCGTCGCGTTCGACGGGGTGAACATCGCACTGCTGGTCGGTTCCCGACCTCGGGGCCCTGGCATGGAACGAGCCGATCTGCTCGAAGCCAACGGACGCATTTTCGGCCCGCAGGGCGCTGCCATCAACGCCGGCGCCGCCGATGATGTGCGTGTGCTCGTGGTGGGCAACCCCGCCAACACCAACGCTCTCATCGCTGCTGCGCACGCTCCTGACGTGCCGCCGGATCGTTTCACCGCCATGACCAGGCTCGACCACAATCGGGCCGTCGGGCAACTCGCCAACCGTCTTGAAGTCCCCGTCGGTGCGATCCACGGGTTGACCGTGTGGGGAAACCATTCGGCCAGTCAGTACCCGGATGTTTTCCACGCGACCGCTGAAGGTCGAGCCGTTCGAGACCTCGTCGACGAACAGTGGCTGGCGCAGACGTTCATTCCACGAGTTGCCCAGCGCGGATCTGAGATTATCGCCGTGCGCGGGGGCTCGTCGGTCGGTTCCGCAGCCAACGCCGCCATCGACCACGTCGCTGACTGGGTCACCGGGCGTGGCACGGACTGGACCAGTGCCGGCGTCCTCTCCGACGGCTCCTACGACGTTCCGCCCGGTTTGGTGTGCTCGTTTCCGGTGCGTTCCGTCGATGGGCAGTGGCGCATCGTGCCAGGGCTGGAACGCAACGAATTCTCGCGCGGCCGCATCGCGGCATCCGTTGCGGAACTCGTAGAGGAGCGCGACGCGGTGCGGGCGCTAGGTCTTCTGCCACTCGGGCCCCGCTGAAGACACACGCGACCGCACACGTGCACCGCTACCGATGCAAAATTCCTTCATGATCAAGCAGCCACGCCTTGGTCGGGATGCCCTGGCCGGCGCTATAGCCGGTGATCTGGCCGCTCGAGGCGAGCACCCGGTGGCAGCCGATGATGATCGGCACCGGGTTGGCGCCAACCGCCCCGCCGATGGCACGGCCCGAACCGGTGCGGCCGATTGCGCTGCCGAGTGCCCCATAAGAGATGACATCGCCGAACTTGAGGGTCGCCAGCCGTGCCCAGACGCTGCGTTGAAACTCGGTACCGCGGGTCAAATGCACAGGAAGGTCGAAGGATGGCCTTGTTCCGGAGAAGTACTCGTCGAGTTGTTCGGCGGCCCGCCGCAGTACGGGGGAGGACGTTTCTGGAATCGTCTCGAGCGGCAACTGGCCGTCGGTTTCGATGGAGAGGGAGAGGATGCCCGCGTCGTCGGCGGTCAGTTCGAGACGGCCGATGGGGCTGGAGAGGCGAAGGAGCGCGTTCGCTGACGTTGGAGACGAGGAAGGTTGCGTCGGGATGCTGTCCATGATTCGACTGTAGCCGCCGCCTCGACGTCCACCTCGCGGGTTTCGGACATGGGTGCATGGCCAGCGAATGCCTGTGCCTGTGCAGGAGACCGCTGCGCGCCTATTCTGGAGGAATGGCTCAGATTGAATATCGCAGACTTGGCTCCTCCGGCCTGACCGTGTCGACGATCGGTCTCGGGTGCAACAATTTCGGTCGTACCGGAACCGCGTCGGAAAGCCAGGACGGCACGACAGCAGTGATAGATGCGGCCTTCGAAGCGGGGGTGACACTGTTCGACACCGCCGATATCTACGGCGCTGAGCGCGGACTGAGCGAAACGCTCATGGGCCATTCCCTCCGCGGCAAGCGCGACCAGATCGTGCTCGCTTCGAAGTTCGGCATGGACATGGGCGGGCTGAACGGTCCGGACTGGGGCGCACGTGGCTCGCGCCGGTACATCCGCCTGGCCGTCGAGTCGTCGCTCCGACGGCTGCAGACCGACTGGATCGACCTGTACCAATTGCACGTTCCCGACCCGTCGACACCAATCGAGGAGACTTTGGCCACGCTGCATGATCTCATCACCGAGGGCAAAATTCGTTATATCGGTCACTCGAACCTGGCCGGCTGGCAGATCGCCGAGGCCGAGTTCACGGCCCGGATGAACGGGCATCCACCCTTCATCTCCAGCCAGAACGAATACAGCTTGCTCGTGCGCGACGCCGATGACGAGGTGCTGCCGGCGGTCAACGCCTACGGCCTCGGCTTTTTGCCGTTCTTCCCGCTCTACAACGGCCTGTTCACCGGCAAGTTCTCCCGCGCAGGCGGACCGGCCGACAGCCGGATCATGATGATCCGGCGCCATCTCGCCGACGACGCTCCCTGGGACAAGATCGAGCAATACCAGGAGTGGTGCGACGCGCGAGGGGTGACCATGTTGGCGGCGACGTTCGCCTGGCTGCTGGCCCAGCCGGGGCTGACGAGCGTCATCGCGGGTGCCACAAAACCAGAGCAGATCACCCAGAACGCGGCCGCGGCAACGTCCTGGAGACCTTCTGCCGACGAAGTCGCTTACGTATCGAACCTCTTCGCCTGACCGCCCGGAGTGGCGTCAGCGTCAGAGTCGGCGATTTATGCGCAGGGCGCAATACTTCGGTCGAAGACGTGCCGGAAAGAGTGCACTATTGCATCAGTGGATGCTGCGCCGGCCCATTTGTCGGGCAGACCACCGTTTTCACTAGGAGTTTGCCGTGCTGTGGTCCCTGCTCGTGCGTTACCTGCGTCCATACTGGCAGCTGCTATCAGGGGTGGTCGTTTTTCAACTGGCCCAATCGATCGCCTCCCTCTTTTTGCCCACCCTCAACGCCGACATCATCGACGAGGGCGTAGCCACGGGTGACACCGGTTACATTCTGCGCGTCGGCGGCCTCATGTTGCTCATCACCCTCGCCCAGATCGGGTGCGCGATCGTTGCCGTATATTTCGGTGCCAAAGTCGCCATGAAGGTCGGTCGTGACCTTCGCAGCGCCGTGTTCAGCCGCGTTGGCGAATTCTCCGAGCAGGAAGTCACCCGGTTTGGAGCTCCTTCGCTCATCACCCGTTCCACCAACGATGTGCAGCAGATGCAGATGCTGGTGCTGACCACCTGTACCCTGCTGGTCTCGGCGCCGATCCTCAGCGTCGGCGGTGTGATCATGGCGATTCGCCAGGACGTGCAGCTGTCCTGGCTCATCGCTGCAAGCGTGCCAATCCTGCTCATCGCCGTGGGACTCATCATCGTGAAGATGGTTCCGCTGTTCCGCAAGATGCAAACCCGCATCGACACCGTCAACCGGGTGCTGCGGGAACAACTCACCGGCATCCGGGTAGTACGCGCGTTCGTGCGCGAAGACGTCGAGTTCGCTCGGTTTGCGAAGGCCAACCAGGATGTCACCGAGGTCGCACTGAGTTCTGGTCGCCTGATGGCGCTCATGTTCCCCATCGTCATGCTCGTACTCAACGTCTCGAGCGTCGCCGTGATCTGGTTCGGCGCGTTCCGTATTGAAGACGGTTCGATGCAGGTCGGCACGCTCATCGCCTTCCTCAGCTATCTCATGCAGATTCTCATGGCCGTCATGATGGCCACGTTCATGGCCGTCATGATTCCGCGTGCGGCTGTCTCAGCCGATCGCATCGGCGAGGTGCTCGCAACCGAATCGAGCGTCGTACCCCCGTCCAACCCGGTGAACGTGACGGTCGGCCAGGGTGAGCTTGAACTACTCGATGTTGGATTCGCCTATCCCGGCGCCGAACAGCCGGTGCTGCGCAACGTGAGCTTCATCGCCCGCCAGGGTGAGACCACCGCGATCATCGGCAGCACCGGCAGCGGCAAGACCACCCTGGTCAACCTGCTCCCGCGGCTGTTCGATGCCACGAGCGGCTCCGTACTCGTAGACGGCGTCAACGTGCGCGATCTGAGCCCCGACCTGCTCTGGGGCCACATCGGTCTCGTGCCACAAAAGCCCTACCTGTTCTCCGGATCCGTGCGCAGCAACCTGCTCTACGGCAAACCGGATGCGACCGACGAGGAACTCTGGGAGGCCCTCACCATCGCCCAGGCTCGGGAATTCGTCACGGAGATGGACGGCGGCCTGGACGCACCGATTGCGCAGGGCGGTACGAACGTGTCTGGTGGACAGCGCCAACGCCTCGCGATCGCCCGTGCCCTGGTGAAACGGGCGGAGCTGTACATTTTCGACGATTCGTTCTCGGCCCTCGACCTCACCACGGACGCCCGACTGCGGCTCGCCCTCAAACAGAGCACCAATGACGCCACCATGGTCATCGTCGCCCAGCGAATATCGAGCATCATCGATGCCGACCAGATCCTGGTGCTCGAAGACGGCCGCATCGTCGGCCGGGGAACTCACGAACACCTGCTCGAGTCGAACACCACCTACCAGGAAATTGTGTCATCCCAGCTCACCGCGGAGGACGCGGCATGAGCGAGACCCGTGCCGACGACACGCCGGCCCCGCGTCCGCAGCGCGGCGGTGGCCCCTTCGGCGGCATGAGCCTGCCGGCCGAAAAATCGATGGACTTCAGCGCATCGGGCAAACGCCTGCTCGGTAAGCTGCGCCCTGAGCGTCTTTGGCTGGCCCTCGTGCTCGCGCTCGCCGTGATCAGCGTCACCTTCTCCGTGCTCGGCCCGCGTCTGCTCGGCGAGGGTACCAATCTGATCTTCTCCGGCGTTGTGTCCAAGGGCCTGCCGAGCGGCAGCAGCCAGGCCGAGGTGATCGCGGGACTGCGGGCTGCCGGCAATACCACGCAGGCCGACATGCTCAGCGGCATGACGCTCACCCCAGGGCTAGGCATCGACTTCGCCATACTCTCCACCGTGCTGTTCTGGGCACTCGCACTGTATGCGCTGTCGAGCGTGTTCAGCTGGATGCAGGCTTACGTGCTCAACGGCGTCGTACAGCGCACGGTCTACCGGTTGCGTGAAGAGATCGAGGTGAAGATCAACCGGCTGCCGCTGAGCTATTTCGACAAGAAGCCGCGCGGTGAGCTGCTTAGTCGCGTGACCAACGACGTCGACAACATTTCGCAGAGCTTGCAACAGTCGCTCAGCCAGGTGGTGACCAGCCTGCTCACGGTCATCGGCGTGATCGTGATGATGGTCATCCTCTCGCCACTGCTGGCCCTGATCGCGCTCGTGACCGTTCCGCTGACCCTGGTGATCACCGCCTTCATTGCCAAACGTTCCCAGAAACTGTTCGTTGCCCAGTGGGCCAACACCGGGGAACTGAACGGTCAGATCGAGGAGACGTTCACCGGTCATGCCCTGGTCAAGGTGTTCGGCCAGCAGAAAGAGGTCGATGCTCGGTTCAAGGCCAAGAACGACGAACTCTATGAGGCTAGCTTCGGTGCCCAGTTCATCAGCGGCTTGATCATGCCGGCGATGACCTTCATCGGCAACCTGGTCTACGTCGCCATCGCCGTTATCGGTGGCCTGCAGGTCACCTCCGGTGCCATGCAACTCGGCGACGTGCAGGCGTTCATCCAATATTCCCGTCAGTTCACGCAGCCGCTCGCGCAGCTCGGATCGATGGCGAACCTGCTGCAGTCGGGTGTCGCATCCGCTGAGCGCGTCTTCGACCTGCTCGATGCCGATGAGCAAAGCGAAGACCCGGATCCTGCCGAGACGCCAGACGAGGTGCACGGTCGCCTGGTCTTCGAGAACGTGTCGTTCCGGTATGCCGTAAACAAACCGCTGATCGAGGAGCTCAGCCTGGTGGCGGAACCTGGGCAGACCATCGCCATCGTCGGTCCCACCGGGGCAGGCAAGACCACGCTGGTCAACCTCATGATGCGATTTTACGAGATCGACTCCGGGCAAATCCTGCTGGACGGCGTCGACGTCGCGACCATGACCCGGCACGACCTGCGCAGTCGTATGGGAATGGTGCTGCAGGACACCTGGCTGTTCGGCGGCACGATTCGCGACAACATCGCCTACGGCCGACCGGATGCGACGGAGCAGGATATCCTCGCCGCTGCCACCGCAACCTACGTCGACAGGTTCGTGCACTCGCTGCCCGACGGATACGACACCGTGCTCGACGACCAGGGCAGCAACGTGAGCGCCGGCGAAATGCAGCTGCTGACCATCGCCCGCGCATTCCTCGCGCAACCGAGCGTGCTCATTCTCGATGAGGCGACCAGTTCGGTGGACACCCGCACCGAGGTGCTCGTGCAGAAGGCCATGAGTGCCCTGCGGGCCGAACGCACGAGCTTCGTCATCGCCCACCGCCTGTCAACGATTCGCGACGCCGACCTGATCCTGGTGATGGAGTCTGGGCGCATCGTGGAGCAAGGCAACCACGTGCAACTCCTCGCCGCGAACGGTGCCTACCAGGCCCTGTACGCCGCACAGTTCGCCGCGCCAGTCGCCGACGAGGTCTAGAGCCTCCTCTGCGTCCTCCTCCCCAACGTGTCGCCTGCCCGATTGAACCCCAGATTCGGTTGAGCTTAGATCCGGGGCGCCGCGGGCGGGCACAGTGGCGGCATGCATCCCACCATTGTTAAAGCCCAGAAGGCCCAGGACTTTCTGGCACTCGTTCCCCAGCTGCTCGGTTTTACTCCTGAGACCAGCGCCGTGATGATCGCGTTTCGCGGCAACCGCACCTGCGGCGCCCTGCGCTTCAACCTTCCAGACGACGGCGCACCGCACAAGGTGTACAAACGCATCGCGACGACCCTCGCCGGGATGCTATGCAAGATTGCCGGAGTCGACGCCGTCATTCCGGTCATCTACACGGACGATTCGTTCGGCGGTACGCCCGGCATTCCAGGCGAACAGTTTGCCGAAATTCTGAACCGGAGACTCGAATTGAGCGGCTTTCTGCTGCGCGACTCCCTGTGCGTGGCAGCGGATGGCTGGGGCAGCTACCTCGATCCGGACTGCCCGGCGGGTGGGCATCCGCTCAGCGATATTGAGGAGTCGCCGATTTACGAGGCGGTGAACCAGGAATCAGCAACCGAAACGCCGCAACCGCTCGGCACGCTCCAGAATGGCCTGGACCCGATCGAGGTCAGTCTGGCGACCCGGGAACGCCTGGCCCGGATGTATCGGCGGTACCGGCATCTGCTTGCGCGGGCCGAGAACGCTCCAGAACTTTTCCCCACCCTGGGGTTTGTCTTAGATCCGGTAGCGATCGCCGAGGCGGCGCTCACCTGGCCGAATCCACCACCCGAAGAAGACGTCGCGGCGCTGCTCGTGCTGGTGCAGTCTCCGCCCATCCGCGACCAGATCATGCTGCAATTCGCGTTCGGACATGACGAAGGCCTGCGCGCTCGCGCGATCAACCGGCATTATGCATTGCTCCAGAACGAAACTGGGCGGAGCCTCGACGACCTGGTCGCCGAACAATTCAATGTCGGCGACCCGACCGCCAAACACACCAGCGACATCATGTTGGGCCTGCAGCCAGAACGTCCGGACATCGACCGGATCCGCATTGCGATCAGACTGCTGCGCTTCCTCGTTGCGATGGCACCGCGGTCGGCCAAACCGGCGCCGCTCTGCATGCTGGCCTGGCTGTCCTGGGCCCTTGGCAGCGGTTCCGTGGCCGGATTCTTTGTGGACCAGGCGCTCGCCATCGACTCGCAGTACAGCATGGCTACACTGCTGGACCTGCTTCTAAAGTCCGGGCACTTGCCGGAGTGGGCGTTCGCGATCCCGCGCGACGATGAGGAGGGCGACGACTACGAGAACGATAAGGACTTCGGCGAAGGCGCCGGTCTGAGCGACGATGCCCTGTGGTTCTTCGAAGGCGAGAACGACGAAGATGACGAGGAAGACGCCCGCGCCGCTGATCATTGAGAGGGGGGTGGAGAGCCACGGCGACTCGGCCTCCGTGTGGATTTCAGGCCGGGTCGCCGTGCAGCGAGGTGCTTTAGATGTACTTCGGTGCCTCCGACAGCACCCCGTGCAAGATGTCGCCGATCTCGGCGAACTCCTTGGGACCGATGGTCAGCGGGGGAGCGAGCTGAATGACCGGGTCGCCACGGTCATCGGCGCGGCAGTACAGGCCGGCCTCGTAGAGAGCCTTCGACAGGTACCCGCGCAGCAGCCGCTCCGACTCCTCATCGTTGAACGTTTCCTTGGTGCCCTTGTCCTTGACCAGCTCGATGCCGAAGAAGTACCCGGCGCCGCGCACGTCGCCGACGATCGGCAAATCGAGCAGTTTCTCCAGCTCCTTGCGGAACAGCGGCGAATTCTCGCGCACGTTCTCGTTGAGTTTTTCCTCTTCGAAGATGTCGAGATTGGCCAGCGCCACAGCGGAGGAGACCGGGTGGCCGCCGAAGGTGTAGCCGTGGTAGAAGGTCGTGTCGCCGTGTTTGAACGGTTCGTAGATGCGGTCGCTCACGATGGTCGCCCCGATCGGCGAATATCCGCTCGTCATGCCTTTGGCACAGGTGATCATGTCGGGCTGGATGCCGTAGGTCGTCGACGCGAACATGTTGCCGATCCGACCGAACGCCGTGATGACCTCGTCCGCGACCAGGAGCACGTCGTACTTGTCGCAGATTTCGCGCACGCGCTTGAAGTAGCCGGGGGGCGGCGGAAAGCATCCGCCAGAGTTCTGCACGGGCTCCAAGAAGACGGCGGCGACGGTTTCGGGGCCCTCGAACTCGATCATCTCTTCGATGCGGTTGGCCGCCCACAGGCCGAACATTTCGAGGTTGTCGCCAAGGCCGAGGCCGGGGCTCATCTCATCAGCGCGATAGAAGTTCGTGTTGGGAACGCGGAACCCACCGGGGGTGACCGGCTCGAACATCTCCTTCATGGCGGGGATGCCGGTGATGGCAAGCGCACCCTGCGGCGTGCCGTGGTAGGCGACGTTTCGCGAGATGACCTTGTGCTTGGTGGGACGACCCATCAGCTTCCAATAGTACTTGGCGAGTTTGAACGCGGTCTCGACGGCTTCACCGCCGCCGGTGGAATAGAACACCCGGTTGAGGTCGCCGGGAGCGTAGGAGGCGAGCCGGTCGGCGAGTTCGATCGCGTTCGGGTGGGCGTAGGACCAGATCGGGAAGAAGGCGAGTTCCTCGGCCTGCTTCGCGGCGACTTCGGCAAGACGCTTGCGTCCGTGGCCGGCGTTGACCGTGAACAGGCCGCTCAAGCCATCGATGTACCGCTTGCCCTTGGAATCCCAGATATGGTGACCCTGGCCTTTGACGATGATGGGAACTCCAGCTCCGGATTCCATCACCGACTGGCGGGAGAAATGCATCCAGAGGTGGTCCTTGGCCTTTTGCTGCAGCTCGGCGTTGTGGGCGTCGCTGTATGCCATCGGTGCATCGAGGGATGTCGTGAGAGTCATTTTTTTTACCGTGTTCCCCAGTTATAGAACTGTTTGTGGAGTTTGAGATAAACGAACGTCTCAGTGGAGAGGACTCCATCGAGATTGCGAATCTTGGAGTTGAGTAGTTCGAGCAGTTCGTCGTCGTCTTCGCAGACGACCTCGGCGAGAATGTCGAAGGTGCCGGCGGTGAGTACGACGTAGTCCACGGCATCGATTGCGGCCAGCTGTTCGGCCAGTACGCGGGTGTCGGCCGAAGCGCGAATGCCGATCATGGCCTGGCGAAAAAACCCCAGCTGCATCGGGTCTGTTACAGCGACGACCTGCATGACGCCGGAATCGGTGAGTTTCTGAACCCGCTGGCGCACTGCCGCCTCACTGAGACCGACGGCTTTGCCGATTTCCGCGTACGACCGACGTCCGTCAGCTTGCAGCTGTTCGATGATTTTTTTCGACACATCGTCAAGCTGCGCCGGCTTGGGTGAGGGACCACGCCTTTGTCCATTCATGCATCGATTCTGTCAGTCCAAGTGCACTTCGGCAAGCGAATCCGTCGCCCATAATGCAAATCACTGAGCATTTCACTTGTGAATCTGGGTGTAAATCAAATTGAAATAGGTACACTGGGCCGCATGAGCGCCCCCGAACTACGCAACTTCATCAACGGCCAGTACGTCGATTCCACAGCGTTGGATCGTTTCGACCTCGTCGACCCCGCCACTGAAACGGTCTACGGCAGCAGCCCGGTGTCGAATGCGACCGACGTGGACACGGCCTACCGCGCTGCGGCATGCGCTTTCGAAATTTGGGGAGAGACGACGCCGGCGGTGCGGCAGCTCGCGCTGTTTCGCATAGCGGATGCGATGGAGGCGCGGGCCGACGAATTCGCCGACGCCGAGTCGCTCGACACCGGCAAGCCGCGCTCCACCCTCGTCGACGATGAGATTCTGCTGTCGGTCGACCAGATTCGCTTCTTCGCCGGCGCCGCCCGCAACCTCGAAGGTCGCGCGGCCGGCGAGTACATGACCGACCACACCTCGTTCGTTCGGCGTGAACCGATCGGAGTCGTAGGCCAGGTCACACCCTGGAACTACCCCCTCAATATGGCGGTCTGGAAGTTCGCCCCCGCGCTCGCCGCCGGCAACACCACGGTGCTCAAACCGTCTGACACGACCCCGAGCGCAACCCTGCTTCTCGCCGAGGTTGCGGCGGAGTTTCTGCCCAACGGCGTGCTCAACGTGATCACCGGCGATCGCACGACCGGTGCGGCCATGATTGATCACAAGACCCCGCAGCTCGTGTCGATCACCGGTTCGGTGCGGGCCGGGATGGCTGTCGCCGAAGCCGCGTCACACGACCTCAAGCGGGTGCACCTCGAACTCGGCGGCAAAGCCCCGGTGATCGTGTTTGACGACGCTGATGTCGAGCTCGCCGTCGCCGGGATCGTCGCCGCCGGCTTCTTCAATGCCGGCCAGGACTGCACCGCGGCCACGCGGCTGCTCGTGCAGGCCGGTATTCACGATGAATTCGTCGCTGCCCTCGCTGCCTACGCCAGGGACAACGCCCGCACCGGAGCCCCCAGCGAGCAGGGAATACTGTTCGGGCCGGTCAACAACGTCAACCAGCTCTCCCAGGTGTCGGGCTTCGTCGACCGGCTGCCCGACCACGCCGTGCTCGAACTCGGCGGACATCGGGTCGGCAGCATCGGATATTTTCATGAAGCGACCATCGTGAGCGGCCTGAAGCAGACCGACGAGGCGGTGCAGCAGGAGATCTTCGGCCCCATGATGACGGTGCAGCGCTTCACCGACGAGGCCGAGGCCCTCCGCTGGGCGAACGACGTGCAGTACGGTCTGGCGTCGTCGGTCTGGACCCGCGATCACGGTCGCGCGATGCGCTTCGCCAAGCACCTCGATTTCGGTTGCGTGTGGATCAACACTCACATTCCCATCGTTGCCGAGATGCCGCACGGCGGTTTCAAACACTCCGGCTACGGCAAAGACCTCTCGATGTATGGCTTCGAGGATTACACGCGCATCAAGCACGTGATGAGCTACATCGGGCACTAGGTGCGGTGGCCGCGAGTGGTGGCGTTATTATGATTCAAGTCCTTCGGTGAACGTTGGAACGCCGGGGACGATTTCGTGCCCACACTCGGAAGGCACTATTCGTGACCCAGATCGGTCAAGGTTCGACCGAATTTCGTGTCGAACTGCCCAGCGTGGCAACGACGCTGACGCTGGCGTGGGCAGCTCTGACCGATGTCGGTCATCGCCGCGAGGTCAACGAAGACAGCCTTCTCGCCGCGCCACCGCTGTTCGCTGTCGCCGACGGCATGGGCGGTCATTCGGCCGGCGACGTGGCGAGTGCGGCCGTTGTGAGCCGGCTCGCCGAGCTCTCGGGAACGCTCGTAACCGAGGCCGGTTCGATTGACCGGGCACTCGCTCTCGCGGTGGAAGACATGGCGCAGGGTGTCGGGGTCACGGATCAGGGCACCGGAACCACGGTGACCGGCGTCGCGCTGGCACTCGTCTCGGACGCCGTCAGCTGGATTGTGTACAACATCGGCGACTCCCGGGTCTACCAGTTGACCGACGGTGTTCTCGAGCAGGTCACCAGCGACCACTCGGTCGTGCAGGAACTCGTCGACGCCGGACGCATCACCCGCGAAGAGGCAGACGTGCACCCGCACGGCAACATCATCACTCGCGCCGTCGGCTTTCACGAACCGCCGATTCCCGACTACCGCCTCCTGCCGATCCAGGCCGGCATGCGCATCCTCGTCTGCTCCGACGGGCTCACCAAAGAACTCACCTCATACGGAATCCGTCATTTTCTGCTCGAACAGAAGCTCGCAGCAGATGCCGTCGCGGCAATGGTCGAGGCCGCCCTGGAAAACGGTGGTCGCGACAATGTCACCGCGATCGTCGTCGATGTGTTGGCGGTCGAACCCTGCGCGGCGCCTGAACCCTGACCGCGCCGCTCATCGGAGGGGCCGCGTATTATGGAACGAGTGAATGAGACTCTGCCGCCGTGCCCAGAATGCTCCAGCGATCTGACCTATGAGATGGGCTCGCTGCTAGTGTGCCCGCTCTGCGCCCACGAATGGTCGAACGAACCGGTCGAAAAAGAGCAGGAGGCTGTCGTCAAGGATGCGTTCGGGATCGTGCTGACCGATGGCGACACCGTTTCGATCATCAAGGATCTCAAGGTCAAGGGCCAGTCGTTGTCGATCAAGGTCGGCACCAAGGTTCGCAATATTCGGCTCGTTGATCCGGTCGACGGGCACGACATCGACTGCAAGGTCGATGGGTTCGGTTTCATGCAGCTCAAGTCCAGCTTGGTCAAGAAGGTCTAGGTTCAGCCGATCGTGACGTGTCAGATTTGCGGGGCCTGGTTGCCGGTCGGCGCCATGTTCTGCGGTGAATGCGGAAGCTCCCGCACCGCCACGGTTCAGTCGCGCAAGCGCCCGGACCCTCGCCCGAACGACACGACGATCATTGCACGCCTGCCACGCCCGACCGTCATCATTTCCGTGCCGATACCCGCGGTTGTTCCGGTGCCGGTGCGTGCCGCTGCGGTCGTGACCGCGGTGCCGTCTCCCGCAGACGCCGCGGCGCCGATTGCGGCCCTGCCGACTCACGCGACCTTCGTGCTGAACTTCAGTGCCGGCCAACGCGTCTCGGTGCACGGTTCCGGCCTGATCGGACGCAAGCCCCTTCCCCAACCCGACGAAATCTTCGACGCCCTCATCCGGGTAGCGGATGCCGATCGTTCCGTCTCAAAGACCCACCTCGAATTCGGCCAGCACGACGGCGAATTCTGGGTCAGCGACCGGGTCTCGGGCAACGGCACGGTCATCCGACGCCCCGGCGAAGCGGCCGAGCAGCTCGAACCGGGGCGACGGTACGTTCTGCCGCGTGGCACCCGAGTCGAAATCGCCGACCATTCCTTCAGCGTCGCCTGACCGGGCACAGGCTCCTCCACCGCCGACGAGAACGCCGATCGAACACCGATAGGCCGATCGCGGTCGTTCCTTGACGGCCAATCTGGTCTGCTGGACGGGTGTCCACCGCCGATGAGACCCTCTCCCTGCCGCCCGCGCCAGCCGCGATGACGCCGGCCGGGTTTCCGATAATCGCCACGGTGGCGCCCCTCGCCACGGCCGGGCTGATCTGGATGATCACCGGCTCGGCCTTTGCGCTGATCTTCGCGGTCCTCAGCCCGGTCATTGCGGTGGCCAGCATGTTCGATTCGAAACGCTCGCGCCGCAATCGTCGCCGAGCCGAGACGGCCTCGCACACCGAGGCGGTGGCGCTGCTGCGCACGGTCATCGCTGAGCGTCAATCCCGCTGGCGCGACGAAGCCTGGCAACACACACCATCGGCCCACACTATTGTGCGCGGCGGTGCGGCGGCCGCACGCTGGCGGCAAACGGATGCCGCGCTCGTTGCGCTGGGAACAGGCCCGGTCGCGAGCGGCATCCGACTCGGCGGGGCGAGCGCCCCGAACGAGCACCGCGAGTTGCTGAAATGGGCTGCGATCGTGACGGGTGCTCCGATCGTCGTCGACCTGACGCACGGCCTCGGCATCGTCGGGCCAATTCCGCTCGCTGATGCCCTCGCCCGATCCGTACTCGTGCAACTCTGTTTCGCAGTGCCGCCAACCGACCTGCGTGTCTCCAGCGAGACCGGTCCGCAGACAAGCGACTGGGGCTGGGTGGCGCAGCTTCCGCACGCCACACCAACGTCGGGCCGCCTCACGATTATGTTGCGAACCGACACCGCCTCAAGACCGCGCACCGCCGCACACCCACGTTCCGAAGCAGATCGTGGGCGGCTTCTTCTGGTTCTGGCGTCGCGCCTCGAAGACCTGCCCCCCCGTTGCGGAACAGTCGTCTGGGTAGGCGGACCGGCGCGCGCACAGATCATCCGAGCGCCGAACCGAGCGCCGCCCATCGATTTCTGCCCGGAACTGCTGGCCCGCGCCGAAGCGGCCGACTTCGCCGTGACGCTTGCCGAGCAAGCCCGGGCCGCCGGGCTCGTCACAACGGCCGGGGCGCTCCCCGCCACGGTCTCCCTGACGGATCTGCTCCGGCTCGGCACCGGTCCCTCGGTGACCGGCTCGGCGATCGGCTCGGTGACCGGCTCGAGGTTCGACCGGGCGTCGGCCCCACCGAGCCTCGACTGCCTGATCGGTATCGGCCCAGCCGGGCCGGTGCGCATCGATCTCGTGCAATCCGGACCACATGCAGTGGTCGGGGGGACCACCGGTAGCGGCAAGAGTGAGCTCCTAACCACCTGGGTCGCAGCGCTGGCGGCGACCTATTCGCCCAGCCAGGTGAACTTTCTGCTTATCGACTTCAAGGGCGGCGCTGCCTTTCAACCGCTCGGGCGACTGCCGCACTGCGTCGGCCTCATCACCGACCTCGACCCGAACACGGCCGCACGCGCCCTGGCCAGTCTCGGCGCCGAACTTCGCTATCGTGAGCGGATGCTGAGCGCTGCCCGGGCGCGGGACGTGACCGACGTGAGGCTGGAGCATCCGCTGCCCCGCCTGGTCATCGTCATCGACGAATTCGCGACCATGCTCGGCGTGTTTCCCGAATTGCACGCCCTCTTCGTTGATATTGCCGCGCGTGGACGGTCGCTCGGCGTGCATCTGATCCTGTGCACGCAACGCCCGGCCGGGGTCGTGCGCGACGCGCTATTGGCCAACTGCAGCCTGCGCCTGTCACTGCGGGTGAACAACCGCGCCGATAGCCAGGCCGTGATCGGAACCGATGCCGCGGCCGCGCTGGCACCGAAACAGCCCGGCCGCTGTCTGGTCGCCACCGAAGCGGGCGAACCGATGCTCTGCCAGGTCGCGACGACCGGGGAAAGTGACATTGCGAGCATCGCGGCAGCAACTTCGACGGCCCCATCTCTGACGGCCTCATCTCTGACGGCCCCATCTTTGAAGGCTCCCCGCCGTCCGTGGCTCGACGCGCTCCCATCGATGGTCACCGCTGCCGATCTGGCGGCCGCAAACGCCGAGCTGCCGGGCTACCCCTTGGGCTTGCTCGACGAGCCGGAGCACCAGCGCTACCGCGTGTTCGCCTATTCTCCGAAAATCGACGGGCATCTGCTCGTGGTGGGCGGAGCCGGTTCGGGCAAATCCACGCTGTTGAACACGCTGACCCGTGCGGCCGACGAAAAGGCCCTGGTCCAGCTGGTCGTTGCCGACGTCGAATCAGCCTGGGACGCCCTCGCCAGTATCAGCGCACGGGTCGAGACCGGTCAGCAAACGGCGGCGTCACCCCGGTTGGTGATGTTCGACGATTTCGACTCCGTGTGCGCTCGCTGGCAGCCCGACCACCGGCTGGCCGCTGTTGACCTGCTCACCGGGCTGCTGCGCGACGGACCATCCGCCGGTGTGCACGTTGTCGTCGCCGTGCAACGGCACACGAGCCTCGTTCCCGGACTGGCCGCCCTGTGCCAGAGCACCCTGCTGCTGAAACTGCCCACCGTGCAAGACCACCTCGCCGCGGGAGGACAATCAGCCAGCTATCATCCCTCGCTGCCGGCAGGCGGAGGAGTCTGGCGCACCCTGCGCGTGCAACTTCTGGCACCTGTTCTGTCTCAGGCGCCGACCCCGCCCGCTTCGTCACTGTCGCCCCTGCCCTGCTGCGGCCCGCTTTTGATCGTGTCGGCCTCACCCGCGAGCACCGCCACCCGGCTGCGCGCTGTCCTGGGCCTGTCGGTGACCGAGCTGGCAGGAACGAGCGGGCCGGCGGCATCCGCCCTACAGGTCTTGGGGGAAGGCAGCCAAATGGATGCTGCCGGCCAGCTGGTCGTCGTCGGTGACGCCGAAACGTGGCAGGCGCACTGGACGCTGTTGGCGAAGCTGCGCGGCCAGACTGCGAGCGGCCAGGCCTCGGGTGCCCAGGCTACGAGCGTGGTCTTCGATCGGTGCAGCCTGTCGGATTTTCGGCTGCTCAGCCACCGGCGGGAGCTGCCGCCGCCGCTGGCTCCCGGGCGTGGGCGCGTCTGGGTGCTGCACTCGGACGGTGAGGTGACCCGGGCGATGCTGCCGGAACCCGACCGGTGACGCTACAGCAGAACCTCGGCCACCGGCCGGTACGGCAATCCGTGGGCGAGCGCCACGGGAGCACTGGTCAGCCGACCGGCGAAGGTATTGAGCCCCTGGGCAAGCGCGGCGTCCGCGCGCAGCGCGTTGACCCATCCGAGGGTAGCGAGGGCCCGCACATAGGGCAGCGTGGCGTTCGTCAGGGCATAGGTGGACGTGTGCGGCACGGCACCGGGCATGTTTGCGACGCAGTAGAACAAGGACTGGTGCACGGTGAACGTGGGATCAGCGTGCGTGGTCGGATGGCTGTCAGCGAAGCACCCTCCCTGGTCGACGGCGATATCCACGAGCACGCTTCCCGCTTTCATCCGCGACACGAGTTCGTTGCTGACCAGTTTGGGTGCCTTGGCACCCGGAATCAGCACCGAGCCGATCACCATGTCGGCCTCCGATACGGCCTTATCGATTTCGAAGCTGTTCGAGGCGATCGTCTTTACCCGGCCGAAGTGCAGCGCGTCGATCTCGCGCAGCCGGAACAGGTTGGTGTCGAGCACGGTCACCTCGGCGCCGAGGCCAAGCGACATCTGCATCGCGGCGGTGCCCGCGACACCACCGCCGAGCACGACGATCTTCGCCGGATGGGTACCGGGAACGCCGGGTACCAACAGGCCGGGGCCGCCGTTCGGCTTGAGCATGGCATTGGCTCCGACGATCGGCGCGAGGCGTCCGGCGACCTCACTCATCGGCGCCAGCAGAGGCAGGGACCGCGACGGCAACTGCACGGTCTCATAGGCGATCGCTGTGACACCGCTATCGAGTAGTGCCCGGGTCAGCTCGGGTTCGGCCGCGAGGTGCAGGTAGGTGAACAGAACGAGGTCGGCGCGAAAATAGCCGTACTCGCTCGCTACGGGTTCCTTGACCTTGAGTAGCAGATCGGCGGCTGCCCAGATGCTCGCGGCGTCCGGCAGAATCGTCGCACCGGCCGAGGCATACTGCTGATCACCGATTGAAGAACCGACGCCGGCGTCGGCCTGCACGAGAACCTCGTGACCGTGCAATACGAGGTCGTGCACCCCCGCCGGGGTGATCGCAACCCGAAACTCATTGTTTTTGACCTCGGTGGGGATGGCAATGCGCATGGTGCCCCTCTCTCGAAGAGTGCTCCTGTACCTAGGTGGTCAGCGCAGCTGCCCGCCACCACCCTAGTCTTGTACGAACCGACGATTTCGAAGGCGAGTGTGGCGAGTTTGTGCTGATTTCGTGACAAATCGATTGCAAGATCAATGTTTTGAGCTCTTTCGGGTGTTTCCACCACCGATATGTGCAATTATCGACCAACTCGCAACGCCGCGAGTCTAGACCCTGCGCGTGCCCAGAATGCTAGGAGAACCATGAAGAAGTCCAAGCCGCTGCCCGCCGATCCCATGATTCGCCAACTCATCCGTCAGGCGCAAAACGCCCAGATGGGTCGCCGCTCTCTCCTGGCCGGTGCCGGTGCCGGTGCCACGGCCCTCGCGCTCGCCGCCTGCTCCTCCGGCGCCGCGGTCAAACCCACCGCTGCCACTGACACCTCAGCCGCGGATAAGACCATTCGGTGGGACAACTGGGCCCTCTACGTGGACGTTGACGATGCCGGTAATTATCCCACCCTCGACGCGTTCAAGGCGCAGACCGGCCTCTCGGTCAAGTACACCGAAGCCGTCGACGACAACAACTCCTACTACGGCAAGGTGAAAGACCAGCTCGCCCTCGGCGACGACATCGGTGCCGATGCCGTGTGCCTGACCGACTGGATGGTCAGTCGCATGATCCGGTTTGGTTATACCCAGGAGCTCGACCACGCCAACATTCCCAACCTCGCCAACCTCCTGCCGTCGCTGCAGGACGTCGACTTCGACCCGGGTCGTGCCATGAGCGTGCCGTGGCAGGGCGGGTTCGCCGGGCTAGCCTGGAACAAGGAAAAGTATCCGCAGGGCCTGGCCTCTGTCGAAGACCTCTGGGCGCCGGAACTGAAGGGTCGCGTCGGTGTGCTCTCGGAAATGCGCGACACGATGGGCCTGATCATGCTCGACCAGGGTGTCGACATCTCGGGAACCTGGGGCGCAGAGGAATTCACCGCCGCCATCGACGAATTCAAGAAACAGGTCTCCGACGGCCAGATCCGCAATATCAAGGGCAACTCCTACAAGGAAGACCTCGCCAACGAAGACACCCTCGCCGCCATCGTCTGGTCCGGCGACATCGTGCAGCTGAACGCCGAAAACGGCGACAAGTGGGGGTTCGTCGTTCCCGAAAAGGGCGGCACGCTGTGGAACGATAACTTCGTGGTGCCGATCGGATCGCCCGGCAAGAAAAACGTCGAAAAACTCATCAACTACTACTACGACCCGGCCGTTGCTGCGGAGGTCGCCGCGTACGTCAACTACATCACCCCGGTCGTCGGTGCCAAGGAAGCGATGATGGCTATCGACCCGACCCTGGC
Organism: Cryobacterium ruanii; assembly: GCF_004404055.1. Lineage (GTDB taxonomy): Bacteria > Actinomycetota > Actinomycetes > Actinomycetales > Microbacteriaceae > Cryobacterium > Cryobacterium ruanii. The sequence continues at coordinate 206,069 of NZ_SOHK01000014.1, forward strand.
CGAAGATTCGCTGATCTTCCCCGACGACGCCACCCTCGCCAACGCCTACGTCTTTCGTGGCCTTGACGGCAGCGAAGAACAGACCTTCAACGCACAGTTCCAGGCGATCCTGCTGGGTGCAGCCTGATGGCCGTCGGTGCGTTCGCTGATCGTGGGGCCGACCTGGAACTGGTCGGCATCGAGAAACGGTTCCCCGGGTTCACCGCCATCGAAAATCTCAACCTCACCATTCCAGCCGGGTCGTTCTTCGCCCTGCTCGGCCCCTCGGGCTGCGGCAAGACGACGACACTGCGCCTCGTCGCCGGACTGGAAGAACCCACGAGCGGCCACATCCTGATTGGGGGAACGGACGTCACGAATCAGAAATCCTTTCAGCGCCCGGTCAATACCGTGTTCCAGAGCTACGCTCTGTTTCCGCACATGACCGTGTTGGAGAACGTCGCATTTGGGCTACGCCGACGCAAGATCGGCGACCCGGTAGCCAAAGCACACCAGGCGCTGCACCTTGTGGAGCTCGATCACCTCGCCCACCGCAAACCACAACAGCTCTCCGGCGGCCAGCAGCAGCGGGTGGCACTGGCCCGCGCCATCGTCAACCGGCCCGCGCTGCTGCTGCTCGACGAGCCGCTCGGTGCACTGGACCTGAAGCTGCGGCGTCAAATGCAGCTCGAGCTGAAAACCATTCAGGAAGAGGTCGGCCTCACCTTTCTGCACGTGACCCACGACCAGGAGGAGGCCATGACCATGGCCGACACCATCGCCGTCATGAACAAGGGCCGTATCGAGCAGATGGGCGAACCGCAGCAGCTCTACGAACTGCCCAAGACAGCTTTCGTCGCTAACTTTCTCGGCCAGTCCAACCTGTTCACCGGCCCGGTCGTCTCCACCACGAGTACCGCCATCGCGGTTGACGTGTCGGGGCAGAAGGTCGTAGTGCCTTTGGAGCGCGCACACCGGGTGTCGGGCGAGGTCACGATCGGGGTGCGACCCGAAAAGCTCACCCTGCACGCCGTCGCGCCGACCCATGATGCCGGCCGCAACGTGATGGGCCCTGGCTCGGTCATCGACGTGTCGTTCAGCGGGGTCAGCACCCAGTACCTCGTAGCCGTGCCCGGAGTCGGCACCCTGGTCGTATTCGCCCAGAACATGGCCTTCGGCCCGGCTGCGCACGTCGGTGCAGAGGTCTGGCTCAGCTGGAATGTCGACCACGGCTTCGGGCTCGACGACGATCCGGCGGACGCCCCGCGGTTCGAGGCAGACCTGGACACCAAGACCATCGCACAGCAGCGACGGTCGTCGCTCCTGACGGAGCTTGAGGAGGCCTAGCGATGGCCTTCGCCGCGTTTTCTTCGACGACGCCGTCCTCCACGACCGACCCGATCGTTCGACGTCGCAGTCCGGTGGCGCTGTTCCTGCTGTTGCCGGGCATCCTCTATCTGGTGCTGTTTTTTCTCACTCCGCTCGTGTCGCTGCTGCTGACGTCGTTCCAGGCGCCGCGGGAGTTCGGCGACATCGGCCAGTTCGACTACGCTTTTCGCTGGCAGAACTATGTCGAAGTCGTCACGACCTACTGGCCGCACATTGTGCGATCGTTCAGCTATGCGCTCACCGCGACGTTTTTCGCGTTGCTGATCAGCTACCCGCTGGCCTATTTCATCGGGGTCAAGGCTCGCAAATGGCCGCTCCTGCAGAGCCTCATGCTCGTGCTCGTGATCGCGCCGTTCTTCATCAGCTTTCTGCTGCGCACCCTGGCCTGGAAGCAGCTGTTCTCGGACGAATCCTTCGTCGTGCAGTCGCTGAAAGCACTGTCGCTGCTCGGGCCGGAAGCCCACGTGACCGGCACCGCCTTTTCGGTCATCTTCGGCCTGACCTACAACTTCATCCCGTTCATGACCCTGCCGCTGTACACGACGCTGGAACGGCTCGACGTGCGCTACCTCGAGGCCGGCAGCGATCTCTACGCGAGCCCGTTCCACGTGTTCCGCAAGGTCACCATTCCGCTGTCCATGCCCGGCATCGTGGCGGGAACCCTGCTCACCTTCATTCCCGCCGCCGGCGACTACATCAACGCCAGTCGGGACTTCCTCGGTGGAACCGGCACTCAGATGATGGGCAACGTCATCGAGGCCAACTTCTTGGTGCTGCAAAACTTTCCCGCCGCCGCGGCACTGTCGATCATCCTGATGACCGTGATTCTCGTGATCGTCAGTATCTACGTCAAACGATCCGGAACGGAGGAACTGCTGTGAGACTCTCACTCGGCAAATGGTTGCTGCCCGTCTACAGCGGCCTGGCACTGCTGTTCCTCATGATCCCCATCGGTTATACCTTTCTCTACTCGTTCAACGACTCCCAGAAATCGAATATCACCTGGCAGGGCTTCACCCTCGATAAGTGGTTCAACGTCTGCAACGTGCAAAACGGGGCAGTCTGCCAGGCCTTCGGCAACAGCCTGTTCATCGGAGCCGTCGCCACAGTTCTGGCGACTACCCTCGGCACCATGATCGCCATAGCGATCGTTCGTTACCGGTTCAAGTTTCGGTCGCAGACCAGCCTGCTCCTGTTCTTGCCGATGGCCACCCCGGAGGTAGTGCTCGGCGCCGGGTTGGCGGCCCAGTTCTTGTCGGTGGGGGTGCCGAAGGACATGCTGACGATCATCCTCGCGCACACCATGTTCTGCATCAGCTTCGTCGTGGTCACGGTCAAGGCGCGCGTCGCGAGTCTCGATCCGGCGCTGGAAGAGGCCGGTCGAGACCTGTACGGTTCGGCCGCGCAAGTCTTCGCACGCATCACGTTCCCGCTGCTGCTGCCCGGCATTCTGGCGGCTGCCCTATTGTCGTTCGCGTTGTCCTTCGACGATTTCATCATCACGAACTTCAACTCCGGTGCGGTGTCGACGTTCCCGAAGTACATTTATATCTCGGCGGCGCGCGGTATCCCGGCGGAAGCCAATGTGCTCGCTTCTGCGGTGTTCATTATCGCGATCATCGTGGTTGTGACGGTGCAGGTGTCCGGCGCAGCCAAGGCCAGACGGCTGGCAAAGCTGAGTTGACCGATTCGGTCCCACCTGAAACTTGGACCCGCTGGTCAACCTGGCGGCCGGCCGGCGGCCACCAGTTGTGGCCTTAGCGCGGCCCGGTACCTGCGTGGAGCAGGTGTCGCCGTGACGGCGACCCACACGCAGAGCGCTGAGCACGGATGCCGTGTCGCGCCCGTGGCCGAACCGACTAGACGTAGCTCGCGCGAATCTCTCCGACCGGCTGGCCGCCGCCGGTGACGGTGAGGCCGAGCTCGGGCAGCAACTCTGCGACATCCGTTCGCGAGATGGCGCCCGCGTCGGCGAGCAGGCCCAGTGCGACCACCGCTGCGGCGCGCAGGTTGCCGTCGAGAATCTTCAGCGCCACGGTCGTGCCGTTCTCGGCGGCGGCGACCATGATGCCCTCCGCTCCACCCTTCACGAACAGGCCGAGCCGGTCGATCACGATGCTGTCGGAATGGCCGGCGCCGGCCACGACCCAGCCGTTGCCGCGTACCGCTTCGGCAAGAAAGCCGGCCTCGCGGTAGATCGCGAACGGTGAGTTGGACTTGCTTGTGGCGATGCGCGCGATTCCACGGGCCAGCCCGGTGAGGGAGATCGCGTGCACCGGTGCGCCGCAGCCATCGATGCCCGAAGCCGTCGGTCGTTCGCCGGTGAAGCGCTCGAGCACGTCCAGAATGCGCTTTTGCAGCGGATGCTCCGGCGCCAGGTAGCCCTCGATCGGCCAGCCGTTCTGCTGGCACGCGACGAGCATCGCCGCGTGCTTGCCCGAGCACTCCATGTAGACCGGAGCCTTGCCAGCGCCGAGGCGTACGAGGGTGTCGCGGGCAGCGGAGTCGATCGGCCAGGCCGCCGGGCAGGCGAGTGCCGTTTCGGGCACTCCGGCCCGGCTGAGTAGCCCGCGAACGAGATCGATGTGGGCTGCGGTGCCGCTGTGACTCGCGGTGGCGATGGCGGCATCCGCTCCCCGCAGGTCGACGCCGCTCGCCATGACGGCGACGGCCTGGAACGGTTTCATAGCCGAGCGCGGGAAGACCGGGCTGATCACGTCGCCGAGCGTGCGCAACACCTCACCATTGGTGCCGAGCACGATCGCCGAACCGGCGTGGCGGGACTCGACGAAGCCGCTGCGCTCGACGACGGCGAGCTCGACGGAGTCGTCGACCGTGAAGGTTTCCGTCACGGCGTCAGTGCGTCTGCGCGGTGAGGGCGGCAGCGTGGGCGGCCATGGCGTCGTCGATCACCGAGAGAGCGTCGGCGATCAGCGCATCGGACAGCGCGAGGCTCGGCAGGAAACGCAGCACATTGCCGTAGGTGCCGGCTGTGAGCAGCAGCACGCCGTGCTGGCCTGCGTAGGTCGAGATGGCGCTCACTGCGGCAGCGTTGGGGGTCTTTGTGGTGTCACCGGTTCCCGGCTGCACGAGCTCGATCGCCATCATGGCACCGTGCCCGCGAATCTCGCCGATAATGTCGTATTTGTTCTTCAGCGTGGTCAGGCCCGCGGTGAGGGACTTCTCGATGCGTCGGGCCTCGCCGAGCAGGTTATTGGCCTCGATGGCGTCGAAAACGGCGATCGCGGCGGCGCAGGAGACAGGGTTGCCACCGAAGGTGCCGCCAAGGCCGCCGGGCTGGGAGGCATCCATGATTTCGGCCCGGCCCGTGACGGCGGCGAGCGGGAAACCGCCCGCGATGCCCTTGGCAGTGAGCACGAGGTCGGGGATCCAGCCGAAGTGCTCGCTCGCGAAGTACTTGCCAGAACGGGCCATGCCGCTCTGAATCTCGTCGGCGATCATGACGACACCGTTGATGGTGCACCAGTCCTGCAGGGCCGGGAGGTAGCCATCCGCTGGCACCATGAATCCGCCCTCGCCCTGGATGGGTTCGACTACGAGACAGGCCAGGTCGCTCGCCCCGATCACCTTGTCGAGGTAGGCGACGGTACGCGCGGCCGCTTCGGCACCGGTCAGACCGTCGTGATAGGGATAGGAGCTCGGCGCGTGGTAGACATCGCTCGCCAGCGGACCGTAGCCGGTGGCGTATGGCATGGCCTTGTAGTTCATGGCCATGGTCAGCACGGTGCGACCGTGGTAGGCGTGGTCGAGCACGGCGACAGCGCGACGGCCGGTGAACTTGCGGGCGATCTTCACGCCGTTCTCGACGGCTTCGGCGCCGGAGTTGATGAGCACGCTCTTTTTCGGGAAATCTCCGGGGGTATGCTCGGCGAGCAGCTCGGCGACGCGCACGTACTCTTCGTACGGGGTGACGGTGAACAGGGTGTGGATGAAGTCCTGGGACTGGTCGACGGCGGCCGCGACGACGCTGCTCTCGGTGTGGCCGATCGTTGTAACGCCGATGCCGGCGCCAAGGTCGATGAACTGGTTGCCGTCGACATCGACGACGATCGCGCCGTTGGCCTTCTTGATGTAGACGGGCAGCATGGAGCTGACACCATCGGAGACGACCGCTCGGCGCCGTTCATGCAACGCCACCGAGATCGGACCGGGAATTGCGGTGAGGATCTTTCGTTCTTGTGTCACCACGTAAGGGGCGGCAGCGGCAGCGGTGGCGGAGTTTGTGAGGGTGTCAGTCATGATGCCTCCACTTTACCGATCCCATTCCCCACGACGCTGGTTGTGCTGTCAGAATTGATGAACCAGACAGCGAATCTCGAGGGGGAGCCATGATCGGCGAGCACAATTACGCGGTACGGGTGGACTGGACGGGCAATCAGGGCACCGGTACGAGCAGCTATCGTGCCTACGGCCGGCAGCACACGATCACTCCGCTCGGTAAGGGCGCCGAGGTCAAGGCTGTCATCAAGGGTTCGAGCGACCCGACCTTTCACGGCAATGCCGAACGGTGGAATCCGGAAGAGTTGCTGCTCGCCGCGCTCAGCCAGTGCCACATGCTGTCCTACCTGCATGTTGCGGTGCAAAACGGTGTGACCGTCGTGGCCTATACCGATTCCGCAATCGGCACGTTGCGGCAGCTCCCGGCCGGCGGAGGTAGTTTCGCATCTGCTACCCTGCGTCCGCGTGTCACGATCACCGACCCGACCCAGGTTGAATTTGCGCAGTCACTGCACGTCGAAGCAGCTCGCGAATGCTTCATCGCAGCGTCGATAAACTTTCCGGTCGGGCACGAGCCGGTCACCACCGTCTAAAAGATCGAAGCCGGTCCGAGCCGTGATTGAAGGCGAAGCGCACCGTCGGCTGTGAATTTGAGGCCATTTCAGCGTGGAAATTGCCGCCAGCTCACCACTCGGTGGCCGAAACTCATGGTTCCGCGAGTGCTTCCAAGATTGGGCATGGCGCGGTAGTGCGGTTTGCATAGTAGTGTGGGATGCGTTGAGGGCGTGCGCGAGCGCCGACCGATCAAAGGGGGTGCCATGGATACCACCCAGTTACTCAAGGGGGTGCTCGATATGGCCGTATTGGCCGTGATCGCCGAAGACGACGGCTACGGCTACGACATTGTCCGCCGGTTGCGCGCCGCCGGGCTCGATGAGGTTGGGGACGCCTCGGTTTACGGCACGCTGCGGCGGCTGTACAGCGCGGGAGCATTGTCGAGCTACGTCGTGCCCTCGGACGGCGGACCGCACCGCAAATACTACGGAATGAACCCGCACGGCCGAGCCATGCTCGACGAACAGCGCGCGAACTGGACCCACTTCGCCGGCACGCTCACCCGGTTGCTCGAGAAGCCGCAGCCCTCCGTCCACCTACCTACGATCGGCGACAACTCATGAGCGACACCGCCACGACCACCCAGTCCATTCGCGACTTCGCCCTCGCGGTTCGAACTGCCCTGAGCGACCTGCCCACCGACGACATCGATGAACTCACTGACGGCCTCGAGGCCGACCTGACGGAGCAGGCGGCCGATGGCGAGGCCGTCGGCTCGGCCTCGCCGGGTTTCGAGCTCGGTGATCCGGTCGCCTACGCCGAGGAACTGCGCGGCGCTGCCGGGCTTCCCGTGCGGGAAGCGAATGCCACAGCTCGGGTGCCGTGGCTGCGCCGGCTGCGCATCCGGGTTGGTGCTGGGCGGGCTGGCGCGACCCGGCGCATCCGCTCGAGCGCGGCCGGTGGCCAGATACTCGACTTTCTGCTGGAGTTTCGCCCGCTGTGGTGGGTGTTGCGCGGCTGGATCGTTTATGCGGTAGCGGAGGTCTTGGTGGGCGGCGCGATCAGCACCGTGCCGACCGACCCGATACGTTGGCTCGCCCTCACGGTCTTCGTGGTTCTGAGCGCGCAATGGGGTCGCGGCCAGTGGCTGCCCTGGCGCTGGCTCCCCGGCTTTCGAACCGTGGTCAGCGTGTGCGCGGTCCTGGTGCTGCCGTTGGTGTTGTTCGTCACGGCCCATCAGGCCAGTGCGCAGAACAGCGCGTACGTGGATTACAGCCCGTATGTCACTCCGGGACTGGTGCAGAGCGGCCAGGAAGTGACCAACGTGTTCGCCTATGACGCCGATGGTCAGCCGCTTACCGACGTGCAGTTATTCGACCAGGACGGGCGAGCTCTCAACGTGGTCAACGACCCGGCCAATACAAACTACCTACCCCAGCTCGATGCAGTCGGGGAGCAGGACATGGTCGTACCGAGCCTGTTGGTTCCGGCGGGCGGCGGTTGGAATGTGTTTCCGCTGCGGCTGGTTTCATCCGGCGATATTGACTACGCCAACGACTATCTCGGCCAGGCTCACCAAGCGGATGCCGCGCCAGCGCCGTTCCCGTACGCCCAAGTGCAGCCGCTGGTGCGGGTGCCCGAAGTGAGGGAACCGACATCAACGCCGCCAGCAACGCTCCAACCGGAACCGACGGCATCCGCTGCGCCGACGGCCGGATAATGATGCCCCGGGCCCACGCTGGGCTTGCGGTCATCAGCCGGTTGGCTAGTGACCTGCCGCCGATTAGTTTATCGACATCACAGACCAGGTAGCGGCGGAGTGCTTCGCGGGGTGGGCACCAACCTCGACGCGGCGCCGCTCCCGGGCTCCAGCCCGGCGAACTCGGCTGCGCAACGCGACTCGTGACCAGCCCACTCACGTAGCCGCCCTGACCGGGAAACACCGACCGCCGAGCCGGTTACGCGGGGTAGGCGGCGACGAGAGCGGTGAGGGCGTCTTCGAGCACGGTCGCGGCGTCGTCGATGAGCTCGTCCGAGATCACGACACTCGGCATGATGCGCAGCACGGAATCCCAGCTGCCGGCATCCAACGCAATGACGCCGTTCGTGGTGGCGTGCTTGATCACGGCGGTGAGGGCTTCCGGGTAGGGCTTCTTCGTGCCGGGGTGCACGAGCTCGACCCCGAACATGGCACCCTTGCCGCGCACCTCGCCGACGATGGAGAACTTTTCGGCCCAGTCGCCGATGCGCGCCCAGAGCGCGGCCTCGACCCGCTTCGCCTCGCCGAGCAGGTCATCCCGCTCGATCAGGTTGAACACCGCGAGGGCGGCAGCGGTCGAGACCGGGTTGCCGCCGAAGGTGCCGCCGATGCCGCCGGGCTGTACGGAGTCCATGATATCGGCGCGGCCGGTGACCGCCGCGAGCGGGAAACCGCCAGCGATGCCCTTGGCCGTCGTGACGAGATCGGGCACGACGTCGTGGTGCTCGATGGAATACCAGACGCCGGTGCGGGCGATGCCGGCCTGAATCTCGTCGGCGACGAACACGATGCCATTCTCGGTGCAGAATTCGCGGATGCGTTTGAAGTAGCCGGGCGCAGGAATGACGATGCCTCCGTCGCCCTGGATCGGCTCGACGAAGAACGCCGCGACCTCGGTCGCTCCAATGTGCGTGTTGATGTAGTCGATCGTCTTCTCGGCCGCTTCGAGCCCGCTCAGGCCGTCGCGGAACGGGTAGCTCGTCGGCACGCTGTAAATCTCGCCGGGGAACGGGCCCATCCCGGCGCGTTCCGGCCAGGGCCGGTAGGTCATCGTCATGGTCAGGTTGGTGCGACCGTGGAAAGCATGGTCGAGCGCCACGATCGCACGACGACCGGTGAACTTGCGGGCGATCTTCACCGCGTTCTCCACCGCTTCAGCGCCGGTGTTGACGAGTACCGAACGCTTTTCGAAATCGCCGGGGGTGATCTCCGCGAGCTTCTCAGCGACCGCCACATAGTTCTCGTAGGGCGTGACCGTGAACAGGGTGTGGGTCAGTTTCGCTGCCTGAGCGGATGCCGCAGCCGCGACCTCCGGATGCGCGTGACCGATCGTGGTCACCCCGATCCCGCAGCCGAGGTCGATGATCTGGTTGCCGTCGACGTCGACGAGAATGGCTCCCGCGCCGCGGTCCATGTAGATGTTGGCGAGGGTCCCGGCGCCGCGGGCGACCGTCTTCTCGCGGCGGGCCTGCAGTTCAACCGACTTAGGGCCGGGAAGAACCGTCACGAGTTTGCGTTGCTGGGGCACCGAATACGTTGCAGTCATTACTCCAGCCTAAGACGGTCGGCCGGGTCTGCCGACCGAGGAAAAGCTCGCGGCTACAGGCGTTCGCGCGGAAAGACCCGGTGGGCGAGGCGATTCAGGGTGCCGACCGGTGGGGATTCGTTGTAGGCATTGGCTAAGTCCTGGCCGGACAGGCCGTGAATGGCGGCCATGATCTCATCCGTGGCCTGCCGGCGGGCTTTGCCGGATGTGGCCTGGCCGTGGTGGCTGAGGTCGAGCGGCTCGCCGAAAGCGACCGTGACCTTGCGGATACGGGGCACTTTGGTGCCCACCGGCTGGATCTCCTGCGTTCCGATCAGTCCGACCGGAACGACGACGGCGCCCGTGGTGAGGGCCAGCCAGGCGACGCCCGTGCGGCCCTTGTAAAGACGACCGTCGAGTGAGCGCGTTCCCTCCGGATAGATCGCGAAGGCGCCCTCGGCGTCGAGCACCGCCCGGCCCTCGTCGAGGGCCGCCTGGGCGGCCTGTCCGGCGCCGCGTTCCACGCCGATCGCGCCGATGGCGGTGAAGAACGTGCGCGATACCCAGCCCTTGAAGCCGGTCCCGGTGAAGTACGTCGACTTCGCTAGAAACTGCACCCGTCGGGTTGCGACGAGCGGAATGACGATGCTGTCGATGAAGGACAAGTGATTGCTCGCCAGAATGACCCGGCCGGTGGCCGGAATGTTCTCCCGGCCGAGGATGCGTGGGCGAAACACGACGCGAGCGACGGGTGCCATGATGCCATAGCCGAGAAAGTAGACGAATCCCGGACGCTTCACACGGTCCGGTTCGCCCTGCAGATCGGCAGGAACGTCGGGGGTGACGGCCGCGGAACCGCTCTCGCTGGTGGTGGTCGCGTCATCGTCTTTGGGTTCTGCTCTGGCACCAGTCACCCGTTGACACTACGCCACGCGCGCCCTGCACCTAGCATGGAGGGGTGCAGAGAGTAATCATCCTCGGGTCTACGGGCTCGATCGGAACCCAGGCCCTGGACGTCATTCGCGCAAACCCGGAACGGTTCGAGGTGGTCGGTCTCGCGGCCGGCAGTAACCGTGACCTGCTCGATGCGCAGGCCCTCAACTTTCAGGTCGAGCACACTGCTTTAGGAGCGGATGCTGCCGAGCAGCTCGTGCGGGATATCGACGCCGACGTCGTGCTCAACGGCATCACCGGTTCGGTCGGTCTGGGTCCGACGCTCGCGACCCTGAAGGCCGGTCGAACTCTGGCCCTGGCTAATAAGGAGTCGCTCATCGTCGGCGGTGACCTGGTGAAATCGCTCGCGGCGCCCGGCCAGATTGTGCCCGTCGATTCCGAACACTCCGCTATCGCACAGGCATTGCTCGCTGGAACCCGGCATGAGGTGCGGCGACTCGTGCTGACGGCATCCGGCGGGCCGTTTCGCGGTTTCACGCGGGAGCAGCTTGCCCGGGTCACGCCGGCGCAGGCCCTCACGCACCCGACCTGGAATATGGGCCTGGTGGTGACGACGAACTCGGCGACCCTTGTCAACAAGGGTTTGGAGATCATCGAGGCGCACCTGCTCTTCGACGTGGAATATGACCGCATCGACGCCGTCGTGCACCCGCAGTCCGTGGTGCACTCGATGGTCGAATTCGTAGATGGTTCAACGATCGCGCAGGCCAGCCCCCCGGACATGCGGTTGCCGATCTCGCTCGGGCTGGACTGGCCGAACCGGGTCGCCGCGGTCGGCGCCCCAATCGACTGGACGGTGCCGCACAGCTGGACCTTCGAGCCGCTCGACGACGCGGCCTTCCCGGCGGTCCAACTGGCTAAGAAGGTCGGTCGAATAGGTGGCACCTACCCCGCGGTGTTCAATGCGGCCAACGAGCAGGCCGTTGCGGCTTTTCACGCCGGGCGTATCGGCTTTTTGGACATCGTCGACACGGTGCTGCGCGTGGTCGAAACCCACGAACAGGGGCCGGAGCTTACCCGGGAGTCGCTCGCCGATGCCGAACGTTGGGCGCGCGCTGCGGCCGATACGCTGATCGCGGCACATTAACAAACCGGTGGCACTCGCGCGCTAGTTGCACTCGCCGGCCTTGACCCTATCCCGGTCCTCGAGGCAGTCCTCCCTGGCCTCCTTGGCGTCTTCCGCGGCGTTTTTCGCGGCGTCCCTGGCTTTTTCGGCGTCTTCCTGTGCCTGCTCGGCATTCTCCTGGGCGTTTTCTTGGTTTTGCTTCTCGGCGAGGGCGGCTGCTGCGGCCGCTGCCTGCGCCGCCGCTTCGGCGGCAACGATGGCGGCATCGATTTCAACGGTCAAGTCGTCGCGAACCAGGTTGATCGCGGATTGGATGGCTGCCGATCGTTCGGAGCTGACCTGGCCGGAAGCCGCCGCCGTACGCAGGTTCGACTGCATGGCCGTGAGCAGCGACTGGGCGGTCGCGAAGTCTCCGGCGGCTGCCGCCTCACTGATCTCCAGGATCTCACCCTGCAGATTCGCGGCCGTGGTGGCCTGCAGATCGACAGGGTCGGACGTGCAGCCAGCCAGGGGCAGGAGGAGCCCGACGGCTACGACGACGGTGGCGGCCAGGGTCAGACGATTGCGTCGAGTCACGGGTTCACACTTTCTTGCAGCTCTTGAAGGTGGGTGCCGAGGGTGCCGTCGACGGCCGGATAGCTCGGTGGCACCACGGTGTTATCGGCGGCGGGATCGGCGGGGTTGAGAATGACCAGGGCAGCGATGGCGATCAGGGCGAACCCGGTAGCGAGGAAGACAAGCAGCCGCCGGCTCGCGGGACGGCGCGGCTTGATTGGCGGGCCTGCGCTGGCGCTGGCGGCGGGAGTGCTGGCGGGAGTGCTGGCGGGAGTGCTGGCGGGAGCATCCGCTTTCAGAATCTCGGTCGGGGCGGCGTCGGTAGCCGCCAGCAGCAGAGTTGGCGCGGGAGGCACGTCCGGTAGCAGCAGGGTGGGCGCAGGGGTCGAATCGGGCAACAGCATGGTGGGCGCGGTGACGGTGACGGCGGCGGTAGCGCTGGTGGCAAGCGCTCGCAGCAGCAGGGAAGCCTCGGCCGCCGTGGGCCGGTCGGCAGAATCGCGGGCAGTCATGGCCGCGAGTACCTCTGACCAGTCCCGGCCGAGGGTGCTCGGAATCTCCGGCTGCCGCTGCAGGCGCGCCATCGCCGACTCCACGGCGGTTCCGGGGTACGCGCGCGCCCCGGTGAGGCACTCGAGCAGGACCAGGCCGAGGGAGTAGACATCCGTCGGCGCTCCGATGGCACCGCCGAGGGCCTGCTCCGGGCTGAGATAGCTCGCGGTGCCGATCAACGACCCGGTCGCGGTGAGGCGGGTCTCGTCGAGCAGCCGGGCAATGCCGAAGTCGGCGAGTTTGGCGTGCATGCCGCGACCGGGAAAACCAGACGGCGCCAGCAAGACGTTGGCCGGTTTGACGTCCCGGTGAATGATGCCTCGCTCGTGCACGTAGTGCAGTGCTTCGGCGAGGTCGGCGCCCATCCCGGCCACGTCGACACTGGCTACCGGGCCTTCGCCGATGCGGGTACGCAGGTCGGGGCCGTCGACGAGTTCCATCACGATAAAGGTGCGTGGGACGCCGTCGACGGTTGCGGTGCCGGCATCGAACAGGGTGACCAGGGCGAAATGGTTCAGGCTTGCGAGAAGTGCTATCTCACCGCTCTGGCGTTCGGGCTCGGAGGCACCGCCATCCGCTTTAAAGAGTTTGACGGCAACCGTGCGGCCGAGCGCGGTGTCGGTCGCCCGATAAACGGAAGCCATCCCTCCGGTGCCGATCAGGCTCTCGATGGCAAAACGTTCGACTAACAGGCCGCCGACCGGGCCGAGGGGAGGTGAAATAGGCAGCTGTTGCGTGGGAATGTTTTCGTGCGACATGGGGACCTCCTGATGCGTCCGTGTTCTAGCAAAGCACATGCACCCCCTCATTGGGTGGTCGGCAGTCACAGCCAGCCGGTTTGCAGCTTGGTGCGGTTACTCTACGAAAGTGGAAACCGTATTGCTGTTCATCCTTGGCGTCGCGATCGTCGTAGTCGGTCTCGCCGTGTCAATCGGCCTGCATGAAATCGGCCACCTCGTGCCCGCGAAGCTGTTTGGCGTGAAGGTTACCCAGTACATGATCGGCTTTGGGCCGACGATCTGGTCCCGCACTAGGGGCGAGACGGAGTACGGCGTCAAGGCGCTGCCTCTCGGCGGTTATATCGCCATGATCGGAATGTTCCCTCCCTCGAAGAAGGGCGGAGCTCCGCGCAGTACCACGACCGGATTCTTCGATCAGATGGTGCAGGAGGGTGCGTCGGAGAAGAAGACGAGCGCACTGTCGACCCTGGTCGACGATGCCCGCCAGGCCAGCGCGGAGACGATCGGCGCGGGGGAGGACCACCGCGCGTTCTACCGACTACCAGTCTATAAACGTGTCATCATCATGCTCGGCGGGCCGACAATGAACCTGCTCATCGCGATCGTGATGTACGCCATTCTGCTGATGGGATTCGGCTCCCCACAGATCAGTACGACCATCGGCAGCGTCAGCGAGTGTGTGCTGCCCGCCTCGAGCGACCGGCAAACCTGCGCGGCCACCGATGAAGCCTCACCGGGTGCCGTTGCCGGGCTGCGGCCGGGCGACCGCTTGGTCAGCATCGGCGGAACCGCCATCACCAACTGGGAACAGTCGACCGAGATCATCCGCCAGGCACCCGGGCGCACCCTCGCCGTGGTCGTCGAGCGTGATGGCGTCGACGTAAACCTCTCCCTCGCCCCGAAACTCACCGAACGCTACGTCTACACCGCCGACAACAAGATCACGACGGATACCGCTGGTGCGGCGGTTACCGAACAGGTCGGTTTCGTCGGCATCGGAGCGGCGAGTGAGCTGGTGCCAGAGCCGGCCACGGCCGTGTTACCCGCGGTCGGCGATAACATCGCCGGGGTCGCGCACGTGATCCTCAACCTCCCCGACCGGCTCGTGGCCGTGGCCAATGCCGCGTTCGGGCCGGGGGAGCGCGACCTGAACGGTCCGATCAGCGTGGTCGGCGTCGGCCGGGTTGCCGGAGAAATCGCGAGCATCGATACCATCCCGGTCGCCTCCAAGGTTGCGAGCCTGCTCGGCCTGCTCGGCTCGCTCAACATCGCCCTGTTCGTCTTCAACCTGGTGCCCTTGTTGCCGCTCGACGGCGGCCACGTCGCCGGGGCGCTGTGGGAAGGCATCCGTCGATTCTTCGCGAAGCTGTTCAAGCGGCCCGACCCGGGGCCGGTCGATATGGCCAAGCTCATGCCTCTCACGCTCGCGGTTGTGGTTCTGCTCGGTGGCATGAGCCTGCTGCTCATCTACGCGGACATCGTCAAACCGATCAACCTTTTCGGGTAGCAGACAGCTACCGGGACAGCAGCAGCGCTTCGCCCTGGCCTCCGCCGCCGCACAGGGCGACGGCGGCCTTGCCGGAGCCGCGCCGAGCCAGTTCGAGCGCGGCATGCAGGGCGATGCGCCCACCGCTCGACCCGATCGGATGACCGATCGCTATCCCACCGCCGTGTATGTTCACGACATCAGCGGATACTCCGAGCACCTTCGATGACTGCGCGACGACCGAGGCGAACGCCTCGTTGATCTCGATCAGGTCGAGGTCCGCTACTGTCCACCCCTGGCGGCTCAGGGCGTGGCCGATGGCGTTTGCCGGCTGGGAATGCAGAGAATTGTCGGGACCGGCGACCTGACCGCTCGCCTCGATCACTGCGAGCCACGGCAGTCCGTGCTTCTCGGCCCAGGCACGGCTGGTGACGACGACCGCGCTTGCGCCGTCGCTCAGGGGGGCGGCGTTGCCGGCGGTGATGCTTCCCGCCGGGTCGAAGGCGGGGCGCAACCGGCCGAGCGTCTCGGTCGTGCTCTCGGCGCGCACGCCCTCGTCGGTGCTGATCAGCAGCGGCTCACCCTTTCGCTGAGGAACGCTGATCGGGGTGATCTCGTCGCTGAACAGGTCGCTCGCTGCGGCCGCTGCGGCCCGCTGGTGCGAGGCGGCTGCGATTTCGTCCTGCTCGAGCCGGGTCTGGCCGAGCTCCACGTTGGCGCGCTCGGTCGAGAGGCCCATGGAGAGGCCGTCGAAGGCGTCGGTGAGCCCGTCGTGGGCGGCGTGGTCGAGGGCGGAGACGGTTCCGTAGGCCCAGCCCTGGCGGGATCCGGGCAGCAGGTGGGGAGCCCGCGACATGGACTCCTGGCCACCGGCTACGACGACATCCGCTTCACCGAGGCGCACTAGGCGGGCGGCATCGATGACCGCAGCCAGACCCGAGAGACACACCTTGTTGAGCGTCATGGCCGGCACACTCCACGGGATGCCGGCAGCCACGCTGGACTGCCGGGCCGGGTTCTGCCCGCAGCCGGCTTGCAGGACCTGCCCCATGAGCACGAAGTCGACCTGCTCCGGAACCACGCCCGCGCGGGCGAGGGCACCGACAATGGCGGCGGTGCCGAGGTCGACGGCGGTGAGTGACGAGAGCTGACCATTCACGCGACCCTGCGGGGTGCGTGATCCGGCGAGGATTACGACGTCGATTTCGGTCATCGGGACTCCTTTGTCAATGAGGTGCTGCATACCACCTTCCCAGCATATTGGGGCGTGCCGCGGATATATTCACGGGGCTCGGGACAGCGCCGTCGCCGCACGGGCGGTGACGGGGCTAATTCCGTTTTCGTCGCCCGGCTGCCAAGCGATGATCGGGGTTCCGACCCGACCAACCCGCGCACCGTCTACCAGACCACCGACGTCAAGCCATCGTTCAGCTCGGAACATGACGACATCTGGGTGGAGTCGATGCTGACCACGGCGACCGGCAGTGGAAACCATCCGGGGGATCGACCGTGTTCGAGAATTGGCCCGGCTTCGCTTCCGGCGGCAGCGGCGTGCTCAACACCATGACGCCCGGCCACTGCAACACGAACGGCATCGTCGACCTGGCCGACTGCGGGCGCTCGCTGCACCTCGAACACCCCGCGGCGTTCCTGGAGGCGCTGCTGGCCCGGATGGCGCGGTGATCCGGAACGGGCATTCAGGTTGTTGGGTACTACGACAACTAAGCTGGTTGCGTGGCTGCAATCAACTTGGGGATGCCCAAAGTACCTGAGGTACTCGCTCCCAGACGTAAATCCCGTCAAATCAAGGTCGGAAAGGTTTTGGTCGGCGGCAACGCTCAAGTGAGCGTGCAATCGATGACGACGACCCCGACCACGAACATCAACGCGACGCTCCAGCAGATCGCTGAACTCACGGCGACCGGCTGCGACATCGTGCGCGTCGCGGTACCGACGCGCGATGACGCCGAGGCCCTGCCGATCATCGCGCGGAAGAGCCAGATTCCGGTCATCGCGGACATCCACTTTCAGCCGAACTATGTCTTCGCCGCGATCGACGCCGGGTGCGCAGCCGTGCGGGTGAACCCCGGCAATATTCGCAAGTTCGACGACCAGGTCGGCAAGATCGCCGCCGCAGCTAAGGCGGCCGGCGTCAGCCTGCGCATCGGCGTCAACGCCGGTTCGCTCGAGCCGAGCCTCATGCAGAAGTACGGCAAGGCCACCCCGGAAGCGCTCGTGGAGAGCGCCGTCTGGGAGGCGAGCCTGTTCGAAGAGCACGACTTTCACGACTTCAAGATCTCGGTCAAGCACAACGACCCGGTCATCATGGTCAAGGCCTACCGTCTGCTCGCCGAGCGCGGCGACTGGCCGTTGCACCTCGGAGTGACCGAGGCCGGCCCGAGTTTTCAGGGCACGATCAAGAGCGCAACGGCGTTCGGTCTGCTGCTCGGTGAGGGCATCGGCGACACCATCCGCGTGTCGCTCAGTGCTCCGCCGGTCGAGGAGATCAAGGTGGGCCTGCAGATTCTGCAGTCGCTCAACCTGCGCGAACGCAAGCTCGAGATCGTCTCCTGCCCCAGCTGCGGCCGGGCCCAGGTGGATGTCTACAAGCTCGCCAACGATGTCACCGACGGGCTCGAGGGCATGACCGTGCCGCTGCGGGTTGCCGTCATGGGGTGCGTCGTCAACGGACCTGGCGAGGCCCGCGAGGCCGACCTCGGTGTCGCGAGCGGCAATGGCAAGGGGCAGATCTTCGTGCGCGGCGAAGTCATCAAGACCGTGCCAGAGTCCGAGATCGTGGCAACGTTGATCGAAGAGGCCAACCGTCTCGCTGCCGAGATGCCGGCCGCCGAACTCGGCAGCCCCACGGTCTCCGTCGGCGCTAAGTAGCGTCTCCTGGGCGGTTACATTGCCGTGGGGAAGCGGATGGCGGCGCGCGCGTAAGGCGGATGGCGGCGCGCGCGTAAGGTAGACGGGTGCCTACACGTCTTTCCAACTACTTCCTCCGTACCCTTCGCGAAGACCCCTCCGACGCCGAGGTGACCAGCCACCGCCTGCTCGTGCGGGCCGGCTACATCCGTCGCCAGGCTCCCGGTATTTTTGCCTGGCTGCCGCTCGGCCTGCGGGTGAAGGCAAAAGTGGAGCGCATCATCCGTGAAGAAATGCACGCCGCCGGTGCTCACGAGGTGCACTTCCCGGCGCTGCTGCCCCGCGAGCCCTACGAACTGACCGGCCGCTGGGACGAATACGGCGAGGGACTCTTCCGCCTGAAAGACCGCAAGGGCGCCGATATGCTGCTCGCGCCGACCCACGAAGAGGTTTTCTCGCTGCTCGTGAAAGACCTGTACAGCAGCTATAAGGACCTGCCGCTGTCGATCTACCAGATCCAGGACAAGTACCGCGACGAGGCACGCTCGCGCGGCGGACTGCTGCGCGGCCGCGAGTTCACCATGAAGGATGCCTACTCCTTTGACTACACCGACGCCGGCCTCGATGTCAGCTACCAGCTGCAGCGCGATGCCTATGAGCGCATTTTCGCCCGCTTCGGCCTCGAGTACGAGATCGTGCAAGCGGATGCCGGCGCGATGGGCGGCTCCAAGAGCGAAGAGTTCTTGCACCCCACCCCCGTCGGCGAAGACACCTTCGTGCGCAGCGCGGGCGGTTACGCGGCGAACATCGAGGCGTTCCGCACCCTCGTTCCGGCAGGCCGCGATTTCAGTGCGCTGCCCGCCGCGCAGGTCTTCGACACCCCGAACACCCCGACCATCCAGACGCTGGTCGACAAAGCCAACCTTGAACACCCCCGCCCCGACGGCCGGGAGTGGACCGCGGCCGATACCCTCAAGAACGTCGTGCTCGCACTGACCAGCCTTGACGGCACGCGGGAACTCGTGGCGATCGGCGTTCCCGGCGACCGCGAGGTCGACCTCAAGCGGGTCGAGGTTGCGTTCGCTCCCGCCGAGGTCGAGGCCGCCAACGAGGGCGACTTCGCCAGGAACCCCGGCCTGGTCAAGGGCTACATCGGCCCGTGGAGCGCGGATGGCGCGGTTCTCGGCGCGAAGTCGACCACGGGTATCCGCTTTCTGGTGGACCCGCGCGTTGTTGCCGGAACCGAATGGATCACCGGCGCCAACGAAGACAATCGCCACGTGTTCGGCCTCGTCGCCGGCCGCGACTTCGCGATCGACGACGTGGTCGAGGCCTCCGACGTGCGCGCCGGCGACCCGGCCCCCGACGGTACCGGCGCGGTCGAACTCATCCGCGGCATGGAGATCGGGCATGTCTTCCAGCTTGGCCGCAAGTACGCCGAGGTGCTCGGCCTCAAGGTTCTCGACGAGAACGGCAAGCTGGTCACCGTCACGATGGGCTCATATGGCATCGGCGTGACCCGCATCCTCGCGGTCATCGCCGAACTCAATAACGACGCAAAGGGCTTGATCTGGCCCGAATCGGTCACGCCGTTCGATGTGCACGTGATCGCCACCGGGCGCGATGAGATCGTCTTCCACACCGCAGAGGCCGTCGTCGCCGCGATCGAGGCCACCGGCCGAGAGGTACTCTACGACGACCGCCGCAAGGTCTCGCCCGGCGTCAAGTTCGGCGACGCCGAACTTATCGGCGTGCCGTGGATCGTCATCGTGGGGCGTGGCGCCACCGACGGCATCGTCGAACTGTGGAACCGCCGCACCGGCGATCGTGAGCAAATCGACGTCGCCGACGTCGCCAGGCACTTCGCGTAACCCTTCTGTCGAGAGCGGATGCTGCCGGCGGCCCAGCCGGCAGCATCCGCTCTGTAGCGAACCCGCCGGAACCGGCCCAGCCCGGGCGGGTGGGTGACGGGGCACCGCAGTTTCGGGTACCGTAGTATCCAGCCCGCTGCGCGGTTTCGCGGCGGCAAGATCTGAATAGAGGAGGCCGGCCATGGACATCGACCTCAGTGTTTTGCGGCTATTGGAGCGCGAAAAAGAGATTCCCTTCGAGGAACTCGTGCGAATCATCGAACAGGCGATTCTGACCGCCTACGTCAAGCACATCCAGCAAGACGTCACGAAGCTTGAAGCTTCGAAGATTGCTGAAGCCAGGCACGATACCCAGGATGTGCCCGAAGCGCGCGTCGTTCTTGACCGCAAATCCGGGCATGTGGATATTTACATTCCCGAGCACGACGACGAGGGCAACGTCATCGGCGAAGCCGTCGACAACCCGACCGACTTTGGTCGCATTGCGGCCTTCGCTGCCAAGCAGGTCATCAACCAGCGCCTGCGCGACTTGGCCGACGACGCGGTGCTCGGCGAGTTCAAGGGCCGCGAGGGTGACATCGTCGCCGGAATTATCCAGCAGGGTCCGAACCCGCGCATGATCCACGTCGACCTCGGCACCATCGAAGCGATCATGCCCCCCGAAGAGCAGGTTCCCACCGAGACCTACGTGCACGGCGCGCGCATTCGCGTGTTCGTCACGGCCGTCGGTCGCGGGCTCAAGGGGCCGCAGATCACCGTGTCGCGCACCCATCCATCGCTCGTGCGCAAGCTCTTCGCACTCGAGGTACCCGAAATCGCCAGCGGAGTCGTCGAGATCGTGTCGCTCGCCCGCGAAGCCGGCCACCGCACTAAGATCGCCGTGCGCGCGACCGAGCCCGGCGTCAATGCCAAGGGTGCCTGCATCGGCGAACTCGGCCAGCGCGTGCGCGCCGTGACCGTTGAGCTGAACAACGAGAAGATCGACATCGTCGACTTCTCACCCGACCTCGCGACCTTCGTCGCGAGCGCCCTGTCTCCGGCCAAGGTGACGAGCGCCTATGTGATCGACGAGTCGATCAAAGCTGTTCGTGCCCTCGTGCCCGACTACCAGCTCTCGCTCGCGATCGGCAAAGAGGGCCAGAATGCTCGCCTCGCGGCCAAGCTCACCGGCGCGAAAATCGACATCCAGCCGGACAGTATTCTGGAGGACGCCGAATAGGGGGTACGATGGGATCCGTAAGAACGTGTATTGGCTGCCGTTCGCGCGCCCCTCGATCCTCACTTTTGCGGATCGTTGCTGGGGATTCAGAAATTGTGGTGGATGAAACCGCCTCAATGCCCGGTAGAGGTGCGTGGCTGCATGCCCGTGAATCGTGCTTTCAGGACGCCGTAAGGCGACACGCTTTCGGGCGTGCCTTTCGCGTGATCAGGTCACTGGACGCGAAACAACTAGAGAACAGGCTGAATTGGCTTATGGATAACTAATGAGCGGCTCGAAATGAGACCCGTCCGTTATTAACGGTCTGCCCCTTTCCGGGTGCAGACCCGGAACAGGAGAATTGTGGCTGCGAAACCACGCGTACACGAGATCGCTACCGAGCTCGGAGTCGACAGCAAGGTAGCCCTTGCGAAATTGAAAGAAATGGGCGAGTTCGTCAAGGGACCGTCTTCCAGTGTTGAACCGCCGGTAGCGCGTCGCCTTCGCGCTGCACTCGAGGTCGAAAGCGCGGCCGCCAAGGCTGCTACGCCCGCGCCAGCTGCCGCTGGTACTGCCGCGACGGCAACGCCCGCCCGTCCGAGCCACGGGGCCAAGCCCGGTGCTCGTCCCGGCCCCAAGCCGCGAACCGAACCGGTCGCGCCCGTCGTCGCCGAGTCTGCTCCGACAGCGGATGCTGCGCCCCTTCCGGTCGTGCCGCTCACCGTCGCCGAGCGCCAGACCCAGGCCGCCGAGAAGGCCGCTGCCGCCGAGAAGGCCGCTGCGGCCGACAAGGCTGCTGCCGCGGAAAAGCCGAGCACCGACACTCCCGAAGCGAAGACCACGGCAGGATCGGCTACGCCGGTCAAGCCGGGAATGCCTCGTCCAGGAGCAGCGCGTCCGGGGAACAACCCGTTCGCCAGCAACCAGGGCATGGGCCAGCGTCCGACTCAGCCGCCGCGTCCGGGGAACAACCCGTTCGCAAGCGCGCAGGGAATGGGCCAACGCCCGGCAACCCCCACCCCGAGCAACATTCCGCGCCCTCCGGCACCTCGTCCGGGTGCCCCGCGCCCCGGCGGACCCGGCCAGGCTGCACGCCCGACCGGTTTCGGCCAGCGTCCAGGCGCCTTCCAGCGTCCAGGCGGCGCCCCGGGTGGAGCCGGCGCCGCCCGCCCCGGCTTCACGCGCCCCGGCGCTCCGGCCGGAGCCCCAGGCTTCG
>NZ_SOHK01000009.1 GCF_004404055.1 Cryobacterium ruanii
TCTATCGCTCACTGGCGACCCTTACTGCTTGACTTCAACCATAGAAGGGTCGTGTGGTGTCCTTCGTGAGTTGCTTTAGCCGGTCCCCACTGACCATCCCACGATGGCTCCTCGCGTTGGCGAAGCAACACTCAAATCCGGAAAACTTCACCATTCAATGGGACGTGATCTAGCCCACTTTGCCGATGAGATTTCATAGCAATCTCCGCTTGTTCCATGCCGTCGAATGTTTTTGATAGCTTGCCAAACGCTTCGAGCGGCGCGTCACCCCGAGTGGCCGGACTCCGGTGTGTGGTGTCCGGACCATCTCGGGTTGTAAGTTGGTCTTCCAGCAGCGTCAGGCCTGCACATCTCCGCGCCATCCGACACCGTCGGTTCCCTTCGCCTCGATGAACTCCTTGAAGTTCTTCAGGTCTTTCTTAATGGCGTGATCGTCCACACCGAGAGCTGCCCCTGCCTTCTCAAGCAGCCCTTTCGCTTCCCAATCAAGCTGAACCGTCACGCGCGTCTCGTTCGCGGCCAACTTATGGAACGTGACAACTCCCGCGTGGTCGACCTGGCCGCCGGTGCTGTTCCAGGCAACACGCTCGTCGGGGTGCTGCTCAGTTATCCGAGCCTCGAACTCGCGCTCCACGCCGCCGATTTTTACCTTCCACTCGGTGAGAGTGTCGGTTACTTGCGTGACGGATTCAACAAAACTGAGGAACTTTGGAAACTCCTCGAATTTTGTCCACTGGTTGTAAGCGATGGCAACGGGAACGTTGACGTCAACAGTCTCGATGGCATTGGGCATGATGACCTCCTGATGCGAATTCAGCGGATGAAATAGTTTCTGCTACCCCATTCACAGTACCGAAGGCTATTCCAAGGTCAACCCGGGTAAGGAAAAACTTGCGGGAACGAGTAGGTACCTGTGCGCTGAACCTCAGCAGCGGAGACAAGCGATGGGACGGGCTAAACGACGGGCGCGGGAGACTCCTCAGAATCCCTCTCGGTCCCAGGACGCAGTGCGACCAAAATGCGCTTCAGATCGATGACGATCGCGGCCGCCGGGCTGAGCGATGTCGCCCCGGCACCCAACTCTTGCATGCCGTGCAGAATCGCCTCAACTGCCGCTACGGCGGCATCAAAGGGCGCGCTATCACGAGGGGCGTCGTCCGTGACACGCAAAATTTCTGCGACCGCGTGCAGGGCATCGCTGAGAACCGGCCGCAGTTCGGGAGGCAGCTCAAGGGGAATCGGTTTACCCCAGATCATGCTTGCAAAAACCTCAGTCAGGTTGCGCACATGAAAGGTGACGTTCTCCAGGGCCGCGAGGTCCTCATAGTCAACAACAAGATTTCTGCGGTTGAAACGAGCGCGAGGGTTACCCTTACGACTCTCGTCCGCGCGTTGCACAGCCGACCGGACGTCTCGAGCCGCGTCGGTGAGTGCGCTGCCCCTGGTCGCCCAGAGTTCACGCTCGGGAGGCCAACTCTCGACCAAGGCCACGCCGATATCGCTGAGGTGCGTGGCGAGGGTGCCTCGAAAACTGGTCAACCGCTCGACAGCCGTGCCGATGGTGAGCGGCGGCAAAATAAGCAGGTTGACCAAAAGCCCCACCGCCATTCCCAGACAGACTTGAGCAAGATAACCGACCGAGTAATCATCGGCTTCCGGGCCGCCGATGATGAGAACGAAAAGAGCAGTCAGGGGTACTTGTTCTCCGCCCACACCAAGCCATCGCATTCCTCCGATAAGGGAGCCGAGGCCGATGACCAGCGAGATCGTCCAAACGCTGGGCTCGCTCAGGAGAAGCACTGCCCCGGCGAGTGCGATTCCGACGGCCAGCCCAGCGAGGGTTTGCAAAGCGCTGCGGAGCGAACGCATAAGCGTTGGATGCATGCTCAGAAGTGCGCCCAGCGGCGCGTAGTACCGCAATTCCTGAGCGTCTCCAGGGAGGAAAGGGGACAGCGTCCAGGCAATCGCCACGGCAACAGCGATCTTGGTGACCTGGAGGAATCGCGGAGGTTGGAGACGACGAACCGACGCCGGCCGTGATGCGTTCCACGGAAAAATCGTTCTCGGCATCGTCTGATTCTCTTCTGCGGCAACGGAGAGTTGGGATCCGCTCGCCCCGCAGGTTAAGCGCGGATGCTGGCGAGGCGCTGGGAAACATCCGAGAAGAAAACCACTCCCGCAGTCGGCAGGTAAGGAGCTGTGGAATTTTCGGATGGGATGTCCACTGTCGTTCACGCCGTGTCCGACGGTTCAGGCGCTGCCGCCGTCGCGCGTCTCCTTCCCTGATGTCTTTTATTGTCCACAACAGGGCTGAGATCTCGTTTGGTTCATGCGCGGCATTCGTGTGGCGCCGGCCAGCCTCCATCCTTTGACTAAGAAACTGTCTGTGATTTGGCTAGCGGTGTTCTTGGCATCTGTCAGCTCATGCAGGTATTCGCGGAGCCTGCCGACGCCGGAAACGACCTCGACCGCGGGTACCTCGTCCGGTGCCAGGACCCGGTCTGGGGCGACAAAACGACAGCCAGGCAAGCGAATTACGATACCTTCGCCTACACCAACGCCCCCAACCGGAGCCTTCAACCAATCGAACAACTCTGACTCGGCCTCGGTATGAGAATTGGATACGGCCACGTTGGGGCTATCCACGACGACTTTCACCCCCGCGGAACGCAGCTGAGCTGGATCTCCGATACCGGAGCGTTCACGGAACAGCGGAGTGTCGAGCCAACCGCCAGCCAAGAGCACCTCTTGCATCATGGGGTCCAGGCCAGCTTTGGCGGCGCGGAGCATCCCGGAGCGCCCCTCGCGGCGGGTGACCTCGTTCACGAGGAGAACCTCGAGGAACACGGCGTGGCCCATGCTGTGTTGGCGCGCGAGGGCGAGGCGTTCCGGGGGGTCCTTGAGTTCCGAGAGCTTGGGTCTGCGCAAGGTGTGGGCGAGGTCGGCGATGATGGGATCAACGGGCCGGGCGGACGTCTTCCGGGTCTACCGTTGACCCGGACGACGCCCGCCTTATTTAGGGAGCATCAGTTAGCGCTGACGCGTTCCTGGGCAGCCCCTTCGTTTTTATCGTCTAACTCTTGGGCAGCGGCGATGCGCCGGTCCAACTTTACGAGTGTTTCAGGTGCGAGCAACGTTGCTACAACCGTGATGACACCAATCACGCTGAAGTAGAGAATTACCCAGCCCGGCTTGCCGTCGCCAGCGGTGAGGAGCGCCACAGCGACCAACGGCGCGATACCACCGGCCAGGACCGAGCCAAACTGGTAGCCCATGGACGCGCCACTGTACCGCAGCTTTGTGGAAAACAGTTCCGCAAAAAACGCAGCCTGGGGGCCGTACATCGAGTTGTGGAAGACCGCGAGACCGATGATGATGGCGAGAGTTGCCAGCAGGGCGCTGCCACTGTCCGTCATGACAAAATACAGTGGGAAGAACAGGAGTCCGCCGATGGAACCGAACAGGTATAGCGGCTTACGCCCAATCTTATCCGAGAGGATCGCCCACAGCGGGACGGCAAAGATGCCGATGGCCGAGGCAATGAGAACAGACATCGTGCCTTGGTTGGCCCGTTCGGCACCGAACGTCTTCATGATGTAGACCACGGAGAACGTGGTGTATAGGTAGAACGCGGAGTTTTCTGCCAACCGCATGCCGACAACGAGCCAGATGCCCTTGGATTCCTTTCTCATGGCCTCACCCAGAGGCTTCTTCGAGGTCTGTTTCGTCGCAACAAGTTCCTTGAAGTCGTCTGAGTCCTCGAGCTTGGCGCGAACGATCAGGCCGATGACGATCAGGACCACGCTGAGCACAAACGGCACTCGCCATGCCCAGGCATCGAATGCTTCTGCGGGCACGGAGGCGTTTACGATCAGGACGCTTGAGTTGGCCAGAAGCATGCCAGCCGGGACGCCCATCTGCGTGAAGCTCCCGAAGAATCCGCTGCGCCCAGGAGGCGCGTGTTCGATGGAGATGACGGCTGCTCCGGCCCATTCGGCTCCGGCGCCGAAGCCCTGCAGCAGGCGCAGCACCGTCAGCAGGATGGGAGCCCAGACTCCGATCTGTGCGTAGGTGGGAAGCAGCCCCATGGATAGCGTGGCGAAGCCCATAATGAGCAGCGACAGCACCAGCATGGGCTTGCGACCGATTTTGTCGCCGAAGTGGCCGGCGAACATGCCGCCAAAGGGACGTGCGGCGAAGCCGACGGCGTAGGTGACAAAGGCCAGGAGAAGGCCGGTCGCCGGGTCCTGTTCGGGGAAGTACAGGCGGCTGAAGACGCCTGTCGCGGCGAGCAGACCGAAGATGTAATAGTCATACCACTCGATAGTGGTGCCCGCTAAGCTGGCGAGCGGCACGCGCCAGTGCACTTTCGTTTTGGCTTTGGTATTGGTATTGGAATTGGAGATCGTCATTGGTCTTTTCTTTCGGATGGAAACGAAGGGAGCGGTTGACTACCAGTCGACGGCGATGTACTTGGTTTCGGTGAAGTCCAGCAGGCCTTGGTGGGCTCCTTCACGGCCCAGACCGCTTTGTTTGACACCGCCGAAGGGGGCGGCGGGGTCGGAGACCAACCCGCGGTTCAGGGCCACCATTCCGCTTTCCAAGCGCTCGGCGACGCGCAGCCCGCGCCGCAGGTCTTCGGTGAAGACATAGGCGGCAAGACCGTATTCGGTGTCGTTGGCGGCGGCAATGACTTCATCTTCGTTGTCAAAGAGGATCACGGAGGCCACCGGGCCGAAGATCTCCTCATTGACCATGCGGGCGTAGAACGGCACGTTGGTCACCACTGTTGGCGGGTAGTAGTAGCCAGCGCCGTTGGGGAGTTTGCCACCGGTGAGCAGACGCGCCCCCTGATCCAGCGCGTCCTGGACCAGGGCGTGTACCTTGTTAACACTGGCCTCGTCCACCAGCGGTCCCACTTCGGTGGCAGGTTCGGTGCCGGGGCCCACTCTCAGCGCACCCATCCGCCGTGCAAGGCGGGAAGAAAACTCGGCTTGAATGCCGCGCTGGACGTAAATCCGGTTGGCGGCCGTGCAGGCCTGGCCACCGTTGCGCATCTTGGCGATCAAGACCCCCTCGATGGCCTCGTCCAGGTCTGCATCGTTGAACACCAGGAAGGGGGCGTTACCGCCAAGCTCCATGGAGCATTTGAGTACATTGTCCGCGGCTAGGCGCAGCAAGTGCCGTCCCACACCGGTGGACCCGGTGAAGGAGAGCTTGCGCACCCGTGGGTCGGCGAGCATTGGTGTCATGACATCGTCGGTCTTGCTGGTGGTGATCACATTGACCACACCGGCCGGAACTCCGGCGTCCATCATTAGCTGGGCAATCGCCAGTGCGGTCAGGGGCGTCAGGCCGGCGGGCTTGAGCACCGCCGTACAGCCGGCGGCGAGTGCGGGCGCCAATTTCCGCGTGGCCATGGCTGCCGGAAAATTCCACGGCGTGATAAGGATGCAGACGCCAATCGGCTGGTGTTGAACTAAAATGCGGTTGGTCCCGGAGGGCGAGGTGGACACTTCGCCAATTATGCGCACGGCCTCCTCGGCGTACCAGCGGAAGAATTCGGCGGCGTAGGCCACTTCCCCCCGCGCATCGGGCAGTGCTTTACCGTTTTCGAGGGAGATGAGGTGGGCGATTTGTTCGCTGCGCTCGGTCATCAGTTCAAAGCAGCGGCTGAGGATCTCGGCGCGCTTGCGGGGAGGCGTGGCGGCCCAAGCGGGGAAGGCCGCGGCTGCGGCGTCGACGGCAGTCAGGCCGTCCTCGACGTCTGCGTCGGCAATGTTCGTGATGACAGACGCGTCGGAGGGGTTGATCACGCTGAAGGTTTGCCCGCCGGCCGCGTCCAGCCACTGCCCGGCGATTAGGAGCCGACGGGGCACTGTCAAGCCGTCGACGTCGAGCGGTTCCTGGGTTGAGGTGAGAGTCATGGGAGTGTCCTTGGGTCTTTTGGTGAAATCAAGTGGCGGTGACGGGTCAGGCGATGGTGCGGTCGCCGAAAAAGGCTGCCTGCACGATCGAGGTGACGGCATCTAGGTCAAGCAGCATTGGGTTGTTCTCGATCAGGCGCTTGGAATTCATGGACAGAGCGGCAATCTGGCCCAACTGGGATTCCTCCACGCCCAGGTCCGCGAGCGTGGCTGGCATATCGATGGCGGCGAGGATCTCGTCAATCGCGTCAACGCCGGCCATGGCGGCCGCCCGGGCGTCAAGCCCCCGCGTGTCGCGGCCCAACGCCTCGGCAATCTCGGCCAGCTGGGGCATGATGGCGTTGAAATTGTGCCGAACAACGTAGGGCAGCAACAGCCCGACGCCGACGCCGTGCGGGGTGTGGGTCAGGTTACCCACTGGGTATTGGATGGCGTGTGCAGCGGCGGTGCCGGCATTGCTGAGCGTGATGCCGCCGTATAGGGCCGCCAGCATCATGTCGGCGCGGGCCCCGGTATTTTCGGGGTTTTTGTAGGCGGTGGCCAAGCTGCGTCCCACGAGCCGAATTCCGTTCAGAGCAAGGGAGTCGGCCAGGACGTTTTTGCCGACGAACACGCGCTCGGTGGCCAGTGAGCTGGTGGGTTCGCGGGTGATGGCGGTGAAGGACTCGACCAAGTGGACGAAGGCGTCCGCCCCGGTGGCCGCAGTGAGTGACGGCGGGCAGGTGTAGGTCAGTTCGGGGTCACAGACGGCAGCATAAGGGATGATGTGGGGGCTGGAGATGCCCATTTTCATACCGAGTTCGGGGTCGGAGACGACGGCGACGGCGGTCGCTTCCGAGCCTGTTCCGGCAGTGGTGGGCAGAGCAATGACGGGTATAACGGGGCCCGGAACCGCAAACTCGCCGTAGTAGTCTCTAGGCTGGCCTCCGTGGGCCAGCAGAACCGAGACCACCTTGGCCATGTCCATGCAGCTACCGCCACCGAAGCCGATGATCACGTCGATCGGCTGACCCTTCAGTTGCGCCACGCAGGCCATAATGCCCGGGACGGGAAGTTCAGCCTGGGTGTCCCCGTAGACGCGGACCGTGAGGTTTCTGGCCTCTAAGCTGGCCACCAATTTCTTCAGGTCCTCGGAGGTGGCAAGGCGGGGGTCAGTGCAAATGAGCACGTTCCGGCCCAGGTCTGCTGCGATGTTGGCGATGGCAAAGCGTTGTTGGGCGCCGACGACGATGCTTCGGGGCAGTCGCAGAACGCCATAGCCTGTGGGATGGATGTCCGTTGCGTATTCACACGACATTGTGTCTAACTCCTCAAGATGAAATTCAACGGCTGGTGAAGGGCGCCGCATGATGTTCCATGTTTTCAGGGCAAACCAAGTTCCACCATGTCGTTGAATGCCATATTTATGAGATGAGTATGTACGTCATGGACATGATGGGCGGTTCTTGTCCGCGGCGGCCGCCTCAGTGCCGCAGAACGCCGGTCCCGGCGGACTTAAGCCGCCACAGCCTCAGTGCCACGTGAATGTCCAGGGACCTGCTTCCCCGCCGCCAGGTAGCGCCAATGACGTTGTCGATGCGCTCGAGTCGCTGGCGCAGGGTATTGACGTGCACGTGGAGGGACGCGGCCGCCGAGGCGGTGGACGAGTCGTTTTCCAGAAAAGTCCAGGCGGTCAGGGCCAGCTGGGTGCTCCGGCGTTCGTCATACGCCAGCAGGGGCCCGAGCTGGGCGGCAAGAAGTTCGGTGGCGAACGGGCTGTCCATTGCGCCGAGCAGCATTCCTGTGGTGCCCAAGGTCACCCGGTCGGCCGCCTCACCATTGCGCATCAGGGCCTGCAGCGCCTGTACCACGGCGGAGGCTTCGGCGTGAGCGGCGGACAATTTCGCAAACCCGACCACAGCGTCCGAGGACCCGACGTTTGCAACGATGCGACGCCGCTTGAGCCCATCGACTATTTTCTCACCGCCATCCATGGGGCCCATCGACGCATCATCAGCGTTCCTGGTGCCGCGGCGGGACGCGGGTTCAATGATGCACAGATGGGATTCGTGCAGGGCCGTAATACCAGGCCTACCCTCAGTTTGCCGCTTTAATACCGCCAATGCTCGCTGCCGCTGGTCATCGCCCACACTCACTATTCGTACCACCAGTTGGGTGTCGTTGGTCAGGCCAAACCGCCCGGCCCGCCGCTTGAGTACCTCAATATCAACGGCGCGTGGATTCATCAGGTCATCGACCAATTCCAGCTGCAAGCGGTATTGGGCGTCCTGGAAAGTACGTTCAAATAACAGCGCCGCGCTCAGCACCAGGGAACTCCGCTCTAGCACGGCAAGCCCAGCGGGAGCTAAGTCTCCGGCCACTATCAGGGACGCGAGGTGCTGGTCGCCGGCGATGGCGGCCATGACGACGAATTGCCCGTCGTCAAGGTTGAAGGGGACGGGAAGTTTTGCCATCGCGGAGGCTTCGGCCGCGCCAAGCGCGGCGGAGCTACCAAAGTCTCCCTGCGGTGCAAGTCCCGTCATGGGTTCGCCCGTGGCGCTCAACACAAAAACGTCGTGTCCTAGGGATTCGGTCAGGACGCGCAGGAGGTTGGGCAAGCTATCAGCCGAGGCAAGGGTCTCCACCATACTTTTATCCAGTGCCGACAACTTTTCCAGAGCCTGCACATGTTCCAGGTTCTCGCTCTGGGCCCGGTCCAGCCGGGCCAGGGTGTCAGCCATTTCGCTAAAGTGACGGGCGTTTTCAAGCGCGACGGCGGCATGGGTGCCAATCGATTCCATCAGGGCGATGTCATCGCGGCTAAAGACATGTGGGTGGCGGTCCGCCACCATGAGCGCTCCGATGACCTGGCCCTCGACCCGTAGCGGAACACCCATGATTGCTTTGACGCCTTCGGCGTCCACTGCGGTATCGCTTGATTCAAGATGCGACTTGGACGTATCGGACAGGTAGTCCGGGCTTTGTGCCGGCGAACTTCCGGTAGCCACGGCGCCCAGCACCCCTTCGCCCAGGGGAATGCGAATGTTACGGAACAGCGCGGTGGTGGCACCGTCGGTGACCCGGATGTAGGACTCGTTCGTCTCGTAGTCGTTCAGGCTCAGATAGGCGATGTCGCTCCCGATCAGGGCCCTGGTCCGCCGGACGATTGCCGCCAGTACGGCCTCGACGTCCCTGATGCCCGTGAGGTCCGTGGCTGTGTCATAAAGGACCCGCAGCAAGCTTTCCCGGCGGCTAGCTTCACCTAGCCGGGTGTTGAGCTGGCACACGGCCTCCACTGTGGGCAGGTCAAGGCGCCCCTCGGCAACGATGAAGGAGAGGCGTGCTGCCAGAGAGGCAGTGGACACGCCGTTACCCAGCGACGCCAGCAACGTGCCTAGCGATTCGGGTCCCTGGGCGGTGTCGTCACTGGCTTTTTTGGTTTCGTCCGCGATGGCGCTCACGCATCCAATGGTAGGTTACGGGCCGCAACGGTCCGGCGGCTCTCCACTTCAGGAGCGACCGCATAACGATGAGGCCGAGCAGGGGGCCCGGACCAGGATCCACAGCGCAAATTCGTCCCACAGCCCCTGCGCTTGTTGCAAGGCGACACTTGCCGGCGATCACCCCTCGCTCCCCGAGGCACACCGCGGCGTCCCTCGCGATTTCGTCGGGCGCGAGCGTTCGGTCGGTCGGTCGGTGCAGAGAATGCTCGGACACGCCTCCGCCGCGATGACTTTGGTTGTCTACAGCGACCTCTTCGAAGACGATTTAGACGCCGTTGCAGACGCCCTCGATAACCGCGCACTTGAAACGCGCATTGTGGGCAAACATGGCGAATTCTGAGAAACAAACCGCTGCAAAGGTTTCAGAAAAAATTTTGACCTGGGTATTTAGTGGAGCCGCCTGTCAGAATCGAACTGACGACCTTCTCATTACGAGTGAGATGCTCTACCAACTGAGCTAAGGCGGCGTTACCAGAGCACCCCATAAGGCACTCGGTGACACAGCAGCCAAGCCTAGTCGTTCCGGCGGGTGGTTCTGTACACCTCGGCGAATGAGGCGTTCGCTCGCCCCGATAACGGGCTCGCACCGTCACTCTCTGCCCAGCACCGCCAGGCATGACGAATGGCGGCCACGGCCACCAGGGTGAACAGCAGGGTGCGCTGGTTCAGCCCGGCGGGATCTTCGGCGAGGACGGTGTCGTTGGCGGGAGTGGCGGCATCCGCTCTGAAGCGCCGCTCGATGATCTGCTGCAACTCGTCTTGGAAGTCGCGCAGGGTGGCCATGCGCATGCCGAACTGGTAGGCATTCTCTTTCATGACCGTGCGGCGCGATTGGTGAATTTCGCGGTCTGCCGTGGTGCGCTGCCGGCTCTTGGAGAGCAGCACGGCCAGGTCGACGAGCGCATCGCTGCCCGGTGCGCCGACGACGAAGACTTCGATATCTTCAGCGGATGCCAGTCGCGGCGCGTCGCCGATCAGAGCGGTGTCCTACGACGGGAAATAGTTGAAGACGGTGCGCGGCGACATGTTGGCGATCCGACTGACGTCCTCGACGGTGACGTGGTCGATACCGCGTTCGCGGGCCAGGGTCAGCACGGCATGCTGGATAGCCCGTCGTGTGGCGAGGCGTTTGCGCTCACGTAATCCGGGCGCTTCAGTTTCGATCGACATACCGCAATTACTTCACAGCGTGCAAACTACTAGCACTGGGGGTCGGAGGCCGGCACGATTCCGTCGACGAGATAAGAGTCGACCGCATCGTTGACGCAGGAGTTGGATTTATTGTAGGCGGTGTGACCCTCGCCGGCGTAGGTTACGAGGCTACCGCTGTCGAGTTGTTCAGCGAGCTGTTGCGCCCAGACGTAGGGGGTCGCCGGGTCGTTCGTGGTACCGACGACCAGGATGGGTGCTGCGCCGGCAGCATGGATCTCGCTGCGTTCGCCGATGAATTTATAGGGCCAATTGGCGCAGCCGATGTCGCCGAAACTCATGAATTTGCCGATCACGGGGGCTGCAGCCTCAAGCTCCGCGGCTTGGGCACGCATCAGGGTCGGGTCGGCATTGTAGGCGTAGTCGATGCAGTTGATGGCCATGAACGACTCGGTCGAGTTGTCGGAGTAGTTGCCGTCGTCGTCGCGACCGTTGTAGGCGTCGGCGAACTGAAAAGCGGCCTCGGCGCTACCGTGCAGTACGGAGTCCAGCATGGTGCTCAGTTGCGGCCAGGCAGTCGCTTGGTACAGCGGGTAGATGATCGCGGTGAGCAGTGCATTTCCGCCCAGCTGTCGGCCATCAGTGGCCGTGATGGGGCTATTGTCAACCGATTCCAGCAGTGCGCCGATCGTGGCCATGGCACTGTCGACGCTGCCGCGGAACGGGCAGTCCTCGCCCGCCAGGCAGTCCGTGAGGTAGGCCCGCAGGGCATTCTCGAAGCCCACCGCCTGGGTCTTGGTCACCTCGAAGTTGCTTGTCGAGGGGTCGACGGCGCCATCCAGCACGAGGCGGCCGACCTTCTCGGGAAAGAGTTTGGCGTAGGTAGCCCCGAGGTAGGTGCCGTAGGAGAAGCCCAGGTAGTTCAGGTGGGTGTCGCCGAGCACGGCGCGCAGCAGGTCCAGATCGCGGGCGGCGCTCTGAGTGTCGACCGTGCCGAGCAGCGGCCCGGTCTGCTCGGCGCAGGCCGCTGCGAATGCGTCGGAAGATGCTGCGAGTTCGGCGATCCAGGCGTCTGTGCCGCGTTCGGCCGATGTCAGTCCGTAGATATATTCGTCCATATCGGCCGAGTCGTAACAGGAAACCGCCGAGGAGCGGCCGACTCCCCGTGGGTCGAAACCGACGACATCGAAGCTCGCCTGCAGGGTGGCGTCGGTGGCGAAGTCGAGGGAATCCTTGATGAAGTCATAGCCGGAACCGCCCGGCCCGCCGGGATTCACCAGTAGCGATCCGACCCGGTCGCCGCCGGTGGCAACGTGGCGAACCAGGGCAAGCGACACGTCGCCGGCAGCCGGGTCGGCATAGTCGAGTGGGGCGGTGGCTTCAGTGCACTGCAGGCCGTCGCCGCAATCGTCCCACTGCAGAACCTGGCTATAGAACGGGTCGAGGTCATTCGACACCTGCTCATTAGTGGGGGTGGACTCGGCGGGGCCGGCATCCGTCGAGAATAGGGCGGCGCATCCGCTGAGAGCGAGTGTGATGGCCACGGCTGCGGCCGTGGCGCTGAGGGCACGGAAGTTGCGGTTCAACGGGTTCCTCTTTCGTGGCGTCGAGCGGATGCTGCCCCTCAGGCTACCCAAGGCGGCTGGGAGTCGGTGGGTGACGTCATTTTGGGCGGCGGATCGCCGAGACGAGCATCGCCTCGAGGGCGAGGGCCGGAGCAACATTTCCCTGGATGCGCTGGCGGGCAAGGGCGATCGCATCCATCGTGGCGACGGTCGCGGCGGGGGCGCTGGCCAGGCTTGCGGTGCGCAGCTCGGCGAGCAGTTCGAGGTTGATCACGGCCTGTTCGCGGCCGAGCTGCACCATCATCACATCCCGGTAGAGCGAGGCGAGGTCGACCAGGATGCGGTCGATGCCGTCGCGCAGGCTGCGCACCGCCCGGCGTTTCTGGTCATCTTCGAGGGCTTTGATCTGACTGCGCAGCCCCGGCGGAACCGACTGCCCGGCCTCGACACCGAGTGACCGCAGCATGCCGTCGCGCTCGGCGGCATCGAGCTCCAGGGTGATGGCTTTCGCGTCGTCACCGGCGATGGCGAGCAGCCGGGCGGCCGCGTTCACGGCCGATGACACCGAGCGGATGCCCAGGGCGGTGCGCAGGGTCTCCTCGCGTCGTGCCCGCGCGTCGACATTGGTCGCGAGTCGCCGGGCCATGCCGATGTGGCTCTGCGCGAGGCGTGCGCTGAGTTCGGCAACGACCGGGTCGACGCCATTACGCTGCACGAGCAAGTCGGCGACATCGGCCACGCTTGGCACGCGCAGGCGCACGGTGCGCACACGTGAGCGGATAGTGGGGAGCAGATCGGCCTCGCTCGGTGCGCACAGGATCCAGACGGTGCGGTCGGGCGGCTCTTCGAGGGCTTTCAGCAGAACATTGGAAGTGCGCTCGACCATGCGGTCGGCGTCCTCGACGACGATGACCCGGTAGCGACCGACCGAGGGCGAGTATTGCGATCGGGCGACGGCCTCCTTGACAGATTCCATCTTGATGATGACGCCCTCGGTGGTGAGCACGCTGAGATCGGGGTGAGTGCGCGCGTCGACCTGCCGAGCGGCCGCGAGGTCTTCGGCGGGCGTGCCAGGGCTGAGCAGGGCTGCCGCGAAGGCGAAGGCGAGGTTGGAGCGACCGGAACCGGGTGGCCCGGTGATGAGCCAGGCGTGTGTCATGGAGGTGGACTCGGCGGTGGTGCTATCGAGGGCACCGGGCACCCGCTGTGACGCTGCCCGAAAAATGGCGATCGCGTCGGCCTGTCCCGTTAGGTTGTCCCACACTGCCATGACACAAGGGTAACCCGCCCCGCCGACAGGCCGCGTCGTGAGTGCACGACCGTGCGGGCCGTGGGCCCGATCCACGCCCGGCCCCACGCACGGTGGGCCGGTTGCGCAAGGTGGGCCCGGAGCGCTAGAGGAGCGGCGCCACCCGGGCGCGAATGACGGCGGCGATCTCGGCGGCGGGGCCGGCAGCATCCACTACCAGGAACCGGTCGGGCTCGGCGGCGGCCAGTTCGAGGAACGAGGCGCGTACGCGGGCGTGAAAATCGTTCTTTTCGGCTTCGAGGCGATCGAAGACCTTGTCGTCAGCGTCGAGCCGTGCCCTCGCTGTGACCTCGTCGAGATCGAGCAACACGGTCAGGTCGGGCAGCAGTCCTTCGGCGGCCCAGAGCGACAGGTCGCGCACCTCGGTGGCGCCAAGGACACGTCCGGCTCCCTGGTAGGCCACGGAGGAATCCAGGTAGCGGTCCTGCACGATCACGTCGCCGCGGGCGAGTGCCGGCCGCAACTTG
This sequence comes from Cryobacterium ruanii, assembly GCF_004404055.1. Lineage (GTDB taxonomy): Bacteria > Actinomycetota > Actinomycetes > Actinomycetales > Microbacteriaceae > Cryobacterium > Cryobacterium ruanii. The sequence continues at coordinate 13,900 of NZ_SOHK01000009.1, forward strand.
GTGCCGACGTGCTGGGCGCGGTCTGCGGCGTAGAGCAGCGCCTCGGCGCGCGGGTCGACCTCGCCTCGGTGGTGCAGCACGATCTGGCGGATCTCAACGCCGACATCGGTTCCACCGGGCTCGCGGGTGCGCACGACGGTGCGCCCCCGCTCTTCGAGCCAGTCGGTGAGCAACTGCGCCTGCGTGGTCTTGCCCGATCCGTCGCCGCCCTCGAGGGTAATGAACAGACCGGTCACGAGGCCTTCGGCGCGATCATTGTTGCCGCAGCGGATTCGGCGGCCGAACTGGCAGGCTTCTTGGCCGCGGGCTTCTTGACCGCGGCTTTCTTTACCGGCACGGATGCCGTGCCGGACAACGCGGCCTTCGCTGCCGCATTCGCGGCCCGGGTAGCAGCCGCCTTTTTGGCCGTGGCCGCCTTGGCTGCTGCAGTCGGCACCTTGCGCACGGCGGGCTTCTTCACGGCCGGCTTCTTCACGGCCGGCTTCTTGACGGCGGCCTTCTTGGCCGGTGCTTTCTTGGGCGGCGCGGCCGGCCCCTTGGCCCGCTTGTCGGCGAGCAGCTGCACGGCCCGGTCGAAGTCGATCTCCTCGATGTCCTCCGACTTCGGAATCGTTGCATTTGTGACCCCGTCGGTCACATACGCGCCGAACCGGCCGTCCTTGATCTTGATCGCCTTCCCGCTTTCGGGGTCGGGCGCTTCGAATTCTTTCAGAGCGCTCGACGCCCGGCGGGCACCGTACTTGGGCTGCGCATAAAGCTCGATCGCGCCCGGCAGATCGATGTCGAAGATCTGGTCTTCGCTCGTGAGCGACCGGGTGTCGATGCCCTTCTTCAGGTACGGGCCGAACTTGCCGTTCTGAGCCAGAATCTCCGTGCCGGTCTCCGGGTCGAGTCCGACGACGCGCGGCAAGGCCAGCAGGCGCAAAGCCATTTCTAGGTCGACCGTGGCCAGGTCCATTGACTTGAAAATGGATGCCGTGCGCGGCTTGTCCGCAACCGCCACCTTTTTCAAGGCCGGCTTGCGCTTCGGCTTGGTCACGGTGACCTCGCCGGTGGCCGGGTCGATCGTCTCAACCGGGGCTGCCTTGACGACCGGCACGATGGGTTCGGCCGGTGCCGGCGCGAGCTCGGTGACGTACGGCCCAAAACGACCGTCCTTTGCGACGATCTCCTTACCGTTCTCCGGATTGACGCCGATCACGCGGTCGGTGACGATCGGGGCATCGATGAGCTCCCGGGCCCTGGTCGCGGTCAGTTCGTCGGGGGCGAGTTCCGGCGGGATGTTGACGCGGCGGAGCGGGGCATCCGCTGCGGCTTCGGGGTCGATGACCTCGAGGTAGGGGCCGTACTTGCCGATGCGCAGGGTGATGTCGTCGCTGATGGTGACGGAGTTGATCACGCGTGGGTCGATCTCACCGAGGTTGTCGATGACCTGGCGCAGGCCGCGGTGCTTGTCGCTGCCGAAGTAGAAGCTGTTGAGCCAGTCCAGGCGGTTGGCTTCACCGCCGGCGATGCGGTCGAGGTCGTCCTCCATCTCGGCGGTGAAATCGTATTCGACCAGGTCGCCGAAGAATTCTTCGAGCAGGCGCACGACCGAGAACGCGATCCAGTTGGGCACCAGCGACTGGCCGCGCGGCGTGACATAGCCACGCTCGGTGATGGTCGAGATGATCGAGGCGAAGGTCGACGGCCGGCCGATGCCGAGCTCTTCGAGCTTCTTCACCAGGCTGGCCTCGGTGTAGCGGGCAGCCGGAGTCGTCTCGTGGCCCTTGGCTTCGAGGTCGAGCAGCGCCAGTTTCTGGCCCTCCTCGAGCGGGGGCAGCTTCGACTCGGTCGCGTCCGTCGACGCGTTGCGCTCCTCGTCCTTCGACTCCTCGTAGGCGAGCATGAAACCGCGGAAGGTGATGACGGTTCCGCTGGCCGAGAATTCGGCGAGCGCGCCCGACGCGAACGGATGCTCCGACGTACCGGTCGGACCGGCCGCGATCGTGACCGACGCGGTCGAGCCGGTGGCATCCTTCATCTGCGAGGCGACGGTGCGCTTCCAGATCAGGTCGTAGAGCTTGAAATCGTTGCCACGTAGACTCGCGGCGAGAGAGGCCGGGGTGCGAAAGGTATCGCCAGAAGGCCGAATGGCTTCGTGCGCCTCCTGCGCATTTTTGCTCTTGCCCTTGTAAGCGCGCGGGGCATCCGGGATCGTCTCGGCACCATAGAGCGCCGCTGCCTGGGTGCGGGCGGCGGTGAGGGCCTGCTGCCCGAGCGACGGCGAGTCGGTACGCATATAGGTGATGTACCCGTTTTCGTACAACGACTGGGCAACACTCATGGTCTGGCGGGCGGTGAACCGCAGCTTGCGCGCCGCTTCCTGCTGCAGTGTCGACGTCGTGAACGGCGCGGCGGGGCTGCGACGGTACGGCTTGGAGGTGACCCTGGTGACCTCGAGTTTCACACCCGGTCTCTGCAGCGCCGTGGTCAGCGCGTGCGCGGCAGCGGCGTCGAGGGTGATGGCCTTCACGGTGGGCTTCAGCGCACCGGAGTCGTCGAAGTCGCCACCGGTGGCAATACGCTCACCGTTCAGGCGCACGAGCTTCGCGTCGAACGCCTGGTCGGTTTCCGAAGCGGATGCCGCCAGTCGCGCCAGCAGATCCCAGTAGCCGGCGGAGACGAACGCGAGGCGCTCCTTCTCCCGGTCGACGACGAGGCGGGTCGCGGCGCTCTGCACGCGGCCAGCGGACAGGCCGGGGCCGACCTTACGCCACAGCACCGGGGAAATCTCGTAGCCGTAGATGCGGTCAAGGATTCGGCGGGTCTCCTGCGCATCGACGAGGGCGGTGTCGAGGTCGCGGGTGTTGTCCTTGGCGGCGAGGATGGCGTCTTTGGTGATCTCGTGGAACACCATGCGCTTAACCGGAACCTTGGGCTGCAAGACCTGCAGAAGGTGCCAGGCAATGGCCTCGCCCTCGCGGTCCTCATCAGTTGCGAGCAAGAGTTCGTTCGCATTTTTGAGGGCCCGCTTGAGTTCGCTGACGGTTTTCTTCTTGGCATCGGACACCACGTAGTACGGTTCAAAACCGTTGTCGACGTCGACCGAGAACCGGCCGAGCGCACCCTTCTTCAGCTCAGGCGGCAGGTTCTTCGGCTCGATCAGATCGCGAATGTGACCAACCGAAGACAAAACTTCATAGCCATCGCCGAGATACGCGGCAATCGACTTCATCTTGGTCGGTGATTCAACAATGACCAGCTTCTTAGTGCCTGGCACCAGACTCCTCTTTATACGTAGTGACCGCATGATGGGCCAAAGCACACCATACACACCGGAATGGAGTGCCCGCCTAATCGACAGGCGCTCTCCGGCGCGTCCCACTCGTACACACGGCGCTCCCAGCCATCGCCCAGTTCGCTCAGAGCACGCACGACAACAATCCCAAACCCTTGCTGTTTGCCCGCCTAAGTGCAGAATGGTCCCATGGGTACAATGACGGCCACATACACCGCGAAGTTGACGGACGGCCCACTTCAGGGCAAGACAATCACGACAGCCTTCCTCGATTCGGGTGATCCGCAGCCCCGTATCGAGATTCCGGCCGACTCCGGCAAGCGCTATCTCTACGCGCGAGGCGCGGGCCTGGAGTTCGAGGGTTCCAACTCCCCCGGTCGCCCGAGCGCGGTCGAGTACCGCTACCTCGAGGCGCTCCTCTCCTAGGGCGGTTTCGTGATTGACGTTTGGCGCGTCGATCAGTTCAGTGTGCCTGTGGATAGCTTAGAAAAGCGATTTTGCGATTCCTAGCACCGCAGGCGTGAGAAGAACGATGAATAGCACCGGCAGAATGCAGAAGACGAGTGGGAAAAGAACTTTGACGGGTACCTTCATCGCTTTCTCCTCGGCGCGTTGGCGGCGTCGCATACGCAGTTCCCCGGCTTGGACACGCAGTACGTTGGCAATCGCGATGCCGTAGGTGTCTGCTTGGATCACGGCCCTCGTAAAGCGTCTCAGGTCCGGTGACGAGGTGCGATCACTGAAGGCCTGATATGCATCTTTCCGTGACTGGCCAATGCTCATGTCCTGCAGGGTCCGGATGAATTCCTCGGCGAGGGGCCCCTTACCGTTGGTTGCAGCTTTGGCCATGGCGGCTTCGAATCCGACGCCAGCCTCGACGGCTATGGTCATTTGGTCGAGCGTGTCGGCCAGAGCATTCTGGATTTTCTGCTGCCGTTCCTGTCCCCGGCTGTGAATGAGGAGGTCGGGAACGAAGAAGCATAGGAGCACGAGGAAACTTCCGAGCACGAATCGCACTGGTACCGGATCGGCGCCGATCCACAGGGTGGCCAGCAGCAGCCCGGCCGCTGCCAGAATCGGTTTTGCGATGAGAAGCTTGTCAATGGTCCATGCCGGTGGGCGACCGGCCAGCACGAGGCGGCGCTCGAGCATCCCGATGTACCCCTTCGGGATGAACTCGCGGCCGTGTCCTGTGACCGGTCGTGGAGCGGCGAGCAGGCCGTGCCCGACCGTTGTGGCCGGGTCGACGATGTCGGTAACGATTTGCGGTCGACGACCGCTGACGAGAAATCCGATTAGCGCCCCGAATCCGCCGGCAACGGCCAGGGAAGCGGCAATGACTATGAGTGAGGGCATTATGTTCTCCTAAAACTTCACCTTGACGACGGCCATCATCCAAATCGACCCGACGACGAGCAGAATTGCCGCGACGACGAGCGCGAGGATTCCAACAATGCTTCCGAAAAACCCATTGAAGTAGCTCGGTTGCGTCAACAGCAGGAAGGCGAATACGCCGATGGGCAGTGCAATGAGTACGTAGGCGGAGATCTTGCCTTCCGCCGCGAGTGCTGTGACCTGCCTGCGGATCTGGTTCCGTTCGCGAATGGTGTGCCCGACCTGGTCGAGCACCTCCGAAAGATTCCCTCCGATTTCTCGGTTGATGGCGATTGCCTGCGCCACCCATTGAAAGTCGTCGCTGCGCATGCGCGTCGCGGTGTTGTCGAAGGCGTCGCCCAGTTCACGACCGATCCTCGTCTCGTTCACGACCCGGGCAAACTCGTCTGATGTTGGTGACTCCGTCTCGTGGGCGACGGCGTCAACGGCGCGGAGCAGGCTGTGACCGGCCCGGAGGCCGCCGGCGAGAAGTCCCAGGGTCTCATCCAGTTGATCGGCGAACTTGGCACGTCGGCGATCGGTGCGCAGCCTCAAAGCAACTTTCGCTCCGATCGGGGCCAGCACCGCGAAGACGAGCATGACTGGCACTGTCCACGGTGTCCCGATGCTGAGGAGCAGCCCGAGCAGTGCGAGCACGATGGAAGCTGACATGACCAGGAGCACAAATCCCGACGGTGCCAGGCGGATGTCCGCCTGCTCCAACTCTGTGGCGCTGAACGGCGCCCGCCCACGTCGATGAATCACCCCATCGATCGCTTTCACAGTTCGATCGGTCACCTTGGTCAGTACCGAGACTTCCGCGGCGTCCGGGGCACGCCGGCGCTCCAGTGGGACCCTCGCCAGGGGAGGAGCGATGACCAGAAAAACGAGTACGAGAAGCGCGATCAAGCCTGCCGCGATTCCGGCCGCGGCAACGAGATCGTTCATCGCCCGGACCGCGTCACGAGGTCGGCGTGGAAGACGCTGGGCGAGAGGTTGATGCCCAAGTCGCGGAATTTGTCCACGAATCGCGGTCGTACACCGGTTGCGATTGCATGTCCGAGTACTTTTCCGTCCTCGTCGATACCGGCGCCGTGGTCAAAGACGAAGGCATCTTGCATCGTGACAATGTCGCCCTCCATACCCTGAACCTCGGTCACGTGAGTGATGCGACGGGTCCCGTCCTTTAGCCGGCTGATTTGCACGATTACGTCGATCGCCGAGGAGATCTGTTCGCGGATCGCGCGCAACGGAAGTTCCATCCCCGCCATCAGCACGAGAGTTTCCAACCGAGCGATCGCATCGCGCGGCGCGTTGGCGTGTACCGTCGAGATTGATCCTTCATGGCCGGTGTTCATGGCTTGGAGCATGTCGAGGCTTTCCCCGCCGCGGCACTCGCCGATCACGATGCGGTCGGGCCGCATTCGGAGGGAGTTGCGCACGAGGTCCCTGATGGTGATCTCACCTTTGCCCTCGATGTTCGCGGGGCGCGATTCGAGCCGAATGACGTGCTCCTGCTGAAGTTGCAGCTCGACCGCGTCCTCGATGGTGATGATGCGTTCCTGGGGCGGGATGAAGCTGGATAAGACGTTGAGCAGGGTGGTCTTCCCTGTTCCGGTGCCGCCGGAGACGATGATGTTCAGTCGGGCCTTCACGCATGCGTCGAGCACCTGGGCCATATCTGCAGTCATCGTTCCGAAATTGATGAGGTCGCGGACGGTGAAGGGTTCGCGGGCGAACTTACGAATCGTCAACGATGAGCCGTCCACCGCTAGCGGCGGAATAATCGCGTTCACCCGGGATCCGTCGGCCAGGCGTGCATCTACCAGGGGCGAAGATTCATCGATTCTGCGACCGACCTTCGATACGATGCGCTCAATCACCCGCCGCAGTTGGGCCTCGCTCGTGAAGCGGGATTCGCTCAAACTGAGTTGGCCGTGCCGCTCAAGGAAGATCTGCTCGTGGCCGTTGACCATGATCTCGGTCACGGTTTCGTCGGCGAGAAGCGCCTCGAGGGGACCGTAGCCGAGCACGTCGGCTCCGATTTCGGTGATGAGCCGCGCGCGCTCCTCTGCGCTGAGGGGAACTTGTTCGGCCGAGACGATGTTGCCCAGCTCGACCCGTGCATAGGCGTGCAGCTGCTCCTCGCTGAGGCTCAAATCGTTCAGACGCATACCGATCCGCTTGAAGAGTTCCTGGGCGGTGCGTTCTTTGAGCTCGGCGAGAGGATCGACGAGAGCAGGGGCCTCCGGGGTGGTCGGGGCCAGTCCCGAATCGGCCGGATCCTCGGTGGGGCTGGCAACCAGCGGTGCCGTTCTCGCCCCCGGGATGGTCCCGATTCTCGTCGCGGAGCGGAGCGGGATTTCCGTCTCGCGCGCAGCATCTACTCGTTCGTTTAGTTTCATGTGACAACCACCCTTCGATGCAAGTGACCACGTTTGGGAAAAGCGTTGGGCTCGAACCGATGCACCAGGGCGGTGAGAGCGGTCGAGGCGGAGTTTCTTCTGCCGGCTTGCAGGATGGGGATGCCGCGGTTGGTCGACAGTGCCACGAGTGGTGAGCGTGGGATGGCGATGTCCACAGGCACACCGATGGTGGCCTCGATGTCCCGCACGCTCAGTCCGCTCTTGCGGTCGGCGAGGTTGAGTACCACGTGGCGGCCCGGCGGCAGCATGTTGATGCTGGAGAGCACTGCCAATTCCTTGCGGAGCCCGCGCGCGCTGGGGACCGACATGTCACACAGGAACACGGCATCGGTTGCGAGTTCGAGGGCGGCGAGGGCATGGTCGCCGAGGCCCGGCGCCGTGTCGATGATGACGTACCGGAAGATCTCGGAGAGCTGCTGGATCAAGTGACTGAGCTGGTCGCCGGTGACCCGGTCGCCGTCAGCGGGCAGGTCTGCGCCGCACACGGTGTAGAAGTCGCTCGGGTGTAAGGTCAGAAAAGTTTTCAGAACGATCGTGTCATGGGGCGCACTGCCCGTGACGAGGTCCGGCAGGGTGTGTGAGGGATTCAGCGACAGGGCCGTGGCGACGTCGCCGAACTGTGTGTCCGCGTCGATGAGCACGACCGAGAGCGGCGACAACCGGGCCAACCCGATGGCGAGGTTCGTGGCGACGGTCGTCTTGCCGAGGCCGCCCTTGGGCGCCACAACCGCGATGATCTGGCTTCGTACGCCGTATTGCGCCGGAAGCGTCTCGATCGGGGGTGCGGCGAGGTTACCGAGCACCGACGGGCCGCTATTCTGCGTCTGCCCCGGCTTCGGTTCGTCCCGGGCAAGCTCCAGTGTCTGTTCGAGCTCAGCTATCGACCCACCGTTGCAGAGCACCGGGGATGGGCGTTTCAACAGGCCCACCTGCTGATTTTGGGGTAGCACAGCAGTGTGTTTCGCGCTGAGATCCAGCACTGGATGGATAGTCCTCTCAGCGATCCACCCGTTCGAGGTTGGCCCGCTGTCCGCCGCGTTCACGATACTGATCCCCGGATACAGCCTGGCCAGTCCGGCGGAGATTTCGCGCGCACGCTCGTGGGAGAGGAACGCGCCCAGTAGTGCGGCGTCGGGCCGGTCCGCCGCCACGAGTCTGCCCAGGACGGCCGACGGGCCGAAGGCCAAAGGCCACCGCGCGACCAGTTTCAGGGCCTGCCCGAGGAGAACGTGCAGTCGGGTTTCGAATTCGTGGCTGTGTCCCAAAAGGAGGAGGCGACTCATCGAAACACGATGTTTCCGTCGACGAGGCTCGAACCGGTCTCGTCGGCCGTCGTGGGTTCTATGGTGAGCCAGACGCTGCCAAACTCCTGGCCCCACACGAGACTCTCGATGTCCGGGGTTGTGCGGGCGACGGTGACCATCACGACGCTGACTGGTTCGGCTGCGGTGTCGGAGTTTTGTGCTGCTGCGGTGGTGGCGCCCATCTGCACGGCGGTGACGAGTACTTTGTGGAAGACCTGTTTACTGACGGGAATGTCCGCTGTGCCGTCGGCCGGCTTCTTAGTCGCGGCGATGACCACACCGACGGTATCGCCGGCCTTGACCGTTCCGCCGACGACACGTTCCACGGGCAGCGCGAGGGTCAGCGACTGCATTCCCTCCGGAAGGGGAACAGTCCCGGCTACGGTGAGGTCGGCGGAGTCGACCCACCGAGACGTGATGAGCTGCTCGCCAGGCTCGAGCGAAATCTCCGCCACCATGCCGGCGATGGCGCTGAGCGTGGTGACGCGTCCGGGAACGGCCGCGATCGCCGGGATTTGCTTTTCATTGATGAAGGAACTGATCTTCTCCGCGGCCGTACCCTGGGGGATTTCTGTCTTCACCACGTAGACCGGCACGAACGCTGCGCCGTCGGCGGCGCGGGCGTCGGCAGTGCGCACATAGCCGGTGAGAACGACGGTGCCGGTGAGGGCGAGCACAATCGCAAGGATTGCACCGATGAGTCGAGTTTTCATTACATCTCCTACTTGGTCAATACGACGATGGGGGCGTTGAGCGTGGGACCGCCCAGCCCGAATGTGCTGTCAACTGAAACCATTTTCATAAAGACGCCCTGGATACCCCGCCAATTGTTGCCCTTCTTGCAATCTTTCGCATCGGCGGGGGGGCTGGGCGGGCAGAGCGGGGCCAGGGAATCGATGTCACTCGTGGACGGGAAATTCCAACCGGTGATGGTGAAGGACGCAAAGGCAAAGATGCGATATTCGGCATTGGAGCCCGTGCCACGAACGCGGTCGTAGATCGGTATGAGTACGTTCGTGCCCTTGAGGCTGGACAGTTTCGCACTGCAGTCGTTCGGCACATCGCCGCCGGCGTCGCTCCCCGCCCACAGCTCCCCGGCCGCGTTGAGGTTGAGGCTGAGGTCGATCGTCGCCTGGCAGGGGGCGGTTGTGTTGTCAAGCCAACCAAATCCGCCGGGGATGACCTCCTCCGAAGGACTTTTCTTGCACGTTTTGTTGGTATCGGTACGGACGGTCATATGCGCACCCTCCGCCCCCAGAGATTCCTGGAATTCACACAAAGACAGCGCTAGCGCGAGGACAGTCCCCGAGCCGGGGCCGCCCCACTCAGCGGTGGCCCTGGCTCTCACTGTCGACTCAGTGAAGCCTCCGGGCAAAAAGGAGGCGAAATAGTGCTGAAGGGCATTCTCGCCGTTCGCGGTCAGGGTCGAAGCTGTCACGGTGACCTTCTTGAGGTCCGTTCGCAGGTCGTACGCGACATTGGCGGCTGCGTCATTAGCGTTGTCGCTGGTATAGCTCGCGGCACGGCCGGCCGGATCGGTGCAGGTGCCATCGGCACAGTCATAGGCGATCGCGAGCGACGCGGCGTCAGCACCGTTTTGCAGCTGGGCACGTTCGGCGTACATCACTCCGACGTCGATCGAGAAAGCGAGAAACCCGAGAAGCAGCACCATCAGAAGACCCACGAGCACCGCGCTCGCGCCGCGTTCGGAGCGGAACCGACGATTCAACCACCGCATTGCATGACTCCTTTACCGGTCAGTGGCATGCTGGCGCCGAAATATCCGGTGACGAAATCGACGGTGTAGGTGACGGTCACGGTCGTCTTCGCACCAGCCACACATGTGGACGGGGAGATGGCAATGTTGCTGGCGGACAGTCCCGGCACCGATGGGGCCGCCTGCCAAGCGGTCTCTTTGGCGTCGGCTACGTTCTTGTGAATGGCCATATACCGGGCACCTTCGCGAGCGGCGCCGCTCAGGGAAATCTGCACGTTCAAGACCCGGCCGAACTCGATGATGCCGAATACGAGAACGACGAGCAGCGGAACAATGAGCGCGAACTCGACCGCCGCCGCGCCGCGTTCGCCTTTGGTGATACGCCTTCGCATCATGCGCGTTCCCTTTCAGTGTGAGCGGCGGCTTCCAAAACGGAAGCCGCCGCCGATGCACGGTGGGTTGACCGAGCGGCCGGCCCAGAGATTACGGGAGGCTAGCCGCCGAGCTTGGTCTGCACCAGGCCAAACTTGGTGTTCAACGCAATGCCGATGGCACCAACGGTGCCGATGATGACGACGGCGATGAGCGAGACCATCAGTCCGTACTCCACCGCCGTGGCACCCTCTTCGTCCGTGCGCATGCTGTTTACGAAAGCCTGGAACTTGGTGTAGATCTTCATCTCGGAATTCCGTTCTGTGTGGGCCGGCCTCAGAGTCGGCCGATCGGGTACACGAAAGATATTTCGCCTGAAGATTCCTCAATAGCCCCATTTGGAGTGCGACCCAATAAAGGGTGAACAGTGTGTCGGCTGTTGATCTACCGAAGGAGAGCTCGGGCATGAACCGTGATTCGAGACGGCGCGTGGGGAATTTTTCGGGGCAGGTTCTGCGCCGCTACGACTCCCGGAGTTTCACGAACGCACAACGAATATGGCCCCGCTGGCGGGGAGTCGACATGATTATCGAGCTTCGCGGGGGAATCACGCGGGCCCTAGTAGCAATGACGAGGGTGAGCGCTGGTGCTGGTTCGTGCAGAGGTACGGATAAAAGTACTCCCTAGGGACGTTGAGGGAACGAACGCGAGTCGACTGTGGCCGGTCAGGAGAAAAACACGCCCACGAAGGCCCCCGCGAGCATCGACGGCCCAAAAGGAAGCGAACTCGTCAACGTCGCCCGGCGGGCGGCGATCGCAGCCAGGGACACGAGGGAGCCGATGAGAAAGCCGCTGAAGCCGCCGACGAAAACGGGTGTCCAGCCCAGATAACCCAGGGGGAACCCGATGACGGCGGCCAGCTTGACGTCGCCCAGGCCTATGCCGCCGGGCGCCACGAGCGCGAGAAGGAGATAAAGCGCAAAAAGCGCAGCCGCCCCGAGCGCCGCTCCCAGCAGAGCCGGCCACTGATTCGTCACCCAAGCGGCTGCGGTGAGTAACGCGGGGAGCGCGACCAGCGACGGATAGATGATCGCGTTGGGCAATCGCTTCTCGGTGATGTCAACCACGGCCAACACCACGGCGATCCCAACCAGGTACAGGTAAGCGGGCAGTTCCTCGACCGGCCCAAGCACAAAGGCCACACCGGCGACGAGCGCGCCGGTGGATGCTCCCACGACCACCTGTACCGGCCAGCCGAAGCGGCGACCTCCTCGCAACATCCTCTCAGCGGCCCGGGTCAGCGGCACGCCAGAGGAGGCGCCGAGCACTGCGAGGGCCACCGGAAACCACACCTCCACAGCGCTAATACTCTTTCCGAGAAACGTCTATCATCTCGTTCTTTCCCCCGCCTGCGTGCACTGTTCGGATGGTTTCCCGACACATTTAGCCTAAATCAAGAACGCTCCCTCGAGTCGGGAGTCCTAAAAAAGCCGCCAACCGTCCTGGCCATCGACATGCACTCAATCTGCCATGCAGGAATATGACCCACATAAGCGGGGGCAAGGCCAGTAGTGTCTCTGGCCGCGTCGTGATTGACACGCACCATTGGGTGGCTGTGTGAATGATTCACGGATCGTGATCCCGTCACTCAGATCGAACTCAACGTGCCCACCTTCGCCACCCCGCAAAGCGCGATTCGACGTGCGGCCCGCCAGCGCGGCGGCCTTCTTCGGCCTATTCGTTTCTATCCCGATTGGCCACACACGTGGCCACTGTGGCACGAGGAACTGGGCGCCGTCAGCAGCGTGGGTCAGTCGTTGCAAAATTAAACGCCCCCCGATCTCCCGCGCCGGGCGTGTTGGTCTGGGAAATTTAGTTGCGAGTGATTCTGATCGCGCCCGGCCCGGCTTATGCGGTCGGCTCACCCGGACGGCTCACCCGGTGGCGGCCCGGCTCGGGCACTCGCGGAGATGTCAATGCCGTGCACCCGACGCCGCACAGAAACGGACGCGATCAGCCCCAACACAGTACAGCGCGTGACGGCCGTCTCATTCAGCGTCGCTGCGGCATCCGCTGCCTCGCAGGGATAGCCCGCGATTGCACCGGAGGCGGTGTCAGCGGCTGCGAGCGCTGCCGCATCAGCCGCGTTCGCGACGGACCGACTAACGACGAGCAACCCGAGGATCGTCACGATCAGGGTAGTCAATAGCACGGTGGCAGCCAGCACTGCGAGAGCGAGGATTGACCCAGCTCCACACTCGGCATTCCGGCACTCGGCAGGTCCGGCCTTCGAGTTATCACCTCGAGCGCTCATAATCCGCCGGCCAGGGCGCAGGAGTGCGCTTCGAGGATCAGGCCCACGAATATGCCCGGCAGACCCTGGGCAGCGACTCGAGCACAGACGAACTCGCCGCGGCGTTCCGACGACAGGCTCGCTCCCGATACCGCGCTCTGTACGAGCCCTGCGGCCCGGCCCGGACTGTCGCCACGGGCGAGCGCACGCGCTGCACTGGCGGCGGCATCCGTCAGCCTCACCTGCACGCCGACCACCTGCACGGCACCGAGGCAACAAGCCAGAACGAGCACGACCGCCGGAAAAGCCGTGGCGAATTCGGCCGTCGTGCTGCCCCGTGCGTCACGACGGCCTCCTCTACCCGATACTGAGCGCACGTCGCACCAGATCGGTGAGCATTCCCCGAACCTCGTCGCTGCGCAGAATGACAATGAGCAGCCCGGCGAATCCGACCGCAGCCATAGTGGCCACAACATATTCCGCGGTCGCCGCTCCGGCGTCGTCGGCCAGGCGTCTCAGCGCAGCGCGGCCGGGCACGGTCGATTTCGTCGGTGCTGCAGTGTTTGTCAGCGCCATTCTCACCAGCGCTGCTCCAGGCACAGACATCTTTGTATACACAGACTCGTCTCCTTCAGCGTCCATCGACGCAGGTTGGGCGGCACGAGCAGGTTCACTCTGCTCCGATCGATCCGTCCGCGCCGCGGCGTCCGCTTATCTGTGGATAGTTTCAGAGCGTCACCAGGGTGGAGGAAAGCACGCTGATCAGCAGCGGCACCACCCCGACGAGCATGAACGCGGGCAGCACGCAGAGGCCGAGCGGCAGCATGAGCGTCACCGAGAGTGTCGCGGCCCGCCGCTGCCCCGCACTGCGGGCATCGCGACGCAGTTGTTCGGCCTCGCTTCGCAGCAATTCTGCTGCTGGAACTCCCGCCCGCATCGAGAGGTCGAGCACCCGATCGATGGGGTCGATGTCGGCATCGGACACAATTCCGTAGCGCACGGCCGCTGCCTCCAGCAAGGCCCGCGAACGGTCGACCGACCCGCCGCCAGACATGGCAATCGCCATGAGTTCCAGTCGCAGCCCGGGCGTCAGGTCTGTGGGAGCGGCCCGGCGCACGAGCGCGCGGCTCCAACTCGCGGCCGCGAGCATCAACAGAGCGCCGCCGCCAAGGCAGACCAGCCCGGGCACGGTCGCGAACAGGGTGTGCAGTGAGTCGAAACCCATCAGGCTGCCGAAAAGCACACCGATCACCGGCAGCACCATAACCAGCCGGGCCGTCGCTCGCGGGGCCGCCAGTGCTATCTCCAGATCACGCTGCACCTGGGCGAGTTCGCGCAGCGACGCGGCGAGTTCACGCAGGCATCCGGCGAGCGGCGCACCCGCCTGGGTAGCGACCTGCCAGGCCGCAGCGAGTCCAAGCCACGCCCGCTCAGCCTGCCCGCGTGCCTCACCCCGTCGCCCGGCATGTACTGCGGCGCGCCGGGCGCCGCCGACCGAAGGACTCACCCCCGCTTCCCGCTGCGCCTGGCCGGCGATCGCGTCGGCCACACTGTTGCCGCGGGTCGCGGCCCGGGCTGCAGCCCGCAGGATACTGGTGGTCGCCGAATCAACCCGGCTGGCCGGCAACGAGCCGCCCGGCCGCCCGGCCGGGAGCGGCGCAGTATTCGGACCGCCCGACCCATGCGGAGCCGGCAACAGATATCCCCAGGCCGACACCGGGGAAACGCCGGCCGACAGCAACACCGCGAGCCGCTGCGTGACCGCCGCGACCTCCTCGATCGGTGGTGCCGCATCAGCCCGTCGCACGGTCGCACGCTGTTTAGGAACAGGGGCCAACCCCGCTGATCCCGCACGCATCAGACGGCCTCGATCGACAAACGGTCGCGGCCGTTGAGGGTGAACCGACCGACCGCTTCGAGCCTGCGCATCCCGTCGGAACGTTCCAGGTGCAGCACCAGCCCGATCGCGCTCACCGTCTGCCGAGCCACGGCCGCGGCGCTCATTCCGGCCAGGGCTCCGAGCGCTTCTAGCCGGGCCGGAACGTCTTCGAGCGAATTCGCGTGCAGGGTACCGGCTCCCCCGTCGTGCCCGGTGTTGAGGGCCGCGAGCAACTCACGAATCTCCGACCCGCGACATTCCCCGAGCACGAGCCGATCCGGCCGCATACGCAACGCCTCCCGCAACAGCGCCTCCAGACCGATGCGCCCAGCCCCCTCCAGGTTGGCCTGCCGGGCCTCCAGGGCGACCACGTGCGGATGCCGGATGCGCAATTCCGCCACATCTTCGATCGCGACAATGCGCTCGTCGGCCGGCGCCTCGCCGAGCAGCGCCGCCAGGAGGGTGGTCTTTCCACTTCCGGCGGCACCGGTAATGAGCAGATTTTGGCGGCCACGCACCGCAGCACGCAGCCGGCTCAGCCGGGCAGCGGACGCCTCCCCCACGCCGAACAACCCGGCCTCAGCGAGTGCACCGAGGCTGCGGTCTGCCGCGTGCGGCAGCCTGATCGAGAGCAGCGTTCCCGTGCTCGACACCGGGGGAAGCACAGCGTGCACCCGGATACCGTCGGCCAGGCGCACGTCGACGCACGGGCTCGCCTCGTCGATGTGCCGCCCGCCGAGCGCGATCAGCCGCACGGCCAACTCCCGCACAGCGGCCTCGCCGAACTGCCAGGACGGCGCGAACGTGAGGCCGTGCCCGGCATCGATCCAGAGACCGGATTCCCCGTTGACGAACAGGTCCGTGGTTTCGGGGCGTGCGGCAAAATTGGCCAGCGGACCAAGGGCGCTCACGTTCAGGCGTTCGCTGCCGACTCCCGCCGGTTGGGCGGCATCCGTTGTAGCCGTGCGATGCCGGGCGGCGTTCGTGGGGTGCGGCGCAGCCGCCGCACGGGCAGACGACACCGCGGAGTCATCGGCTCGCTGCGCTGCGACCGGTGCGGCCTGGGGCGGAACAGCGTAGGACGGAACGGCGACGAAGGGCTGGCCCATGCTTCGACGTTAGGGGGAGCCGCCCGCACGCCCGATGGCCGCTGCGGAATCTGTGGACAGCCCGCCCGCCGATGGAGCAGGGGAGGACGCGCCGCACAAGCACGCGGATAACCAGGTACCCGGATTAACAGGTATCCGGATTAAATAGAAGGGGCGGCACCTATTGGGGGGAACAGGTGCCGCCTAGCACCACGCAGATTGGGGGGAACCGTACGCGATGCTGGTCAAAACTTTCGTTCAGACATGCATCAGTTTACGCAGCCGAGAACAAATTGCAAGTCCAATGTCCTCATTAGAGAGGACACTCACCCGGGGGGTACAAAATTTCCCTGAAACGGGGGCCCGTTTCTCCATATTTCGTTTGTGTATACAGAGATTGACCCGGAACCGGTAGGGTTCAGGTGAGCTGGCAATGTCTGCATGCACGTACCGCAAAGGAGCGAATTACACATATGACGGTAAAAATTGACACCCTCCTGCACGAATCGCGTCGATTCGCGCCCACTCCCGAATTCGCCGCACAGACGGCAGCCACACCGCACCTGTACACAGACGCTCAGAAGGACCCGGCCACGTTTTGGGCTGATCAGGCCCGTAATCTCCTGCACTGGCACAAGCCGTTCACCAAGACCCTCGACTGGACCAATCCGCCGTTCGCGAAGTGGTTCGAAGACGGCGAACTCAACGTCGCCTTCAACTGCCTCGACCGTCACGTTCTCGCCGGCAACGGCGACCGCGTCGCGCTCTACTTCGAGGGCGAGCCCGGCGATTCCCGCAGCTACACCTACGCCGAACTGACCACCGAGGTCAAAAAGGCCGCAAATGTATTGCTCGGGCTCGGAGTCACGGCCGGCGACCGCGTGGCTGTCTACCTGCCGATGATTCCCGAGGCCGTCATCTCCATGCTCGCCGTCGCCCGCATCGGCGCCGTGCACTCCGTCATCTTCGGCGGGTTCAGCGCGGAAAGCCTGCGCTCACGCATCGACGATGCCAACGCCGTGCTCGTCATCACGGCCGATGGCGGCTACCGCAAGGGCAAGATCAGCGCCCTCAAGCCGGCCGTGGATGCCGCCCTGCAGACCAATGATTCCTCGGTGAGAAACGTGCTCGTGGTCAAGCGCACTGGCCAGGACGTGCAGTGGAACGACCGCGACATCTGGTGGTCTGACGCCATGGAGACGGCCTCACCCGAGCACGAAGCCAAGGCTTTCCCGGCCGAGAATCCGCTCTTCATTCTGTATACATCGGGCACGACCGGTGCTCCCAAGGGCATCCTGCACACCAGCGGCGGCTACCTCACGCAGAACGCGTTCACCCACCAGAACGTTTTCGACCTCAAGCCCGAAACGGATGTTTACTGGTGCACCGCCGACGTCGGCTGGATCACCGGACACAGCTACGTGGTCTACGGTCCGCTCGCCAACGGCGCGACCCAGGTGCTCTACGAGGGCACCCCTGATTCCCCGCACACCGGTCGTTGGTGGGAAATCATCGAGAAGTACAAGGTCTCGATTCTGTATACAGCGCCGACGGCCATTCGTACGTTCATGAAGCTGGGGCGTCAGATTCCGCAGAAGTTCGACCTGTCGAGCTTGCGCGTGCTCGGCTCCGTCGGTGAGCCCATCAACCCCGAGGCCTGGATGTGGTACCGCGAGGTCATCGGCAGCAATCTCACGCCGATCGTCGACACCTGGTGGCAGACCGAGACCGGATCGATCATGGTCTCGGCTCTCGCCGGTCTCACCGAGACGAAGCCGGGCGCCGCTCAGGTTCCGGTTCCCGGCATCACCATCGACGTGCTTGACGACGACGGCCAGCACGTCGGCCACGGCAACGGCGGGCTCCTCGTGGTCACCCAGCCCTGGCCGGCCATGCTGCGCGGCATCTGGGGCGACCCTGAACGCTTCAAGGAAACCTACTGGGACAAGTTCGAGGGCACCTCCGGTGCGAAGGACGGCCCGCTGTACTTCGCCGGTGACGGAGCTCGTCTCGACCACGACGGTGACATCTGGTTGCTCGGCCGCGTCGACGACGTTATGAACGTGTCGGGCCACCGCCTGTCCACCGCTGAAATCGAGTCGTCCCTCGTGGCACACTCGCTCACGGCCGAAGCCGCGGTGGTCGGCGCGGCCGATGAGACGACCGGTCAGGCCGTCGTCGCGTTCGTGGTGATCAAGTTCAGCCAGGCCGAGATCGCCTCACACGAGGACATCGTGGGCATTCTGCGGGCGCACGTGGCCCAGCAGATCGGTGCCATTGCCCGCCCGCGCGACATCTACATCGTCGACGAGCTGCCGAAGACCCGTTCCGGCAAGATCATGCGCCGCCTCCTGCGCGATGCGGCCGAGGGGCGCGACGTCGGCGACGTGACGACCCTCGCCGACACGATGGTGATGAACACCATCACCGCGCAGATGAAGAAATAGCTCCGCGGCACTCCTGGAACCGCTGGGGCCGCTCTTTGCAAGGGAGCGGCCCCAGTCACGTGCCACCGATCTTGCATAACTCCTGCAAGTCGCAGCCGGGCTCAGACTTTGCCTTGATTGCTAGCGAATGTCTGGCACGGCCGGATGGAATTGCAGGAGTTATGCAGCGGTGTTACGCGAAGGCGACGACGAACTCGACCTCGACCGGGGCGTCGAGCGGCAGCACCGCAACACCGACGGCGGAACGCGCGTGCCGGCCGATGTCGCCGAAGATCTCGACGAGCACGTCGGAGGCGCCGTTGATCACGGTCGGCTGACCGGTGAAGGTGGGGTCGGACGCGACGAAGCCGGTGACCTTGACCACCTGGGTGATGCGGTCAAGCGACCCGATCACGCTCTTGATGGCGGCGAGGCCGTTGAGCGCGCAGGTGCGCGCGTACTCCTGGGCGTCAGCGGCGGGAACCAGGCCGTGGCCGTCACCGACCTTGCCAGCGGCGGGCAGCGCGCCTGACACCATCGGCAGCTGCCCGGCGGTGTAGACGAACCCGTTGCTGATCACTGCGGGCAGGTAGGCGGCGACCGGCGGAACGACACTCGGCAATTCAAGGCCCAGTTCGGCTAGGCGTGCTTCGATGTTCGACACGATTAGGCCTCTTCCTTGGGTGCGAGCGGGCGTTTCAGATAGGCAACGAGGCCACCCTCGGGGCCGGGTACGACCTGCACGAGTTCCCACCCGTCAGTGCCCCAGTTGTTCAAAATGGCGGCCGTATTGTGGATCATCAACGGCGTTGTGAGGTATTCCCAGGCGGGCATGTGACTCCTATTGAGGCGGGCATTCAGATTTGTCGCTTAAGCTCAATTCTATGTCTGCCAAAAATCGAACCGTGAGCGGGGCTCTGGGGGGGTTCCTGGGTCTCGTCGGGATGAGTGCCGTTGTCGGTATTCTCGTGACCGCCGCCGTCGCCCCAGCCGTCGCCCTGTCCGGCATGGCCGCAACGAACACCATCAACGTGTTCGACAGTTTGCCCGAGTATCTCTCCATTGATCGGCTTTCCCAGAAGAGCAACATTTATGCATCCACCAACTCCGAAGATCCGGTGGGCACCCGGGTTCTCCTCGCCTCGTTCTACGAACAGAACCGGGTCGACGTCCCGTCCGACGCGATCAGCCAGTTCGCCAAGGATGCCGCCATCGCCGGTGAAGACCCGCGCTTCATGGAGCACGGCGGCGTAGACATCCAGTCCAGTTTTAACGGTGCCGTGCAGACCCTGGCCGGCGGTGAAACCCGCGGTGGCTCGTCGATCACGCAGCAGTATGTCAAGAACGTGCTCATTCAAAAGTGCGCGGTCATGACCGACGCTGACGAGGCCAAGACCTGCTACGCCGACGCCACCAAGACGACCGCCGACCGCAAGCTGCGCGAAATGCGCCTGGCCATCGGCCTCGAGAAGAAGTACGAAAAAGGAGACATTCTTCGCGGTTACCTCAACATCGCCGGCTACGGCGGAACTGTGTACGGCATTGAAGCCGCCGCCAATTATTACTTCAATACCACCGCACTAGCCCTGACGCTGCCGCAGGCAGCGAGCCTGGTGGCGATCGTCAACAACCCGGTCAAGTTTCAGCTCGACCGCCCCGACAGCGAAACCAACGGCGCGGCCAACGGCTACGCCGACAATAAGTTTCGTCGCGACTACATTCTCAAAGAGATGCTGAAGTATGACAAGATCGCCCAGGCCGACTACGACGCGGCCATCGCCACGCCGATCGAACCGGTCATCACCGTTCCGAGCACCGGTTGCCAGACCGCCGGCGACAACGCCTTCTTCTGCGACTACGTGACCAAGATCCTCAAGAACGACGTGACCTTCGGCGCCACCGAAGAGGAGCGCCTGGCCAACTTCAGCCAGGGTGGGTTCAATGTCTACACCACCCTCGATCTCGACCTGCAGGCCACCGCAGTCGCCGCCCTCAACGCGAACGTTCCCAAGACCTACAATGACTGGAATATCGGCGGCGTGGTGTCCAGCGTGCAGGTGGGTACCGGCAACGTTCTGGTGATGACCCAGAACAAGGACTACAGCCAGGACCCGGACGTGCAGGCCACCGGCGCCAACTACACGAGCATCAACTACAACACCGACTTCGCCTATGGTGGCTCCGGCGGATTCCAGCCCGGATCTACCTACAAGGTGTTCACCCTGGCCGAGTGGCTCAAGGAAGGCCATGCGCTCACTGAGCGGGTCGATTCGCGCCGCAAGTCGAACTGGGGAGTGTTTCAGGACAGCTGTCTGGGACCGCAAAACTACGACAACGACACGCCGCCATTCAACCCCCGAAACGACGGCGGCAGCAGCGAATCGAATCCCAACTACACCGCCTTGCAGTCCACGATCGGCTCCATAAACACGGGCTTTATCGGCATGGCTAAGAAGCTCGACCTATGTGGAATTCGCAAGACAGCAGAAAACTTCGGCGTGCACCCCGCCAACGGCAGTGACCTCGGACAGAACGCCGCGTCGGTGCTCGGCACCAACACGATCGCACCACTCACCATGGCGGTCGCCTTCGCCGGCATCGCCAACAACGGAATGACCTGCAGTGCCGTCGCGATCTCGAAAATCATCGGGTCCGACGGAACCGAGCTACCCATTCCCAAATCGAACTGCATCCAGTCGGTCGAACCGGCAGTCGCCGCGGGAATGCAGTACGCCATGGAGGGCGTCATGACGAGCGGAACGGCGCGCGCGTCGAACGGCGCGACCTCTCCGCGAGTGCCGATGATTGGCAAGACCGGAACCACAGACGGTGCCAAAGACACGTGGATGAGCGGGGCGAGCACCAAGGTGGCCACGGTTGTCGGCGTAGTCAACGTCGGCGGTACCAATTGGAAGAGCCAGCGCAGCTATAACGCCAACCTGTTTGGCAAGTCTGCTGCGACGGCGCGCCACCGTATCTGGCCGATCGTCATGTCTGCCGCCAACAGTAAGTTCGGCGGCGACGCCTTCCCCGAAGCCTCGTCGAACGTGATCAACGCGGTGGCCGTTCCGGTTCCCGATGTGCGCGGCAAGTCGATGTCCGAAGCCAAGACCACCCTGGAGGCGGCCGGCTTCCTGTTCGTCGACGGCGGCGTGACCAGCTCGGAGATGCCCGCCGGCACCGTAGCCAACACGGATCCGGCCGGCGGCGCGGCATCCACTCGCGGCGCCACGGTTACGGCCTTCTCGAGCGACGGCACCGGGGTCGTCATCCCCGCCGTGATCGGCAAGACCGAAGCGGATGCCCGCACCACGCTTTCCGCCGCCCCCTACGGTTTCAGCGTGGCCAAGCTCGAACAGACGGTGACCGACAAGGCGCAAGATGGCAAGGTTGTCGCCATTCAGCCCGGCGAGGGCACGGCCACTCGCCCCGGCGACGCCGTGACGATTGTCATTGGTAAGTACACCGCGCCCGCCGCCGACACGAAACCCAAAGAGTGACCGCGCTTCGCCGCGCCGGCGAGGGCAGACAGCTCGTCGGCACCTCACTCGCGGCGGCGGGCGCACTCGGCCTCGCCGTCTTCGCCTGGGGTGCGCTCGTGGAGCGCACCCGGTTCACGCTGCGCGAGGTGAGCGTTCCGGTGCTCGCACCGGGGTCGCCGCCGATTCGTGTGCTGCATCTCTCCGACCTGCACATGGCGCCGTGGCAGAGAAACAAACAGGAATGGGTACGCAGCCTCGCCGCGTTGAAGCCCGACCTCATCGTGGACACCGGCGACAACCTCGGGCACGAAGACGGCGTCAGGGGCATCGAGTACGCCCTCGCCCCGTTCCGCGGAATTCCCGGCGTATTCGTCAACGGTTCCAACGACTATGTCGGACCGCAGCTCAAGAACCCGTTCACCTACTTCGGCGGGCCGTCGAGCCGGCGCAGCATTCGCCCAGAGGAACTGGACACCGACGCCCTGCGCCGTGTGTTCGTCGATCTCGGCTGGACCGACATCAACAATGCGGCCGAGTCTCTCGACCTGAACGGCACCCACGTGGAGTTCTTCGGCGTCGACGACCCGCACATCGGGCGGGACCGGCTCGACCTGATCACGCGTGCGATCGACGATTTGCGGGCCAACGATCCCCTCGGCGACGATGTCTGGCCCGACCCGGAAGAGGCCGCAGCGCCGCGATCCACGCTCACCGTTGGAGTCGCCCACGCGCCGTACCAGCGCGTGCTGAACTCCTTCGTGAACCACGGCGCCCAGCTGATCCTGGCCGGGCACACCCACGGCGGCCAGGTCTGCGTGCCCGGTTTCGGCGCGCTTGTGACCAATTGCGATATTCCGCGCCGCCAGGTGAAGGGCTTGAGCCTCTGGAACCACGGCCTGCGCACGGCTTTCCTCAACGTTTCAGCCGGCCTCGGAACCTCGATTTACGCGCCCGTGCGCTTCGCCTGCCCGCCCGAGGCAACCCTGCTCACCTTGACTGCTGCCTGACTGCCCGCTCAATTCGTCGTGGGCCGCTTTGAGCGCCTATACTAAGGGAGGCCCACGGGCCATCGGGGTATGGCGCAGCTTGGTAGCGCGCGTCGTTCGGGACGACGAGGTCGCAGGTTCAAATCCTGTTACCCCGACCGCAGTGGAAACAACAAATCCCCCGCTCCAGTGGAGTGGGGGATTTGTTGTAGAATTCCCTGTGACTTCTACGCCCGCCATCCCCCCGTCACCCGTCATTCCACGCCGAGCCTGGCAGGCCCTGATCGTGCTCCTCGCCGGCATGTTCATGGCGCTGCTCGATACGACCATCGTGAACGTGGCGCTGCCCAGCATTCGAACGAGTCTCGACGCAAGCGAGGCCACCCTCTCGTGGATCATCTCCGGGTACGCCCTCGCCTTCGGCCTCGCGCTCATTCCGGCGGGCCGGATCGGCGACCGCGTCGGCCACAAATGGGTCTTCTTCACAGGCCTGGCCTTGTTCACGCTTGCGAGCCTCGCCTGCGGGCTTGCGCAGAACGACCTGCAGCTGATCGTGGCCCGCGTCGTGCAGGGCCTGGCCGGCGGAATGTTCGTACCGGCAGTGACGGCCGTGATTCAGCTGATGTTTCCACCCTCGGCCCGCGGCAGAGCATACGCGATCATGGGCTCGGTCATCGGCGTCTCTACCGCCCTCGGCCCCATCGTCGGTGGGCTGATCATTGAAGCCTTCGGCGTCGAGAACGGCTGGCGCCTGGTGTTCTGGGTGAACCTGCCGATCGGCGTTCTCGCCCTCGTGGCCACCGTCTTTCTGCTACCCGGCGGTGCCGCGATTCCCCAGAAGGCCCAGGTGTCGCGGGCTGGCATCGACTGGCTCGGACTCGTGCTTCTCTCTTCCGGTCTGGTCGCACTCCTGGTACCGCTCATCGAGGGAGAGGATCAGGGCTGGCCGCTCTGGACCTTTTTGACCCTCGCTGCCGGGGCATTGCTCGTCGTTGCCTTCGGTGCCTGGGAGGTGCGGGTTGCCAAGCGCGGCGCCAGCCCGCTCGTGCCGCCCCACTTGTTCTCTCACCCGGCGTTCACCGGCGGCGTGGTCCTCGCACTGGTTTACTTCGCCGCCTTCACCAGCATCTTCTTCACCATCTCAATCCTCTGGCAGGCGGGTCTCGGGCACACCGCCCTCGAGTCGGGGCTCGTGTCCATTCCGTTCGCGATCGGTACGATTCTCGGCGCCTCGCAGAGCGACCGGCTTGCCAAGCGCCTCGGACGCACCGTGCTCGTGGTCGGCGTGGCCTTCGTCACGATTGGCCTGATCTGGATTTGGCTGGTCATGCTCCTGACGACGCCGGGCGACCTGACCAACTGGCACCTGCTTCCACCGCTGTTCATCGCCGGCCTCGGCAGTGGATTCTTCATCGCGCCGAACGTGTCCTTCATCGTCGCAACCGTCGACCGTTCCGAAGCCGGCGGCGCGAGCGGCGTGGTCGGCGTGATGCAGCGCGTCGGCAGTGCCGTCGGGATCGCCGTGATCGGCAGCGTGTTCTTCGGGACGCTGACTGTGCCCGGGCCCGGAGCGGATGCCCTCGCCATCGCATTCACGCACAGCGCCACCATGGCGATGGCGGTCAGCGCCGGGTTCGCGGTTCTCGCGCTCGTTCTCGTGTTCGCGCTGCCGAAGCGCGTTACCAGCATCGGCTCGGCCGCCGCCGCCTAGCGGATGCCACGCCGGATTCGTCGATTGGCGCCTAACCGATTCGAGTCAGCTCGGTGAACGACATCGTGGCGCTCGAGCCGTCAACGCAGGTTTGATAGAGCAAGTCGAAGCCGTGCGGAATGGCGCCGGCATTGTCGGTGGCCGCGTTCAGCACGGCGGCGATCGATCCGACCCGAAACGTTCCGGAGACCACCCCGGTCAGGATGATCGTGCTGCCCTCCCCCGGAAACATTGATCCCCCGCAGAACCAGTGCTCGGCGATAACCGGCGTGCCGTAGTAGGCACCGATATCGACAGCACCGCTGCAGGCGTCGATCTCATCCTGCCATCCGACAGTCCAGACCGTTTCCGAGTACGCGCCGGATGGTGCCCCGCTGCTCTGCACCGCGATGACGGAGGGCACACCCCCGGCCAGAGTCAGCGGCGCGGCACTGGGCGGCGCGGTAACAGGCGATAGCGCAAGAATTACCAGCGCGAACATCGCCGCCAGGACGAGAATTTGGCGCTGAAAGTCATTGCGCACTGCTCTGACCACGACAGCCCTCTTTCGAGACAGGGGCAGGAATCTACGAACGAGGTGTCATTAAACATCCGCTCGCAGGAGCTATCCACCCCCAAGTGGCGTAGACCGGGAGTTCGACCGATGCAATCAGGACCATGCAACTAGGGCATAGTGGGCTAGCAACCAGGAGGTGTCATGACCGCGATTCGTCGGTACGGACTGTTTCGGCGGACCGCCCTCTCGTTCGCGCTCGCCTATATCGTGGCGCTCGCCCTGATCGCGTTCTGGCCCACCCCGGTCGATCGCGGCATGCACGGGTCGATCTCATTGGCCGTGCTCTGGCTGCACGCCCACGGAATTCCAACCTGGCTGAACTACGCGGCAATCGAATTCACGGCAAATATCGCCCTGTTCGTTCCGGTCGGTCTGCTCCTCGTCGTACTCGCCGGCCCGCACCGTTGGTGGCTTGGTCCGGTGGTCGGCGCGCTGGTCAGCACCCTGATTGAGCTTGGCCAGCTCGTTTTGCTGCCCGAGCGTTTTGCCACGGTCAACGATGTGGTCGCGAACAGCTTCGGTGCGCTGCTCGGCGCGGGTGTCGCGATCGTCGTGTTGCGGCTGGTTCTGCGACCGCGCCCGTTTAGGCTCCATCTACCGCACCACGACCAGCCACGATAAATCCGGGTTGGACCTAGTGGATTCTCTCTGCTACCTTCGGCAGAATGAATCGTCGAAAGTTTCTCACTTTGTCAACTGCCGGCGCAGCCACGCTTGGATTCGGTGCGCTCGGCGCACCCGCCGCTTTCGCTGCCACCGCTCCGAAGCTACCCGGAGAGGTGTCGCGCCTGTCGAATGTGCTCACCCAGAAGGGGAAGAAGCTCTACGACAACATCGAAGTGGATATCGGCGGTGATCGGGCCCGCCTGTTCATTCCGCAGACGATCTCGCGCAACTCTGCGGCGTCAGTGGGTGCTGTGTGGTTCTACCACGCGGCCTCCAGTTCGCACAACGCTCTCAACGGCGGCTTCAAGTACCCCGGCGAGCTCGTCGTCGACCAGAACACCATCGCCATCTGCATCAATGCCGGCGGCACCCAGTACACCAATTCCATCGCCACCAATGCCCAGAAGAACGCCTGGACCTACCTGAACTCGCTCTACACCGTGCGCCGCAACTTTCTGCGGGCCACGTCATTCGGCGGATCGCTGGCCTGCTACACCTACGGCAAGAAGCTCATCCCGTATATTCGCGGCCTGTACATGGTCAATGCCCTCTACGACAACGAGTGGCTCTACGCCTACGACACCCAGAACCAGGCGCGTGTCGGTGATGCCTACGGCAACGACCTCACCTTGATCAAGGGCACCAACCCGGCGCGCATCAGCGCGACGCCGTGGAGCAACAGCCGGGTGAAGGTACTCGTCTCCGATGACGCCCACCCCGACACTGTGGTCGTTCCGAGCAAGAACGGACTCGCCCTGATCAATAAGATCAAGCCGGTCGCCGCGGACGCCCAGGTCATGTACCACACGCTCGCCCACGAGACGCCAGGCTTCGCCCACACGGACATGATGAAGACCTTTGCGCAGTGGTCGGTGTAGCGAACCAGACGAGGGTCGATTGGGTTGATGGCGCCAAAGGCATCGCCATACTGCTCGTTGCGCTCGCGCACGCGGTGCAGTGGACGGTAATCTCCGGCCTCACCCCTGAATTGTGGAGCAAGATCAACCTCGTCTTCATCGTGTTTCGCATGCCGCTGTTCTTTCTCGCCTCCGGCCTGTTTGCCGCCTCGATCATCGCGCGTACGTGGCCCACACTCTGGCGTACTCGACTGAGCCTGCTGGTCTGGGCGCTGCTGCTCTGGACGCTCGTGCGCTTCGGTTACTTCTCACTGCTGCCCAACCCGGCAGGCTTCGACGAGACCAACCCGATCGACCTACTGCTCGCCCCCGTGCGCCCCAGCAATGGCTTGTGGTTTCTCTATGCGCTCGCCCTGTTCTTCGTGGCCGCCAAGCTCATGAGGGACCGCGTCGACTGGCGGATGCAGATCGGCGGCGCCGCCGTGCTGTCGGTGCTGTTCTTCGCCCGAGCCGACACCGGCAACATTGCCTGGAACGGCATCGGCCGCTACTTCTTGTTCTTTCTGCTCGGCTGCTATCTGCGCGAGTGGATCCTCGCCTTCGTCAACCGGCCCAGCCGCCTCGGCGCCCTCGGGCTGGGCCTCGGGTTCGCCGCGGCTTTCCTCGGACTGGCCGGCGTCATTCTCACCGTTGACGCGCGAATGCCGTTCATCACCGGCACACTCGTGCTGGCCAGTCTGCTCGCCCTCGGCGCTGGCCTGCTCGTGGCCCGGTTTCTACTGGGCTTTCGGGCGATGAGCTGGCTGTCCTACGTCGGTCGTAACACCCTGCCCATCTACGTCCTGCACGTGCTGTTCGTCTCGGCCCTGACCAGCGTGCTGCTGCTCGCCCGCGGCGAGGCCTGGCTCGATCGCCTCGGCCCCGTATTGCCCGTGCTCGTCGCCGGCGGGGCCGTCGCCGCCTCGCTGCTATTCTGGCGCATAGTGCGCGACTTGCCGCTGCTTCGGTACGGATTCATCGTTCCAAGATGGTTCGCCGCGCCGACCCGGTTTGGGCACGCGCCGAGGCTGACATCGGCAGGGTCGGCAGCGCCGGCAGATTCGGCAGAGCGGATGCTGCCGCGCAGCGAATGAGGCGATCGCGCCGCCGGCAGCGTGCGTTCCTGGTACTCACCGGCCTGGTGCTGCTGACCGTGGGCTTGCTGGCCGTCACCACAAGAACGGTGATGTTCCCGCGGGAAGACCCACCCGTCTTTGCCGACGCCATCGTCGTTCTCGGTGGGCTCGGAAGCGCCGCCGTGGTGGCGAAGGCCGTGGACCTCGCCCAAGCCGGGTACAGCGGGCACATCCTCATCTCGGACGCGTTCGGCGGTGATACCCGCCCGGCGAACCTGTGCGCCCGCCCGGTGCCGGTACCGGGCACGACGGTTGAGGTTGAGTGCTTCGATCCGAAGCCCACGACCACTCGCGGTGAAGCCGAAGCCATTGCCGCGATTGCGACTTCGCGAGGCTGGAATCGAGTGGTCGTGGTCACCTCGAGCTATCACGTGAGCCGGGCCCGGGTGCAGATCAGTCGGTGCTACGCAGGTTTGCTCGCGGTGATGGGCGCCCGTCAGCCGATGGATCCGCTGAAATGGGCCTACCAGTTCGGCTACCAGAGCGCAGGCTTCGTCAAGGCCTGGGTCACGCCCGCTTGTTGATCTGGAACCCTTCGGCGATGGAATCGATCCGCTGCCGGTAGGTCTGGCCGACCATGTCGGCCTCGGCCGGCCATGCGGCGAGCGCCGCGTGGAACTCGGGCCATTGCTTGATCGGCCGGGCCGGAACGCCGGCCACGATGGTGCCGTCCGGCACCGACGCGGTGACCACCGAACCTGCTCCGACTACGCACCGGTCGCCGATTCGAACGCCCGGCAGCACGGTGACACCGGCGCCGATGAAGACGTCCGAGCCCACCCGAATCGGTGCAAACCGGTAGCGGCGGCCGCGCTCGTCCCGGTAGAGCCAGCCGGAACCGTCATGGGTGATGAACGTCACACCGGAGCTGATCGTCACCCGGTCACCGACCGAGATGAGCCACGGCTCCGTCGTGGCAATGTCAGAGAGGATGCGGCAGCCAGCGCCGATTTGCACGCCCAAGGCCCGCATGGCGTACACCCGGCCCCGGGTGCTGCGTTGAAATCTGTAGGTCAGGCGGGACAATTTCACCGGAAACTCCACTTCATTGGTGGTTCAGGCTTTCAGCGACCCGCTCAAAGTACCGGTTTTCGCGTCGCCATGCTGGCGCTGAGGAAAATTCACGTGTTATCGTTGCGCCTGATCGCAGCAAGAGCCCTGCGGCCAGATCTCGTATACCCACTGCGCGACCACCATTCCCTGCGCGACTTCCCCCGAAGGCGGCCGATGTTCGATTTCACCATGCTGCGCCAGCGCCGCACGCCGATTATCCTCGTCACGCTTGCTGCGCTGTTCGTGATCGTTGCCAGTCTGGTGCTGCCACGTTTCGTCACCGAGCTCGGTATCATCGTGCTTCCGCTGACCCTGCTGGCTTTCGTCGCAGTGGTGACGCTGTTCCTACTTCCGGCGCACATTCTGCCGGCCGTTGCGCTGGCCATGTTTCTGCTCATTCCGGCCCGCATTCTTCCGCAGGACGGCCCCATTGGCGCCCTTCCGCTGACCACGATGATCATCGTCGTCTGGGCCGTGCGGCGGCTGCTCACCGGCACGGCCGACCAGGCGCCCTTCGCTGCGCCGGCCCCGTTCCGGTCGGCCACCCGCTACTTCGCCCTGCTGTTCCTGGCCTGGTCACTGTTCGCGCTCGTGCGCAGCACCGATCTACAGGCGAGCCTCGGCTGGCTCATCAGCTTCAGCGCCGGGGTACTGCTCCCGCTCGCCATCGTCACAGCCAGCCGGGAGGCCTTCTGGATTCAGCGGGTCTGGCTCGTGCTCGGCGCAGTGCTCGGGGCATATGCCCTCATCGAGGGCGCGCTTCGCGCCAATCCGATCTGGGGCTCCCTGTTTTACGTGCTCGGCCTCAGCGACAGCCAGCACTGGTCGGTGTATCGCGCAACGGCATCGTTCGGGCATCCGCTCTTCGCCGGCTTGTTCTTTGCCGTGGCCTGCGCGCTCGCCATCGGCGTGTGGCTGCGAGAGAATTCACAGTCTGCCCTCGTTGCGGCCGTGTTCAGCGGGCTCGGGCTCGTCGCCACCGTCTCGCGGGGAGCCATCCTCTCCGCGGCCATCGCCATCGCCTTCGCCTACGCTGTTTCACTGGTACTGCGCGGCCACAAACGGTGGGGGAAGTTCGCCCTGCTCGCGGTGCTGATGGTCGTCGCGGTGGTCGGTCTGTTTCAGTTCGACGCCTTCACGGCCCGCAACAATTCGATCGAAGCCGAGCTGTCGTCGCAGGCGCGTGACCTCGGCGTCTGGGTGTCGCTACAGGCCGCGAACCTCACCGGCTGGATCGGATCGGGGCCGGGTACTTCGGGCATCACCGGACGCCTGTTCAACGAGGTGACCATCGAGAACTCGCTGCTGCAACTTCTCATCAGCATCGGTCTGCCCGGATTGGCGTTGTTCCTGCTCATGATCGGTTCGGCCGTAGCGCACGCGCTCTCCCGCCGGGCGGTGGGACCGGCAGCCGCCCTGGTGGCCTACACGGTGTGCATCGCCGGATTCAACGCGATCGACGCCCTGCGCCCGATGCACGTGCTGCTCGGCTGCCTGCTCATCCTGGCGCTGAATCCGACGCGAGCGGATGCCATTCCCCCGATTGAGCCCCGACAGGGCCGGGCAAAGCCGCACCCCAAACGGGGGTATGCGCGGCTATAACGCCTTCGCAACCTGCACGCTACGCTAAACCGACAGAATCTCAAGTTTCGTCGAACTTATACCGGCCCGTTAGGGGTATGGGCATGATGAAGACAGGCACGACACACATCACAGTGTTGCAGTCGTTGAGCCCGCCCGACGGCAACACCCGGTATGTCAACCAAGTGGTCGATGGCGCACCCGATGCGGTGACCATGCGCTTTTTCACCTGGCGCACCGCCCTGCTTGGCCGCTACGACGTTCTTCACGTGCACTGGCCGGAACTGCTCATTCGCGCGCCACGCCCATTGAAGGCCCGGCTGCGCCGCCTTGCGCTGTACGCGCTGCTGCTGCGGGCCCGGCTGCAGCACATTCCCATCGTGCGCACCATGCACAACCTGACCCCGCACGAAGCCGGCCACAACGCCGAAAACAGGGCCCTCGATGCGCTCGACGCCCGCACAGCCCTCGTCATCCGCCTGAACCCGACCACACCGGTGGAGCCCGAATCCCGCGCGGTCACCATCCTGCACGGCCACTATCGTGACCGCTTCAGCGGCATGCGCCGGCCCGATTCGGTGAGCGGGCGCATCCTCTATTTCGGGCTTATTCGCCCGTACAAGGGCGTCGAAACCCTGCTGCAGGTGTTTCGGGCGCTGCCAGGCCCCGATCTGACGCTGCACGTCGTGGGTCGGCCGTCGAGCGGGCTCGGCGTGATCGTCACCACTGAAGCCGCGCAGGACGCGCGCATCGGCTCGGTGCTGCGCTTCGTCTCCGACGAGGAACTGGTGGTCGAGGTCGGCGAGGCCGAGCTGGTCGTACTGCCGTACCGCGAAATGCACAATTCGGGCGTGCTGCTCGTGACGCTGTCGCTCGATCGGCCGGTACTCGTGCCGGCGACGCCGTCGAACCAGGCCCTCGCCGACGAGGTGGGGCCCGACTGGATCTACCTCTACGACGGCGAGCTCACGCCCGAGATTCTGCAGGGCACCCTCGGACGGATGCGCGCCGTCGGCTCCCGACCGCGCCCCCGGCTCGACGATCGGGACTGGAAGACTCTGGGCCTGCAGAGTTATCGAGTCTACCTGCGGGCCCTGCAGCTGACTGGGCGGAGCATCCGTTGACCGCGACCCTGCCGCCCGATGCACCCAAAATACCTGAAAAAGCCGAGAAACCGCCCTCGACCGCCGGCCTCGGTCGCACCGCCGGGCGCGGCGCGTCGACCACCCTGGTCGGCCAGCTCATTCGCATCGGCGTGCAGCTTAGCGGTATCGTCGTGCTCGGCCGGCTGCTCGACCCGAGCGACTACGGCCTGGTCGCGTCGGTCGCCGCGATCATCGGCGTCGGCGAGGTGCTGCGCAACTTCGGGCTGTCATCGGCCGCCATTGCAGTGCGCGACCTGAGCCGACACCAGAAGGACAACCTGTTCTGGATCAACAGCGTGATCGGGCTCGCACTCATGCTGCTCGCGGTGTTGTGCAGCCCGCTCATCGCCACCCTGTACGGCGACGACCGGCTCGTGCTGCTCACCCAGGTGCTCGCGGCCACTTTTCTGCTCAACGGCCTCGCCACCCAGTTTCGTGCGGACCTGAACCGCAACTTTCACTTCAAAGCCCTCGCCGGGTCGGAGATCGGCGCCCAGGTCGGCGGCCTCGCTATCGGCATCGCGATGGCGCTGAACGGTTTCGGCTATTGGGCCCTCGCCGGTCAGCAGATCAGCCAGGGCGTCCTGACCATCATCATCTTGGTTCCGATCACCCGCTGGTTTCCCGGCTGGTATCACCGCAAAGCACCCATGCGTCATTTGATCATGTTCGGGTCGAACCTCGCCGGCACCCAACTGCTCGGCTACGCCAGCCGAAACACCGACTCGATCGTGATCGGTGCGACCCTGGGTGCCGGCCCGCTCGGGCTGTACAACCGGGCGTTCCAACTGCTGCTGCTGCCGCTCAACCAGATCAACGCTCCATCCACCCGGGTGGCCCTGCCGGTGCTGGCCCGGCTGCAGGACGACCCACCAAAGTACGACCGGTTCATTCTGCTCGGGCAAATCATCATGCTGCACGCCGTCACCATCGTGCTCGCCTTCTCCTGCGCCCAGGCCTTGCCGATCATCAGCATCGCGCTTGGCAGCAACTGGCTCGGCTCCGCCCCGATTTTTCAGATTCTCGCCATTGCCGGGTTCTTCGAGGCGGCCGCCTACGCGACTTACTGGGTGTTCCTATCGAAGGACGTCACCAAGCAAAACCTGTATTTTGCCCTGTGCACCCGGCCGCTGCTCGTCGTTTTCGTGCTCCTCGGCTCGTTCTTGGGCGTCTACGGGGTCGCCGCCGGATACTCGCTCGGCGTCGCTCTGATCTGGCCGATCGGGCTGTGGTGGATCAGCCGGGTCACGAACGCCCCGGCGCGCGCGATGTTCCTAGCCGGAGTACGGGCCATCCTCGGCTACGGTTTCGCGACCGGAGTCAGCTGGGCCGCCGTACAGTGGATCCCCATCGACCTGCCGCTCGCGCGTGTCGCCCTCGGCGGTGTCGCCCTCCTCGTGGCCATCGGGGTCGTCATGCTGATCTGGCCGGTCTTTCGCCGCGACGTGCGCTCGATCACCCAGGCCCGTAGCTTCCTGCGCTCCGCCACGTCGTCGAAGACCGGCGGCCCGAACGCCGACGCCGTCCAGCTGGTGCCTGCCCGACCGCCCACCGGCCGTAAGGCGGGGCGCATCCGGCTGCGCATCATCCGCCGGCTGGACCGGGTGCTGCAGGGGCTCGCCGCGGCATCCGCTCTGCCCTATCTGTTCGATCGCGCCGCGCTGAAACGCGCCACCGACCGGCTGCGCCCATTCGATGCGCACACCGAACGGTGGCACGTACTCGTCGCCCCGCCCGGCGAGGGCAATATCGGCGACCAGGCCATGGTGGAGGCTTTTCTCGAAAACGTGCCGGGTCCGGTACAGGTTCTCGTGCGGCGGCTGGCCGACCTGCAAATTCCGTCGCAGCACGCCTGGCGCGCCCAACTCGTGCCCATTCCGCACCTGGTCTACGGTGCTGCACGGGTACATCGACAGTCCATGGCCGTGCTGGCCCCCGTGCTCGACGGCGCCCTATCGCTGACCGTGGTCGGCGCCGACATCATGGACGGTGCCTACAGTGTGCGCGCCTCCTCACGGCGAGCGGATGTCGCCAGCCTGGCCCGCAGCGTCGGCGTCGACGCGCGCATCCTCGGTTTCAGCTGGAATGGTGAGGCTGACCTCGGGGTACGGCGCTCGCTCGCCCGAGCCGGCCGGCTGGGCACCCGGTTGCAGCTGCGCGACCCGGTCTCAAGCGCCCGCGCTCGCGCCGATCGCTTCGAGAACGTAATCGACGTCGCCGATTGCGTATTCGCGGCACGCACCAGCTCCGACCTCGCCGCCACGGAATATCTGGGGCACTCACCCGCACCATACGCCGTCGTGAACGCGAGCGCGCTGGTCGGCCGAGGATTCGACCAGCCCACGGAGTACGCCCGCATCGTCACCGCGCTGCTGCGGGCCGGGCTCCGGGTCGTGCTGCTGCCCCATGTCGTGCGCTCGAGCGGCGACGACGCGGCCGCCTGCCGGGCAGTGTTCGACCGCCTGGATGGGGCTGACGGAGTCGTTCTGGTGAACCGGCTGCTCGCCCCGGCCGAGGTGCGCGGGCTCTGCGCCGGCGCCGAAATCGTACTGACCGGGCGCATGCACCTCGCCGTGCAGGCCATGTTCCACGAGGTGCCGACCGTGGCCCTATCAACCCAGGGCAAGGTCGCCGGAATGATGCGGCTCTTCGACACGCAGGAACTGTGCCTTGAGCCGGGCGTCGGCCTGGCCCAGCGCATGATTCCGGTCGCGCTCGCGGTGCTGGCCGATCGGCAGCGCTATCGCGACCGTCTGGCCGAGCGACTTCCCGAGGTGCAGCGCCTGGCAGCCCTCAACTTCGCGGCCTTGCCAGGCTCCGCACCGTCACGTACTCCTGCCCGGCACCCGACCGCTCAGTACCCGACCGCTCAGCACCCGACTCCCCACAGACGAGGCCCCGCATGACTCCCTCTTCATACACCCCGGCCGACTACGCGCGCGGGCATCCCGCGCTCCGCCGCATCCTCTTTGTGATTCCTTCCCTGCACGGGGGCGGAGCAGAGTTTGTGGCCCGCACCTGGATGGGCTGGCTCGCCGATCAGGGCTATGAGGTCAGCGTCGTGCTCACTTCGGCCGAGGTCAAGCCGGAATACCTGCCGGACGGAGTGCGAGCCGTCTCTCTTTCCGGCCAGCACGGCCACGTGCGGAAGGCCGCCGCACTGCGGCGACGACTGCTCGACTGGCAGCCCGACGCGGCGGTGTCCCTGCAGGCGCACCCGAACCTGGTGCTGCTGACCGCGGCCCGACTGGTGCCGTCGCGCCTGCGCCCCCGCGTGCTGGTGAGCGAGCGCAACCTCGTGTCGCTCGGACTGCCCGGATCAAATCTCACCCACCGGGTGAAGATCTGGTTTGCCAAGCGCCTGTACCGGTGGGCGGACCACGTGATCGCCATTTCGCATCCGGTCGCCGCCGAAATGGTCGCCGCCTTCGGGGTGCGCGGTGACCGCGTGACGGTGATCGCCAACCCGGCCACGGCCAAACTGCGCGGAACCGCACGCAGCCAGAGCGCGACCGCGGCACACGCGCAGGTTGGTGGCGACGAGTCAGGCGGTGTTGACACGATTGTGGCGCGATCGGAACGCCGCCCCGGGTCAGCCAACGGCATTCAGATCGTGTTGGCCTGTCGACTGGTGGCGCAGAAGCGTCCGCTGCTCGCGATTAAGGCCGCCGCCGAGCTCTCCCGCCGAGGCGTGCCCGTAGAGGTCGTCTCCTTCGGCGGCGGCCCGCTGCTGGGCGACGTGCAGGCTGCGGCCCGGCAGGAGAACGTGGTCTTCCACCATCGTGGCTGGGTCGAAAACTGGTTCGACCACTTCGGTGCCAATGCCGTGGCACTGCTCACGTCGAGTCGTGAAGGCTTCGGCAACGTGCTGGTCGAGGCGGCCGCAGCCGGCTATCCGTCGGTCGCCGTTTCGGGGGCGCTCGGAGTGGCGGATGCGATTGTGCCCGGCATCACGGGTGAACTCGCCTTGTCCGCGCATCCGGTGGACCTCGCCGACGCGATTCTGCGGGCGGCCGAGCTGCCGCTCGACAGCATCGAGCCGTGGCTGGCCCGCTTCTCGGAGGAGGCGAGCAGCTCCGACCTGGAACGGATTCTGCTGCGGGTCGTGCAACGCTCATGAGAATCTTCGCTTCGGCCATGGGCCAGATCGACAATGTCGGCGACACGGTACTGCGGCGCGCCTTTCTGGATGCCCTCCGCGAGGCCGGCGACCTGCAGGTGTTCGTCGGCTCGCGAGCTGATTCCTACCTGAGCGGGCTCAGCCTGCACGACGACGATCGGGTCTACCGCACGAGCGCCGAATGGCGACGCGAGATTTCACGGTCGACGCTGCGGGAAGCATCCGTTTATGCCTTCAACGCCGGGGAAATGGAACTGCAACGCGCCTACGCGCTGCGTTATCTGCGCATTGCCCCGCACCTCGCGCTCAATCGGCTGCGCGGCGGGCACGCCGTGCACGCCGGGTTCGGGGTGCGGCAGAAAACCGGCTGGCGCATTCCGGTGGCCGTGACCTTGCGATTGTGCGACCTCGTGGCCTGGCGCGACGCGTACAGCCGCAGCACGATGGGGCTCGGTCGCATCGCTCCCGACTGGGCTTTCGCCACGGGGGCAGCGGAGGCCAACCTGCTCGCGTCGACTGCTTCTCGCCCGCTGCTCGCCGTCTCGGTGCGATACAACGGGCAACGCCCCGACGACGCGTGGCTGGGCGCCCTGCGAGGTCTGGCCGACACCCTCAGACTCGAGATCGTGGCCGTGGCGCAGATCGAACGCGACGGCCCGCTCGCCGAGGAACTCGCCGCGTCGCTCGGTGGTACTGCGCTGGTCTGGGATGGTCCAGACCATGCCGAGCAGGAAGTGAAGCTGCGGGGCGTGTACCAACGGTCGCTGCTCGTGGTGACCGACCGGCTGCACGCCGCCGTGATCGGGCTCACCGAGGGCGCGCTGCCGCTCGTGATCGCCGATGCCGGCCCATCGAAAGCTGCCCGTACCCTTGACGCGGTCGGCATCAAGGGCGCAACGATCGGCTGGACGCTGCCCGACCCCGCCGCGCTCGAACGACGGGCTCGCGACGTGATCAGCCGCCGGGAGCCGATTCTGCGCCACGTCGTCGAAGCCCGCGCCTCCCTGCGCGAGCTGACCGGCTCCATTCGACGGCTCACCGAATGAACGGCGCGCACGCGGCGGGTCGGCCGGTCGTGAGCGTCATCGTGCCCGCCTACAACGCTGCCGAATTCCTGGAGGGAGCGATCGAGCGACTGCTCGGCCAGACTCTGGCCGATATCGAGATCATCGTGGTCGACGACGGGTCAACGGATGCGACGGCCACGATCGGTGCGCGGGCGGCCGCCGCGCACGCATCCGTTCACTACTTTCGGCTGGAGCAGAACGGCGGGGTCGCCCGTGCCAGGGCCCGCGCGGTATCCGAGAGCCGGGGCGAGTTCCTGTGGTTCGTCGATTGCGACGACAAGTGGTCTGATGCGGCGCTCGAAAAGCTCGTGGCGGCGGCGCGATCGACCGGTGCCGATGTGGTGGTCTGCGGCGCCGAGTACGTCCATCCCGGGCAGCGGCGCCCGCTGCCCGCGCCGACGCTGGCCGATCCGATCACCGGTGCCGAAGCCTTCAGCCTGCTGCTCGACGGCGAGCTCACCGGGCACCTCTGGAACAAGCTGTTCCGGCGTTCCCTCGCCGGCGAAATCGAGTTCACCCCAGCCCGGGTGCACTCCGACCTGGCCATGGTCGCCCAGCTCCTAGCCGCGGCCGATCGGGTCGCGTCCATCAGCGAAGTGCTCTACTCCTATGTCGTGCGCGGTGGGTCGATCATCCGCTCCGGGTCGCGCCGGGCTGAGTCGCTGCTGCTCGTGGAACAGGCGGTCACGAGCGCCGCGATCACCCTCGACACCCGCATCATCGGTTCGAACTCCTACGGCTACTTTCGGCTGCGCTACGTGCTGCTCTCCGGGCTGAAAGACGCCCTGACCGGCCCCTACGACGCCGAGGAACGCGACGAGATCGTCGCCGAGCTGCGCTCCCGCCTGACCTGGCGCCTCGTGCTGCTCGCCGCGCGCCGCCGCGACTGGAAGCGCCTCGCGTTGGCCGGTACGGCGAAGCTCAGCGTGCCACTGCACCGGCGCCTGCTGCGCATGGTTGCCAAACAGGGTTCCGCCTAGGCTGCGGTCGTCATTGAACCGTGAGTTTCGATCGCCGAGCCGTGAGCATCCGCTGGCGATCATGGCTGCCTTCCGCCACGGACTCCAGGCTGGCATATTGATCGCGGCGGCTGGCGTGCTTCTGATCGGCATCGTCGTTGGCGGCGCTACCGCCACCTGGACCGTCCGCGAGATTCTCGCCCGATCAGCACGGTGCAGGGGGCTCTGCAGTCTCTCGAGCGAAATGACGTCAAGCGAATGCCGGCTCGCGGCAGCATCCGTTCTCGCCGACAAATTTCATCGCGCGCTCATTATGGGGACTTTCACAGGAAAGTGAAACGGATTCGACTTTGGTGCTCGCTATGCTCGGGGACACAGTTCAATCCGAATAGTCCCTGCGCTGTCGGCCTCGAACGCTGAATATGTACCGCGCTACGCATCGACCCGGTCAGAGTCCGTCACGAAAGCAGCGTCAGACCGACCGACGCGCCATTTCAGATCATGAAATAAGGAGAGCCTGTCCGGATCAACGAGGTCGACCAACCGGCTCTCAGGCTCCCGCCCGCATGCGCTGCGACACGGCTCCCCCAGCGCCCGCGTCATTCGCGCACCCGCTGCAACTCGTGAACCCGACTCTCCGGAGGACTCCATCGTGCCCCTTCCCCGCAAGCTCCTGTTCCGCCACCTCCCGAGCCCCACACCCCGTGGTCGTAAGCTCTTCGCCCGAATCCTCCCAGCCAGCAAACCGCCCATCCGCCACCGCACGACGCCCGCCCGTCATGCCCTCATCGCCGTCACAGCGGTCACGGCCCTGACCCTCGCGATTCTCGCCCCCGTGATCGCGCCCAGCCCGGGAACGGCGTCCGCCGCTCCCGCCCGCACCGTCGTCGACAGCACCTCGTCGAAGATCACCTACACCGGCGCCTGGCGCAGCACGCGAAACGCCGCCGACCGCGGCGGATCCGTGCGGTTCCAGTTCAGCACCGGCAGCGCATCGATGACTTTCAGGGGAACGAGCGTCGCCTTCATCACGCGCACCACGAAGAGTTCGGGAAAAAGCACCGTCTCGATCGACGGCAAGGTCGTGGCCACCGTAAACGGCTACTCCCCGTCGACCGAACACAAGAAGAACGTCTTCAGCACAACGAGCCTGTCGAGCGGAACCCACACCATCAAGATCAGTCGAACCGGCAAGAAGGATGCCCGCTCGAGCGGCACCAACAGCATCGTCGACGCGTTTGTCGTGAACGCCACGACCTACCCGGCACCAGCACCGGCACCGGCACCGGCTCCCGCGTCGTCGCCGTCCGTGCGCCGCTACGCCGACTGCCCGGCCGCGACAACGACAGTGCGCACCGCCGATGAACTCATGGCCGCCGTCGGCCGGGCCGGCCCCGGCAGCGTCATCAGGATGGCTCCGGGCACCTACCGCGGCCAGGTCAACTTGCACGCCAACGGCACGGCAGCTGACCCGATCTGGGTCTGCGGCCCCCGCGACGCGGTGATCAACGTGGGGAGCATCCAGGACAACCACGGTATCCAGATCAAGAATTCATCGAACCTCGTGATCGCCGGCATGACCGTCACCAACAGTCTCAAGGGCATCAGTGTGATCCACAGCACGAACGTCACGATCGCCGACACCCGTGTCGACAACATCGGTTACGAGGGCATCCATCTGCGCGCGTTCACCACCGGCAGCACGGTCGTCGGCAACACCATCTCCAACACGGGAGCGCGCGACGCATCCTATGGTGAGGGCATCTACATCGGCACGTCGGAGAACAACTGGTGCGAGCAGACCAACTGTGGCCCCGATCGCACCGACGGGACGCTCGTGTTTGGCAACCAGATCAGTCGCACCGGCGCCCAGCCCATCGAAGTCAAGGAGGGCACCTCCGACGGCGTCATTCGCGACAATGTGATCGACGGAGCCAATGCCATGAGCAATGCCGAAGAGTGGATCAAGGTCAAGGGCAACGACTGGAATATCGACGGCAACCAGGGCACTAACAGCCCCCTGCACGGCTTCGCGGTCAACGGGAGTGTCGCCGGCTGGGGCCTGCGCAATACCTTTACCGACAACTCGGGCGCCGTGAACGCCAGCGGCTACGCCTTCTTCATCCACGAGAAGGGCAGCAAGGGCTCCAGCGACACCGTGGTGTCGTGCTCGAACTCGGTCACCCGCGCCGCCGAGGGATTCTCCAATCTCGCCTGCACCAGGTAGTACCCTCTTCGCGCAGCCCAACTCCATCACGCGGTAGTTGCGCCAGTACGCGGGAGTTTCGGTCTGACCAGAACTCACGCGCCACACGACACGCTGGACCTGTGCCAGTACGCGGGAGTGCGCCTCCCGCGTACTGGCACATCTCCAGCGCAGGGTGAAATGGCGCAGCGCCCGCGCACCGACGCGGCCGCCCCAGCCCTCCCGACCCTCAGCGCGCTTCGCCAGCGGCCTGAGGTCTCGCTTTTGCGCGGGACAACTGCGGGTGACAACATTTCAAGAGCTTCAAAATTACTCTAGGCACCTTCACAGTAATGACGTAGGGCGCCGCCAGCGACCGCTCTTGACTACGCAAAATCCGCACCCCCCACTCGCGGGGCAGACCCCACAATGGGCAATAGCACTGGTCAGGGCTAAATCTGGAAGTCTTCTCAGTTTATTTCGTCGGGATGGTCGTCGGGATCAGCGGGTCTCTTGCGCGCGCTCGCGCGCGAGGAGCCCGCCGCGCCCCCGTGAATTATGCCCACAAACCCATTTACACACGGGTAACGCGCAGCAGCTCGGACGCTAATTGACGAAGTGAGACCGGCAACAAACTGCCCGGCATCACAAACATCATGCGCGTCGGGATCCTCTCGGGTTCACGGACGTAACCACGCTGTCCATGAACATCCGGAAGGTCCCAAATGCTGTTCCCCCGCTTTTCACGACGTGCCACCATCGCGGCCGTCGTTATCGCCGCGTTGATTCCCCTCACCGCCATCCTTCCCGTCGGAGTCGCATCGGCCTCCGCCGCAACGACGCCCGCCGGCACGACGGTCATCGACAGTACCTCCGCCCGGGTCAAGTACTCGGGCACGTGGCGTACCACCGGCTCGCCGTCCGACCACGGCGCGTCCGTACAGTTCGCCTCGGCCACGTCAAGCGCCTCCCTCACCTTCACCGGGTCGACGGTGGCCTACGTCGCCCGTCTAACGAGCAGCTCGGGCACGAGCACCATCGCGATCGACGGCAAGACCGTGGCCACGGTAAGCGGCTACTCAGCCACCACCCAATACCAGCAGAGCCTTTTCAGCACCTCGAACCTCTCGAACGGAACGCACACCATCACGGTCAGCCGCACCGGCCAGAAGGATGCCCGTTCGGCCGGCACCAGCAGTATCATCGACGCTTTCGTCACCCTGACTCCGGCTAGCGCAACCACTTCAACCCCGGCATCCGCGCCGGCCGCCAGCACTGCCCTCGTCGCCACGACGGCCGCGGTAGACACTCCGACCGGCTCGACCACTTTCGACAGTGAGTCCGCGTCGGTCAAGTACGCCGGTACCTGGCGCACCTCGGGTTCGGCCAACGACTCCGGGGGATCCGTACGATTCTCGACCGAAACCAGCAACGCCTCGTTCACCTTTCAGGGCACGAGCGTGGCCTTCATCACCCGCCTGACCAGCAGCTCCGGCACGAGCAACGTGTCCATCGACGGCAAGATCGTTGCCACAGTCAACGGTTACTCAGCGACGACCGCCTACAAACAGAAGGCGTTCAGCACGACGAGCCTGTCGGCGGGCACGCACACCATCACGGTGACCCGCACCGGCCAGAAAGATGCCCGCTCCACCGGTACCAGCAGCATCGTCGACGCTTTCATCGTGGCGGCCGTACCGAGCACCGCGCCGAGCCCGGCACCGATCAGCACCCATCGCTACGCCGACTGCCCCGCCGCAACTGTCACCGTGACAACGGCTCGGGAGCTCATGGCCGCCGTTCAGCAGGCCACGCCCGGAACCGTCATCAAGATGGCTCCCGGAACCTACAACGAGCAGATCGACATGACCGCGAACGGAACAGCTTCCAACCCGATCTGGGTCTGCGGACCGCGCAGCGCCGTGGTCAACGCCGGCAGCATCCAGAACGACCACGGCATCCAGATCTCGAACTCCTCCAACCTCGTGATCGCCGGCATGACCGTCACCAACAGCCTCAAGGGCATCAGCGTGATCCGCAGCAGCAACGTCACCATCGCCGACACGCTCGTCGACAACATCGGCTATGAGGGCATCCACCTGCGTGCATTCACCACCGACAGCAAGGTCGTCGGCAACACCATCAAGAACACCGGCAAGCGCGACCCGTTCTACGGCGAAGGCATCTACATCGGTACCTCCGAGAACAACTGGTGTGCCCAGACCAGCTGCCAGCCCGACCGCACCGACCGCACGCTGCTCATGGCCAACAACATCAGCCTGACCGGAGCCCAGCCGATCGAGGTCAAGGAGGGCACCTCCGCCGGAATCATCCGCGACAACGTCATCGACGGCACGGCCGCCATGCCGCGCGCCGAGGAATGGGTCAAGGTCAAGGGGAACGACTGGAGCATTTACAACAACGAGGGCAAGAACAGCACCGTGCACGGCTTCGCGGTCAACGGAAGCGTCGCCGGCTGGGGCCTGCGCAACACGTTCTACGGCAATACCGCTCCGGTCGGCGCCGCCGGCTACGGCTTCTTCATTCACGAGCAGGGCAGCAAGGGCGCCAGCGGCACCAGAGTCTACTGCTCGAACACCGTCACGGCTGCTGGCTCAGGTTTCTCGAACCTGGCGTGTGTTTCTTAGCCACCCGGTCTGATCGACGGTCGAGCGCAGCCACCCAGCTGCGCTCGACCAGCGGAAAGACAGCGGCTGCCGAGTAGGTGGTCTCAAAGGCGGATCTGGCCAGATCCGCCTTTTTGGCCCGCCAGGCGGCATCCGCTATCGCGTGCCGCAGGGCCTCCTCGAGCGAATCAAGGTCGTCGGGTTCGACGATCACCCCCACGCCGTTGGCGAGCACGGCCGGCACGCCGCCCACCCTGGTCGCGACCACGCAGTTGCGGCGGGCCATGGCTTCGAGAATGAACATGGGCATCGCCTCGTCGCGGGAAGGCAGCACCGCGATCGACGACCGTTCGAGCAACTTCATCAGCGCCTCGTGGCTGAGCGCACCCACGAATGCGCCCCGGGTGAGCGGTACCGCGGGCTGGTCGGCAAGGGGGCCGGCAATGACGAGTCGCCAAAGCGGATGCTCGGGCGCGAGCCGCTGCCACGCCGCCACGAGCAGGTCGACACCCTTGCGTTTACTGACCGCTCCGCCGAACACCACGAGGGGTTCGATCTCGCGGTGCACACCGTCGGCGACCGCGTTCGGCACGAGTACAACGCGTTCCCCCGGCACGAACTCGGCAGCCGCGGCGCGCGACTCGGCCGAGAGGGTGAGCACCACGTCAGCCGCGCGCAGGACCCGCCCAACCAGGCCGGGGCGTTTCTGCGCGAAGTCGGCGAAGGAACTGCCGTGCAGCTGGGCCACCGTCGCAAACCCGCGGGCGTGGGCGAGGGCGAGCAACGTGCCCTCGCGCGCGAAGGATCCGCCCTGCGACAGGTGCGCGATCACGACGGTGCGTTCGGGATCGGCCAGCCGCAGCACCTTCCAGAAAGCGGATGCAGCGAGCGAGACCGCCCGAACCCCGCCACTGCCGTCACGCGACGCGACCATGCGCAGGTCGAAGTCGGCGAAGGAATGCGCCAGGTAACCGTTGACGACCTGGCTCATGCCACCGGCGACCTCGCCGCTGCGCCCGATATGCACGGCCAGCAGCCGTTCGGCCTGCCGTACGATCGACGCAGACAGGGCCGGCACCACGGCCGAAACGGAGGTCTGGGGCACAGGGACGGGAAGATGAACGAGACTCGGCGCGATGCCGACCCGACCGGACTCGATCGGCTCTGGTTCACCGCACACTGTTTCCCCGCGTGCAACACTCGGCGGCACGGCGTCGAGCGGCTGCGTATCTCCCGCTTCGGCGAGGCTCACCGAACGCTCTCGCTCGTCAGCACCTGGTCGAGTAGGCGGCGTACGGTCTGCAATTCCTGCTGCGCCTCGGCCAGTCCGGCCAGAATGGCTTCGCGGCGGCCCAGCAGGTTCTGAAGCCGTGCGGCGATCTCTTCGGCAGTCAAGCCGCCGCTGGCAATGCTCACGTCGTGCAGCCCGGCGGCAGCGAAGTGTCGGGCGATCTTGTCGGATTTGGCCGCGTCTGAATTTGCGCTGACGAGCAGTGCGGCCGGAACCGCGCCCTCGGTGAGGGCGCCCACGAGTACGTGCAGGCGATCACTCACGGCGACTGCCGCCCGCCGATACAGGGCGCGCAGGCGTTGTTCCTGGTCGTCGTGCCCTGTACCGTTCCAGCGCAACGCCTGACCGCCTAGGTCGGC
Organism: Cryobacterium ruanii; assembly: GCF_004404055.1. Classification (GTDB taxonomy): domain Bacteria; phylum Actinomycetota; class Actinomycetes; order Actinomycetales; family Microbacteriaceae; genus Cryobacterium; species Cryobacterium ruanii. Next base: position 57,879 of record NZ_SOHK01000009.1, read on the forward strand.
GGCCAGCTGGCCGCACTTTTCGTCATCGCGCACTACCTGGGTGACGCACCAGATGTCGAGGCCGTTGTCGGCCGCGACGGCACGCACCCCGGCGAGCCAGGCCGGGCTCGGGTAGTCGAGGTCGGAGCGCATCGACACGACGAGCACGTCGCGCACCCCATCCGGCAGGTCGCTGACACTGGCAAAGGCCAGGTCGGGCATGATGCCACCCTGCCCGAGATAGCCGGCCGTCGCCGCGTCCCGCCACAACGACACGTTGGACAGCGCGATCGACGGCCCCATCAGGGCCCGCGGCAATGGTGCGAAATTGCGGCTGCCCACGCCGACGCGGGCGACGCGGCCGTGCCGGGCGCGAACGAGAGCGAGTACCGGCAGCATGGCGAGGTGCTCTTTCATGCCGACCAGGGTGAGTTGGATCTCGCCCGGTTTGAACACGTAGGAGGCCCGGCCGCGCGCGGCACTCGCGAGCGCCGCCGCATACCAGCGGCGAAACGAGCGGTACTGCACGTCGTCCGGGGTGAGGCCGAGGCCCTCGGCGTACCCGTCGGGTGCCTCGCCGACGTAAACGTGCAGCGGGCCGCTCGCCCGCAACCAGTCGAGCAATTGGCGGCGCAGCAGAATGTCGCCGATATTGTCGTACTGACCGCGGGCCGGCACGTAGATCTCCCGCAGAATTGGCTCGCGCAGCATCCGCTGCTTCGCCGCTCGCTGCCTCATCGGTCACTGGGCAGTGGAATGCGCACTCCGGTGTCGATGGCGCGGCCGGCAGCGAAGCGGATGACGTCGGCCGTCAGGTCCGGCGCGTCAACGGCCCGTGCGACGCCAAGGTACTCGGCGAGTTCGGCGATCTGCATCTGGTGATCGTCGACGTGTTCGCCGCGGTGCTTGCGGCGGGTCACGATCACCGGGAAGATACCCATTTCGAGCAGCCCCATGAAGGTGCCCACACCGGCATGGGTGATCACAACGTCGGCGTTCAGCGCGGCGTCGATGAACTGCGCGGTCGGCATCATCTGGTGCACCTGGCCGGGAAGATCGGTGCGATTGGTGGTGAACCCGAGCTGCCACTCGGTGCGCTCGTCGGCCAGGCCGCTCGCGAGCACGGCGTCGACGAGGGAGTCGAATCGGTAGCCTTCGATGGTGCCGAGGGTGACGAAGAGGCTGGGCCGCTCCGGCGCGGGTCGGATCAGCGAATGGTAGGTGGAGAGCACGCTCGGGTGGGTCCTCCAGCGGTTCGAAGCCCACGCTGGGTGCTGGGTGCGCACGCTGACCAGGTGGCTGGCGGCGAGCATCCGCCCGCTGAGCGATGGGCCCTCGACGCGGGAGACGCTCTCGATGTACAGGCTCGGCACGCCGCTGATCGCGGCCTGCGGGAGGGCGGCGACGGCGAGGCCGGCGCCGGTGCTCACGGCGCCCTCAAAGGTTTCGTGCTTGAGCACGCGGCGGACGATGCCGGCCGCCCGCATCATGCCGAGGTAGTCCCTGGGGCGCACGTATGGCACGTGGATGCGGCGTCGGCCGGCCAGAAGGGAGCGGCTCTGCATGGAATCAAAGGTGACCCAGAGCGAACTCGGTGAGGCGCCGAGGCCTGGCGCCAGCCGCACTAGCTGGGCCAGGTGCCCGCCGGTCGAGGCGACGAGCAGAAGCTTCCGCTGCGTGGAGGGCGACGGATCTATCGGGTAGGACGAGTGCACGGACACTGAGGCTCCCTTCGGGTAAAGCCTTGTAGAACTGATTCGAACGTGCGTCTTCGAACGTGCGTCACACAGATGGAACGGGTCAGCTACCAGGTGACGCGCTGTTGGGTGGGGACATCTGCCGGTGCAGACTCGCCGTCGGACGGGGTGGAACGGCCGGGGTCGCTTGGGCGGGCCTCGACGACTGGGGTAACACGGGGTGCCGGGCGGGTCGTCACCGCGAAGCCTCCGTCACGCACGAGCGCATCGGGTCCGCGGGTGGGAACCATGGCGAGAACGACACCGAGCGGAGTCGTGCCGACCGCTTCGAGGGCGTCGAAGGCGGCAAGAAGCTCGGGTTCGCGCACCCGATTCGCGCCGACGACCAGGATGGTGCCGCCGGTCCAGCGGCTGAGCACGGCGGCGTCGGTCACCGCGAGCACCGGGGGGGAATCGATGAGCACGTAGTCGTAACTGCTGCTGAGTACGTCGAGCACGGTGCCCATGGCGGTCGATCCGAGCAGTTCGCTTGGGTTGCTGGGGATCTTGCCCGATGGCAGCACGGTGAGCGGATGCTGCGCACCCCACGATTGCAACGATTCCTTGAGCTGCACGTCACCGACGAGCACGTCGGTCAGGCCACGGTCAGCGTCGAGGCCGAGATAGTCGGCCAGGCGGGGCGTGCGCAGGTCGGCGTCGATCACGGCAACGGTCGCGCCGCTCTCGGCCAGCACGATCGCAAGGTTCACGAGGGTCGTGGTCTTGCCCTCCCCGGACACCGACGAGGTCACCACGAGGCTGCGGCGGCTGGTATCGGCGTCGGCGAACTCGAGGTTGGTGCGCAGCACCCGGAACGCTTCCGCGCGGGGGGTGCTCGCGCCGTCGGGCGAGATGATCGGCGCGGCGCGGGCTTCCAGCGGTATGCCGCCGAGCACGGGAACGAGGGTGAATCGCTCGATGTCGTCGCGGTTGTAGATGCGGCGGTCGAGCAGCCCGAGGATGAGCGCGGTCACCAGACCGACCAGCAGGCCGATGAGCAGGCCGACGGCGAGGTTCAGGTAGAGCTGGGGCAGCGCGGGGTCGTCGGGGGCGACGGCGGGGTCGAGCACTCCGACGGTGACCGGGCTCGCCCCGCCGTTGGCGGGCGTTTCCAACTGGTTGACGACGACGTCGGTGAAGCTCTCCGAGACGGCCTGTGCGAGCTGCTGGGCGGCATCCGCTGTGGAAGCGAGCGCGGCGATTTCGATGACGGCCGAGCCGGGATCGGTCGTGGCCGTGACCCGCTGGGCTAGGTCGACGGCGCTCTCGTTGAGGTTCAGGCTCGTAATGACCGGGTCAAGCACGCGCGGGGACGTGGCGACATCGAGGTAATACGGCAGCTTCTGCACCACGAAATTGTTACCCTGCACGAGGTCGCCGGGAGTGGACCCATTTTGAATCTGCGCGGCCACGAACACCCGGGTGGAGGCTTGGTACTGCACGGGCGTCAGCAGCGCAGCTGCCGCTCCACCGACCAGGCCGAGCAGGACGAACGCAACGATGAGAATCCATCTTTTTCGCAGAATTCGGGCCAGTCGTTTCAGTTCCATACGTGCTTCTCCCCGCAGGCTTGACGCGTCGTGCTTCGGGTGCACGACGACAGAAACCTATGTTGGCATAAAATTCCTCACTTTTGGAGCACGAGTATTGAGGATTTAATCAGCTCGTGGTGAGGAATTAACCAAATTGTCGATTAGAAACTGACGAATGCTCGCCCGGGTGACCTCGTCGAGCAGCTCCAATGCGTGTCGTTCACCGGGTTTCACATCGAGCGTGACGGGCACGCCGACCGCTTTGAGGGCAACCGCCATGGCCTGGCCCTGTTCGAGGGGAACAAGTTCTTTTTTCGACATGGCGATGTAGAACGGCGGGTCAGTTTTGTCGACGGAGTACAACGGCGACGCCTGGCGGGCATCCGGACAGGCTCGAAAATCGTCGCAGCCGAGGTATTGCAGGATCGAGGCGATCGCCATTTTCGACGGGTCACCGAGCAGGAGTCCCCGCTCGGTGAGGTCAACCGCTGGCGACATGGCCACGACCGCGGCGACCCGGTCACCGCCCGTGAGGCTGCCCGTGCCGTTGGTGCCGATCGAGGAGGCGATGATCGCGCCCGCCGAGCTGCCGAACAGCCCGATGCGTTCGGGGTCGATGCCGAACTCTTCGATCTGGGCCGGGCCGCGCAACCATTCGAGCGCGTTGGTGACGTCATCCACCTGCGCCGGATAGGCAAATTTCGGAGCGAGTCTGTAGTCCACGGCGAACGCCGCAATGCCGCTATCGGCCAGTTCGGTGCACAGGGCGGTCATGCCACCGAAGTCTTTCGAGCCACTGTCGAATCCGCCGCCGTGGATGAGGATCATCGCTGCGACGGGCGCCGACTTGCTTCTCGGCAGGCAGGCGTTCAGGTAGAGCTTCTCGCCGCTCGCATTGCCGTATTGCAGGTCGTTCTGCATGACGACCGTGTCGCGGTAAGCGTCGGCGACGGGCGTTGTCGGGGTGGCGGAGCATCCGCTTAGCACCAACCCAACACCGAGAAGGACAACGGCCAGCAGCCCAGCGGACGCCGCGAGCAGGCGGGATTTCTTCACAACAGGTCTCCGTTCTGATGAGCCCGACGCGAGCCCGCTTTGGTCTGGCGTTTGCGAAACGGGCTGACCCAGAGAAAGGAGAACCGGCGCAGGAGCTTGGCGAGGTACAGCGAGGCGACGAGCACGATGGCCGCGAGCAAAAAGGGTAGGGCGTTGCCGGCGCGTTGCAGCCAGAACGATTCGGAGAACGGTGCGAGCAGCGCGAGGGCGCTGGCCACGAGAAACAGATGCAGCAGGTAGATCTGAAAACTGTATTGGCCGAGCGTGTTCATGAAGTTCAGCCATTTCACCCGCACCAGAAGGGTGGCCAGGGCCACGCCCATCGCGACGGCGACCGCGCTTTCGAGCAGGATCAGGCCGGGAATCCGGGACAGGTGCAGGAGCACGAGCGCCACGGCCAGGCCGACGTAGACGACGACGAGCACGACGGCGTGCCACGCGCGTACCCGGGCGGCCAGGCGGTACACCGTGTGGGGAAAGTAGACGGCGATGATGAAGAAGATGAAGTTGGCGGCGACGCGGTCCCAGCCGACGTTGTCGAGGTCGAGTGCTCCCGGCGTCGTCGACAACACGGCCACCGCACCGGCGAGGCCCAACTGCACGGTGACCGGCACTTTACGCAGCAGCCACGCGAGCAGGGTGAACACGGCCAGGGCCCAGATGAACCAATAGCTGCTGGTGGGCCACACCGGCAGCAGCACAATGTTGAACAGGTCGGTCGGGGAGCGTTCGGTGCCGCGCAGGTGCGGCACGACGAGGTAGAACACGACGCGAATGACCGACCACAGAAGGTACAGGTAGAGCAGGGTAAGCAGGCGGCGGCGCCAGAGATCTTTCAGGTTCCAGGTGAGCATGCGCCGGGCGGTGAGCCCGGCGATGAAGAAGAACACCGGCATCGGAAAGTAGCTGAGCAGCAGGCGCAGCCGCGGGGTACTGCCGGCCAGCCCGAAGTCGCTGAGGAACAACGACGAGTGGTAGAGCACGACGAGAATGATCGCCGCGCCCTTGGCGAAGTTGATCCACTCGCGATTCTCGGCCCGTATCTCATTCACAAGCGAAATGTACACGAGAAAATCTCAATACGGTATCTCGGTGGAGCGATCTAGGGGTCGTAGGCCTCGAGAGTGTCGGTCTGAAAGGCCTGCTGCAGGGGGGCCAGCGCTCCGGTGTCGATGGTGACGATCGACTGCCCGTTGGGGGACCTGCCGGTGCCGCTCGTTGGCAGGGTGAAGAACGTGAGGTCGCTCCCGTGCAGGTCACGCAGCTGCAGTTCGAGACCGGTGAGGTAGGCGAAGTCGAGGCCGTCGTCCACTGCGATCCACGGGGTGACCGCCTCGATCAGATTGGCGACGGTGGCCGGATTGGTCACGGTCCTGGAACTCATGACGGTACTCAGCATGGCCTTGAAGAAACGCTGCTGGTTGCGCACCCTGGTGAAGTCGCCGTCGGCGAAGGCGTAGCGTTCCCGCGCGTAGGCGAGCGCCTCGGCGCCGGTGACGACCTGCTTGCCGACGGCGAAGGTGTGCCCCTTGAGCTTGGAGGACGCGAACGCGACCGGGTTGTCTATTTCGACGCCGCCGAGGGCATCCGTTATGGCTTGGAAACCCTCGAAGTCAAGCACAGCGACATGATCGATGCGCGTCTTGATCAGGCTTTCGACGGTTTCAACAGCGAGCGGTACCCCGCCCCAGGAAAGCGCGGCGTTGATCTTGGCCTGGCCGTGACCGGGAATCTCCAACCAGCTGTCGCGCAGAATTGACATGACCCAGACCCCCTCCCGGTTGGCCGGAATGTGCACAACCATGATCACGTCGGAACGCTGGCCGGTGAGGTCCGCGATCGACTCGTTGTGCGCGCCGCGACTGTCGGAGCCGAGCACGAGGATGTTCTGGGCCTTGGCGACCTCGCCGACACTCGCTGGCGGGCGCACACTGGCGGGAGGGAAAACCGTACTGATGGTTGCGACCCCGTCGTCGAAGAAGCGACTGAGTTTGTAGGCGCCGACCCCGCCGGCTCCGGCGCTGAGAAGAACGAGCGAGAGCACGCTGCCGAGTACGATTCTCCAGCCTTTACTGCGGCGCTGGTGTCGGAGTGCATGTGGCACGGTACTGCCTCCTGCTACCGCCTTCGGGTGCGGTGTGCATACCGTAGGCCGGTCTCCCATTCAGCGGAATAGGGTGACGCCCGGTAAGCCCCGTACTGGGGGTAAAAACACTACTTTGCCAGCCGCAGTGCACCCGTCGCGGACTGGGCGCTCACCATCCCGCAAAACACCTGCAATTTCACCCCGGCTCGAGAAATACCCCGGAACCATGCGGATGAACGATCTCCTGTTCAGAAATTGCAGGAGCCATGCCGGACGCGGCGGTCAGACGGTGACGTAGCGGGGAATCAGGTCTTCGAGCAGGGCTGCGGTGTCCGGCCAGCCCTCGACGGCGATGCACTCCACCCCGAGCGCCTTGACCGGGTAGTCGTTGCCGTTCTCGTCGAGGCGATCGCCGACGAACAGCATGTCGTCGAGGTCGACACCGGTGAGCTCGGCCAGGCGCTTCATTCCGTAGGCCTTGTCGATGCCCTGACGGGTGATATCAACGGATGTCGACCCGCCGGACCGCACCTCGAGATCGGGCAGCAGTGCCTGCACGGCCTCACGCAGGGTATTCTTCTTCTCTCCGCTCGGGTCCCAGGCGATCTTGGCGGCAACCGGGGCGGCCTGCCCGAGTGCGGAGAAGGTGATCTGGGAGCCGCGGTCTTCAAGGATCGGTCCCCAGGTGTCGTTCTCCCAGTAGCCGAGGCGGCGCGCGGTCTGCTCGACAGCCTCGAGGGCCGTGGCCTTCTGGTCGTCGCTGAGGTTCTCGGCGTAGACCTGGGCCCAGCCCTGGGCGTCGGCGCGGTAGTACTGGGTGCCACAGGTGGGCATGAGGTGCAGGCGGGCGAGGGCCTCCGCGCTGATTCCCGGCAGGTTGTTGATGATCTGCGCCTGGAATTGACCGAACTGGCCGCCGGAGATGACACAGACTTCGGTGACGTTGAGCAACTTAACGAGCAGGTCGATCATGGTCGGGTCGAGGGCGGATTTGGACGGCGCGAGCGTATCGTCTAGATCGAAGGCCACCAGGCGGGGAAGAGTAGGCATCAGGCCACTCTATCGGCGCTGGAGACTTGTTAGCCTGAGCGGGTGCGCACTGACTTTGACCCCCGAGACCTGCCCCGCCGCGATTTCTATCGCCTCTTGAATTCGCTCGTGGTGCCGCGGCCGATCGCGTGGGTGTCGAGCCGGTCGGCGGCGGGGGTCGACAACCTGGCGCCGCATTCTTTCTTCACCGTCGCCTCCGTTTCGCCGGCCATCGTGCAGTTCACCTCGGTGGGGGTAAAGGACACCGTGCGCAATATCCTCGCGACCAGGGATTTCGTGGTGAACTTCACGCCGGAATCGCTCTTTGATGAGGTCAACGCGACCGGCACCGATTTTGGGCCGGCAGAGAGCGAGTTCGACCGCGCCGGGCTCACCCGGGAGCCGAGCGTCACCGTGGCATCGATGCGGGTCGCCGAGTCCCCCGCGGCGATCGAATGCCGCCTGCACTCGACGCTGGAGCTCGGCGACTGCACGCTCGTGTTCGGGGAGGTGACGCACGTGGCGGTGGCGTCTGCGGTGCTGGACGGGGCGCATCCGCTCATTGAGAAGTTGCGCCCCCTGTCACGCCTGGGCCTCGACGAGTGGGCAACCATCGGCGACGTCAAGGAGATCAAACGCATTCGCGCGAGCGAATGGCCGCGCGACTTTCGGCCGCGCGAGCACTGAATTCACGATTCGCAAGCGGATGCCGCGCCGCGCGCGCTAGGCAGCCGGCGGGAACAGGGCCTCGGCGAGCAGCGGGCCGAGCTGGGCGCTCGCCTCGCGCACGAAGTGCTGGCCATCGAAGAATACCGGGGTGTTGTCAATGACGGCCGGACAGTTGTTGTCAACGCACAGCCACGGCACGACGTTCACGTACTGGGCGAAGTCGCCGGCCGAAGTAACCGCGGACTGCTCCGCCGCGACGACCTTCTGGTAGAGGTTCGACGGGCTGTAGGTACAGTCCGCCGGGCCGCTCGTGAGGGTCTTGCACTCCGCAAACGGCGTGCTGGCCGGCGGCGGTGAGAGCACCGCGACCTGGTCCGTCGACCCCTGCAACGCGGTGATCGTGTCGGCCGTCGCGGTCTGCCACTCGGTGAGGGCGTCGGCTCCCTCATTGCCGCTCGCGAGGCGCACGATGGAGCCGGCGAGGCTCGACATGATCACGAGGTCGGGTGACAGCCGGGCAACCTCGGCATAGACCCAGGCGTGGTGGTCGTCACAGGTGGCGGCGGACGCGTCAGAGGCGTTCTTGGGGGCGACCGAGATGTTGACGGCCGGGCAGGAGAACATGGTGAGTGACTGCACGTTGTAACCGAGCGGTTCCAGGGCCGCGCGAATGGCGGGCATGTAGCTGATGGCCATCGAATCGCCGAGGAGCACCGCGGTTTTCGCCGCCGCGGGGTCGCCGTAGCGGCAGCCGGCAGCGTTCTTCGCGCTGACCGAGAGGCAGTTGTCGTCGACCCATTCCTGGGCGCCGGAGTTGTCGCCGAGCGCGTCGAACGCCGGAGAGGTCTCGGGCCACGCGGTCAAGGCCAGAGCCGCAGTGATCGCGGCCTGCCGGGTGGCCAGCAGGGTGGGGGGTTCGGCGGGTGCCTGCACATCGAGGTCTGCGCCCGGATTAGCGCCCGCGCCGATCGCAGCGGCGTCCGCCGACGGACCCGACGACGTGCCACCCTTCAGCGCTACGAAGGAGACCGAGACGATAACCAGGGTGACGACGACGAGGGCGCCGATCCACCCCTGGGCCGCGCTTATGCCGGAGCGGTGCTGGGTGGTGGTGCGGCGCATCCGCTCTCGCTGGCGGGTCTGGGGGGTTTCGAGCCAGAGCGAGTGCCTGATCGGGTCTTCGACGAAGTGAAAGGAGAACACCGAGAGGGCCAGCATGAGCAGGACGGCCAGCGGCAGGTAGAACGGAGAGTCAGTGGCGAAGACGGTGGCGAGCAGAATGACGACCGGGAAGTGCCAGAGATAGAGGGAGTAGGAGATTTTGCCGATGTAGCGGCTGACGCGGTTGGTCAGCGGGAACAGCAGCCGCTGCTCGGGCTGGCCGATGCCGGCGGCGATGACGAGGGCGCTTCCCGCAACGGGCAGCAGGCCCCACGGCGCGGGGAACGGCGAGTCGCGGCCAATCAGCACGAGGCTCAAGGCGATGAGGGCGAGGCCCAGCCAGGCGAGCACGGGGCGCACGGCGGCGGGCAGTTTGGCGATGCCGGGAGCTGCGGCGGCAAGGAGGGCGCCGATGCCGAGTTCCCAGGCGCGGGCGCCGGTGGAAAAGTAGGCGATGGCGGGGCTCGTCGCGGTCTCAATGAAGCTCCAGGCCAGGAACGCCAGGGTAATGATACCGGTCGTGATGGCGACCGTGGTGATAAGGGCGCGGGCACTGAGCGTGCGGCGGCCGGCGAGGGCGAAGATAATAATGAGCACAAACGGCCAGACGAAGTAGAACTGCTCCTCGACCGCGAGCGACCAGTAGTGCTGCAGCGGGGAGACGGCATTGGTGGCCTGCAGGTAGTCGGTGCCGACGGCAGCGAAGTGCCAGTTGGCCACGAACAGGGCTGAGTAGATGCCGTCCCACAGGGTACTGAGGGCGCGGGCGCCGGGCAGCAGCAGGTAGCCGATGATTACAGTGACAACGAGCACGAGCAGCGAGACCGGCAGGATGCGCCGGATGCGCCGGCGGTAGAAGTCCACGAGGGAGATGCGGCCGGTGCGGGCATGCTCTTTGAGCAGCAGGCTGGTGATGAGAAAGCCGGAGATAACAAAGAAGATGTCGACGCCGATGAATCCGCCCGACGGCCAGCCGAGCAGGTGGTCGAGAATGACGACGATCACGGCGACCGCACGCAGGCCCTCGATGTCGCCGCGGAAGATGCGGGTGGCGGACTTGCCCCCGGTCGCTCCGGCGGGGCCGGGGGCACGCTCGTGGCGGTCCAGGACGGACTGAACGGACATGTCTAGCCTCCGATTCGGGTTTCGGAACTGATACCTGTTCGGCCCGACGTTCGGGCGCGTCCTGCGATTATGACTTAATCTCAGCTATTCGAGCAAACCCGGCCCGATTGTTTACCTGACCGTCACAACCTCCCGGTGCGGGCCGGCTTCTGCGCGGTGAGCACGATTTTTTAGCGAGCTGATGTCGGCTGCCCGCGGGGGCGCTCTCAGGAACCGCCGGTGTTCACTGTTTAGGGTGAAGGACCGACCAGTCCTGGAGGACCCCTATGAAGTGCCCAACCGACTCCGCCACCCTCGTGATGAGTGAACGCAGCGGCGTAGAAATCGACTACTGCCCGGAATGCCGTGGCGTGTGGCTTGACCGCGGCGAGCTCGACAAGATCATCGATCGCGCGGAGAAGGAGTTCACCGCCGCAGCCCCCGCTGCGGCACCGGCTCCGGTCGCTCCCCCGTTCGATCCGCGCACGCGCGCTCCGCAGTACGGCGAGCGCAACGATCGCGATCGGGACCGGGATCGAGACCGGGACCGCGATCGGGACGGCTACCGCCCAAAAAAAAAGGAAAGCTGGATCGGCGACCTCTTCGGCTAGGGTGCGCGGTGGCTGGCGGAGCAGCATCCGTCCGCCGCCACGCCCAGGGCGAAGAAAGCCATGGCCGGCAGGGCGTTCTGCACCGTCGGCGATCTCCGAGGCCATATCGGGCAGCAACACCACGGAGCGCAGGAGCATGGCGCTGCTGATGAATTGGGCCACGAAGGTGGGGGTGCCACGTTCCGGACCCGGGCCCTGTCCGCAGTATAGAAGCGGGATCGAGTGGGCGACGAGTTCGGGTGCTAGGGGCGGCCCAAGCCGAGGTAGGTCCAACCGGCAGCACGCCAGACCTCGGGATCGAGCGCATTGCGGCCATCGATCACGGTCTTCGTCTTGACGAGCGACCCCGCCCAGACCGGGTCGAGGTGTCGAAACTCCGGCCACTCGGTGACGAGCACGACGGCATCCGCTTCCCGCAGAGTGTCTTCAAGCGACAATGAGTACTCCAGCTGCGGATGCCGCGCCCGCGAGTTGTCGATGGCCTGCGGGTCGGTCGCCACGACTTCGGCGCCGAGACCTCGCAACTGCACGGCCACGTCGAGCGCCGGCGAGTCGCGCACGTCGTCGGAGTGCGGCTTGAAGCTCAGGCCGAGCACCGCGACCTTGGCGTTGTAAACGGAGGTTCCGAGCGCCCCGACCGTGAGGTCAACCACGCGCTGGCGGCGACGCAGGTTGATCTTGTCGATCTCCTTGAGAAAAGCCACGGACTCACCGCGTCCCAACTCTTCGGCGCGCGCGGTGAAGGCACGAATGTCCTTCGGCAGGCATCCGCCCCCGAAACCAACGCCGGCCCCCAGGAAACGGCGGCCGATGCGGCCGTCGTAGCCGATGGCATCCGCCAGCTGCGTGACGTCGGCGCCGGTGACCTCGGCGATCTCCGCCATGGCGTTGATGAAGCTGATTTTGGTCGCGAGAAAAGCGTTCGCGGCGACCTTGACGAGCTCGGCGGTCGCGTAGTCGGTGACGACCAGGGGGGTATCGGCGGCGAGCGCCGTGGCGTAGATCTCGTTGAGCAGCTCGGTGGCGTGCTCGCCGTTAACACCCGGGGCGACCCCGTAGACGAGGCGGTCGGGACTGATGGTGTCCTGCACAGCGAATCCCTCGCGCAGGAACTCCGGGTTCCAGGCCAGCGAAGCGCCGCTGCCAGCTTCGATGAGCTCGGCGAGGCGCGCGGCGGTTCCCACCGGCACCGTGCTCTTGCCCACGACGAGGTCACCGTCGGCCAGATGCGGAATGAGCGATTCGATCGAGGCATCGACGTAGCGCAGGTCGGCGCTGTAACTGCCGGGTTTCTGCGGCGTACCGACGGCGATGAAGTGCACCTGCGAGCCGGCTGCATCCGCTATGTCGGTGCTGAAACGCAAGCGACCACTGCTCATTGCCGAGGTCAGAACCTCGGGAAGTCCGGGTTCGAAGAAGGGGGGCTTGCCGCCGGCCAGCTGGGCGATCTTGGCAGCGTCGACGTCGATCCCGACGACGTCGTGCCCCAGTTCGGCCATCGCCGATGCGTGCACGGCACCCAGGTAGCCGCATCCAATGACAGAAATTCTCATTTATTCCTCTCGGTCATCCCAGAGCCTACTGGGCGCGGCACGTCACCCCAATTCGAGCGGGTCAACGAGCGGATGCCCCGACTCGCGCGCCTAGGCCGTGCGCGCCAGCAGGTACGCGTTCAGGTCGTCGGTCAGCGCCTGATCGGCCGGAAACGGGTCGCCGTCGAGGGCGACCACGGAGACGGCGAGGCGCACGCTCGAGACGAGCCAGGCCGCATCCGCACGACGAAGCTCGTCGAGGGCGACGTCGCGGTACTCAACGGAAAACCCCCGCGCGCGCAGGTAGTCGAACATGCTCTGCTGCGTGGTACCGTGCAAAATGGCGCCGCTCGGCGCGGGCGTCACGTACCCGCCGTCGATGCGCAGCACAACGCTCGAGGTGGGGCCTTCCATGACAAAATCGTCGGTCGTGAGAAAGATGGTGTCGTCGGCGCCGCGGCGGTGGGCCTCGCGAATCGCCGCCATGTTAACGGCATAGCTGAGCGTTTTCGCGCCCATCAGCAGCCAGGGCGCCCGTTCGGCGACTCCGCGCGGGTAGCCGCGGTCGAGGGTCACCACGCGCACGCCCTTCGTGCGCACCGCGGTGAAGTCCGCCGCCGCGGACGCGTGCAGCCAGGCGGTCGGCGCCGGGCCGTGCTCGACGCCGCGGCTGAGCACGAACTTGAGGGCGATCTCGCCCCGCTGCGGAATGCGCGACACGGCGTAGGCGATCGCGGCCCGCCACTGCTCGGCGTTGGGCACCGGTAACTCGCAGATGAGCGCGGAATTGCGCAGCCGACTGATGTGCGGCTCGATCTCCTGCGGGTGCCCGTTGACGACGGCGAGGGTCTCGAAGATTCCGTCACCGCGCTGGGTGCTCAGCTCGCCCACGCGCAGGGCGGGGGCCGACGAATCCATCTCGTGGAACGTGCCGTTGAAGTCCTGCTGCTGCGAGTCGGCGGGCACGGGGTCGATCAGCAATGTGAAGGGCAGTCTCATGCCCTGAGCCTACTTCGCGCATCCCCTCACCGTTGCGAGCGGATGATTCCTCCCCGACCGAGCGCCGCATTGCGGCACCCGCAACGGGTACCGCAGTCAGCTCTGGAAGGCGACGATCGGGCTGCTCGTGGGCTGGTCGGAGCCGCCGTTGGGTTCAACAGTCACGCCAACCTGGTCACCGGCGTGCATCGTGCCGTCGAGCACGCGCCAGGCGGTGCCGTCGCCGCTCGAGTCGAAGGTTCCGGCCGAAACCGCGCCCGCGGCGTTGATGTACCACAACTGGTAGTCCTGGTCACCGCCCAGCACGGGCAGGTTGTCCACCAGAACCGCGGATATTGCGAGTTTGTTGGACCAGACCAGGGTGGCTTCCTGACCGTCTGCGGTGGTCGTCGCGGCGCGCTGGGAATCATCGGCTGCGTTGATCTGCGCGAGCGCGGAGGCCTGTTGCGCCTCGAAAGGGTCAGCGTTGAGCGCCTGGCCGAGAAAGGTGCCGCCCACGAAGAGGGCAGCCGCGGCCGCGGCGGCCAGCATGAACTGTACCGGCCGCTTGAACCAGCGCACCTGGGCCCGCTCGGTCGCCGACGAACGCTCCGCGCCGGATGGCTCAGCAGCATGAATGCCCATGGCCGGCCGATTCGCGCCGGTGCCAAACGGTGCGGTGTCCACTGATGCGATGTCAGCTGCGGCGGCGACGGACGCCGGCATGTTGGTCGACCGGTTGACCGGCGTCGTGCCCGCGGTGGAACCGCCGGTCGCCGTCGGCGCAGTTGTAATAGCGACCGGGGGAACGGCCGGGGCCGCGCCGGGAGCATCCGTTGTGCCAACGGCACGCGGAGCAGGCACCGGCGGAAGCTGCGGGGTCGACGCGAGCAGCGCCATGAGGTTGACCTTGAGCGAAGCCGAAGGCTGCACCGGCGCCACGGCGAGGCCGAGTGCCACCGCCGTGTCGTTCAACTCGGCGGCTTCGATGCGAGCCCGCTCGGATTCGATGAGGTGCGCTTCGAACGCGGCCGTGTCCTGGGCGTCAAGGGCGTGCAGGGCGTAGGCACCGGCGAGGTCGGACGGGTGGGCATCGTTGCGATCGGTCATGATGCCACGCCCAATTCGTCGCGCAACCGGATAAGTCCGTCGCGAAGTCGGGTTTTCACCGTGCCGAGGGGAATGTGGAGCATCTCGGCGACCTCGCTGTGACTGAACCCGCCGTAATACGCGAGGCTCACAGCCTGACGCTGCAGCTGAGTCAATCGAGTCATCGCCTTCTCCACCCTTTCATGTTCGATTCGTACTTCAACGGTTTCGACCACGTGATCGTAGGCAACGGCCAGGTCACGAATTCCGATTTTGGCATCACGGTCACGTCCGGCCTGAGACGACCGAATTCGGTCGACCGCTCGCCGGTGTGCCATGGTGAGGATCCAGGTGCTCGCACCACCACGCGTTGGTTCGTAGCGCGACGCCGACTGCCAGACCTCCAGAAAAATCTCCTGGGTCACTTCTTCCGACTGGGCGTGATCTACGAGCAAACGCTTGACCAGGCCAAGCACCCGCGGGGCGATCTGGTCATACAGTTCTCCGAAGGCCGATTGGTCGCCGTGGGCTACTCGACCGAGCAGCTCCTCCTTGGTGGCAGGGGCTGCCGGTGAGATATCTCCGGCGGAATCAACAGTCATGAGATCTAGCATGTCAGGTCTCGTCCCGTTCCATGACTAGGGTTCGGTGCGAAGTCGGTAACGGATTGGTTGCTCGGCCAAATTTTCCGCCCGAACGCATGCCCGCGCCCGGGTCGTCACGCCCGCCCCACGAATACAGAAGGCCGGGCCGCAGAGCACCTCTCGGCGCGAGGCCGCTCGAAGCGGCGAATAATGGAACCCGGGATTACTGCGGCCCGACCAGCTTCCAGTGTATTCGAGCGAGGCCATCGGCGTCGAATGTTCGCCGTCGGCGCACAACCTGGGTTTTGCCTGGCCTGACGCTCCTGGGCACACCCGATGAACGCGGGCCTAGTTCATGAACTAGGCCCCGGTTCCGGGCCCGGCTCGCACACCAGGAGCGGCCTAACCCGGAGAATGTGTACGCGCAAGCTATTCCAGGGAATCGCGGCGCCAGAGACGCGCGCAGGCCGCAAACTCAGCGGCGGTCGTCGAGAACCGCAGCGCCCGCGTCGTCAACTCAGACGAGCGGTGCGGCTCGGTCAGCTCAAGGTCGTCGGCGATGCTCGCCGCCCCGACCGCGGTGACGCGGCAGTACGCCGCGCCGCGATCTAGCGCGACGGCGAAGTCGCCCGTGAACAGCCCGCGCAGAATCTCGTCGGCCAGAACGATGATCTCGGCCGGCCCGGTCGGCACCGCGGCGCCCGCGACGAGCGGGTCGATCGTAGCGGCAGCATCCGTTCCCCGCTGATAGAGGTAGGCACAGCCCTCTGGGTCCTGCCGAATCAGCATGCGAATGAGGTAGATACGCCAGAGCGCGCCGGGCAGGCTGCGCGGAGTGGCCCTCGACCACAGCTCGGCGACAGCGTCGATGCCGTTCTCGTCGGTGTAGGCCACGAGGCGCTCGACCGTGTCGGGATCGGGGTCACTGCGCACCCGGTTGAGCAGGGCCTGCGCCGTTTCGTGCGCGACCCGGCTGATGTAGGCCGGATCGTCGCCGCCCTGGAACGCCTCGAACTTGTTCGCGGAGAACAGGGTGGGCTTGTGGAAGTTATCGGCCATGGCGGGTTCTCCTTCGAGTTCAGACGGCGGGTTTCTTGTTGCCCTCCACGCTACCCAGAAAAGCTGGGCGTGAATCCACGGTAGATTAGAACCCGCGGGCCTCTAGCTCAGTTGGTAGAGCAAAGGACTTTTAATCCTTGGGTCGTCGGTTCGAGCCCGACGGGGCCCACAATATCCGCATACGTGGCGCGGCGGATGCGCATCGAATTCACTGGATTCGGTGCGCATTTCGCGTTACGAAGGCGGAACGTGCCGAGATTGCAGGTCAAGGTTCACTCCTGCGCCCCCCAGCGCCCGCGTGGCGAAGTCGGCGGCTTCAAGCAGGGCCGTCGCGACATCCGGTCCGAGCCTCTGCTGCAGCGTTTGCTCCCAGGCGACGACAATCTGACGAATGCGAGCGAGTTTGTCCCGGCCCCGGTCGGACACGTGCACTGTGATGCGTCTGCGGTCGGTAGCGGTTGGCAATCGAAAGGCACAGGCCGTGTCTTCCAGCGCGTCCACCGTTCGACTCAGACTCGCGTTCGCCATACCCGACGCCTCGGCCAACTCCCCCATCGTCGGCGAGTCCAGCCTCTCCAAAGTCTCTAAAATTCGCCACTGATCGGGCGTTGTACCTTCTTCCGAAAGCGCGTTCGTCAACCCGAGCGCTAAGCGCCGTTCGAGGTCCGACAGCGTCCAGACCAGCTCAGCCAGCGGGGCCGCAAATCCTGATCCAGGGCAATCACCGTGCGCGTCCTCCGCCATTCCACTCCTCAGCAGGTACATGTGATGGAGCTGGATATTTTCAGGCGTGATAATGGTCCAATGACGCCACCGGTCAGCATATTACTCCCGAGCGAAGTTCTCCTGAGCGGCCCCTCGCCCCACGCACTGCGACTGGGATTGCTCGCACCGCTTTCGGGTTTACTCGGTGTGGCTGGCCCGGCAATCATCAATTGCGCGATTCTGGCCGGGGAAGAAATCTCTCTAGCCACCGAGACGGTCTTGGAACTCGTCCTGGTCGATGCCGGCGGACTGCCCGAGACCGTCGCACGCGAGGTCGACCTCCTGGTCGGAGCCGGGCTGGTTGATGGTCTGGTGGGAACCCACACGTCCAATGTTCGAGTGGCCGTGGAGGCACGGGTGGCCGACCGGGTGCCCTACGTTTTCACTCCGCCGCACGAGTTCAGTCGCGCCCGCGCCGGGAGCGTCTTTCTCGGCAGCGACCCGAAAGACCATCTGCGCGAGCCGATCGCATGGTTGGCTCGGAATAGGCGGATACAGCGCTGGGCGCTCATTGGCAGTGACTATGTCTGGCCGCGTCAAGTTCATCGAGCGGCGACCACGGTGCTGCGGGAGCTCGGGCAGCGCATCGTGTTGGATCGACTCGTGCCAATGGGTCACGTCGATGCGGCCGAACTCGTGGCGGCAACCAGACGGGCTGGCGCGGACGCGATCCTGGTCTCGTTGGTTGGCCGCGATGGCATCGACTTTCACCGCGGAGTGACCGAGTTGGATGCCGGCCAGCTATTCGTGAGGCTGTGCACCGCCCTCGACGAAAATTGTCTGGTCGCCGTTGGCGGCGATTCAAGCGGCGAACTCTATTCGGCCATGCCCACCTTCCTGCAGCAGGGTGATGATCGACACCTTCGGCTGCTGGAATCCTACGTCGCACGCTTCGGTCTGACGGCACCTCTTCCCGGTTCCTATGCCGAGGGATGCTATGACGGCGTGCATCTGCTGGCCGCCCTGTGCATCAGTGGTTTGCTCGCAAGCAACTCAGCTGCCAACGCGGCGGAACAGTTATTTGCCGCAAGCGCGGGCGTTCCTTTGGATGGTCCCGAGCTTGGTGGATTCGACCTCACCCGCAGGCCGATGCGCTTGGCGCGTGCCAATGACACCGATCTGGAGATTGTCGGCATGCCCAGCGGGGTGTAGCCTGATAAAAATTTCCACTTGGAAACAATGACGTCTGTCGACGACGATTGGACCACGCATGAGCACCACGACCAATTCTGGTGGCTTGGCCACTTCCGGTATTGAACAATTTGGCTACAAGCAGGAGCTGAAAAGAACGCTGACTTTCAGCGACCTCATCATCTACGGCCTGATCTTCATGGTGCCCATCGCCCCATTCGCCATCTTCGGCGGCGTCTTCCACGATTCGGGCGGGATGCCGCCGGTCGCGTACATCATCGCATTGGTCGCCATGATGTTCTCGGCCAATTCGTACTCGCAAATGGCCCAGGCTTTTCCGATGGCCGGGTCGGTCTACACCTACGCCGGTCGCGGGATCAACCGCCCCGTCGGCTTCATCGCCGGTTGGATGATTCTGCTTGACTACATTCTCATCCCGACCCTGCTGTACTTCGTCGCCGCCATCGCGATGAACGGAATCATCAGCCAAATTCCCATCTGGCTGTGGCTGATTCTCTTCGTCGCACTCAACACGGTGATCAACTACCTGGGCATCCACCTTGCCGCCGTGGTGATACGTGTCATGTTGGTGCTCGAACTCCTGGTATTGGCCATTTTTCTGATCGTCGGCATCGTCGCCGTCTCGCAGGGCAAGGGCCAGGGATTCAGCTTCGATGCTTTCTACAATTCTGAAACGTTCTCACTCCCGCTGCTGTTTGGCGCCGCGTCCATTGCCGTGTTGTCTTTTCTAGGCTTCGATGGAATCTCGACCCTGGCCGAAGAAAACAGCGGCAGCAGCAAATCACTCGGTCGATCCATGATCGCCGCGCTCTGCCTGCTGGGTGTTTTGTTCGTCGCCCAGACCTGGGTCGCTTCGATGCTGGTGGAAGACCCTGCAGCCCTCATCGCCAATGGCGACCCCACGGGAGTGGCTTTCTATGAAGCGGCCGCAGTCGCCGGTGGACCGTTCATGTATATTCTGACCGCAGCATCGACCGCCATCGCCTGGGGTTTCGCCAATGCACTCGTCGCGCAGGCATCGACTTCTCGCCTGCTCTACGCGATGGCGCGCGACCGCCAGCTGCCTAAATTCCTCGCCAAAGTGAGCGAGAAGCACAGCGTGCCGGTCAACGCGACATTCTTGGTCGCGGCCATCTCCCTCATCCTGGGACTGTTTCTGACTGTTCTGCCGGATGGACTCGGCGCTATCGCGGCCCTGGTCAACTTTGGCGCGCTGACGGCCTTCCTGCTGTTGAATGTATCGGTCGTGTGGTGGTTCGTCGTGAAGCAGAAGTCCCAGCGGTGGTTCGTGCACCTGATTTTCCCGGTCCTGGGGTTCGTGGTTCTCGCCTTCGTGCTCTACAACGCCCGAGTATCCGCCCAGATTCTCGGCGTGGCGTGGCTGATCATAGGAATTGTGGTCGCGGTCGTACTCTACAAAACGGGTCGAATGACCAATCCCGTCCCCGTCGATTCTGCACAGAGCCAGACGAGGTAGCGATATGGCCGTGCACAAACTCACGCCGCTCCCCGAAGAGTATTCCTATGTTTTCGGGGGGCGTGCGCCCATGCTGAGCGTTCACCCCGGCGATATCGTGGAGGTCAGCACGGAGGACTGCTTTGGCGGACGGGTGGAGACCCCCGCGGATATTCCTAGTCAGATTGTGCCGTTCAACGAACTGAATCCGGTCTCCGGGCCGATCGAGGTGATCGGCGCGGAACCCGGTGACCTGCTGGCCGTACATTTCGTTTCGATCATCCCGGCGCGCCGGTATGCCATCTCGAGCACTTTCCCGCTCTTCGGCGCTCTCTCAGCGACGCACGAAACGGCGATGCTGCACGAGCCACTTGAGGAGCGGGTGTGGTTCTATGATCTCGATCTGGATGCCTGGACGGCCACTTTTCGCGCCAAGAACTCGGACTACTCGCTCGCGCTCCCGCTTGATCCGATGCACGGAACGGTGGGTGTTGCTCCTGCGGGTGGTGAGGTCAGGTTAGTGGTGACGCCCTCCACCCACGGTGGCAATATGGATACCCCCGAAGCGCGAGCCGGAACAACTCTCTATCTTTCGGTCAATGTCGCCGGGGCGATGCTTTCTCTCGGAGATGGTCACGCGCGCCAGGGCGAGGGCGAGGTGTGTGGAACCGGACTCGAGTCGGCCATGAACTCGGTAGTCGCCCTCGACCTGATCAAGGGCGGCGCTTCGGCGTGGCCCCGACTCGAGAACGATGAGTTCATCATGAGTACCGGGTCAGCTCGCCCCTTGGAAGACGCCTTCCGGATCAGCCAGAAAGATCTGGTGACCTGGGCATCCGATCTCACCGGTCTCGACACCCTCGATGCATATCAACTGGTCAGCCAGATGGGACTTGCTCCGGCCGCCAACGTGTGCGATCCCAACTATACGATGTTGGCAAAACTGCCCAAGTGGGCGTTGAAGGACGCGCAGGCCTACGGCGGAGTTCACGGTCGATTGCGCACTGCGGCCGTGGAATATCTGGCAGCACGATAGCGCCGTCGCCGTCCCGCAGATTCGAATGCCTGTGCCTGTGGGGCGGTGACGGCCCCTGCCAGTCGTCGGCCGAAAGGCCGAATTCACCCTAACTGGCGACTGTAGGCAGCGGGCCGGGATCTAAAGCGCGTAGCGGTGACGAATGTGGTGACGATCGGGGCTCGCTTGCCAGAATTCAACCTCGGTGGCCTTCAGCGCATACAGCTGCCAGTCAGGGTTGGTCCGACCGTCGGCCCCGGGGCGTTCCTCCCAGTCGCGTGCGGATGCCTCGGCCGACGATGTGGCGACGGCACCCACTACGCGCACCTGCCTCCCGAGGGTCGCCCAGTAGAAGTTCATGGCCGCCAGCGGATTGGCGGTGAGTTCGCGGCCCTTGCGCGAGCCGCGCGTACTCGCGAACTCCCAGACGCCAAAACTGCCCGTGCCCGCAGCTGCTGGCGAGACCAACGCCCCCTCGGGAGCAGGGCTTTGCTCAACATTCTTCAGGATGAGCATTCGCGACGAAACCTGACCGGATTCAGTGGCCGTCGCAAGGCTGAAGGCGTGCGGTTGAGGTACGCCGGCGGTGAGCGCATGATCGAGCCACTCGAGAAAGAGGTCGACCGGATCGGCCGAAGCCTTGGCCGGATCGAACCGGGGCAGGTCGGCGGGAAAATCGGGCAGGGCACGCAGGCGCCGACGCAGGGAATCAGTCACGCCGCGAGCATACCCGCCTAACTGTCGCGCCGTTGCTTGAAAAGCACGTCGGTGCCGAAATCCCGCGACGCCACGGGGTAGCTACCCCGCCTCACGCGGAAGCCGCAGCTCCCGCTGCACCAGCAGCGCGAGTTCCCGCAACAGTACCTGGTCGACCTCTGCGAGGGCCCGGGGTTTCGGATCGAACACGCACAGCGCACCGATGCGCTCCCCCGACGGTGATTCGATGGGAAAACCGGCGTAGAAGCGGATGGGCGGGTCACCCTGCACGAGCGGGTTATCGCTGAACCGGGCGTCGCCGCGGGCATCCTCGATGATGAGCGGGCCGTCGTCGTCGATCGTGGCCGCGCAGAACGAGTCGGAGCGGGGCAATTCGGTCGACTCCACCCCGACGCGAGCTTTGTGCCATTGCCGGTCGCGATCAATGATGGTGATCAGCGCCGATTCGGTGTCGAACAGGCGCTGTGCGAGCAGCACCAATCGGTCGAACCGGGCCTCACGCGGGGTGTCGACGATGGCGAGGTCGTCGACGGCCGCCTGCCGGGTGCGTTCGCAACCGGCGACATCCGTTTGCACCGCGCTGTGGCCG
This sequence comes from Cryobacterium ruanii, assembly GCF_004404055.1. GTDB lineage: Bacteria > Actinomycetota > Actinomycetes > Actinomycetales > Microbacteriaceae > Cryobacterium > Cryobacterium ruanii. The sequence goes on from NZ_SOHK01000009.1 coordinate 79,778, forward strand.
GCGATTCCGAGGCGCGCCGAGTCGAGGCTGTCGGCCATGGCCCCGGCGAGGAGCATAGCCCAGCCGCGATAGTCGGCTGCGGTGCGATGCCGGTCGATCTCGACGGTCGCCGTCGGTGAAAAAGGCACAAACGTCGTACGCGGCGCCTGGGCGGCCAGTCGGGCGCTGACCGTGTTGAGGTCGGTCGCCGACCAATCGGCGATGAACACCAACGGGCGCCGGAAGATTTCGATGCTGCGAATGGGCGGAATGCCGAGCACAAAGATCTCGGTGCTGCGCGAGGTCTCGCGCTTCAAAACCGCGAGCAGGGCCGCCAACCGATCGTGCCACTCTGTGACACTGGTCAGGTCGAGGGCTTCGTTCACGCCGAGGATGACCACGACGGCATCAAAACGGCCGAGCCTCGTGCCGTTCAACGCCACCAGGGCGTTCGCGGCGGTCATCGTGCGACTCGCTACGAGATCGATGTCAGCGCCGCGACCGGTGCGCGCCGACAATTCGCGGGCGAGCGAGCCGGGCAGGGCCACCTGATGGCTGAGCACGCCCCAACCGACGGCCGGTCCGCAGCCGAGGATGAGCACGCGGTCACTGTCGATTCCGGCAGCGTGGGCCTGCGGGGCGTCGCTCGGGCGGGGCAGGTGGCGGTCTTGGCGCTCGGCCGATGCCGCCCACACGCGCATCAGCGGGCGAAGTGCCCACCGGGTCAGGTCGTGCATTGGAGCCTTTCGGGAATTGCAGAAAAAACCAGTTTGCCCCGAATGGGGTAAGCCCAGTTGCCACGCTCTCAATTCCCAGCAAATTTGCGGTTCACACCAGAGCGGCTATCGCGTGCGCGAGCGTGAAAATAGCCAGACCGGCGAGGGCGCCGACCACTGTTCCGTTGATGCGAATGAACTGCAAGTCGCGACCCACCTGCAGCTCGATCTTCGAGGCCGTCTCCGCGGCGGGCCAGCGCTCGACCGTCTCGGTGATGACCCCGGCGATCTCGTGACGATAGTTGGCGACGATGTAGCTGGCCGTGTCGGCAAGCCAGCGGTCGATGCGCGAGCCGAGCGCGGCATCCGTTGTGAGTCTCACGCCCACGTCGTGCAGGGTAGAGCGGATGCCGACCCGCAGCGCGCTCGTCGGGTCGCCGAGCGCCTGTGTGAGGGAGGCCTTGACCGCCTCCCAGGTGTCGCCGGCGAACTCGCGCAGTTTGGCGTTGTCGAGCACTTCGGCCTTGAGGTTCTCGACCCTGGCGATCATGGCGGGTTCGTACTGCAAATCGTGCATGACCTCATCGAGGTAGTCGTCGAGGGCTTTTCGCACCGGATGCTGCCGGTTTTGACGCGCAGACGCAACAAAGGCGAGCACCTCGCGGTAGGCCCTGTCGTCGACGAGTTTGTCGACGAAGCCGGGCATCCAGCTCGGCAGCCGCTGCGACACCACGCGGCCGAACGCTTCGGGGTGGTCGTGCAGCCAGCCGTCGGCGCGGTCGAGGAGCAGGTCGACGGCCGCGTGTTGCTGCCCGCTCGTGACGAGGCGCTGGCCCACCCGACCGAGGCTCGGACCCCATTCAGGCTTGACCAGGTGTTCGCGGGCGACGGATTCGATGAGGTTCTTGATGGCGTCGTCGCCGAGCAGGTTGAGCAGGCCCTGGCCGGCGACGGCGAGTTCGTCGGTGAGTCTTTCGACGTTGGCCTTGTCGGCGTTGGCTTCGTCGGCGTTGGCTTCGTCGGCGTTGGCTTCGTCGGCGTTGGCGGGCGCGGTGAGCCAGGCGCCGAGGCGGCGGGCGGGAGCGACCGACTCGAGCTTGCCGCGGATGACACCCTCGGACAGAAAGTTGGTCTCGACGAACTCGCCGAGGCTCGCACCGATCTCGTCCTTGCGGTTGGCGATGATATTGGTGTGCGGAATGCGGAGACCGAGCGGGTAGCGAAACAGGGCGGTCACGGCGAACCAGTCGGCGATAGCGCCGACCATACCGCCCTCGGCGGCGGCGCGCACGTACTCGAGCCAAGGGTAGCGCTCCTGCAGGGCGAACGACACGGTGAAGATGACGGCCATGAGGGCGAGCAGCCCGGCAGCGAGCCGCTTCATGCGTTTCAGTGCGGTGCGGCGTTCGGCGTCGTTCGCGGATTCGACGGGGGCGACCGCGTCAGTCGCTTGAAGGGGTGCCGTGGATGTGCGCTGCGCCATGGTTACAGCCTGCCCGATTGCGCGGCCGAGCGCTGCTCATTTGTTCATGTCCAGCGGGAGCCGCTAGGTTTGTGATACTCCCTGGGGTATACAGTTCATTCGGGCTGCGCTGATCGACGGAGGTGACATGAGCCGGACAGCGGTCGCGGCCGCATCCGGTTTGAAGCTCGTAGGTGACGGGCATTCGGTGCCGGTTCGTCGTCGTACCGCGGGGAGCACGAACCGGCCGCGGCTCATTCGGGCAGACCCCGGCAGAGCACTCTGCACGGCCGCGGAGGCACCCGAGATCAGCCTGATGCAGGCGTGGTTGGGTTGGCTACTTTGCGGCGAGCGGATGCGCGAACTGCCCATTTGAGATACCCTTGGGGGGTATCAGACATTTATTTGCGAGGAAGAAATGACGCAACCTGACCTGAATCACGGCACGATGAACCATGCTTTGGCGCAGCCGGGCGCCATGGAGCACGGCGCTATGAACCACGGCGGCATGAATCACGGCGATCACGTCGGGCAGTTTCGACGCCTGTTCTGGACCATGCTCGTCATCGCGGTGCCCGTCGTGGTGTTCAGCCACATGTTCTCGATGCTCGTCGGTTACACCCTGCCCGACGTCGTCGGCGTCATGTTGATCTCCCCCGTGCTCGGAACCGTCATGTATGTCTGGGGCGGCCGGCCGTTTCTCACCGGGGCCTTCTCCGAGTTGAAGGCTCGCAAGCCCGGCATGATGCTGCTGATCGCCCTCGCGATCACGGTCGCGTTCCTCGCATCCTGGGGCGCGAGCCTTGGCTTCATCGACGCCGAGCTCGATTTCTGGTGGGAACTCGCGCTGCTCATCGTGATCATGCTGCTCGGCCACTGGATTGAAATGCGGTCGCTGGCGCAGACATCCACGGCGTTGGAGTCGCTCGCCGCGTTGCTGCCCGACGAGGCCGAGCGGGTCGAGGGCGATGGCAGCGTTCGCGAGCACATCGTGTCGGTCTCGCCGAGCGATCTGGCGCTCGGCGACCTCGTCGTGGTGCGGCCGGGCGGGCGTGTGCCGGCCGACGGGCAGGTCATCGAGGGCGCGGCCGATGTCGACGAGTCGATGATCACTGGCGAATCGCGGCCGGTGCGGCGCTCGCCCGGCGACCAGGTCGTGGCGGGCACGGTCGCAACCGATTCCGCACTGCGGGTGCGGGTGACCGCGGTCGGTGACGACACCGCGCTGGCCGGAATCCAGCGGCTCGTCACCGAGGCGCAGGGTTCGTCGTCTCGGGCGCAGCGCATCGCCGACCGGGCGGCAGGCTGGCTGTTCTGGTTCGCGCTCGGCTCCGGGATCGTGACCGCCATCGTCTGGACGCTGCTCGGCCAGCCGCAGGATGCCGTCGTGCGCACCATCACCGTGCTCGTGATCGCGTGCCCGCACGCACTCGGGCTGGCGATTCCGCTCGTGGTGTCGATCGCCACCGAGCGTGCGGCGAAGGGCGGCGTGCTCATCAAGGATCGCCTCGCCCTCGAGAGCATGCGCCAGGTCACCTCGGTGCTGTTCGACAAGACCGGCACGCTCACCAAGGGCGAACCCACCGTCACTCACATTGCCGTCGCGGCCAGCGTCTCCGGCAGCCCAGCGGATGCCGCGGCGGGCGCCGCCCAGACAGGCGACGATCAGGCGGGCGCCGCCCAGTCTTCGGCTGGTCCGGCTCAGGTCGGCGGGACTTCCGCTTCGGCTGCGGGTGCGGCCCCGATCACCGCTAACGAGGTTCTCGCCTGGGCGGCGGCTGTGGAGGGCGACAGCGAGCATCCGCTTGCCCGCGCCATTGTGACGGCAGCGCGTGTGCGCGAGCTGACCGTACCGCGAGCGAGCGAGTTTCAGACGGCCGCGGCGGTCGGCGTGACCGGCCTGGTCGGCGGACACCGTTTCGGAGTCGGCGGGCCGAGCATGCTCGACGAGCACGGGGCGCGGCCGCTGGCCGAGACCGTCATGTGGCAGCGCCAGGGCGCGATCATCCTGCACGTGCTGCGCGATGGCGTGGTCATCGGCGCGATCGGCCTCGCCGACGAGATTCGCGAGGAATCGCGGCAAGCCGTGGATACCCTGCACCGGCAGGGCATCGAGGTGGTCATGATCACTGGGGATGCCGAATCGGTGGCCCGGTCGGTGGCCGTCGAACTGGGAATCGACCGGGTGTTCGCTGGCGTGCACCCGGAGGACAAGGCACGCAAGGTCGCCGAGCTGCAGCACGAGGGCCGTCGCGTAGCCATGGTCGGCGATGGCGTCAACGACGCTCCAGCCCTGGCCCAGGCCGATGTCGGCATCGCGATCGGCGCCGGGACCGACGTGGCGATCGCGTCGGCGGGCGTGATCCTCGCGAGCGACGACCCGCGGTCGGTGCTCTCGGTGATCGAGTTGTCGCGGGCGAGCTACCGCAAGATGAAGCAGAACCTGTGGTGGGCGGCGGGCTATAACCTGCTGTCGGTTCCGCTCGCCGCTGGGGTGCTCGCGCCGATCGGATTTGTGTTGCCAATGGAGATCGGGGCGCTGCTCATGTCGGTGTCGACAGTGGTCGTGGCCCTAAACGCCCAGCTGCTGCGCCGACTTGACCTTCGGCCGGAGGCGAGCGTGAGCGAGCGGTAGCCCCCGCGTGCGTTGCAGCCTCCGATCGCTGGGCCCACCCAACGTGCGCGGGCCCAGTTCGTAGACGGGGCCCGCGCACGGGAGCCGGGCCCTGTCCGCCGTGCACGGCCAGGCGACGCAGGGTCAGTGGCAGTGACCACCAGATGCCGGCGGCATGTTCGCCGGCACATCGAGCACCGGGCTGCGGTCGAAGAAGCCGTCGGGACGCAGCTTGAAGCCCACCGTGTCGACCGGCATGATCGGCCAGTCCTCGACCCGGGGAAAGTGGGTGAGGCCGAACGTGTGCCAGAGCACGATGTCCTCACCGTCAATAGAGCGGTCGGCCGCTATGTACGCCGGTAGTCCGGCGCCGCCCGAGTGCTGGTTGACGAAGTCGCCGGTGGGATACCGTTCGTCCTCGGCGAAGCGGGTAACCCAAAGCCCCTTGGTGGCGAACGCTGCTCGTTGGGCGATTGATGACGCGGGGTCGGCGAGCAGCGTCGGCAGGCCCTGCGGGTGCAACTTGTAGGCCACGGGTTCGCCGAGCCGGTTGAGGGAATTAGGGTTGGAGACATGCCAGGTGCGGCCGATGGAGGCATCCGCTTCTCTGACGCCCGCTAATTCCGTGGCGAGCACGGTGCGTTGGCGCGTGAACGCGTTGCCGCGCTCATTGCCGGGACCCATGGGCACGCGCACGACATCTTCTTCTTCGACCCGGTTGGTGTCGCCGTCGATGGCCATGTCGAGGCGGGCACTGAACAGGTGCTGGTGAAAGGGGGCACCGAGTCCGGGGGCGATCTCGGAGGCGTAGGAGTAGCCCTTGCCGGCGTAGGCGCTCGTGAAGACGACACCGGTGGCCTTGGCCTCGAATTCGATGGTGCCGTCGAGGTAGAGGTACCAGTAGAAGCCATAGTCGTAGTTGCCGACGGTCGTGAAGAAACTGATGACGAAGCGGCGGTTGCGGCGGGTGTACTCGATGCCGCTCCAGAGGTCGCTGTGCTTGGCGAGGATGCTCCAGTCCTCTTCGTGCATGCAGATGCCGTTGCGAATCTCGCGGGGGTTGCCGAAGCCGTCGGTGATGACCGGGCTCAGGTAGGTGATCTCACCGAGGCAGTCGCAGCCGAGTTCGAGCGAGTTGGCGTACTGGCCGACGAGGTATTCGCCGGTGTCGAAGTAGTTCTGCCAGGATCGCACCGGGGCGGGATCACCGTAGGGCACGACCATCTCGGCGATCGACGCACGACGGATGATCGACCGTGTCGTGGCACCGTCGCGAAAGCCGATGTTGTGTAGCACGACGCCCTCGCGCACGTCGAAACCCACGTCGAGGCTCCACTTCTCCCACTCGATGTGATTGCCGCCTGTGACGGTGAAGCTCACGCCCTCGGGCTGGGTGATACTGATCGGCTTAAGCGTCTTCCGCAGCGGCCCGGTGAGGGTGGGATCGGTGTAGTTGCCGTGTTCGGCCGGAATAGGCACGGCGCCGAAGTCGAGCACCTGGTCGACGGTCTTCGCGACGATGTCGACGTAGGCCACGAGGCCGTCGATCGGGTGCGCCCAGGCGCTGTCCTCCGGAAAGTTCTGCACGAAAGCGAGGCCGCGCAGAATACGGTGGCCCTTCTCGTTCGGATACTCAAACACTCCGGCCGAGAGCGGCGCGACGCGCACGGTGGCCACGTCGATTCCGCGCACCGAGAGGGCGGTGAGCCAGCGGGCATCCGTGGTGAGGAGTTCTTCGACGGCGCCGAATTCTTCTTCGAGCACGGGCAGTTCACCGGTGAGCGCGGTGTCGAGGGTGACGCTTGACTCGACCGCGTTGTGGGTGGCCGACACGATCACGTCGGTCGGGGCGGCGCCGGACACGTCGTGCAGGAAGACCCGGAAGCGGCGGTTGGTTTCGGCGGCTTTTCTCGGCGGGTCGAGCAGGCCGAGGTAGGCGACGCGAATGCTCTCGCCGAACAGGCCGGCGTCGGCCAGGATCGTGCGCACTCTCTGCAATTCTTCGGCGCTGGGGAGCGCGAACGCGGTATCGGTGTCAGCGGTCTCGGCGGTGAGCATTGCTTCTCTTTTCCTGAATCGGCCCGGGATACGTCAGTGTGACCCCGAGATTTTTTTCCTATGGTTGTAGAATATAAAGCCATTAAGCCGGTGCTGGCAAGCGTTTCAAGAATCTTTCTGACAAGCTGATCATTCGCCATCAGGAGGGCCCATGCCGAAAGTCGTCGATCACGATCAGCGTCGCGTCGAGCTGGTCAATGCCACCTGGCGCATCATCGCGCGGCACGGCATCGAGGGCGCGACCCTGCGCGAGATCGCCACCGAGGCCGGATTCGCCAACGGGGCGCTCAAGCCTTATTTTGGAACCAAGGATGACCTGCTCACCTTTGCCTTCGGGCACGTGTTTAGTCAGACCAACCGGCGCATCGAGACCTCGACCGCCGGCCTGGCCGGGCTCGCCGCCGTGCGCGCCTACTGCCACGAGATTCTGCCGCTCGACGAGACGCGGGTGAGCGAGGCCCGCATCGTGATTCCGTTCTGGCAGAAGGCGCTCAGCGACGCCGCCAAAGCGCAACTGCACGACGAATCCATGCAGCAATGGCGGCGCGCCCTGCTCGGGCACCTGACCGAGGCGCGAGCCGCCAGCGAGGTGCACACCACTATTACCGACACGGATGTCGTGGGTCACCTTATGAACGTCGTGCTCGGGGCGCAGATCACCGCGGCACTCTCCCCCGGCGAACACGCGCCGGATCAGCTCGTGGCGCAGCTGGATGGCTACCTACGGCTGCTGTCGACCGGAGATTAGTGCGCCCCGCTCCCCGTGGGCGTCTATTTTCGCCGAGTGTCGAAAAAAGAATGACAACGGCGCCTCGCAGGACTACATTGACTGCGGACGATCATTGATCGACCCCATGGGTCAGATCTGGTCGACGCACTAGACCAGCGAAGGAGCTGCTCGTGACGATGACGGTTGTGAACTCGGCAACGGAAGCCGCCCCCGTAATGACCGACGGCGTTCGTTGCGCCGTCGCCGACTCGTTCAGCCAGTGGCGCACTCTCGTGTCACAATCATTCGTTCCACTCGAGGTGCGCAGCGCATCTCGTACCTTTCACGGCACCCTGCGCTCGCGCGTGCTCGACGAGCTCTCGATCGTCGAGGTCAGCGCCAATGGGCACCAGGTGCTGCGCACACCGACGCTGATTGCGGCATCCACTCGGCAATATTTCAAGCTGAATCTGCAGCTGTCCGGCACCGGCCTGCTCGTGCAGGACAACCGCGAGGCCACGCTGCGCCCCGGCGATTTGGCCGTTTACGATACCAACCGGCCATACACGCTCGAATTCGACCAGGACTTTCGCACTCTCGTCCTCATGTTTCCGCACGACGCGCTCGACCTGCCGGCAGAGTCGGTCGGCCAGCTCACCGCCGTGCGGCTGCCCGGCGACGCCGGCCTCGGCCGACTGATCAGCCCGTTCATGGTGCAGCTCGCCGAGAACCTCGACGTGCTCTCCGGCGCGAGTGGACACCGGCTCGCCTACAACGCCGTTGATCTCGTAGCGACCATGTTCGAGAGTGAGCTGAACCTGCGCCGCGACCCGGTGGCGGGCGCGCACGGCGACCTGCTGGGTCGCATCCGCTCGTATGTGGATGCGCGTCTCGGCGACCCGGAACTGTGCCCGGCGAGCATCGCGGCGGCCCACTTCATCTCGACCCGGCACCTGCACAACGTGTTCCACGAGGCCGACAGCACCGTGGCGAGCTGGATTCGCACCCGACGCCTCGAACACTGCCGTCGCGACCTGCGCGACCCCATACTGACTGATCGCTCGGTCGGCACCATCGCCGCCCGCTGGGGCTTCGTCGACGCCGCCCATTTCAGCCGCATCTTTCGCACGGCCTTCGGCGAGACGCCGAGCACGTACCGTCGCGCCTGATCCGGTTCACCGGTGTCGCCGTGCGGTCACGGCAGTGCACTGCACGGCACGGCACGGCACAGCACAGCACCGCACGGCGCCGTCACAGCCCTGCGCAATTCGACAAATGCGGTGCCGCAAATGGCAAACCGATCAGCCCGGAGCTTGCCACGCTGTGACATACACGTTGAAGAATCACCCAACAATTACACGCGCTGAGCGGATGCTGCCGCATCCGCTCGCCGAGACAGCCACACGCACCCGACCCCTTACTCAACGAGGAGTAGCCATGACTCAGACCAAACCCGCATCGACGACAGCACCGGAGACCGCCCTGCACAAGGGCCGGCTCGGAGTGTTTGGGATCGTCTTCTTCGTCGTCGCTGCCGCCGCCCCCCTCGTCGGTATGACCGGCGCGGTGCCGGTGGCGATCGTGCTCGGCAACGGCGCAGCGGCCCCCGGTGCCTACGTGGTCGTCGGCCTCACCCTGCTCGTCTTCAGCGTCGGCTACGCCGCGATGAGCCAGCGCGTCACCAACGCGGGCGCCTTCTTCGCCTACATCGGCCGGGGGCTGGGCCGTCACCTCGGTACCGCCTCGGCGTTCGTGTCGATCCTCGCCTACCTCGCCATTCAGCTCGCGATCTATGGATTCTTCGGAGCCCTCATGGCCGGCCAGGTCGGCGTGCTCCCCTGGTGGGCCTGGTCGCTCCTTTCCTGGGGTGTCGTCACCCTACTTTCCCTGCTCAGCGTCGATGTCGGCGCCAGGGTGCTCGGCGTGCTCATGCTGCTCGAACTGGCCGCGCTCGTGGTCACCGCGGTCGCCATTTTGATCGACGGCGGGCCAGAGGGCTTGAATTTCTGGGCCTCGTTCGATCCCTCCGCCATCATCGCCGGAGGCTTGGCCGGCTCGGCCGGCATCGCGTTTGCGTTCGCCTTCGCGTCCTTCATCGGCTTCGAGGCCACCGCCATCTACGGCGAAGAGTCCAAAGACCCGAAGACCGTCGTGCCGCGCGCCACCTACCTCGCCGTCGTCGTCATCACCGTGCTGTTCGGCCTGACCGCGTTCGCGATGGTGACCGGCATGGGAGCATCGACCGTGGTCGAGAAGACCGCCCTGCTGTCGACGGTCGATGGCGTTCCCCTGGCCGACCCGGCCGCCGTGCTGTTCGCGCTGGCCACGCAGTACGTCGGCCCGTGGATGGCGACGGTCATGAGCATTCTCGTGCTGTCGAGCCTGTTCGCCGGACTACTGGCCTTTCAGAACGCGGCCAGCCGTTACCTGTTCGCACTCGGTCGCGGCGGCGCGCTGCCCAGGCCATTAAGTATGGTCAACGGCCGCGGCGCTCCGAGCACGGCCTCGCTCGTCACGTCGGTCATCACCGGAGTCGTGGTCGTCGTGTTCGCGGTGTTCCAACTCGACCCGGTGCTCAACCTGTTCTACTGGTTCAGCGGCCTCTCGGTCATCGCCATCGTGCTTATTGAAATACTGGTGAGCGTGGCGATCATCGTCTACTTCCTCCGCAACAAGGGAGCCGAGAACATCTTCCAGACCGTGATCGCGCCCGTGCTGGCGACGATCGGCCTGCTGCTCGGCGAATACCTGCTCATGAGCCGGTTCGGACTGCTCGCGGGCACCGTGGCCGACGGTGTCGACCCGACCACAACCCCGTGGGGTCTCAGCATGACTGGTTGGGTGCTCGTGGCCCTCCCGTTCGTGCTGCTGATCGGCGGGTATGTCTGGTCCCGGATGCAGAACCACGAGAACGACGACCTCGTGCGCGACGTGCTGTCTTAGGTGCGGCATCCGCTTGGTTTGAATGCAGCATTGCCTGCGGACCGTGCCGCACCGTCGTTCGCCGAGCGGATACCTACCCCGGGCTCAAGCGATGGCTCGACTCGATGCGCTGGCCCCAGAAGGTTCCGACGATGATAAGAATGGCCCCGGCCGCACCCACCAGACCGAGCGTCTCGCTGCCGAGGGATACCCCCACGAGCACCGCCCAGATAGGTTCAGTGCCCATGAGCAGGCTGGCCCTTGCCGCGGACGTGCGGCGGATCGCCCACATCTGGGCCAGAAATGCGAAGACGCTGCAGGCCAGGCCGAGGTAGAGCACGCCTATCCACGCAGCGAGGTCGAAGGTCGTGACGGCCGAGACGAGACCGGGAAGGTCGAACGCGGTGAAAACGACTGCCCCGACGAGGGCCTGCAGCAGGGTGAGGGTGATGGTGCTGTCGCCGCGGCCGCGAACGAGGTGTCCCATCATGGTGACGTGCAAAGATCGCACGAGGGCCGCCGCGAGAATGAGCAGGTCGCCCACGTTGGGCTGCGCAAATCCGTTGCCGGAGACGAGCAGGGCCACCCCGACCACGGCGAGCACGGCGGCAACGAAGAACGGGCGCGGCAGCCATCGCCGTGCCGCGACCGACTCGAGTACCGGAGTGACGACGATGGTGAGGCTGATGATGAGCCCGGCGTTGGTGGCCGACGTGAACGCCACTCCCTGGGTCTCGAGCCAGAGGATGCTCGCCTGGGTCGCTCCGAGCAGCACGCCAACTCCAAGCGCCCGCCGCGACGGAAGCCGTTCGCGCCGCAGTATCCACACGATCAGCAGGGCAACGGCGGCGACCAGAAAACGCAGCGCGAGCACGGCCGACACGCTCGCCTGCTCGGTGAGCACCTTCGCGCTCAGGTAGCTGCCGCCCCATACCGCGGCAACGAGCAGCAGCACGAGGTCGACGCGGTAGCGCCCGAGGCCCCGCGGCAGCAGCGCGCGGCGGACCAGTGGTGCGGTCAACTTACGATTGGCTCTGCGAGGCGAAACCGGCGTGACGGATGCCCCAGCGCACCACCCACTGCTCCCCCGGCTCCACCCAGTGGAGCCCCGCGCCGGAGTTGAACGCGTTGGCGGGAGCCGTCATCGGCTCGATGGCAATAGCGATGCTCCGCACGGGCTTCGCTGACCCCTGCGTGACGGGGAAGAATCGCGGAGTGAACACCTGCACGTAACGCATGTTCTCGTCGCCCCAGAGGGTGACCCTCCGGCCATCCGGCGCGGTAAGCGAATGCTCGCCGGCATCGCCGACCCCGCCGAAGCCGTCATCGAGGTTGAGGTCGTCGACCGAAACGCCGTCGCGTAGGTCGAACCGGGTGTCCGTCACCGGGGTCTCCCCCGTCGGGTTGAGGCGGTCGTCGACGTCGATGTGCGTCGACGCATCCACTCGCACCATCAGGTCGCCCGTTGGCACGTCCCCGATTTTCAGAAACGGATGCGCTCCAACGGCCACCGGCGCCGGTTCGCCTCCCACGTTGCGCAGCCGGTGCGTGACGTCGAGCCCGGTGGCGGTGAGCGCGTAGGTCACCTCGGTTTCGAGGTGAAAGGGGTAGCCGGACTGCGGAAACACCGTCGCGGCGAGTGTCACCGCGTCGCTCGTTCGCGACACTTCGCGATATGGCGTGAATCGCAGCAGCCCGTGGCTCGCGTTGTTTTTGGCCGGCTCGGTCAGAGCGAGCTGCCGGGTAACGCCGTTCTGCGTCCACTGGCCGTCGCGAATACGGTTAGGCCAGGGCACGAGCACGATTCCGGCCGCCATCGGCGGTTGCACCGACTCGTGGAAGGTCTCGATCAGGTCTATGCCGTTCATGGAATATGCCCGGAGGCCGGCCGCCACCTCGGTCACTACCACTCGGGCCGGGCCGCTCGGCGTCTGGAGTGTCAGTTCGTACTGAATTCCGGTGGGTGCGTGCATGGAGTGCCTATTCGTCGACGGGGAGGCGGGTGAACAGCACGATAGTCGCGTCATCGACTAGTGGCGCGCCCGAGCGCTCCACCTGACGAATGAACGCCTCGGGCAGCGACGTGGCGCAGAGGTCGTCCAGCGCCGCAGCCGGGTTCTCATCAAGGTGGCGCCAGGCGCCATCACTGAGCAGGGCGAAGGCACGCACGGAGTGCTCAGCGACGGACAGCGAAGTGATGGCGTCGCCGGCTGCGGGGTCATCGGCAAAGATCGGATACCCCCCAGGCTGGTTCAGCCGGGCGCGGTTCTTAACGAGGGCGGCGCGGGTCCCCAATTCAGCAGACTGTCGGTCAAGCGCGACCAAGCGGTCGTCGAAAACCCTCACCGTTGTTTCCGTTGTCTGCACGAGGCACATCACGTCGCCGAGTGTGGAGAAGACCAGCTGGTCACCTCGCATCCGTACGAGGGCGGCGCCGGCCGAGCGACGCCAGCCGGCCGGTTCGAACTGGTTACGCAACGACGTGATGGACTCGCGCCACACGTCGGAGTCGCCCCGCGTCGTACTCGCCCGGCTGAGTGATGCGGCAATCGCCTGCGCGAAGGCTTTGAGATCCTGCGGCCAGTTGGCGCCGAGCGGGGTCGCGCCGTCGACGACGCAGGCCGCCGCCTTCGACACCTGCCAGGCATCGTGGTTCTTGCCGGTTAGCGGCACGTCGACTGTCGCGACCTGCCAGGTGCTTGACCAGCTACTCATCGGCGTTCTGACCGTTCAGCGTCGAGATTCTGCATCGACGTGATGACCTTATGCATGCCACGATTCAGATTCCAGGTCGCGAACCAGACCGCACCCCAGAGGATGCCGGAAAATCCGAGCATGCCGAGCATAACCTGCCAGAGACCCGATGTTTCGATGAATCCGAACATGCCGGTCGCGAGCGGCAGCATGGCCAGCCCCACGGTGACGAAGCCGATCACGGTGATCGACTGATTCTGCGCCGCCCGGGATTCGATCGCGACTTTCTCTCCCAGTTCCCGGGACATCATGACCGATTTCTCGGCGAACTCGTCGATCGTGGCGTCGAGGCGACGCTCGAGCGCAACCTCACCGGCATGCACAACCCGACGAATCTCGGCGAGTGACCGCTCAATCGTGTGCTGCAGTCGACGCTCATTGGAGTCGAAGGCGCTGCGCGACTCCTGATCGGCCGCCAGACGCAGTTCATCGAGGGCCGCAGAGATTTCCCGCTCGGATACCCCGAGCCGCAGCAGCAGCCGCCCTTTCGTGAAGTGAAACTTGGGCCAGTCGCGTTCGGCGAGGGCACCATTGACGAGTTCAAGGGCTTCGCGCCAGGTGGCATCGCGCTTCGAGCTTGCACCATCGTGCCAGATGCCGTATTCCAGGAGCAGATGGGCGAGTCCATGCATAAGTCCGGCGGAGTGCGGCATCATCGCGTTGGCGCGACGGCTTAGGGCGATTCCGCGTTCCAGTCCGGCAACGTTGGCCCCGAGCAGGTTGATCGATTGCAAGTGCAAAACCAGCGCCTCGGTGTGCGGCCATCCGACACGCAGATTGGCCAGTTCGTCGAGGAGCGCATTACTACGGTCTGGTACCCCGGCCCGGCGGTAGCCGATCGCGGCGGCAAGCGCCGCGAATGCCCGCTGCTCGCACGTGAGGGCTGAGTCGGCGGAAATCAGTGCCAGGGCGCCCGGGGCATACTGTGAACTTGATCCAACGCGTGTGGCGAGCTCTTCAATGCCGCGGATATCGTCAAACACGCCGAGGACGAGAAGCGCACTGACCTGTTCGGCGAGCACGTCATGCACCACGTTGTCGCCGGCAGCGAAAATATCCCCTTCGATTGCTCGCACCGTCTCGCGCTCGCTCACAGTCAATGTCACGCCCATATATTTTGTCCTTCCGTGGTTTCGATTGTAGTAAACACGGTGCGCCGCCCCATCGTCGATGCACGGCAACGGATGCCGCCAGTAGGCTGACGCGTATGACTCCAGACAGCGCCGCTCGAATCATTGCCCTGCCGAATACGCCGGCTCCAAGAATCGCCGAGACCGCGTTCGTTGCTCCCGGCGCTGTCATTGTCGGCAATGTCACCCTCGCCGACCGGGCCAGCGTCTGGTACAACTCCGTGCTGCGTGCCGAGCTCGAGCCGATCACCATCGGCGCCGGCTCCAATCTGCAGGACAACGTCTCCTGCCACGTCGACACCGACTTTGCGCTCACCCTCGGCACCGGGGTCTCGGTCGGGCACGGCGCCGTGCTGCACGGCTGCACGATCGAGGACAACGTGCTCGTCGGCATGGCCGCGACCATCCTCAACGGCGCCGTCATTGGAACCGGATCGCTCGTCGCTGCCGGAGCCGTCGTGCTCGGCGGAATGGTCGTACCGCCCGGCTCGCTCGTAGCCGGCGTTCCCGCCAAGGTTCGACGCCCGCTGACCGACGACGAGATCGCAAGTATCCGGCACAACGCGGAGAACTACCTCGAGCACACCGAGCTGCACCGCGCCGCCCTCGCCCAGCTGTAGTTTTTCGGCTGGCAGACTTCGACCCAACCACGGCGGCCACAGGCAACTGAACGCCGCGGCTTATCGTGCCGCAATAGTCATAATGCGATTTCATCAGCGACCATTGAGGTCATCAGCTACATCCACCACGTCAACACCAAACGCCCGCACCAAACCTTCGGCTACGTCACACGGACCGAAAGACTCACCGGACTCACCCTCGCCGTCTAAAATCAAGCTCAAGGACACCACCTGGAAACGCTAGGTCACCGCAGCTTGCTTTTGCGCCACCCGTTTGAAATCACGGCAGTCACGGCCAGCCGCTCAGGCCGCAAGGCCGCCGTTAGGCCAGCGGGGTCTGCTCGGCGGCCCTGACCACGTTCGAATGCGCCATGGCGCTCATCACCGGACCGCGGCCGCGGGGCTCCTTGGGAGATGCCCGGTGACCGCCGCGTCGAGCCCGCTGCCAACGACGAGCACGCCCAGAAGCCAACAGACCCAGTAACCAATCGTGGGGCCGCGGCCCACCATAACGACTCTCTGGCCCCAAACGGCTCGTCGCAGCGGCGCGCACGTCGACGATTCCGCAAGCGGCGTGGGACGAAGCGCACGCGCTGGCGCATCATAGCGGATCGAGCTGACCGCGACCAGCCCCCGGACGGGTCGTACCGCCGCACACATCCACCCCGCTACTGTGCAGTCACTGGTACTTGAGGAAACCTCAAGTTAACCGCAAGCCGGACGTATCACGGCGGGAATCCACCGAAAAATGCCCGATTGGCGCCTTCCAGAAACTCCTGTTCCTCCGAACTGCAGGGATTGCATGAAGGCGTCAAACCGTCGATCCCCGGGACCCAGTTACCCCCCAGTACTGGTTCCTTCCGCCCGCAACCTCGCACCGAACGCGCGTTTCGAACAGACAAGCGCGTGACCGACTCCGCAACCGCGTTCCCGCACGCCACCATCGCCGCCACCGCCAACGTCGACAAACAAGCCGATATCGGATCAGGAACGGCCATCTGGCATCTCGCCCAAGTGCGCGAGCGCGCCGCTATCGGCCGAGATTGCGTTGTGGGGCGGGGTGCGTACATCGGCCCTGGCGTCGTTGTAGGGCACAACTGCAAAATACAAAACTATGCCTTGATCTACGAACCTGCCCGCTTGGAGGATGGCGTCTTCGTCGGTCCCGCGGCGGTATTCACGAACGACACATTTCCACGGGCAGTGAATGTCGACGGCACACGAAAAGCCGCTGAGGATTGGGATGCCGTCGGCGTGTTCGTGCGCACGGGTGCTTCGATCGGTGCCCGCGCCGTGTGCATCGCCCCCCTGACGATCGGGCGATGGTCAATGGTCGCTGCCGGCGCCGTCGTGACCCGGGATGTACCCGACTACGCCCTGGTCGCCGGAGTGCCCGCTCGGCGCATCGGCTGGGTGGGGCGCAGCGGTAATCCGCTCACCGACGATGGCGACGGCCGGTTCGTCTGTCCAATCACGGGTGACCGGTATTTCGAACTCGGCGGCGCGCTCTTGGAAGCGGCCGTGAACTGACCCAGGGCATCCACCCTCCCCGTGCGCCCCGCGCGCCAGACCCCAATGGAGTTACAGATGACAGTCAATGGTTCACGAATCGTGCTGGGCGGGTCGGTGGTCGACCTGATGGAAATGCAGGATGCGCTGGAACGCATTTCGAATCACCTCACCAACAGAGCGGAAGCTCCACTCGCGGTGGCCTCAATCAACCTCGATCACGTTCATCATTTCGGAACCGGTGCACATCTGGCCGGAATCCTGGACCGTGTACCGCCCAAAAGCTGCTCAGCACCGGTCGAATGGCTCAAGCTGATCGACGGAGCACCGCTCGCCGCCCACGCGCGACGGTTGACAGGGCATCCCTGGCCACGTATCGCCGGCAGCGACCTGATCGGACCCATCCTGGAGCGAGCCGGGCACTTAGGCGTACGTGTCGGCTTTCTCGGGGGTATGGAAGAAACCCACCAACGTCTGCGCTCCGAGTTCGCGCGCTCACAGCCAACATTGCGGGTGGCCGGTTACTGGGCACCAAGTCGCGAGGTCATATCAGACCCGGTGCGCTCGGCAGCCCTCGCTGCGGAGATCAAGAGTGCCGATGTCGACTTGCTGGTCGTGGGGCTCGGAAAACCACGGCAGGAGTTGTGGATAGCCGAACACGGCCCACAAACGGGGGCGACCGTGCTACTTGCCTTCGGCGCCGTCGTGGATTTTTTGGCCGGACGAGTTCGTCGCGCTCCGCGCTGGGTCGTTAATCGCGGTCTGGAATGGGCCTGGCGCCTGGCGATCGAGCCCACCCGCCTCGCGTCACGCTACCTCGTCGATGGTCCGGCCGCCTACCTTCTGGTTCGACGCACCAGCAAATCCGACGCTGTCTATTCCAGGGTTAAACTGCCGTCGCGGATAGGACCACATCCTTCCTTGGTCACAACCCCCCCCTGGAACCTGGAACCGGGTAGCCGGCACGGTGCCATCATCATCCCGGCACACAATGAAGCTGGCGTGATCGAGCGCACCCTTGGTTCGCTCGCCGGCCTGGCCGCGGAAGGCCAGGTCGAGGTCATCGTTGTCTGTAACGGATGCACTGACTCTACGGCGGCGCTGTCCCGTCGCTTCGCCGGAGTAGTCGTGCTCGAGATCGACGATGCATCCAAACCGGGCGCGATGAATGTGGGCGATGACGCCGCACACTCGTGGCCTCGTCTGTATCTCGATGCTGACATTGAGATCACACCCGGCGCAGTGCTCGACGTGTTCGAGGCAGTGCGCTCGCCGTCGATACTGGCTGCACGCCCCGCTTTTTCCTACGACACGACCGGGGCTTCGCTCCCCGTTCGATGCTACTACCGGGCTCGCGTGCGAATTCCGGATACGAGTGCTGTGCTCTGGGGAGCCGGAGGGTATGCGCTTAGCGCCGCTGGACATGACCGTTTTGGTCGCTTCCCAGAATTGACCGCCGACGACGCGTTCGTCGACAGCGTGTTCACCGAATCGGAGAAGCGAACGCTATCGTCGGTGCCGACCGTCGTGCGGACACCACGCCACGCGGCCGGGCTGCTCGCGGTGCTGACCAGACAGCGGCGTGGTGTCGTGGAGCTCGACACAGCCGGATCCACGCAAGAACGAGTTTTGGCGATTCTCGCGTCGGTGCGAGGGCCGGCCGAAGCCGTGGATGCTTGCTGGTACGGCGCGCTCACGCTCGCAGCTCGCCTGAACCATACCTGGACTGCGCGCACGTCTTTGCCCCTCTGGGAGCGGGACGACTCCAGCCGCTCCAAACAGCGCGGAACCATCCCATCGGCACCAGCGGTAGTGGTACCAGCGGTGGTGGTCGCAGCGGTAGTGGTCCCAGCGGTAGTGGTCCCAGCGGTAGTGGTCCCAGCGGTTGTGGTCCCAGCGGTAGTGGTCCCAGCGGTAGTGGTGCCAGCGGTAGTGGTGCCAGCGGCGGCTGCAAAGGCCGTCATCGCTGCGGCGACCACGCCCCCTTCGGGGGCGTCGCCGATACCCCCGGTCAGCGCTAACCTCGAGCATCAGATCAAATGAGTAATGCTCAGTGCATTCTGACGCCAGCAGGCGAAATGTTCTCGACCATCGCTCGACCGGCAAAGGAAACCACGTGAACACGCCCAACATGTCCTGCACGCGCCCCCGTCCGAACGGGGAGTGGCTGTGACCCTGAGGGCAAGCCTCTGCGTGGCAAGGGATGTCGACGTGGATGTTGTCATCGTCACGTACAACAATGGAACCGAAATCGACGCCGTGCTGCAGAGCCTGAAGGCTGGGGCTCCGGCCCTGCACCTGCGTGTCGTCGTAGTCGACAACGATTCAACCGACGACACCCTGACCAAGCTGGCCGCCCACTCGCAGGTACGCGTGCTGCACAGCGGGGGCAATCTCGGCTACGCCGCCGGGATCAATATCGCCCGCCGCGCAATTGGCACCTCACGGGCAATACTGATCCTCAACCCGGACGTCGAGGTGATGCCCGGCGCCATTGCCGCCCTCCACAGCAGAATGGCGCAGACCGGGGCGGGGATCGTCGTGCCTCTCCTGCAAGACCTAGCCGGCGTGCGCCAGGCCTCGCTCCGCCGCGAACCGTCCATAACGCGCACTTTTGGCGATGCTCTTTTCGGAAATCAGCTCGGTCGTCGACCCGGCTGGTTGTCGGAGATCGACCGCAGAGCGTCACACTATCGACTTCCCCGACCTGTGGAGTGGGCCACCGGCGCTGCCCTTCTCATCAATGGCAGCCTGGCTGAACGCCTCGGGGATTGGGATGAACGCTATTTTCTATACTCAGAGGAAACGGACTATTTTCGCCGCGCCCGCCACGCTGGGGCCGTCGTCTGGTTCGAACCGGCGGCCATCATTCGCCACCGGCAGGGCGGATCGGGCGGATCAGACGCTCAGACAGCGCTGATGGCCGTCAACCGTGTGCGCTATGCGCAGGTCTGGGGAACGCCAGCGCACGCCGCCTGGATTCGCGGTGCGGTCATGCTCCATGCCTGCCTGCGGCTGGACCAACCGGCCCAACGCCATACAGCCACTGTGCTGGCTCGTCGCAGCCGTTGGCACGGCCTGCCTCACGCGACTTTGACCGGCGCCGCGCATGTCGGGCCGACCGCAGCATCCAGCATCGAGCACGTGCTGTTGACCCGATTCAACCTGCCGTCCGCGGGACCGGAACGGGTGATTCGGGCGCAGGAGGGCTGGCTGGCTGAGCGGATCATCCTGTTCGAGCGCTACTGCGTTCCGTCCGTTCGCTCGCAGACCAACCAGAACTTCACTTGGATCATCTATTTCGATCCCGAAAGTCCAGCCTGGCTTCGGAAACATGTGAACGCCCTTCAGGCGGACGGCGTGTTTCGGGCCGTGTTTCGTTCCTCGGTGAGCCGAGCTGAACTCATTTCCGATATTCGCAGTGTCGTGGGTCGAGAGCGCGATGTACTTATCACCACCAATCTAGACAACGACGACGGCCTGGCCACAGATTTCGTGGACCGAGTGCAGCAAGCGGATGCCCCCCAGCACCGTGCTGCCGTCTACCTCACGAGCGGCCTCATAGTGAGTCGGAACGGTCTCTACCTGCGGCGGGATGCACACAATGCCTTCTGCTCTGTGTGGGAAAGCTGGGACGACCCCGTTTCCTGCTGGGCCGGCTGGCACACCCGCTTGGGCGAGTCCATGCCCGTCATCGAAATCGACGGCGCACCCGGCTGGCTCCAGGTGGTGCACGGCTCGAACGTCAGCAATCGGGTGCGCGGTCGACTCGTCTCTCCGCTGCCCTACGCCCATTTATTCGGGGCGCAGCTCAACGTGCTCACCGTGCCCGCACATCGGCGGATGCTGGTCGACCATCTGATCTCGGTGCCAACCAGAATTGTGAGAGAGGCACTGCGCGCCGGGGTCAAATGGGTGGCCGTACGGCTCTTCGGCACGGCGGGACTGGACGACATCAAACTCCGGTTCGTTCGGTGGGTCCGTTGACGACTCGCAACCTGCTGCAGATTCTCGCCCGACGGTGGTATGTCGTAATGGTGGTTCTCATAGCGACCGGTCTCCTGTATGCCACCCTCGCGCGGCACGGCTCCTACTACAGCGAGGTTCAGGTTGTCTTCGTTGCCCCGGGAGATGTTGCCCTCGCGCCTTTCAACGACCAGCGCAGGGTAACCCTTGTCAGTTTCGCCTCCGCCATTGAGAGTGAGATACACAACGGACGCCCCACTAATCGGTTGGCCGAAGGCGCCCCCCTCTTCGGTGCGGGGGTCGATCAGGGCTATCAGGTGCTCATGCCCAACCGCGGCGGACAGTGGCAATACAGCTTTCCAGATCCGGTGCTCACGGTTCGCGCCGTGGGACCGGATCCGCAGTGGGCCACGGCAACAGTTGACGGGCTAGTCACGCACATCACCGCCCTGGTCGCGCAGCGGCAGCAGAGCAATGGCGTGCCTGTCGTCGACACAATTCACATCGAGCAGGTGCCCAATGAGACGACTGCGAACTATGTCGGAAGCTCCACCGATGCCCGCGCCCGGGCACTGGTTTCACTCATCCTCGTTGGCCTGGCAGTGGCGGCATTCCTGGCCGTCACGATCGACCGAATATCGCAGAAAGTACAACCGAAATGAACCTCAACAATTTTCTGCGCAGTCTGGCACGCCGCTGGCTTCTGTTGCTAGGGGCACTCGCGCTCACCGCGACCCTGTGTTTCGCCGCGTATTCCGCCGTACCCCCCAGCTATGAGCGCGCGGCGAGCATCTTGCTTATGCCGGGCACACAGACCATTCCCGTCGGGGGAAACCCCTACCTCTATCTCGGCGGTCTCGGCCAGGCAAGTGAGATTCTGGTGGCAGCAATGAACTCGAACTCGGTGCGACAAGATATTCTGCTCGGCCATCCAGGCGCGGAGATCTCCGTGGCTCGAGACCCAGCAACCAGCGGCCCGCTCATGACGGTATCCGTTTCGGGGCCGAGCGATGCGGCCGTGACCGCCGTGCTCGACCGGGCGCAGACGGCCATCTCCGAGACCTTGACCGCGCTCCAAAATCAAGCGGGTGTTCCGGCCACGGCTCAGATCAACGCACTGCAACTCACCGGCGAGCCCACCAGCGTGCTTGTGCTCAAGGATCAGTTCCAGGTGGTGGCCCTGGTGGCGGTCGGCGGCGTAGCACTATCGCTGCTCGGGTTGGGTTTCATCGACGGGTTGCTCCTGTCTCGGCAACGCGGCCTGCCCGCCAGCTTCCGCGAGTGAGCGCCTCGCCTGCCGCGATCCTGCGCATCTCCCGACAGCGAACGGACGGTCAGAATCGAGGTTTCGACGGGCTCACCGTGCTCACGGTTTACCTTGTGCTCCTCTTGGCGGTGCCGTCCAACCTAACCTTCACCGCGCTCGGGTCGGCCGGGCGGCCAGCATCCCTGTGGGCCCTGCTTGCTGGAATGTGGTGGTGCTGGTCGCAGGTGCAGCGCCACGCGCAATCGGGCTGGCGGCCGCAGCCCGTTCGACTCGCCGTCTTCGGTTTGCTCATCATCGGCGCACTCAGTTACTCCACCGCGCTCTTGCGGGGGCTTCCAGCGGACGAAATAAATCCGGCAGACAACGGCATGCTGCGCCTGGCGGCGTGGGCCGGAATTCTGCTTGTAGCCAATGACGGCCTACGCACGGTCGAGGCATTGCACCGACTCCTGCGACGCATCACCTGGGCGGTGGCTGTTCTGGCTGTCGTGGGGATCGCCCAGTTTCTCACCGGAAATCCCCTGATCGATTGGATCTCCATCCCTGGAATGAGTTCAGACCTCGCAGTTCTGGACTCCCGCGGCGGTTTCACCCGAGCAACGGCGACCGCCAGCCAGCCCTTGGAATACGGTGTGGTGCTCTGCCTGACGTTTCCCCTCGCCATCGTTTTGGCACTGGAAGACAGGACTCGTACCCTGATCGCACGCTGGCTTCCGGCTGCGATAATAGCCGTCGCCTCGGTATTCTCGGTCTCTCGGTCGGAACTGGTCGGACTCGTCGTTGGCCTGGTTGTGCTCTTCCCCAGCTTCTCCGGGCGGGCTCGGCTGGTTCTCGGTTCTCTGGGCGTGACACTTGCCGGCATGATCGCCGTTTTGGTGCCTGGCCTGCTAGGAACAATCCGCGGGCTCTTCACGGGAATCGCGGCGGACCCGAGTACCCTCTCCCGCATGAGCAGCTACGACGCCGCAGTTGAGCTGGTGAGCAGGTTCCCCTTTGTGGGGAAGGGGTTCGGCACGCTCCTGGCCCGCTATCACATCTTCGACAACGAATACCTGCTGCTGACCATCGAACTCGGCATCCTGGGGCTCCTCGCTTTTCTCACGCTTGTGACCACCGCGCTCGTCTCCGCCGGTCTGGCTCGCGAGCGTGCGACCACGCGGATCGACCGCCAGTTAGCACTGGCCCTGCTCGCGTCCACCCTGTCCGGGGCCATCATGATGGCCTTCTTTGACGGACTATCCTTCCCGATGTCAGCGGGAATGCTGTTTCTTCTTCTGGGCCTCTGCGGTGCCGCACTTCGACTTTTCTCGAGTGCCCGGGTACCGGAATCCGCTCAATCGATCTTGACGCGGTAAACGTGATAGCTGTACTCCTCGGCGAAAGTATCGCGGAATCGCCCGGCAAGATCAATTGAGAGGGTACGTCCCTCGCCCACCACAGCAGCCGAAGACCCGTGCACACTCGAGGGCAGCTTGAAGGTGCGATCACCCGGCACCGATGATCCGTCGATCATTGCGAAAACGTAGGCATATCCGTCGTGGCTCTTGAGCATAGTGTCCAGCTCGGCACCGAAAGAGTACTCGTACGACTGGGTGTTGATGACGCTGGCCAGCGCGTGAATTTGTGCATTCACTTCTTTTACGGCTTCGACCTGGGCATTTCCGCAAAATTCCGGAGTGACTTGCGATTGCCGGAAGGCATTAGCCGTCTGACACGACCCGCCCAGACTCTGGTTGAAATAGGCAATTCCGCGGGCCTCGTTAATTATGGAGCTCACCACCGCGCCCTTGAGCTGGCCCGGGTTGATGTTGTTCGTTGGCGGCGCTTCGGGTGGACCGCCATTAAGGTTTTCCACCCACTGCCAGCGGGGCTGCATGTGGCCGTCGGCGGCATCCTGCCGTGTTAGCCCGGTGGCAATCTTTCCGTAGCTCGACGCCGTGCGGCAGTTGGACTGCTGCACCGGTTCGAGGTAGGCGTCCCGATAAGGCTGCCAGTCACAATAGGGAATCGTGTACCAATACATGTCGACCGAGACGACATCGGTATACCCGTTCACATACTGCTGCGCGACGCGCTGGTCGAGGTCTGTCGCCACCACC
This sequence comes from Cryobacterium ruanii, assembly GCF_004404055.1. GTDB lineage: Bacteria > Actinomycetota > Actinomycetes > Actinomycetales > Microbacteriaceae > Cryobacterium > Cryobacterium ruanii. Next base: position 103,583 of record NZ_SOHK01000009.1, read on the forward strand.
ATCTGGGTGAAATTTGCGTACTTGAACCGGCCGTCATTGGGAATGTCATCGACGATTCTTTGCAGGTGCGCTTGTCCCTCTGCCGGGGTGAACCGGCCGTCGACCTCATCGTCAAGAAATCGACCCACCCAGTTTGCACTGTCGTCGGTGAAACTGTCATTCAGTTTGCCGCCGATCCAGAACACGCCGTTGTCGGCGAACAGGTGATAAGGGGTGCCATCCCACATGCCGCTGTAGGTGTTTATGCCCAACGATTTGTCGTATTGCACTTCAGCATCAGAGCTAAAGTTTCCGAACCAGGACACGATGGGAAAAAAGTTTGGGTCGCTCCAACCGGCAGCCTGCGCCTTCTCGAAATTATCCCAGTAGGCGGGTCCGCCCTCCCACGGAATGCGTGGCAGAGCCAAGGCTCCCGAGATCGGCTGCACCGAGTCGGACCGCACCGGTTCGACTGTGTCGGCCTTCGACGTGCCCAGCAGCACGATGGGCAGCCCGACAGCAACGACGAGCGCAGACGAGACCGCGACGACTTTCCACCGGCGGCGGCGAGCAGACAGATTGTGATATATTCTCATACTCCATTCCCTCACGCCCGTGCGCCCGAAACAAGAAGATCAAGCAACTGCCGAGCCCGAGCATTCCAACTATGTTGTCGGGCGAAAGCGATGCGCCTGGCAGTTTCGGCCACATTTTCGGGTTGGGAGAGCATGCTGCGCACCCGGTGCGCGAAATCGGCCGGATCCATTCCGACCTCGATCAGATCCGTATCGAGCCACCGCACCGCCGGCAGATCCGTCGACACGACCGGCAGCCCCGCTGCCAAATATTCCAGGGTCTTCAGTGGAAAACTAGCGCGATTGAAGACCGTGTCGGTATAGGGGGTGAGCCCCACCCCCATGCGTGCGAGCAGGGCCGGCAGCTCGGCTTGAGGCACTTCGCCATGCCAGGTCACTCCGCTCGCCCCCAGAAAACGGTCGAGGAATGCACGAGTCACGGCAGTGCGCTCGGCGCGCGGTCCGACCACGATAATCTCGGTCCCCCCTGCCCGCACCGCTTCCAGTATCTCTGGATCCAGGCGTTCATTTAGCTGTCCGATCAGGCCCGCGACGGGTGTGCGAACAGAACCGTGCGACTCGTAGCTGGTTGGATCGCAGCCATTCGCCAGCACCTCGACCGTAACCGCGTAGGTGTCGGCGAGTCGGGAGGCGAGGTCCGGGGACACCGCCGCCGTGACGTGTGCATCGTGAATGTTTCGTTCGAGATCGCTCTCAATCCGGTCTGCAGACAGCCCCATCAGGGTCGCCCCCGACGGCCAATCGTCGGTGACGTAGAGCAAACGGGTACCGCCGATGCGGCGCGGAAACCGTTGCCGCGGTGATGCCACGATCACGGCAGTCACCTCCAGCCGCAGTTTTCGCACCACCAAGCGGATGTGCCGCTCGAGAATGACCGTGGTGGCTCGCCGAATGCCCGGCCGCGACGCGCCCGGCCAGGTTCGAGTCTGAAGCCGGGTGACACCGGGTGACACGAGAGACATGCCTTCGCGGTTATGCTCCGTTCCGCCGCCGCGTCGACGGGTCAGCACCGAGAACGGTGGATCAACCCACAGCACCGGAAAAACGATGCCCAGCGCGGTCATTAGTCGGCGATCGGTTCCCGCCACTGAGTCCCACCGGGTGCCGGCGATGAAGACGATTGCTCCCGTTGTCATACGCCCGTCGATCGCCAGCGATACCGACCGATGACAAGCGCGGCACGATGCCTGACGGCATGGGCGAGCAGGTTGGGTGAGTAGCGAGCTTTGACCGGCCCCAGCCTCTGCGCCCGACGAAGTGCTCTCCCTTGCGGCAAGCTGTCGAGATCGGCGTGGATCCCCCGGGCATAGTGCAGGTAGCAGTCAGTTTCCGGGGAAGCCCCACGGCCGGCCGAATAGGCCTGAGTGGTTCGGGTAAGCGCCTCGTTGGCCAGAGTGGCGCGCGCGATTCGCAGTAACCGCTCGTTTTGGGCAGTATCACCCAGACCGTCAGTGAACAGCGTGCTGAATGCGCTGGCTCGTTCCTCCAGATCACGTTTGACATCGACCTCCCGGGCGGAGAGACTGCCGGAGTGCTCACGATGCCAGGCTTGATCGGCGCCGCCTACCCACCCCACGTCAGAGGCACGAGCCATCCTCAACCACAGTTCCAGGTCATGAGTGTGCGCCAAGGAACGCATGCCGCCGACTGAACGCAGGGTGCTTGCACGCATCAAGACTTCGGGTGACGTGATGCAGTTATGACCCACCTGGCATCTACGTTCCAGCCAGCTACGTCCCGGCCAGACGGTCCAGCTCCGAGCCTGGTCTCGATGCCTCAGCACCATGGGTTCCGCGAAATGCACCGGATGCCCGTACACCAGGCCTACGCCGGGAAACTGTTCGGCGAGGGCAGCGGCACGAGCAATCGAGCCCGGCGTCAGCATGTCATCGGCATCGAGCCTAACGACGAACTCCCCGGTGGTTTGCGCCAGACCATCGTTGAAGGCACTGGCTGGTCCGCCGTTCTGTGTACGGGCGACCAGCGTGACTCGTGGATCGGCTGCGACAAGGCTCCCGGCCAGCAGCACCGAACCATCCGATGATGCGTCATCGACAATGACGACGTCGACAGCCACGCCGCGCTGGCTGAGCGCACTGTCTACCGCCTGTCGGAGGTACCGCTCGTAGTTGTAATTGGTGATCACAACGCTCACCCGTGGCATCCGGATGGGTGTCTGACGCACCCTCGGAGCCCTCACCCGGCGCGTTGCGTGGAGTTTTGCGGTCTTCACTTCAGCCCGCCGCGCGCAGAACTGCCGGCTGTCGATGCAGGACCAGGGCGTTCTGTAGCGCAGCCACAATGCGGTCCTGCTGCTCGTTCGTGATGCCGGGGAAAATCGGGAGGGACATGATCTCATTCGACAGGCGTTCCGCAACCGGAAAAGTTCCCAGGGGCAGACCAAGGTCGGAGAACCCGGGCTGAAGGTGCACGGGTACCGGATAGTGCACGGACGCGCTGATTCCCAGCCCCGTAAGATGATTGACAATACGGTCACGATTTGGCACCCGAACCACGTACAGGTGATAGACGTGTTCGTTGCCCTCGACCACGCGTGGAACGACAACCTCAGGCATCGCTTGCAGTAGGTCGTCATAGTATCGCGCAGCATCCCGCCTCAGTTGATTCCATCCGTCCAGTCGAGCAAGCTTCGCCGACAGGACGACCCCCTGAAGTCCATCCAATCGAGAGTTCAGCCCGGGGAACCGGTGCTCGTATCGGTTGGTTCCGCCGTGGTTGCGCAGGGCTCGCACCATATCGGAAACGCGTTGGGTGTTTGTAAGCACCGCACCGCCGTCTCCGTAGGCACCGAGATTCTTACCGGGGTAGAAGCTGGTTCCACCGGCATCGCCCAGGCTGCCGGCGCGTGCGCCGAACCTGGTTGCCCCGTGCGCTTGTGCCAGGTCTTCAACGAGAAAGACGTCGGGGCCTCCAGCTCGACGCAGGAGTTCCATCGGGGCCATCTGTCCGTAGAGGTGCACCCCGATTACAGCCCGGGTACGCGCCGACATGTTCGATCGCACCGCTTCAGGATCGATAAGAAAGTCCTCGTCACAGTCAACCAGCTTCACAATGGCACCCGCTCGCAGCACTGCCTCCGCGGTGGCCACGAACGTGTTGGCGGGCAAGATGACCTCGTCGCCCAGCCCGATTTGGGCTGCACGCAGGACGAGTTCGAGCGCATCGGTGCCGTTGGCAACCCCGAGAACGTGGTCGACACCGCAGTAGGCAGCAAAGGCCGCCTCGAATCTCTCCACCTCGGGGCCGAGAATGAAACTTCCGTTGGCCATCACGCGATCAAAACCTGCCTGCACTTCGTCTTTAATCAGCGCGTGTTGAAAGCTGAGGTCTACCAGTGGTACCGGGAGAGGAATCTGGTCGGTGTAGGTCACAGTGACGGTCCGTTCTGATCTGGTGATTGTGGTCTATTTTTGTATCCTTCGGGCGAGCTGCGCAGCACAACAATGCCGCCGCCCCACTCCGGTCGCTGGTCAACAATTCGAAACCCTCGAGCCGTGGTCAGCTCTGCGAAAATTCGGTACCCAGCAGGTGCATCGGTTCCTTCGAGGATTACCGTTGTCGCCGTGTCCAGCACGCCGATGTCGTCGATCAGAGCGCTGGCGCTTTTCGCGACGAAAATCAAACGCTTCTCCTGACTGTGCTGTCGAACGAGTTCGGCGGGCCTCTGCCGCGGCGTGTCGAGTACAGAAACCTCGGTGACGGCAGGGTTGTCGAGCAAGCCGCGCTGTACGGCACGGCTGGACCTGCTCCAAGAATCGCTGCCGAGAAGTATGGCTGCGCGCGTCACGGGTTCGCCCTGCACGAAACCGTGCAGGTAGCGGGACCAGCCGGTGCCGGTCACCCGCTGCTTATACGGAGACAGCCGAGCGCGCAACCATCTTTCCACCGGCGCGAGAGTGCTGCCCCTTTTTAAGCGCGACATGCGCACAGCAAGCCGATGATGTGCTCGCGGTGAGGTGACACCCCTCCGTACGGCGGGGAGCGACCGGCGTGCGCTGTCTGATAGCCCCAGCCGGGTGGCCAGATCAGGCTGACCACAGGCCTGAAGCATGACCAGCAGGTGTTCGTGCCAATCGGCCAGGCAGAGCGAGGGGACGGGACTGATTGAGTACCGCCTCTGCGCCCCGGCCTGGGGACCCGTCTCGCGGTTTTGGCCGGTCAGTGTGGCGACGATGGCACGCATCCGGTCCAATTCCGGATGCAGCATGGCAGGGTACATCAGGGCGGCGGCGGTTGCGGAGTGCACGTCGCCACGACACAGGGCGACCCGAATTTCGAACGCCCAGTGCACCGGGTCGGGTTCTGCCGACTGGTGGTGGGACAGGACCGCAATCTGCAGCCGGGAGAGCCAGTCGTGCGCGGCCCGCCAGTCGCCTTGCAGGAGAGACGTGTAGGTGAGGCCGATTGCACCTTCCGGAATAAAGAAATAGCTCAGGCAGCGCACAAATTCACGCTGTGCCGTCGCATAGTCCGCACGCTGCAGGGCGCTCCACCCGTTACTGATCAGCTGTCGGTCCCGACCGGGGCGGCTCGCCGCCGGGGAGTGCCGAGGCCGGGCGGCGAGGCTCAGCGCACCGTTCGGCCACTGCTGGGCGATCTCTATCTGCGTGCCGTGACTTTGGACGAGTTCGAACCACTGCATGATTTGGCTGCGGTGGGCCAGTGTGTGGTGATCATGCACCAGCCGGTGCCCCGCTCGGGTGATCCGGTCCAGCTCGTGGGGATTGTCCAGCAAGTGACTGAGCTTGTCGACAACATCATTTTCGTCCGCAAAGACGCAATTCACCATGTCAGCAAAGCCGAAGGCTTCAATGGATGCTGTTCGTTCCGTAACCAGACACGTCATGGAGGCCGGAATCTCCAGATGTTTCCGAACGACGTCCTGGGCTATGGTGCCGCAGGTCGGAGCAAAACTGCTCGCATTGAGCAGGCGGGAATACCCCTCACCAATGAGCATGCGCCCCGTGGCCGATTCCGAATTCCACCCGAAGTGGGGCGTATTCATGGTGATGAATTCGGGAACGAGAGCACGACTCACGGCATTCCGCCAAGGGTAGTGGCTTGCCTGGCTACCGGTGAGCAACACGGGAACATTCTTGGTCAAACCGTAGTCACGGAACACAGCTGGGTCGATGGCGTTGGGCCAGACGAACAGTCGCCCGGCGATTTCGGGCGTGTACTCAGCCATCGCCATGGAAGTCGTGACGAACCAGTGCACATCCCAGCGCGCCATATCCGCGACGAAAGCCGCGCGGGAGGAATCAAAGGCGTCGGCGTGGAGAAACCCTAATTTTGGTATTCCCGGATGAGTAGCGGTGTTGTAAATCACCCGAGTCCCCGCGTACACGCCGGATTCAAACAGGCAAAGGTCAGGGCGGATTCGCGTGCATACTTCGTCGTAGTCGCAGTCCGCGTCGATGACGACCACTTCGAAGAACTGCTCGAGGCTGCGGCGTTGCTCCTGCACGTGAGCTTGCAGAAAGGCGGGCAATCCGGCTCGTGTCCACCGAAAGAAGGCCAATCGCGGGCGAGCCACCCCAGCTGACTCCGGTCGAAAAGCTGGCATTCCGCTCACGATTTGGCCCACTTTCCCTGTAAACCCCGAAGCACCCAGCTGTGAAAGGCGAGATAGAGCGAGAGGCGAGCCAGTATTCCTGCTGGTAGGTAACTCCGCATCATCGGCAGAGCGGCAACCAGATAGACGGCCAGCCCAGTAGTTCCGCCCACGGCTAGTCGCAGCAGGTGTCCCTCAAACGAGGCCATGGCTAAATATGCTGTTCCGGCCGCGAGGGTTGCGGCCAGCAGGGGTGCACCGACGGCCTTGCCCAGTATCCGGGGCACGGAATCCAGCACGGGGCCCAGCGCCCACATATACATGGGGATGACGACGACGACGATCACCACGACGTGCGCTATCGCCGCGCCCCGAACACCCAGCACGGCAACACCCGCCGCAATGGCCGGCAGCAGGGCCAACAGCCACACCGCCTGAATAAGGAAAACACGACCGGTCCGGCCGATCCCCACCAAAAGATTTGACAGCAGCAAGGTCAGGACAAAGATTCCTCCGTACACCGCCAGAATCGCCAATACGGGCGCCGCAGGAGACCACTTCGCCCCGTAGAGCACTTCAACGATTTCAGCCGACAGCGCCACGGTCAGGGCGCTAACCGGAAGAGCTGCGAGGGCCACCACCCGCGACCACCGCAGCAGCGCCTCTCTCAACTGCTCAGGATCCCGTCGCAATGCCGAGAAGGCGGGCATGGCGACACTGTTAATCGTCCCGCCGAGAATCGACGTCGACCAGGACGCGACGCTGAAAGCCAGGGTGTATATGCCGAGAAGGGCGGGCCCGGCCAAAGCAGCGATAAAGGCGGCGTCCGCATTCAGTAACATATAGTTCAAAAAGTTTGCGCCAGCGAGCGGAACGCCGAATTTAAGCACCTTGGCAGCCTGCGCGCTGTTCCAGCGCGGCCCGTACCAGGGACGAGTGCTGGCTATGACCACCGCACCCGAAATGACCACACCAACCACTCGGGACCAGGCGAAGGCCAGCGCGCCGTCGCCGTGCAGGGCGAGGATGATCAGCACGGCGTTGGAGGGGATGAACGCGATTGCGGTCGCAGCGAAGAGCCGCCCCTGACGGAAGTCCCGCACCAGGATTGCCGACGACACCGCGGTGAACGAACTGAGCAGAATGGGTATCGCGAGAATCTGAATGGCCGTCTGAGCTTCTGGAGCTCCGAGAGCTGCCGCGATCGGAGCGGAGGCAAAGAACATCGCTGTAGCCAGGGTGAATGAGCTCATCATTGACAAGGCCGTCACGACCGATGCGGCGTCTGCCAGTTCCACGTCACGCCGCGCGATACAGGACGACAATCCGAGTTCGCACAGCGCGGAGACGATGACGTAGACGACCAGGGCCACAGCGAAGACGCCGAAGTCGTACGGCGAGACGATGCGCACTACGAAGATGGTGATCATCATCCCGGCGATCTTCGTCACTAGGGTGTTCCCGAAGCTCCAGCTAACCCCGTGACTGAGCGGACGTCGATGGATATCGTCCGGCGCGTCGCTAGCCACGTTGTCCCCGTACGCCGGCTCCCGAACGGGCCAGCCGCGCGGTCGCGAGCATCGGTTGTGCCGGGACTCCAATCCAGGTCTCCTGGAAAGGCACGTCTGCTAGCACCGCAGCCCCCATACCGATCACGGCGGCTGCACCAATCCTGATTCGCTCCCTGATGCTGGCGTTCATGCCGATGTAGGCGCCGACGCCGATGTGCACGTCGCCACCAACGGCGACGCCGGCGCACAGAGTCGCGAACGATTCCACGCGGTTTCCATGGGTGAGCGTGACGTTGGGCATGACCACGACGTGGTCGCCCACAAGCACGTCAGCGGTGAGCGCGACGCCGGCAAGCAGAATGCTACCCACACCTACCCGGCAGGAGGCGGGTACCGTCGCTCTGGGGTGAATGACTGTCGTATACCGATCCGGCGTGATACCCAGGCCGGTCAGTCGTTCGACGAGGTCGGAACGGGCCGCGCCGTTTCCTACGCACACCAGCAGCTGGGCAGTGGGATGGTGCGCAACCTGCGCCAAACCACCGACGACGAGCGCGCCAGCGAGCGATGTCCCAGTGAGTGCCGCCTGGTCGTCTACGACGAACACGGAACGCGGGTCGCCGTTCTCGTGCAGCACGCTCAGAACCTCGTGGGCAAGCCCGCTGGCCCCGATGAGCAGCAGCTCAGGCATGCCACCTCGCGTTCATGCTGCGCCACTCTTCTGAGCGGATGCCGCGACCATGAGCGTGTCGATGACCCGGTCTTGATCCGCGAGGGTCAGGTCGTGATAGAGCGGAAGGATCAGGGTGTGATCCGTGAGGTACTCGGTCACCGGAAGCAGAACGTCGCGGTCGTGCCGGTCACGGTAGGCCGGCTGGCGGTGCGCTGCCATGATGCCCCGGCGTGCCGAGACCTCAGCGTTTGCCAGCGCGACAAGAACCCCCTCCCTGTCTAGGGCGAAATCCGGCTGGACGTCGATCCAGAACGACTGGAAGTTACTTGTTCCCCACTCTGGATCGGCGACAGCGCGCAGGCCCGGGATGCCGGCGATAACGTCCGCATACCGTTCGGCGAGTTCACGGCGGCGGCGCACTATCTCGGATAGCTTTCCTAGCTGCACGATTCCCACGGCCGCCTGCAGGTCGGTCATCCGATAGTTGTAACCGACCTCCGCATAGACTTCCGCCGACGCCAGCAGACTCCCCTGGCGGTCGCTCGCTGATACGCTCATCGAGTGTTCCCGCAACCGACGCGCGCGGGCCGCCCAATCCCGATTGTTCGTGGTGAGCATTCCGCCCTCGCCGGTGGTCAGCAGCTTCCGCGGGTGAAACGACCATGTGGCGATATCGGCGCCCGCACCGACGGAACGCCCGTGGTAGGTGGATCCGGCGCCGCACGCCGCGTCTTCGATCATCACAATGTTTAGCCGGTCGCACAGTTCCCGCAGTGGAACGAGATCAACCGGCACACCGCCCTGATCGACGATGATGATGGCCCTGGTCCGGGCGGAGACCGCCGCCGCCACCGTCTGCGCCGTCACGTTGCCGGTCGTCAGGTCGACATCGGCAAAGACGGGTCGGGCACCCACGTAGGTGGGAGCGTTCGCGGTGGCGATGAAGGAGAAGGACGGAACGATGACTTCGTCGCCTGCGCCGATGCCGGCGACGATGAGAGCCAGGTGCAGCGCGCTCGTGCAGCTTGAAGTTGCCACGGCGAAACCGGCCTGCATCTGTGCGGCGAACTCGATTTCAAAGCGGGCCACCCGCGGGCCCTGCGCCACCCATCCCGACTCGATGACCTCGGTCACGGCAAGCACTTCTTCGGAGCCCAACCAGGGTTTCATGACGTTGATCCGACTCATGATCGCACCAGGGTACGGCTCGCGGCGATCTCTTCCCGCAACGGCGTCCACCAGTCGACGAGCTCGCGAAGCCCCTTTGCGAGCTCGACTTCTGCTACAAAGCCGAAGTCGGCGCGGGCAGCGGAGACATCAGCCAGTCGTCGCGACACACCGTTGACCGCCCGGTCCGGTCCGTGCTCCACACCCTGATCCGAGCCCATGACTGTGAGCAGCCCGTGAGCCAGTTCCAACAGGCTGGTTTCCGTTCCGCTGGCGATGTTATAGACGCCTTCACCGATTTCGCTCGTCGCCGCGAGCAGGTTGGCGCGGGCGATATCCGTCGTAAAGATGAAGTCCATGGTCTGGGCGCCGTCCCCGAACACCAGGGGCGAGCGGCCGTCCTGAATCCGTTCCATCCACCGCACGAGCACCTCGGTATACACCCCGTGCACGTCCATCCGCGGACCGTACACGTTGAAGTAGCGCAGGCTTACGTAGTCCAACCCGTTCATGGCTTTGAAGCTGCGCAGCATGCCTTCATTGAACGACTTGGCAGCGCCGTAGAAGGTGTCGTTATTCTCGTGGTGGTGCAGTTCCGGGGTGGGGAACTGGTCGGCAAGACCGTACACGGACGCGCTGGACGCTGCGACGACTTTTTCCACGCCGCACGCTGCCGCGGCCTCCAATACGTTGAACGTTCCGTCGACGAGCACTTCCAGCGCGAGTCGCGGCTCCTCGGCGCACTGGGTGATACGAATGGCAGCTTCGTGAAAGACCAGGCGTTTTCCCGCCGTAACCTCCTGTACGAGTGTGCGATCCCGCAAATCCCCTTCGATCAACGTGACCCGACCGGATGCGAGCGCGCGCGCGAGGTTCGCCGCTCGACCGCGAACGAGGTTGTCGAGCACGTCGATGTGCGCTACCTCCGTAAGCAATAATTGGTCGACGATGGATGAGCCGATTGTGCCGGCACCGCCAGTTACGAGCACATTCGCCCCGGTCAGCTCGGTCACAGTGCTTCTCCAATCAATTCCCGCTTCTTTGGAGCTAGAGATTCTGCGGCAGCCGAGCCGGCCAGACTGCGACTCGCAGCCTCAAGCACCGCAAGCACCCGCAAACCGGACTCCCCGTCGGTGATCGGTGCCCGCCTCTCCCGGATGCAGGCAGCGAACTCGGCCGCCATCGCCCCGAGGGCTTCGCGCTCCGGCAGGGCGGGAGACCAGGTGTCACCGAGTCGGTAGGAGACCGTCGAGGCCGTTCGGTTGTCGTCATGCAGGGCTTGCAGGTTCAGGTCGACACCGCGGTCGTAGACGCTGATGCGCTGTTGCGGATTCAGATCGTCCCAGATCAGGGTGCGTCTCGTGCCGCCGATAATCATCTGGCGAATCTTCGTCGGGCTCAACCAGTTGACGTGCACGTGCGCGATCGCACCACCCTCGAGCGGAAGAATCAAGTATCCGACGCAGGATTTGCCCGCGCCGAGCGGATCTGCTCCGTGCGCGGTCACCGAAAGTGGCCGCAACCCGCCGGGAAGCACAAAGTCCATGATCGACAGGTCATGCGGGGCGAGGTCCCAGAACACATCGACGTCGGGCTGAATCAGCCCCAGGTTCACCCGAACCGAGTCGACGAAGAGAATATCCCCGAGGGCGCCTTCGCTCACGAGTTCCCGCATTTTCAGCACCGCCGGCGTGTAGCAGTACGTGTGGTCAGCCATAAGAATCAGACCCGCGGCAGCGGCCGTCCGCACCATGTCTTCGCCGCGTTCAGAGGTGTCAGCCAGCGGCTTTTCCACCATGACGTGCTTTCCCGCCGCGAGAGCGGCACAGGCGATCTCATGATGTGTAGCCGCCGGTGTGGCGATCGCCACCGCATCGATATCGTCGGCGGCAAGAAGTTCAGGGAGCGCGGTGACGATCCGAACACCGCCATGTCGATCCGCAACGAGCTGGGCTCTCTCCCGATCACGGTCGCACACGGCGACCAGGTCCCAGTCCGGGCTGGCATCGAAATTTCGGGCCAGATTCGGACCCCAGTATCCGGCGCCAATCACGGCGATTCGAAGCTTTGCGATGATAAGTGCCACCTTGTCGAGTTGTGTGCGGGGAAGTTGGAGCAGCGGCCCCGTCGCTTCGTTACGCGGGAACAACCTCATGACTGTGACGCGTGGGCAACCGCCGCATGCAGTTGGCGACAAGTCGAACATTACTCACTTATGAACTTTGGCATAGTGCCCCGCATGAGCGCATACCCCCGAACAGGGGTGCGTCGAAGTTCACCGAGACATGACACACTCAAGTGTTCGTCAGTTACAGCCGATGATCCGGACGCCTCCGGATCGGCTCCTCTGGGGTCTCCTGGCTGCGCTGCCCGACGCGCGAAAGAGGCATCATGTTCAACCGTCGCGTTGCGATCGTCGGTGGAGGTATCGTCGGTTTGGCTGTTGCGGAACGGCTGGCCCGGCTAGGAGCCCAGGTCACGCTCTTTGAGAAGGAGTCGCGCTGGGCGACACATCAGACCGGTCATAACTCCGGCGTCGTGCATGCCGGCCCGTACTACCTACCGGGCTCGATGAAAGCGCGCATGTGCCAAGCCGGAAATAGGTCGATGCTGCAGTTCGCCGCTGACAACGGCATCGCGCACCGACGAACGGGAAAACTCATCGTCGCCGTCACCGCTCACGACCTGCCTCGTCTGCACGCCCTGCACCAGACGGCGCTTGCCAACGGTGTCGTGGCCCGCCTCATCACGGCAGAGGAAGCGCTCGACTATGAACCCCATGTTCGCGCCATCGCTGCCTTGCGCATCGAAGGTACCGGGATCATCGACTACGTCGCCGTCGCAAATGCTCTTGCCCGACTGGCGCAAACCAACGATGCCGAGCTACTGCTCGACACTCCCGTTACCGATATCACGGTCACCGCCCGGAACGTCATTGTGCAGCATCCCTCTGGCGCCGTGGGGGCAGACCTGCTGATCAATTGCGCCGGACTACACAGCGACCGCATCGCGCTGCTCGCCGGGCTGATCCCCGAGGTACGAATCATTCCGTTTCGCGGGGAATACTATGAGCTTCGTGCACCGCGACGCCACCTGGTGAACGGGCTGATATACCCGGTTCCCGATCCTTCGCTGCCTTTTCTGGGCGTTCATCTCACTCGAATGGTCGACGGGTCCGTACACGCCGGGCCCAACGCCGTACTGGCCCTGGCTCGTGAGGGCTATACCTGGGGCCAAATGAATCTGCGCGACACCCTCGATGCGATCACCTACCCGGGCTTTATGAATCTCGCACGGCGTAACGTTCGGACCGGCGCGCAGGAGGTCGCCCGATCATTCTCGAAACTGTTGTTTGCCGCCAGCCTGGCCCGCCTCGTGCCGCAAATCACCCGCGCCGATATCGTGCGGGCCGGTGCTGGAGTGCGAGCACAGGCCATCCGACCAGACGGCTCACTCGCCGACGACTTCATCATCCAGCAGGCGCCGCGCCAAATCCATGTGCTCAACGCGCCGTCACCGGCCGCCACAAGCGCCCTCGAGATCGCCCGGTATGTCGCGAACGCAGCCACCACAGAGCTCTCACGACTCGGCTGAGTTGGTCTGGCGGGGCGAGCGCGCCGTTCGGAATCTGCTCGCTACGCCAGCAGGGACCGCTCGGCAGCCTTGACCACGTTGGAGAGCAGCATGGCGCGGGTCATCGGCCCGACGCCGCGCGGGTTCGGCGACAGGTGCCCAGCGACCGATACAACGTCGGGGTGCACGTCGCCGATCAGGCGGCCCTTTCCAGTGACCTCGTCGGCCACTCGGGTGATTCCCACGTCGAGCACGGCGGCACCGGGTTTGATCCAGTCGGCCTGGATCAGGTGGGGCACGCCGACGGCGGCCACGACGATGTCGGCGCGGCGCACCTCGCCGGCGAGGTCGACCGTGCGCGAATGGGTCAAGGTGACCGTCGCATCGAGGCCCTTGCGGGTGAACAACAGGCCGAGCGGGCGCCCGACGGTGAGGCCGCGGCCCACCACGACAACCTTCTTGCCCACGATCGGCACGTCGTAGCGGCGCAGCAGCTCGACGATTCCGGCCGGGGTGCACGGCAGCGGTGAGCGCAATTCGCCCTCGATACCGAGCACGAGACGCCCAAGGTTGGTCGGGTGCAGGCCGTCGGCGTCCTTCGACGGGTCGATCAGCTCGAGCATGGCGTTCTCGTTGTGGCCGACCGGCAGCGGCAGCTGGATGATGTACCCGGTCACCTCACGGGTGTTGTTGAGGTCGTTGATGGCCGCACGCACGTCGGCGCTGGTCGCCGAGCCGGGCAGGTCGATGCGCAGCGATTCGATGCCGACCTCGGCGCAGTCGCGGTGCTTGCCCGCGACATAGGTCTCCGAACCGGGGTCGTTGCCCACGAGCAGGGTGGCCAGGCCGGGAACGACGCCGTGCGAGCGCAGGGCGGCGATGCGGTCCCGCAGCTCGGCCTTGATGTCTGACGCGGTCTTGACCCCGTCGAGTGTGATTGCCGTCATCATGGTTCCCTACCGTTGTCGTCTAGTTCGCTTGGACGAGGCCCGGGCCTCGTCCGCTGGTGAGAACTGGGTACATGCGCGGCTTACGCGCAGGCACGCACGAACGGATGCCGCTGGCCGGGCCGGCCAGCGGCATCCGCTTTCGAAAAAGCTACTGCTGCAGGCCTGAATACAGCGGGAACGCTTGCGTGAGCGCGCCGACCCGAGCGCGGAGCGCGACGATGTCGGCTTTGGGCTTGAGGGCCTCGGCGATAACGTCGGCGACCTCGGTGAACTCGGCGTCGCCGAATCCGCGGGTGGCCAGGGCGGGCGTGCCGATGCGCAGGCCGCTGGTGACCATCGGCGGACGCGGGTCGAACGGAACCGAGTTGCGGTTCACGGTGATGCCCACCTCGTGCAGGGCATCTTCGGCCTGCTGGCCGTTGATCTCGGAGTGGCGCAGGTCGGCGAGCACGAGGTGCACGTCGGTTCCGCCGGTGAGCACGTCGATGCCGTGGGCGCGCGAGTCGTCGGCGGTAAGGCGGTCGGCGAGGATGCTGGCACCGCGCAGGGTGCGCTCCTGGCGTTCCTTGAATTCGGGCTCTGCGGCGAGCTTGAACGCGGTCGCCTTAGCGGCGATCACGTGCATGAGCGGTCCGCCCTGCTGGCCGGGGAACACGTTGCTGTTGAGCTTCTTGGCCAGGGCCATGTCCCGCGAGAGAATGATGCCCGAGCGCGGACCGGCGAGTGTCTTGTGCACGGTGCTCGACACGACGTCGGCGTAGGGCACGGGTGAGGGGTGCAGGCCGGCGGCGACGAGGCCGGCGAAATGGGCCATGTCCACCCAGAGCAGCGCACCGACCTCGTCGGCGATGGCGCGGAAGGCTTCGAAGTCGAGGTGGCGTGGGTAGGCCGACCAGCCGGCGATGATGACCTTCGGCTTGCTCTCGAGGGCCTTGTCGCGAACGACGTCCATGTCGACGCGGAACGTCTCTGGATCGACGCCGTAGGCGACCGGGTTGTACAGCTTGCCCGAGAAGTTGAGCTTCATGCCGTGGGTGAGGTGGCCACCGTGGGCCAGCTCGAGGCCGAGGATGGTGTCGCCGGGGGTGGCGATGGCGGAGAGCACGGCAGCGTTGGCGGTGGCGCCGGAGTGCGGCTGCACGTTCGCGTAGGCGGCACCGAACAGTGACTTCGCGCGGTCGATGGCGAGCTGCTCGGCGACGTCGACGTACTCGCAGCCGCCGTAGTAACGGCGCCCCGGGTAACCCTCGGCGTACTTGTTGGTGAGCACCGAGCCCTGCGACTGCAGCACGGCGCGTGGAACGAAGTTCTCGCTGGCGATCATTTCGAGGTAGTCGCGCTGGCGGCCGAGCTCCTGCTCGAGCACGGCGGCGATCTCGGGGTCAACGACCGAGAGCGGATCGTTGAAGGTCGACTTCACAGCGTAATTAGACTGCACAGTGGTGGCGGAATCAGGCACGGAGTTCTCCTTATATATGGATGTTGCGGCCCAGGCGTGCGGCCACTAACCGTGTCAGTCGCTCCCCGATGGTGACCCATCTTCATGCTACGCCAGTTGCGACCTAACCAGCATATCAGCGGATGCTGCCGGCCGCGATCCGGGCATCCGTTTGCGCGTCGACACCGAGCCATTCGGCGAGGGAATAGCCCGGGGTGATCAACCGTTACCCTGCATATACATGCACACGCATTGAAATTTGGAGGCTGGTATGCAGTTTGGAATCTTCACGGTCGGGGATATGACCACCGATCCCACCACGGGCGAAACGCCGTCCGAGCACACCCGCATCAAGGCCATGGTCGCCATCGCGCTGAAGGTCGAGGAGGTGGGCCTCGACGTTTTCGCCACCGGCGAGCACCACAACCCGCCGTTCGTGCCTTCGTCGCCGACCACCATGCTCGGTTATATAGCGGCGCAGACCTCCCGGATCATCCTCTCGACCGCAACGACGCTGATCACCACGAACGACCCGGTGAAAATTGCCGAGGACTTCGCGATGCTGCAACACCTCGCCGACGGCCGGGTGGACCTCACCCTGGGCCGCGGCAACACCGGCCCGGTCTATCCGTGGTTCGGTAAGGACATCCGCGAGGGGATCCCGCTGGCGCTCGAAAACTATGCCTTGCTGCGCCGGCTCTGGCGCGAAGAAGTCATCGACTGGGAGGGCCAATTCCGCACTGCACTGCAGGGCTTTCAGTCCACCCCGCGGCCGCTTGACGGAGTGCCGCCGTTCGTCTGGCACGGAAGCATCCGCAGCCCGGAAATTGCCGAACAGGCCGCGTACTACGGTGACGGGTTCTTTTCGAATCACATCTTCTGGCCGGCCTCGCACACCGCGAAGATGGTGCAGTTCTACCGCCAACGCTTCGAGCACTACGGCCACGGCACCGCCGCAGAGGCCATCGTCGGGCTCGGCGGCCAAGTGTTCATGAACAAGAACTCCCAGGATGCCAAGCGCGACTTCCGACCCTACTTCGACAACGCCCCGGTCTACGGCAATGGACCGAGCATGGAGGACTTCACCTCTCAGACCCCGCTCACCGTGGGCAGCCCGCAGGAAGTCATCGACCGTACCCTCGGATTTCGGGACTACGTCGGCAACTATCAGCGCCAGCTCTGGCTGATGGATCATGCTGGCCTTCCGCTGAAGACCGTGCTCGAGCAACTCGACATTCTGGGCGAACAGGTCGTGCCCGTGCTCCGCCGCGAGTTCGCGAAGAACCGTCCGGCCGACGTGCCGGAGGCCCCGACCCACGAGTCCTTGGTGATCGCCGCCGACGCCACCACCCGGGTGATGGATGCCACCACCGCCGTGATCCACGACGAGCTCAACCCGGCCGGCGGCGAGTAGGGCCCGCGACACTCGTTGAGGGAGCCGGCACCCCTAGGTAGGGGTGCCGTCATCCCTGATCAGTGCTGCGAGCGATGCCGTCGATTAGCGATCCGCCCGGTGCTCCTGAAGTTCGTCCACAATGAGCAGGTCGGGGCGCAAATGCTCGGTATCGTAGGCGGCCCGGCCCACGAGGTGCGCGGCCATCGGCGCGGTCAGAGCCTGGAAGACGACGATCGCGACAACGAGGGTCACGGTGCCGACCGAGAAATTGTTGATCGCGACATCCGCTGTCACGGCCATGAGACCGAAAATCTGCGGCTTGGTCGCGGCGTGCAGGCGCGACAACACGTCGGGAAAGCGGATGAGCCCAATTCCGGCGGCGAGGCACATGGTGGCGCCGGCGAGCACGAGAATCGCCGTGAGCACGTCGTGCATAGTGGCGTTCATGCGCTGTCCCTGGTGGGCAAAAAGCGGGCGACGCTGAGCGATCCGAGCACCGCGAACAGGGCCAGTACGAGCAGCACGGGCAGGGTGTCGGTGTGCCGGTT
Organism: Cryobacterium ruanii; assembly: GCF_004404055.1. GTDB lineage: Bacteria > Actinomycetota > Actinomycetes > Actinomycetales > Microbacteriaceae > Cryobacterium > Cryobacterium ruanii. Next base: position 120,989 of record NZ_SOHK01000009.1, read on the forward strand.
CAGGGCCATCTCGGCGCCGAGAGCACAGATGACCGTGGCGACGAGCACGTCCGAGGCGATGACCCGGTCGAGCACGCTCGGTCCGACGACGATGCGGTACACCGCGAGCAACGCCCCGATCCCGAACATGAACCCGGCGACCACCGCCACAACCTGCAACATCATGAGGTTCCCTTTTCATTCATTCGCTTGGCGCGGCGGGCGGCGCGGCGGTTCTCCGGCCGCACCCCGCGCATCCGCTCGACTTCTTCGCGCGAACCGAACCCACGCACGATGCGCCGCTCGGTGTTCTGCACGCGTCGTCGGAAGCTCTCGATATCACCGGCGCTGTGCATATTGAGTACGTGCAGGTACAGAATCGACGATTCCCGGTCGATGTCCACCACGATCGAGCCGGGCACGATCGACGTGGCCACGGCGGTCCAGGTGAGAATGAGGTCGCTGCGGGTGTGCAGGCGAATCGCCAGAATTGCGTTGCTCGTGACCAGCCTCGGCTTGACCGCCAGCCAGGCCACGTCGATCGACGCCCACACAATGTCAACAATCAGCCGTACGAAGAACACCACGGTGCGCAGCGGATGCACGCGCCCGCTCAACTGCACCGGCACCAGATAAAACCCCACGGTCACCACCATGCCCACGACGAACCCGACGAGCAGGTTCAGCCAGGAAAACTCGCCCCACAGCAGCATCCACAGCACGATCAGCGCAATCAGCGGTGGGATCTGGTTACCGACGGCTGCGAGGCGCTCGCGTGGCGTGGTCATCGGGCGCCCCCCTCGAAGTTCGTGCCCTCGTTGCTGTATTCGATCGCTCCGGTACCGTTCGGAAACACGGCGTCGATGTAGGTTGATGGCGAGCTGATGTTGCCCGCGGCCCGGGTGGTCAGGTCGAAGATCGGCCCGGCAAAAACGGTCAGGCACAGGGTGAACACGAGCATGGAGGTCGTCGCGCCGACCATGAGCGGTGAAATCGTCTTCTTGAGTACGAGCCCAACGTCTTGTGGGTCTTCCACGAGCGAGGCCGACATCGACGAGGTGTAATCCTTGACCTGTTGCTTGGGCCGCCAGAACGCCATGCTCCACACCCGAGCGAAAGCGTACAGGGTGAGGAGCGAGGTTAGCGCACCGACCCCGATCAGCACGTAGATGATCGGGTCGCCAACGATCGTGCCGGCCTGAAAGAGTGCGATCTTGCCAAGAAAACCGGAAAATGGCGGGATCCCTCCAAGGTTGAGGGCACCTAGAAAGAACAGAATGGCCACGAGCGGTGACGATTTGAGCAACCCTCCGAGGCGCGACAGCGACGTGGTCCCACCGACGCGGTCGATCAGCCCCGCAACTAGAAACAGGGTCGTCTGCACGGTGATGTGGTGTACGACGTAGAAAACGGTCGCGGCGATGGCGAGTGGAGTTCCGATCGCAATGCCGAACAGCATGTACCCGATATGACTGACCAGGGTGAACGAGAGCAGCCGTTTAATGTCGGCCTGGGCGAGCGCTCCCAAAATGCCCACGAGCAGGGTCAGCGCCGCAACGATCATGAGCGGCATCGAGAACTGATTGTCGGGAAAGAACAGGGTCTGGGTGCGCAGAATCGCGTAGACGCCGACCTTGGTGAGCAGCCCGGCGAACACCGCGGTGACCGGTGCGGGCGCGGTCGGATAGGAGTCCGGCAACCAGAACGACATTGGGAACACGGCCGCTTTCACCCCGAAGGCGATCAGCAGCAACAGCCCGAGAATCAACTGGATGTCGGCGGGCAGATCGGGTATCCGCTCGGCGATCAAGGCCAGGGTCACCGTGCCGGTGGCGCCGTAGATGAGCGCGATTGCGCTGAGGAACAGCAGCGACGACACCAGGCTCACGACGATATAGGTGATGCCCACTTGAATGCGGGCGCCGGTGCCGCCAAGGGTGAGCAGCACATAGCTCGCCGAGAGCAGCATCTCGAAGCCGACATACATCGAGAACAGGTCACCCGCGACGAAGGCGTTGAAGAGTCCGGCGGCCAGCACGAGATAGGTCGGGTGAAAGATCGACACCGGCGTTTCGGTGTCGCCGTCGACGATGCCTTGGCCGACCGCGAACAGCAGAACTCCGAGGAGCATAAGCGCCGAGATGAGCAGCATGATTGCCGATAGCCGGTCGACGACGAGCACGATTCCCCACGGGGCCTGCCAGCCGCCGACCTGCACCACGGCAGGCCCAGTCCGGTCGACGAGCACCAGCAATGCCGCGCTCATCACGGTCGCTGCGGTTAGGCTCGCCACGCTCACCAGCACCTGCAGGCGACGGCGCAGGCCGAGCATCAGGGTGACCGCCGCACCGAGCAGCGGCAGGCACACGATGAGGGGAACCAGGGCGGTCATCGCGCGTCCCCCTCGGCTGACGCGGATGCGCCGCGGCCGGCAGAATGCTTTGAGTGCGTGCCGGTGTGAGTCGTGCTGTCTTCGTCGCTCGTGGCGCCGTCACCCCGCTCGAACTCGTCGAGGGATTGCGCGATCGCGTCGTCATCGTCGGACGAGGAGAGGAAGGTGACATCGGCCTCGCCGGCGCTCTCGGTGGCGTGCTCGTCGGTGAGAGTGTCGCCCTCGTCGCCGAGTTGGGCGAGCCACCACGACCGATAGATGAGGGCGAGCAGCAGCGCGGTGATGCCGAAATTGATCACGATCGCGGTGAGCATGAGTACCTGCGGGATCGGGTCGACCATGTCTTCGACGCTCGTACCGGTGACAATCGGTGAGCTGCCGGGGCGGCCGCTCATGATGAAGATGAGCAGGTTGGTGGCGTTGCCGACCAGCAGAAGGCCGATCAGCACCCGGGTGAGGCTGCGTTCGAGCATCACGTAGACGCCGGCCGCGTACATGACGGCCATCAGGATGACGAGGGTGAGGGAGGCGCTCATCGGGCGACCTCCTCGGGAGTTGTCGTAGATGCGCCCTCGGGCGCTGGACCTGGTCGTTGGCCGATCTCGGCGGCCTCGCTCTGCCGGTCGATTTCGCTGCCGAGGCTGCGCAGAATGTCGTAGGTCAGGCCGATGACGACGAGGTAGACGCCGACATCGAAGATGGTCGAGGTGCCAAACGATAGGTTGCCGAGCACGGGAACCGTCGCCGTGAAGTACGCCGATTGGAGCGGAATCCCGTCGAAGAAGAGTGAGATGACGCTCATACCGACGGCGAGAATCACGCCGAGTCCGAGAATCTTGCCCGGGTCGATCGGGGCAGCTTCGCCGAGTTCGTAGCGTCCGCCGGCCAGATAACGGGCCACGAGGGCCAGGCCGGCGAGGAGTCCACCGGCGAAACCGCCGCCGGGTAGGTTGTGGCCGGCGAAGAGCAGGTAGATCGACACGATCATGGCGGGATGAAAGAGCAACCGCACGAGCACTTCGATGAGAATCGACCGGCTGCGCGGAGCGTTCTTGCGCCCGGCGAGGAGGAACGCCTGCCGGGTGACGGCGTGGCCATCGCTCGAGAGTTCAGGGTCGGCGACGACGCGGCGACGGTTGGCTGCCGAGCGCAGGCTGCGAGATTCCTTCAGCCGCGGCACGACCGCATTGCGACCCGAGACGAACAGCAGGCTTGCGACGCCGGTGGCCACGACGATGAGCACGGATACCTCGCCCATGGTGTCCCAGGCACGAATATCTACGAGCATTACGTTGACGATGTTGTCGCCGTGACCGTCTTCGACCGCCAATCGGGGCAGGGCGCCGGCAATGCTCTCGAACTGGCGGGCGCCAAGCGCGATGAAGCCGATGGTTCCCATGACCAGGCCCACGAGGCTGCCGATCAGCAGGCGTCGCTTGGGGCGCACCGGTTTGTTGTGGTGCGCGATGTTCGCGGGCAGGCGGCGCAGCACGAGCACAAAGATCACGAGAGTGATCGATTCGACCAGCGCCTGGGTGAGGGCAAGGTCGGGCGCGCCGTGAAAAGCGAACAGGGCGACGAGTCCGTAACCGGTGACGCCGGCAAGGATGACCGCGGTCATCCGCTGTGCAACGCGCGCCGCCATGACCGCGCAGATGGCCATGATCAGTGCAATGAGCACCTGGCCGGGGTAGTCCCACAACACGATTGTGTCGGGCCAGGTGCGGTTGGCGAAGGCCGCGAAGCCGAGGACGAGCACGAAGACGATGAGGATGGTGCCGAGGTACTGCGGCAGCCCGCCACGCTGGGCGAAGTGGGTGACCCGTGCTGCGAGGCGATCGACGCCGCGAATGGCCTTGCCGTAGCCGCGGCCGGCGTCGATGTAGTCGGGCACCTTGGCCTGCAGCCGCGAGACCCCGCGTCGGGAACGGAACAGGAGGGCGCCCAGCAGCAGCACGACCACGCTGAGGTAGAAGGCCGGCTCCAGCCCGTGCCATAGCGCCAGGTGATACGGCGCTTCGGTGCGACTGCCGGCGCCCGGCACGGTATCGGCGTAGGGCGCGAGCAGCGGGTCGAGCACGGAGGCGAACAGTCCGAGGCCAATGGTCAGGGCGGTGAGCACACCGGGGGCGAACAATGTGTCCCACGCGCTCGCGTGCAGAACGGTGCCCGCCTGTTTCTTGCGCGTTCCGAATGCACCCCAAAAAAAACGGATGCTGTACGCCACCGTGAGTACGGATCCCACGGCCGTGCCGATGAGCGCCGCGTAGCCCCAGCCGGATCCCCCGACGCCGGCGTCGAGCAGTGAGGTGAACACGGCCTCCTTGGCGACGAAACCGAAGAGCGGCGGCAGGCCCGCCATCGACGCGACCGCCACGAGCGCGATGACGGCGAGCGCCGGGGCGCTGCGACCGACGCCGCTGAGCTTGCGCCAGTCTCGGGTGCCTGCCCGATGGTCGATGACCCCGACGACGAGGAACAGCGTGGCCTTGTAGAGGGCGTGGGCGAGCAGCAGGGCGGCGCCGGCGAGCGCGGTGTCGCGGGTGTTGAACCCGATCGCGATCATGAGAAAGCCGAGTTGGCTGACTGTGCCGTAGGCCAGCAGCAACTTGAGGTCGTACTGGCGCAAGGCCCGCCAGGCTCCGACAATCATGGTCCAGACGCCGAGGGTCACCAGCACCGGCAGCCAACCGTCGCTGTCGGCATAACCGGGGGCGAGACGGGCGACGATGTAGATGCCGGCTTTGACCATGGCGGCGGCGTGCAGGTACGCACTGACCGGGGTCGGCGCCGCCATGGCAGCGGGCAGCCAGAAGTGGAACGGCACGAGCGCCGACTTCGAGAGCGCCCCAACCAGGATGAGCAGCACCGCCCAGGTGCCCAACGGGCCGGTCACCGGGTTGGCGACGATGTAGGAGAGGCTTGTCGTGCCGGCTGCGACCGAGATTATCACGACGCCCACGAGCATGACCAGACCGCCGAATGTCGTCACGATCAGGGCCTGCAGGGCAGCGCCACGGCTCTCCCGTTTGTGGGTGTAATGCCCGATCAGCAGGTACGAGAGCACGCTCGTGATCTCCCAGAACATGAACATGATCACGAGGTCGTCGGCGGTGACCAGGCCGTACATGGTGCCGGCGAACGCGAGCAGCAGGGACGCGAATCGGCCGAGGCTCGGTTCGTCGTCGGTGAAATAGCGGGCGCAATAGACGAGAACCAGGGCGCCGATACCCGTTACGACGAGGGCGAGCAGCCAGGCCAGGGTGTCGACCCGAAAGGAAAGACTGATGCCGAGCTGCGGAATCCACGGGATCGACTGGGTCACAGCCCCGCCAGCGGTGACCGTCGCCGTCTGGGTGAGCGTGTACGCGAAGGCACCGGCCGGCAGTAGCGCGATCAGGTAGAAAACGCGGGTGCCCAGATACCGGGTGAGCCACGGCGTGAGCACCGACAAGACGATGAATGCGAGGAGGAATGCAACCATGCGTCCTCCAGGCTTGTCAGGTCGGGGTGTCTAGGTTTAGCCTACCCGCCGACGGGCAGCCCCCGACTCCAGTTTCGGCGGTCGATCCCTCCCGTGGGCGCGTGTCTCGTTGGTTCGATCGGCTCACAGCGCCAACTCATTTGGGCATACGAACAGGGCCGCGGAGTAGGGTTGCGCTACCCCCGGCCAACGCCGCGAGCCGCCAGAAGGGCGCTCGCGCGCAGTTTCCGGCCACTTCCCGCGTCACTTTCGAGCCGCCTTTGGCGTCGCGTCGCTTATTTGCGTCGTACCGCCATTCGTAACCGAGAAGCTGTTCTGGAGCGACCGGCCAGCGAAATCGAGTACCGTTTTGAGTCCCACCCACGGCCAGCAGCCCTCTCCCACTCCCCCACTGGGTAACGCGACGCACGGGCACCACGACCACGCGAACCCGCGAAGAGAGACCCCGCTCGAGCACATTGAAGACGCGCTGAGCGTGCACGAGGACGATGCCCTGCATAAGGGCCTCAAGTCCCGCCACGTACAGATGATCGCGATCGGCGGCGCAATCGGCACCGGGTTGTTCCTCGGTGCCGGAGCACGCCTCGCCAGCGCCGGTCCCGCCCTGGTGTTGGTCTACGCGATCTGCGGTTTCTTTGCCTTTCTCATTCTGCGGGCGCTCGGCGAACTGGTGCTGCACCGCCCGAGCTCCGGCTCCTTCGTGTCGTACGCGCGCGAGTTCTTCGGCGAGAAGACGGCGTTCGTGACCGGCTGGCTGTACTGGCTCAACTGGGCCATGACGGCGATCGTCGACGTGACCGCCGTTGCCCTTTACATGAACTTCTTCGCCACCTACTGGGCGCCGTTCGGCTCGATACCGCAGTGGTTGTACGCCCTCGCCGCGCTGGGCCTGGTCATGTTGCTCAACCTGCTCTCGGTCAAGGTGTTCGGGGAGATGGAATTCTGGTTCGCGCTGATCAAGGTGCTCGCGATCGTGGCGTTCCTGATCGTCGGCACCTGGATGGTGATCTTCGGCACGCCACTGGACGGGGCCACCACCGGGTTTGCGCTGATTGGTGAAAACGGAGGCTGGCTGCCGAACGGGCTGATCGCATCCGTTCTCGTGGTGCAGGGCGTCGTGTTCGCGTACGCCTCAATCGAGCTCGTTGGCACGACCGCCGGCGAGACGAAGAACCCCGAAAAGGTCATGCCGAAGGCGATCAACACGGTCATCATTCGCATTGCGGTGTTCTACGTCGGATCGATTCTGCTGCTCTCGCTGTTGTTGCCGTACACGGCATACACGGCCGGCGAAAGCCCCTTCGTTACCTTCTTCGGCACGATCGGGGTGGACGGGGTCGACGTGATCATGAACCTCGTCGTGCTCACCGCGGCGTTGTCTTCGCTGAATGCCGGCCTCTATTCCACCGGACGCATCCTTCGTTCCATGTCGCTTGCCGGTTCGGCACCGCGCTTTGCGGGCAAGATCAGCCGCAACGGGGTGCCGTTCGGCGGCATTCTGCTAACGGGGGCCGTGACGCTGCTCGGCGTCGGGCTCAACGCCATCGTGCCCAACGAGGCCTTTGAGATCGTGCTCAACATGGCTGCGATCGGCATCGTGAGTGCCTGGGGCATGATCGTGCTGTGCCAGCTACGGTTGCAGGCCTGGGCCAAGCGCGGCATCGTCGTGCGCCCGGTGTTCCGCATGCCGTGGGCACCATACTCGGGCTACCTCACCCTGGTTTTCCTCGTCGGTGTGCTCGTGTTGATGGCATTCGACTGGCCCGTCGGCACGCTGACGATCAGCTCGCTCGTGCTGATCGTTCCCGGGCTGATGATCGGCTGGTACGCCTGCCGCGGCCGCATCCTTGAGATCGCGGCGGCCCGAGACGGCTTTTCCGGCCACCTGCCGGTCGTGGCCAACCGTCCGCTTTCCGACCGCCCCCGCCGCTAGCCCGCCGCACCTACTCGCGAGAGCGGTCCGGGCGGCTGCGGCTAACCCGGTCAGGCAGGAGCGCGACAGCGGCCAGTCGGTCGCTGACGATCACGATCACGAGCACCACGGCCAACAGGCCCACGTAGACGATCGGCACCAAATCGAGGCCGACCCTCTCGATCAGCACCGCCCCGAGCAGTGCGCCGCCGCCGATTCCGGCGTTGAATGCGGTGGTGTAGAAGGCGGCAGCCGTGTCGCGGATTCCCGGGGAAGCAGCATGCAGCATCCGTGTCTGCATAAGCGGGGGGAGCATGCCGAAGGCCATGCCCCACAGTATGAACGCGACAATCGCGATGGCAAGTGTCGCCGTGAACAGCGCCAGGAGCGTCACACTGAGGGCGCTCACGGCGAGGCCCAGAATCAAACCGAGGCTCGGGCGCTGGCCGAAGACCGTGCCGACGAGCAGCAGTCCGACCGCGCCGGCCACACCGTAGGCGAAAAGCAGCGGGGCGACGAGACCGAGGCCAACACCGAGCCCTTCGAGCAGGAACGGCGCAATGTAGGTGTAAAAGCTATAGTGACCGATCATGGTGATTCCGGTGATGATGCAGATCAACACCACCGCCGGCACCGTCGCGTCGCGCGGTTGCCTGGTCTTCGCCCCGGCAGCAGATGCCGGTGCGCCGCTCGAATACCGCGCCACCGGGGGCAGAAATTTCCATACCAACACCGCGCCGACGAGCATCAGGGCGGCGAGGACGACAAAGGAGAGCCGCCAGCCGAGAAGGTGCCCACCCGCGGTGCCGAGCGGCACACCAAACACGAAGGCGAGCGTGCCGCCCGCGACCGTGATGGAGACGGCGCGACCGATTTGGGCTCTCGGCACGAGGTGCCCGGCGTAGGCCCCCACAACCGACCAGAACAGGCCATGCGCGACGCCGCCAAGAACTCGTGCGGCGACGACGAACTCATAGGTCGGCGCGATGGCGGTGAGGATGTTGCTCACCGCGAAGATGATGAGCACGACGATGATTAGGCCGTGCCGAGGAAAGCGCCGGGTCCAGATGGCGACCGGCGCGCTCGTGAGCACGACCGTGAACGCGAACCAGGAAACGAGCAGCCCGATCTGCGACTGCCCGACGCCCAGACTGCGGCTCATCTCGGGGAGCAGCCCGGTCGGCAGCATCTCACTCGTGACGGAGAGAAAAACGGCCGCGGACAGGGTGATCAGCCCCACCCAGGGGAACGGAGAGGTGGGTTCGGTTTTCGCGGCGGACACAGCCGGGACCGACCCGGTGGGCAGAAAGATATTGGCGGTGTTGGTCATGGTTGCATTCGCACTGGCAAGTCGGGGTCGACCGGTGGGACCATTCACACCGAGATCGAAGCCACTCGACTACGCGCCGACGTGCGCGCCCGGGGCCGACTTGTTCAGTGCGACCAACACGTAGTCTACCCAAACCCGGTGACGCGGCAAGGTGGGCGGCCGGGGCATCCGCTTGCGCGCCGGGTATTCTGGGCCAATGACTTCTTCGACCCCGCATCACTGGGTAATCACGCTCGTTTGTTCCGACCAGCCGGGCATCGTGCACGCGGTCAGTGGCGCGATCGTTCAGGCGCAGGGCAATATCTCGGAGAGCCAGCAGTTCTCGAGCGATGACACCGGGCGTTTTTTCATGCGCTTGCAGGTGCAGTCACCGGCGACCCGGCCCGAGCTCGAGGCAGCACTCGCACCCGTGATCGAACGGTATGCGATGGCATCGGTCATCGACGTCGTCGGGCGTCCGCTGCGCACGCTCGTGCTCGCGTCCACGGCCGGACACTGCGTGAATGACCTGTTGTTTCGTCAGCGCGGCGGGCAGATTCCCGTCGAAATTCCCCTCGTGCTGAGCAACCACGGCACGCTGCGCGACCTCGTGGGGTTCTACGGGGTGCCGTTCGAGTCGCTGCCGATCACGGATGCCGCGAGTAAGGCCGATTTCGAAACGCGCGTGCTCGAGGCAGTCGACGAACTCGATATCGAACTCGTCGTTTTAGCCCGCTACATGCAGATTCTCTCGCCGGAACTGTGCGCCCGGCTCAGCGGGCGGGCGATCAACATTCACCACTCGTTCCTGCCGGGGTTCAAGGGCGCTAACCCCTATCGCCAGGCGCACGCACGCGGCGTGAAGCTCATCGGGGCGACCGCGCACTTTGTGACCGGCGACCTCGACGAGGGCCCGATCATCGAGCAGAACGTGGTGCGGGTCGACCACTCGCGCACCCCGGCCGAGCTCGTCTCGATCGGTCAGGATGAAGAGAGTCGCACTCTCACCCAGGCGGTGAAGTGGTTCGCCGAGAACCGGGTGCTGCTCGACGGAGCACGCACCATCATATTCAAGTAGCGCCCGGTCGGGTTCCCGGGACCACCTTATAAACGCGGGCCCAGTTTGTATCATGGGCCCGCGTTCCGGGCTCGGACCCGGAACGAACAGGCACGGGGCATCGCTAGGATTGATGGGTGACAGATACTCGCGAACTGCCGAAAATCGGCCCCAACGACATGCTCCGGTTCGTGCTCGAACTCTTCGCATTCGTCAGCCTCGGCGCCTGGGGTTTCGTCGCCTGGCCGCTCCCCTGGCCAGGTGTACTCGTCGGCCTGGCCACCCCCGCCTTCGCGATCCTGGTCTGGGCCTTGTTCCGGTCGCCGAAGGCCGTTTTTCGCCTCGACCCCTTCGGGAAGGCCTTCATAGAGATCGCCATCTTCGGCTCGGCCGCGATCGCCTGGTGGGACCTCGGCTTTCCCATCATCACCGTAATCTTCGCCATCGTCGCCACCGTGAGCGGCGTCATCTCGGGGCGCAAAGAGCTCCGCTAGAACGCCCCGAGAGCGCAAAAAGTGCCCGTTTGACACGTTCAAACGGGCACTTTCTGCGCTCTCGCGAGCTAGGCCAACCACCTCACGGCGGCGGCTACATCCGTTTCGGCGATCCCGTGGCCTCCGGGCCGCAGCACCTGCTCAACCCTCGCACCGCGCTGTTCGAGCACGGTGATGAGCCTCTGCACGCTCGGCAGCGGCGCCATCGGGTCACTTTCACCGTTCAACAGCACCAGAGCGGATGCCGCCAGGTCGCTGGCAGCGACCCGTGCGCCGATCGCGTCCGGTCCGGCACTCGCTGCAGCACGCTCGAGCGGATGCATGCCGGAGAACGCGATCACCCGCGCCACCACCTCGGGGTGCAATAGCGCCGTCGCGAGGGCGATGTTGGCGCCGTTTGAGAATCCGACGGCGATCATCGGGCGATCGCCCAACTCATAGTGTTCACGCGCCCAGACCAGAAACCCGGCGAGGTCGTCGGCCCGGCGAGCCACATCGTCAGTGTCGAAAACCCCCTCCGACAGGCGTCGGAACCAGCGGTTCATGCCGTTCTCCACTGCCCGCCCGCGCGGGGCGAGCACAGCGGCTCTGGGGTCGAGCGCTCCGGCCAGGCCGCTGATCTGCTGCTCGTCGCCGCCGGTACCGTGCAGCATGAGCAGCACGGGCGCGTCGACAGAACCAGGCCGAAACAGGTGCGGCCACTGGGCATTCGCGGCACTCATTCGGTGACCGCGACGGCAACTGGCGCCGCAACATCCGCTACGCCCGGGTTGTTCTCGGCGGGCAGATTGAAGGGCAGAACGGAATTCTCGATGGCCTCACGGCTCGGCTCGAGCCACGGCGGAAGCTTGAGAGACCGGCCGAGCTCGAGGAGCGGCTCGTCAATGTCGAATCCGGGGGTGTCGGTGGCAATCTCGAACAGAACGCCGCCGGGCTCACGAAAATAGATCGAGGTGAAGTAGTCGCGGTCAAGAATCGCCGTCACGCCGTAGCCGCGATCGACGAGCTGCTCGCGCCACACTTCCTGGGTGGCCCGGTCGGGCACCCGGAATGCCACGTGGTGCACAGAGCCGCCGGCGGTCAGTCCCGGCTCCCCGGTGGGGTCGGCGAGCACGTCGACGAGGTTTCCAGCTGCACCATCGCCCGCACCGACTCGAATGCGACCATCCGTTTCACTGATGACGTGCATGCCGAGGTCGGCCGTGAGCACCTGCACGGTCTTCGCCGGGTCGAGAACGGAGAGCACCGAGGAGTGCTGCCCGCGCACCGCGAACTCGGCAGGAACGGATGCGGAATCCCAGGGATTGCGCGAATCCACCGTTGAGGACGCCACGAGGTCAATCTGCAGCCCGTCGGGGTCGCGCAGCGAGAGTCGTTCCTCGTGCGAGGAGCGGCCCGTGATCGCGGATTCCACGCCGATCTTCGCGAAGTGGTCCTTCCACCAGCCGAGGCTGCCGGCCGGAACGGAGAACGCGGTCGTGGTCGACTGGCCGGCCCCGATACGTCCGCTGCGAATGCCGGTCCACGGAAAGAAGGTGAGCAGTGATCCCGGGCGACCGGAATCGTCGCCATAGTAGAGGTGATACGTGCCCGGATCGTCGAAATTGACGGTTCTCTTGACGAGGCGCAGGCCCAACCCGGTCACGTAGAAGTCAATGTTGCGCTGCGGGGCGCCCGCAATCGCGGTGACGTGGTGCAGTCCGCTGGTCTGGACGGTCATGGGTCTTCTCCTTGGCAATTCGATTGTTCGGCAATTCGATCGTTCGATATTCATGCAAACGCATGTACATCGGATTTCATTCCCGAATTCTCAGACGCGACGCTCCGACGGCATCCGCAGCGCGTAGGCGCCCGCAATGAGCAAAAAAAACCCGCCTACGGCGAACCCGGCCGAGAACGAGAAGGTGTCAACGAGCAGGCCGGCAACCAGCGGGCCGACGATCGCGCCGGCATCCGCGCACATCGAGAACACCGACACCGGGCGCCCCCCGCGTGCGCCAGCGGCATCGCCCACCGCGGCCGCCGGCGCGGTGCCCATGAACGCGGCGGCGACCCCGTAGACGCAGAGCAGGGCACCGAGCACCCAGATGTTCGGTGCGAACGAGATGGCCACAATGGTCAGGCCAGCCACAGCGAAAGCCCCGATGATGGCCGGTTTGCGGCCGACTGTATCGACAAAGCGGGCAGCCGGAGCGAGTGCAAGCGCCTGCGCAACCGCCGCCGCAGCGAGGGCGATTCCAGTCCATGAACTCGTGCCGCCGAGCACCACGACGACGAACAGCGGAATGAGCGTCGTGCGTACCCCGAGCGAGGTCCAGCCCTGGGCGAAGTTGGCCAGACAGGCCGCGCGAAAACGCTCGTCACGCAGCACGGCGCGAAACGGCGTGCGCACAGCGGATGCGTCGGCGCCGGCCAGCGCGCTGCCACGCCCACCCGAGCGCAACAGGAACAGCCCGACCAGGCCGGCCACCGTCAGGGTGCCGGCGTAGAAGAAGAACGGAGCGGTGAGGGAGATGGTCGCGAGCAGGCTGCCGATCGCGGGGCCCGCCATGCCGCCGATCAGAAACCCGCCCTGATAGAAGCCGATCGCGCGGGCCCGACGGCCGGGCTCGGCCGTGCGCAGCAGCAGCGTCATCGCCGACACCGAGAACATGGCCGAGCCGATGCCGCCCGCGCCGCGCAGCAGCAACAACTGCAGATAGCTATCGGCGGCGCCGACGAGTCCGCTCGAGAGCGCCACGATGCCGATGCCGACGGCGAGCACGGTGCGCTCCCCCGCCCAGTCAATCAGGCGGCCGCAGGCCGGGCTGAACACAAAACGCATGAGCGCGAAGGCCGAGACGACCGCCCCGACCTCGAGGTTGCCCACCCCGAAGCTCTGCACGTACACCGGCAGCACTGGAACGACAACGCCGAACCCCACCATCACGAAGAAGGCGATGACGCCGAGCACGATCACGTCGCGGTTCAACCGCGGCTTCGGGTTGGCTGGGTTCACTTCAGGTACAACGGATGCCCGGGGTCGCCCCCGCATCCATCCCGCCACTCGCATCCCTTTAGCCTAAGCTGCCGCGCCGGGCGGAAACACACTTTCGCCCGGCCCCGACCCGACCGCGCCCCGCCCGGGCCCACCTGAGGAACGTGGGCCCAGTTTCTCAACCAGGCCCACGTTCCGGGCCCGGGCCCGTGCAGAAAGAGACCGAGCCCGAACCCATCCAGCGGCGCGGGCTACCGCACGACCAGCAGGGAACGCGGCGGGCTGTCCGCCGCTGCGACAGTGTCGGTGCCACCGTAGTGCCCGACGACCTTGTACAGGCCACGACCGAGCCTCGGCAGCGTGACGCTGCCGTGCCCGTTAGCGTCAAGCGCCACGATGAACCGGCGCTTGTCGACCGTCACTGTGGCCGTGTCGCCGACCTCACCCTTGCTGGTCACCGTGACCGACGCGGTGACTCGGCTGGAGAAGAAGACGACCCGATGGTTGAGGCTCACCGCCACCGTTGCGGCATACTTCACGACGACCCCGGCCGAGGTGGCGGTAGCGCGCGGCCCGCCCGATACCGAAGCGGTCACCACCACGGTCAGCGTCGTTCCGGCGAGCGCTGCGGTCGGTGTGAAGCTCGCCGAGTTCGCGCCGTCGATGTCGACGCCGTCGCTCTGCCACCGGTAGCCGAAGGCGAGGCCCTCGGTGTTCCACTGGCCGGGATCAGCCGTCAACAGCGATCCGATCTCCGGGGTGCCGGACACGCTCGGCGCCACCGTGTTCACCGGGGCATCCGCTTCGCCGCCCTCGCTCGCCGCCACGGTGAGGATCGTCGACGCGGCGCTGTCGCCGTAGTCGACCACACCGAGGTACGGCGTGTTCGGCACAAGGCCGGCCCAGCTCAGCGTGTACGTGATCGGAACACCCTGGGGCCCCAGGACCGCCGGCGGGGTCGCCGTGAACCCGTTGCCGGACTCGCCCGACGAGACCGAGAAGGTGTTCACATCGAACGCCGTCGTGCCGGAGAACACGTCAACGATGACCTGGTAGAAACCGGCCTCCGGGTCGTCCAGGTCGACGTGTTCGTCGGCCGAACCGGTAGCCGACTGCCAGCCGGCAACCGGGTTGCCGCCCGCGCCGTCGAGCAACAGCACGAACAGGTCGAGGTCGGTCGAATCATCGACGGCGTCCAGGTCGAACCGGGCCAGCCGACCGTCCTGGATCTCCACTTCGTAGGTGAATTGATCGCCGGTCGTGCCCGCATCGGTGTGCGGGCTGAACGGGTCCTCGGCGTTGTTCTGGTGCACCCCGTTGGCCAGGCCACTGAGGTTCAGTGCCACCGGCTCTGAGCCGCCGGGGACCACCGTCACGTTGACAGTACCGTCCGTGCCGGTGCCGGCCACCTCGGCGGGGGCGACGACCGTGACCGGTCGAATAGCGATCGGGCTGTGCACCACGTCGAAGAAATCGCCAGGGTCACCCGAACCACCGTTGCCGAAGCCCCAGTCGAGCGAGCCGGTTGCGTACACGTCGAGCGGGGCATCCGTTCGGGTGAACGTCACGGTGTAACTCTGCTGCTCACCGACGGCATTGAACGTCATTTCGGCCGGGGAAACGACCGCATCGATGCCGGGAATCTCGATCGGAGTGGCGGTGTAGGTGCCCTCCCGAACGGCGGTGACCGTGCGGGTGATCGTCTCGGGCGCCGTCAGGGTTCCGATCTGAATCGATGGCAGGTTCAGGTTGCTGGCGTCGATCGGCTCCACGCCGGCATCGAACCCGATCCCCTGCAGGTATGCCAGCCAGTCGGCCGGGCCGCTCTGGTAGACCAGGCCCGGATAATCGAAGGACGAGGGATTGACCTGCCCTGCACCCTGCGCGAACGGGTCGGTCACCCGGTCACCGTTGGCGTCGACCGTGTCCTTTGCGGTCGTCATCATGACGGATTTGATCTCGGATGGGGTCGCGAGCGGCCTAAAGCCCAGAATGAGCGCGGCGAGACCGGCGATGTGCGGGCTGGCCATCGAGGTACCCGACAGAAACTCGAACGACGGGTCGGCCCCGGCCGCGTTGGGGCCGTCCGCCAGGATGCTGACGCCGGGCGCGGCGATATCGGGCTTGAGCAGGTCGCCGCCGTCGGCGATCACCGGCCCGCGAGAGGAGAATCCGGCTATCTGGGGCAACGGAGTCTGCGTGCCGGTGGTGTTGTCGGGCGTGAACGTGACCGTTGCAGCATCCGTCGCCGCGTAGGCGAAGACCGGGTCGAAGGCGAGAGCGTCGAGGTGGATGCTCGGCACCGAGTGCTCGTCGGTGTCGACGTCGGCCGGTGTGCGGTTGACCAGCAGCATGCCGCTGCCGCCCGCCCGTAGCACCTCGGCCGACTTGGCCACCCGGTCGTACACTCCGCGTTGGCAGAAGACGATCCCGCCGGCCACTTTGTTCGGGTCGAGGGCGCCCGGCGCGCACAACAGCGCGTCGACCGCATCGAAGCCGTCCACCGATACGAGGTCGGCCCGCAGCAGGTCGCCCGACAGCGGGGTGGCGCCGGGCGTGCGGTCAACGGTGATCGAGGCGCCGGCGTACTGCGAGCCGTCACCGAGGGTGGCGGTGGCCTCGTACGAGGGGATCGTGCTCGCGGCGACCGTGGTGATCCACGGGGCGGCGTTCTCCACGGTCGACTCAGCGGGGCCGTCGTTTCCGGCGGAGGCGGCCACGAAAATGCCCGCTGCCGCCGCGCCGAGGAAGGCCTGGTCGGTGGGCGAGAACGTGGTCTGGGCCGGGCCACCGCCGATCGAGTAGTTAATCACGTCGACGCCGTCGGAGATGGCCTGGTCGATGGCCCGCAGAATGTCGGTGTCCGTGCAGCCGTCATCGGTCGTGACCGAGTTGTCGGGACCCGACCAGCACACCTTGTAGGCAGAGATCTTGGCGGCCGGAGCCACGCCCGAAATGACGCCGAAGTCGACGCCGTTCACGTTTGCGGCGACGTCGACGTTTCCGCCGGCGGTGCTCGCGGTGTGCGAACCGTGACCGTCACCGTCGCGCGGGGAGACATATTCACCCGTTGATGCCGTGCCGATCTGGTCGGCACCAAATCCGTCGAGGTAGTAGCGCGCGCCGATCACCTTGGTGCTGCAGGCCGTCGCTGTGAACTGTTCGCCGTTCTGGCAGGTTCCGGTGAAGGTGGTTCCGTCGGCCTTGTTCATGGTGATCGTGTCACCGTCGAGCCACGGCTCGGCGCCGGGCGTCGTGCCGAGTGCTGAGCCGGCAAAAGAGGGGTTCTCTGGGGCGATACCGGTGTCGAGCACGCCGATAACGACGCCCTTGCCGGCCTCGCTCGATCCACCCAGCTTGGACCACAGTCCGGTCGGCCCGCTCAGTCGCAGAAAGTCGGTCGACGACTCGGCCGTCACGTGCCGGAGGGCGTCGGGTACGACCGACACCACGTTCTTCCTCACGGCGAGCGCCGCGGCCTGCTTTGCGGTCAGCTGCGCGGCGAACCCGTTGACCGCGAGCGTATAGGAATACCCCACGGTCGCATCAACGGATGCTGCCACCTCCTGTTGCACCCGGGTGAGATAGTCCTGGTAAGTCTCCGCCGCGCGGCTCTGCGCGTCGAGTTTGGCCCCGGCACCCGGCATCGTCGCCGAGAATCCGTTGACCCCGCCCTGGTACAGTGCGACAGCCTCGTCACTGAGCGTCACGATGTAGCGACCGGCGGTGAAGTCCATGCGGGTGCCGCCGGGCGCGCTGATACCGCCGGCGAGTCCGGTCGCAGCGGCAGGGGCAGCGCTGGCGGGAAGCGTTCCGCCGACGAGTGCAGAAGCGCTTACCAGGGCGAGGGTGACGGTGGCCGCGATTACGGCGCCGCGGCGTGTGCGGGATGTCGGCGCCGGGTTTAGCGCTGAACTCGGCGCAGACATCGTGCGCCTGAAGAAAGAACTCACGTGGGTGTCCAATTCGATAAGGGTGCGAGGAGGTCTCGTTCCACAGCAGGAACGTTTCGCTGTTCCGATGCGCGGGACAGTTCGCTCGTGACCGTAGCGCGCTCGCCGCCCCCCGGATAGGGGCATTCTCCGGGTCGGGCGCACGCGCAAACGCGCCGCAACATCCGGTGTCAAACGGATGCTGCGGCGCGTGCCCGGCCCGCTACCGCACGTTCAGTGTGCGCGGCTTGCTCGTCGCCCCAGCGATCAGGTCGGTGCCCGCGTACTGCGCGGTGACCACGTAGGTACCGCGGACCACGTAGGTACCGCGGACCACGTGAGCCTCTGGTGGGGGGCGAAGCGAGGAGCGAAATGCGGGCTTTCGGGCATGAGTGTGTTTCGCCTGAAGTCTGATTTCACGTGCGGGTCCAATCCGATCGGAGTGCGCTAGCCGCTCTGCCCTAGTTCGGGGCACAACGTGATCGGGAACGTATCGCACGACGCCCTCCCCCGCACAGAATGCAGATTGCCCGGTAACACGATTGTTACCTGGGCGAGTGCACAATCTGGCGCGTCCTTTCCGCTCAAATCAGACCGGCCTGTCTCCTACTGGGTGTACCGGTCTGTCCGTCTTTCCCAACGTTTCGACCGCTGCCGTTTCGACCGCTGCCGTTTCGACCGCTGCCGTTTCGATCGGTGCCGCGCCGACTCGCACCCGCCGCGCCGCCTCCACGTCCCGTCGACCACCGATCGCCCGCAGCGCGTTCAGGATGGTCACGAGGTCGACGGCCTCCTGGCTGATCGCGCCCGCGGTCGCCGGGATCAGCCCGAACGCCGCGACCACCATGAGTAGCACGCTCAGAACGATGCCGAGCCAGATGCTCTGCAGGGCCACCCGCACGGTGTCTTTTCCGATACGGACGGCCCGCACGGTGCGGGAGATATCGTCGAGCAGAATGACCACATCGGCCGATTCGCTCGCCGCCGTCGAGCCCTTCGCGCCCATCGCGATGCCCACGTCGGCGACGGCCAGCACCGGTGCGTCATTCACACCGTCGCCGACCATGATCACCGGCCGCCGGGTGAGCGCCCGCACCGCCTCGACCTTGTCGCTCGGCAGGCAGTCCGCCCGCACGTGCACGATACCCACCTGGGCTGCCACGTGCTGGGCGGTGGCGCGCGCATCGCCGGTGAGCATGAGGTTTTCCCGCACGCCGAGGCGGGCAAGGTCAGCGACTGTCTGGCGGGCATTGTCGCGCACCCGGTCGCTCGCCACGATGCTGCCGGCAAACCGACCGTCGACGGATACGTATATGGCCAGCTCACCGCCGGCGAGGTGGGTGGCCGTGGCATCTGCGGCGCCGTCGCTAATGAAGGCGAGCTTGCCGACCCGCACCGTGCCGGCCCCGAGTCGGGCCTCGACGCCGAAGGTTGCGGCCTCGCTCGCCGATTCCGCCACGTGCAACTCGAGACCGCGCTCGTGAGCGGTCGCAATAACGGATGCCGCCAGCACGTGACTCGAATATTGCTCGGCCGACGCCGCGAGGGTCAGTAGCTCATCGGCGGTGAAGCCCGCTTCGGGGCGCACCTCGGTGATCGCGGGCGTGCCGTAGGTGAGCGTTCCGGTCTTGTCGAAGACGACAGTTTGGGCGCGGGAGAGCGCCTCGAGCACTCCCGCTCCCTTCACGATGATGCCGTTGCGAGCGGCGCGGCTCATTCCGCCCATGAACGCGACGGGTGCGGCGAGCAGCAGCGGGCACGGTGTCGCCACCACGAGCACCTCGGCGAAACGCACCGGGTCACCGGAGAGCGCCCAAGCCAGCCCCGCGAGAGCGAGCGAGCCAGCCGTGAACGGTATAGCGTAGCGGTCGGCGAGCCGCACCACCGGGGCCTTGCTCGTCGACGCCTCATGCACAAGGGCGATGATGCGCTGGTACTGGCTGTTCGCGGCGGTCGCCGTGGCGACGATACGGGCCGCCGTCTGCCCGTTGATCGAGCCGCTGAGCACCCCGTCCCCGGCTGCTCGCTCAACCGGAAGGCTCTCACCCGTGAGGGACGATTCGTCGAACGCTGCGCTGGCGCTGTGCAGGTTACCGTCGACGGGAACGATCTCGGAGGGACGCACGAGCAGCAGATCCCCGACCCGCACCTCGGTGGCGGACACATCCGTGGTCTCGCCCGAGTCAGGGTCGAGTCGATGCGCTATTTGCGGGGCTCGTTTCAGCAGCGCGTCGAGTTCCCGCGCGGCACGTCCAGCGGCGAAATCTTCGAGGGCCGCCCCGCCGGTGAGCATGAGCCCGATGAGCAGGGTCGCCACGTATTCGCCCACCAGGATGGTCGCGACGATCGCGATGATCGCGAGCAGGTCGATGCCCAGGCTGCCCCGACGCAGCCGGCGCAACATCCCGACGAATTCGATCAGGGCGATGACGAGCCCGTAACCGCTGAACAGCCACTGCACCGCTGCCGGTGCGTCGAAGGCCCAGAGTGCCAGGCCGAGGAGCCCAACCGCGATCGTCGCCGCCACGATGGGATACCTCAGGGCGAATGCCGGGATGCGGGTCATGCACTGAGTCTGGCCTCTGCGCGCTCAGGCCGCTACTCGGCCTGAGCGCAGTCCAGCCGTGCGGGGCGCAGCGCACCGGCATCCGCTTGTGAACGCACGAAGGCCCCGACCAGGATCGGTCGAGGCCTTCGTGGTCCGGCTAGTGCAAACTACGCCAGGCGGGTCTGCAGGTTCTCGGCGAGCGAGGCGAGGAACTCTTCGGTGGTCTGGTAGCCCTGGTCGGGGCCAACCAAAAGCGCGAGGTCCTTGGTCATCTTGCCGCTTTCGACGGTCTTGATGACGACGTCTTCGAGGGTCAACGCGAACTCGGCCAGTGCCGGGTTGTTGTCGAGCTTCGCGCGGTGCGACAGGCCGCGGGTCCAGGCGTAGATCGACGCGATCGGGTTGGTCGACGTGGGCTTGCCGAGCTGGTGCTGGCGGTAGTGACGCGTTACGGTGCCGTGGGCGGCCTCCGCTTCGACGATCTTGCCGTCGGGGGTGGAGAGCACGCTGGTCATAAGGCCGAGCGAGCCGAAGCCCTGGGCGACGGTGTCGGACTGGACGTCGCCGTCATAGTTCTTGCAGGCCCAGAGATAACCGCCCTCCCACTTCATGGCGGAGGCGACCATATCGTCGATCAGGCGGTGCTCGTAGCTGAGGCCGGCCGCTTCGTAGGCGGTCTTGAACTCGGCGTCGAAGATGTCCTGAAAGATGTCCTTGAAGCGACCGTCGTAAGCCTTGAGGATGGTGTTCTTGGTCGAGAGGAAGACCGGCACGTTGCGCTCGAGGCCGTAGGCCAGGGTGGCGCGGGCGAAGTCGGTGATCGACGAGTCCAGGTTGTACATGCCCATGGCGACTCCGTCGCCGGGAGCCTCGAACACCTCGAACGTCGACGGCTCGCTGCCGTCCTGCGGCGTGAAGGTCATGCTGAGCGTGCCCTTGCCCTTGAAACGAAAATTGGTGGCCTTGTACTGGTCGCCGTAGGCGTGGCGGCTGATGATGATCGGCTTGTTCCAGCCGGGGACCAGTCGCGGAATGTTGGAGATGACGATGGGCTCGCGAAAGATGGTGCCGCCGAGGATGTTGCGGATGGTGCCGTTCGGCGAGAGCCACATCTTCTTCAGGCCGAACTCTTCCACCCGGGCTTCGTCGGGGGTGATGGTCGCGCACTTCACGCCGACGCCATGCTTCTGGATGGCATGGGCCGCGTCGACCGTGACCTGGTCGTTGGTTTCGTCGCGCTTCTGGATGGAGAGGTCGTAGTACTCGAGGTCGATATCGAGGTACGGGTGAATGAGGGTTTCCTTGATGGCGTGCCAGATGATGCGGGTCATCTCGTCGCCATCGAGCTCGACGACTGTTCCCTCAACCTTGATCTTCGACAAAAATTTCTCCTCTATATTCCGTGTGGCCGTCACGACCATCGACAACCCTACTAGAGGTGCACAACTATCTTGACATCGAGATAAATTCTCAAGTGAATTGCGAGTGTCGAAGCGTTGCTCGACTACCAGCGACCCCGGGCGCACGTTAGCCTGAACACATGGGTGAGTTGACGCTGGAAGAATTATCCGCACGTAACATCGTTGCGGCCAACAACCTCAGCCTGAAACCGGGCCAGGAGCAATTCATTGCGCCGGTGTCGTATTCGGTCGCCGCGTCGGTGATCAACCCGGCCACCTCATGGCAGCGCGTGGTTCTCCTCGACGGTGTCGTCGCGGGTTTCATCCACGGTAATTTCGATCCGAACTCCGAGCACGAAGAATTTCGCGCCTGCATCTGGCGCATCAATGTCAACGCGGAAACCCAGGGGCAGGGCGTCGGCAAGTTCGCCGCCGAGGCGCTGGCCGCTGAAGCTCGCGACCGTGGCTTCGGTCACGTCAACGTCATTTGGGAGCCCGGCGCCGATGGCCCGGAGGCTTTCTTTCACCGCCTCGGTTTCGTCGATGTCGGCGAAACCCAGTACGGCGAGGTCATCGGCTCGCTGCAGCTGTAATCTTTCCGATGAGTGAGCCCGACGATTTCGTGTCGCGGGTGCTCCGCGTGGTCGATTCCATCCCACCGGGTCGGGTGATGACCTACGGCGGCGTGGCCGCGCAGCTCGGCTCCCGAGCCGCTCGCGCGGTCGGGCTGGTCTTAGCCCGGTACGGCTCCGACGTGGCGTGGTGGCGGGTGATTCGCGCCGGCGGGCATCCGCCGATCGGGCATGAAGCCCAGGCACTGCCGCACTATCGCGCCGAGAACACGCCGTTGGTCGCCCCAAAAGCGGATGCCGCGTACCGCGTCGACTACGCTGCCGCCCGCTGGTCACCGCCCACGTAACGGTGCCGGGCTCAACCTGCCCGGCACCGATTCATCGCTCTGACCCTGACCCTGCGCGGATCAGCCCTGGTTCGCTTCGACCGAGGCCGGTTCGATCGCACCCTGGTCGAGCCGAAACGGCGGGTATTCGTCGCGCATCAGCGCCGTGTACGTCACGACGCGGAAGACCCAACGGTTGACTCCCATGATGAAATCGAACAGCGGTCGCTGGTACCGGCCGGTGAACAGCAGGATGACCCCGGCCACCACCACGAGCACGCCGAGCAGCGACACCCCGTCGCCGCCCGAGCCTGCTCCGTCATCTCCGCGCCACGGGTAGGCCCAGGTCGACATACCGCCGACAAGCGCCGTGAGCAGCAGCAGGTGTGGGATGGCGAGGAGCCAGGACTTTACCAGCACGAGGCCGCGCGAGAGGCGCTCGGGATACACGACGTCGAAGTCGGCCGGATAGTCGGTGCGCGCGAGCGTGAACGGCGGGTAGCGGTCGGTGCCGATTGCGGAGTAGGCGTAGAACGACACCCGCCAGCTCCAGCGCAGCACGCCCACGTTGAAGTGAAAGATCGAGCGCGGGTAGCGACCGGTGAACAGGATCGCAAACGCTGCCACGATCGTCGTCACGATGAACGCGAACCACAAGCAGGCCAGCAGCACGAAGTGCGGAATGGCCAGCAGCCACTTGACCAGCCACAGGCCGCGCGAGAGCACGGGGTCGAGGTGGCCAGTCAGCGCCGCCGGATAGATCGGCTTGAGCGACTCAGCCATCGAAACGGATGCCGGTGCTCTGGTCACCGCCACTGCGCCCATCGGCGGGGTGATCGGGGCTGTCGCATTCACTCGGCCAAAGGCGGGCGGCTGCGGTGACGCGGCTGCGTCGCCGGGCGTGCGCGGCGCCGGCGCGAGCTGCCGGCCGAGGCCGATGGCACCAACGACGACCAGGAAGACACCGATCAGAAAGAGGATACCGCCACCCACGAGAAGTCCCACCGCGATCGGTCCGAGCAGGTCGGTGTGCACGCCGGCGGCGAGATCCACTGCGACTCCCGGGCTTGCGTCTGCGTTCATGACGACGACGGACCAGTCGCCCGCAGCGGGCTTCCAGATGATCTCCTGGGTGCCGCTGCCCGAGGCAGATTGGGTCCAGAAACCTTCGTCGACGGGAGCGCCCGGTGTTTGATTTCCAGGAACGTTCAGGTAGTCGACCCGAAATGGTGTCGTCTGCACGTCGCGCAGTTCGCTGTGGTTGACGTCGGCGAGGTAGGCATCGACGTCACTTTGGGGCGCGATACCGATGAACACGTCCCGGCCGGAGTCGACCGCGGTCGCCTGCAGCCGCAGCGTGGCAATGTCGAATCCGACACCGGTCGGTACTTTGAAGTCGCTTCCGACATCGAAGTTCGGCGAGGTGATCGCATAGGAATCGACGGCGAAGGTCTCAGCCTGAGACGTGAAGTAGCCATCATCCTGCTGAGCGGCCGTCACTACAGCGAGCGCCGTTCCACCGGTGAGCATGCCGGCTCCGACCAGCCCCAGCACGGTGCCCAGAATCAGCATGATGATCGCTCCGGGTCGTGCTCCGGAGCGTGCAGGCGGTGACACGTTGGGTTGGGATGTTGCGGGCGGAGTCTGACGGGGTGGCGTGACACTGCTCATCGCGTAGCAGCCTTTCTGGTGCGGTACAGACCGAAGGACCGAAGTTGCGATGCAAGCATCCCGCACCTCCTTGGATCGCACTAGTGACCAAAGACCCGATAAGTTGTCCAGCTGCGGCTGTGCGACTTGTCTGGCCGGCCGGTGCCAGCGCCTGTGCGACTTGTCTGGCCGGCCGGTGCCAGCGCCTGTGCACGGTGTCGGCCCGTGCTACCGTACTGGCATGCAGAGCGATCCGGTCGTCACCAACCTTCAGTTCTACCGGGTGATCTTCGAAAACGAGCGGGTGCGGGTTCTTGAATATCTCGACCGGCCCGGCGACGAAACCACGCCGCATCGGCACCCCGACAGTGTCATGTTCACCCTCACCGCCTTCCAGCGGCGCCTCTCTACCGGCGGCCACTCCATCGACGTCGACCTGCCCGAGGGGGAGGCGCGGTGGCTCCCCGCCCAGGAGCATTCCGGGGCGAACATTGGCGGGACGGCCACGCACACCATTTTTGTGGAACTCAAGGAGCCTGCCCCGAATTTGCTCGCCTCCAGCTCGGCTGAGCCACTCGGTCCCCTGCCTATCTAGTCCGCTTTTCGCTGATTCGCGATGCGCGGAACCTGGAGTACCGGCCGGACACGCACTGGCAATCCCCCGCGTCTAGACCAGGGAGTCACGCCAGGCGGCGTGCATGGTCGCGAAGCGGCCGGTTCCCGAGATGAGGTCGTTTGGGGTGCCGTCTTCCACGATGCGGCCGTGTTCCATCACGAGCACCCGGTCGGCGATTGCCACCGTTGACAGGCGGTGCGCAATTATCACAGCCGTGCGGTCGGCAAGCAGGGTCTGCAGCGCCTCCTGCACGAGCCGTTCGCTCGGAATGTCGAGCGACGACGTGGCCTCGTCAAGTATGAGCACCGCCGGGTTGGCGAGGAATGCGCGCGCGAACGAGATCAGCTGGCGTTGCCCGGCCGACACCCGCCCGCCACGCTTGTTCACGTCGGTGTCGTAGCCGTTCGGCAGGCTCTCGATGAAGTCATGGGCCCCGACGGCGACCGCGGCGGTGCGGATCTCGTGGGCCGAGGCATCCGGTTTACCAATGGCGATGTTCTCAGCGACCGAGCCGCTGAACAGGTATGCCTCCTGGGTGACCATGACGATCGCTCGCCGCAGGTCCTTAGGGTGCAGATCACGCAAATCGACATCGTCAAGCCGCACCCGGCCCTCTGTCGGGTCGTAGAACCGGCTCATAAGCTTGGCGAGCGTCGATTTACCCGCTCCGGTCGACCCGACCAGCGCGATGGTCTGCCCGGCCGGTATGTCGAGGTCGAAGTGCGGCAGAATCTCCCGATCGGCCTGGTATGCGAACTGCACGTTCTCGAATCGAACCCGCCCGCGGGCCTCCCAGAGATCCACCGGGGCGACCGGATCGGGCACGCCGGGGCGTTCCTCGAGCACACCCGAGATCTTTTCAAGCGCAGCCGCTGCTGACTGGTAGGAGTTGTAGAACATCGCCATCTCCTCCATCGGGTCGAAGAACCGGCGGGTGTAGAGCAGCGTCGCGAGCAGTGCGCCGATGGCGAGCTGACCGTCGGCCACCCGAAAACCGCCGACCAGCAGCACGGCTGCGACCGTGACGTTGCCGATGAGCACGAGTCCCGGGTCGAAGACGCCGAACAGCTGGATCACGCGCGCGTTGACCGTACGGTAGCTTTCGACGAGCGCGCCGAACACCGTCTCGTTGTGCTTTTCGGTGCGAAAAGCCTTCACGGCACGAATACCGGTCATCGTTTCGACGAAACGCACGATCAGGCTCGCCGACGCCACGCGCGACTGTCGGAACAAGCTCTGCGACCGCACCTGGAACCAGCGGGTGAGAATAGCCAGCGGAACCAGGGCGCCGAGCAGCACGAGTCCGCTCGTGCCGTCGAGCAGCACGAGTGCGATCGCTGTGAATGACATATAGAGCATGCCCTGCACGAGTTGGTTGATGCCGGAGTCGAGCAATTCGCGAATGGCATCGAGGTCGCTGGTCTGGCGGGAGATGATGCGTCCCGAGGTGTAGGACTCGTGAAACTCCAAGCTCAGCTTCTGCGTGTGCAGGAACACGCGCTTGCGCAGGTCGATCAGCACGGCCTGGCTCACCCGGGCGCTCAAAACGGTGTACCAGGCGATAAGGAGCGCTCCGAGCACCCCGGCGACGAGGTAGATCGCGCCGGTCGCTGCGAGCGGCATCCAGTCTTGTCGGAGCAATGCGGGCAGTCCGCGGTCGATCCCGAAGGCGATGAGCGCGGGGCCGGCAACCTGTGCGGCGGTCGAGACGACCACCACGATCATGGTGAGCACCACTTTGGCGCGCACCGGCAGCAGCAGTGACCCGAGCAGACGCAAGGAGCGGGCCCGAATCTGCTTGCTCTCGGCCTTGGTGAAGTCGTGGCGTTCTTCGCCCTCGACGCCGGTAACGCTCACAGTACTTCCTCCGCTCGGTTCGATTCTCGGCGTTCTTCGTCTTCGAGGCTGGAGATGACGAAGGTGTAGTGCGGGCTGGTCCGCAGTAGCTCAGAGTGGGTGCCAACGGCGGTGATGCGGCCCTTTTCAAGCAGCGCCACCCGGTCGGCGAGCATGACCGTCGAAGGGCGGTGCGCCACGATGAGGGCGGTCGTGTCGACGAGTACCTCACGCAGCGCGTTCTCGACGAGCGATTCGGTGTTCACGTCGAGGGCCGACAACGGGTCGTCCAAAATCAAAACGGATGGCCGCGACGCGACGGCGCGGGCGAGCGCGAGTCGCTGCCGCTGCCCACCGGAAAGGCTCATGCCTTCCTCACCGACGAGGGTGTCGACCCCAAGCGGCAGGTCGTGCACGAACCCGGCCTGCGCGATCTGCAGGGCCTGCGCAAGCTCGGCATCCGCTTCGGGGCTCGCTTCGGCTAAATCGGCGCGACCGAGCAGCACATTGTCGCGAACGGATGCCGAGAACAGGGTCGCATCCTCGAACGCCATCGCGAGGTGCCGGCGCAGTTCCTCGCGGCTGAGCGACCGCACATCCACGCCATCGAGGGTCACCGCGCCCTCGGTCACGTCGTAGAGGCGGGTGGTGAGCGCAGTGAGCGTGGACTTTCCCGAGCCGGTGAGGCCGACGAGCGCCATGGTCTCCCCCGGTTCGAGTACGAGGTCGATGCCGTCGAGCAGGTCGGGAAAACGCTCGGGCGAGTCCGGGTAGCGAAAGTGTACGTTGTCGAACGCGAGCCGGCCGAGCGGTGCGACCAGGGTGGTCGGATCTGCCGGGTCGGTGATCTCGTTCGGGGTGTCGAGAATGTCGAAGAACCGGTCGGTGGCGGTGCGCGCGTCGAAGGTCATCGACAGCAGGAACCCAATCGACTCCACTGGAAACCGTAGAACGGTGGCGGTCGCGAAGAACGCCAGCAACTCGCCGCCGCTCAGGTCGCCCTGGTTGGTGAGCCAGACGCCGGTAACGAGGCACAGCGCGAACGCGACGTCAGGCACGAGCAACAGCCAGAGCCAGATGCCGGCGATGGCGCGTGCCTTCTCGATTTCGGTGCCACGCAGGCTCTCCGCCTGCGAGGCAAAGTTCTTGAGCGCGAACGAGCCGCGGCCGAACGCCTTGAGCACGCGGATGCCGTGCACAGATTCCTCGACGGCGGTCGCGAGGTCGCCGGCCTGGTCCTGGCTGCGGCGGGCGATTACCGAGTACTTCTCCTCGAAGACGTAGCCGTAGATCCAGATCGGAATGGAGCAGACGACGAAGATCACACCGAGCAGCCAGTGCATCCACAGCAGAATGGCCACACCGACCACGATGGTGAGAAAGTTGACCACGAGCAGCACAAGACCGAACGATACCCAGCGGCGAATGAGGTTGAGATCGCTTACCGCACGGGAGAGCAGCTGTCCGCTCGGCCACCGGTCATGGAAGCTCACCGGCAGGTCCTGCAGCCGGGCGTAGAGGTGGTTGCGCATTCGCGCCTCGATGTGGGTGCCGGGAGTGAGCACGAACCAGCGGCGGAGGGCGATCATGATCGCCTCGACCACGCCGAGGGCGAGCACGATCCAGACGGCCGGCCAGATCTGGGCGGCGCTGTCGCTGCCACCCACCCCGCTGAGCGGGCCGTCGACCAGCCAGGCGAGCACCTGCGGGATAACCAGGGCAACGAGCCCGGCGAGCAGCGCGGCGACCATACCGAGATAGATGCGGGGCAGGGCCGGTTTGGCATAGGGGTAGAGCCGTTGCAGGCTGCGAAAGGTGTTAGCGCGTGCTGCGATGGTGTCCGAAGGGGGTGGTGCGGGTGGATCGGTGGCGGTCATGGTCCAGTCCTGATGGTGGTGCGGCCGCACCCTGCGGGGTGCAGCGGGTACCTGTTGTCACCGATACCAAACGGTACCGATGACGGAAAACGTGTCATGAATGCGTCGTGACGCGTTGGCGAACGAGCACCGTCAGCGGTGCGGCGGTCGATGCGTGCAAGCGGATACTAACGGGCGAGGTCACGCCGGACGCGTGCGAAGCCTGACCCTCGGGCAGAAGGAGTCGTTTAGCCAGCGAGGGAGGCGGTGGCACGGCCCCTGGCTGCAATGGCCGAGGTGAACGCGCCAAAGGAAGCGCCGTCGATCGCAGTCGTTGCGAGCGTGATCGGTGCTGTCTTCGTCATGTCTGCCTCCTGGGCGCCTCAAGATACGTGTCGTTTGCCCCCCGGATCACGCAGCCTTCCAGAATATGGGAAAACTGGGGCAGAACGCAAGGTTTTTCTGGCGTGGCAGCATCCGCTCGCTTAGGCCAGGCCCGCTGACCGCGTTCGTCGCGTGTCGTGGTCCCGGCCTTTCACAGGCAGGCGTCACGTAGTCTGGGCTCTGCGCGTCTAGTCGGCATGGCCATGCCCCGCGCGCTCGCCCCGTTGGAAGGATTCTTCATGCTGCCCACCCTGTTCGGAATCGATTTTCTCAACTCTGAGTGGCTGATCCACTCGTTTGGATCGTTCGTGCTGCTGGGCGTCGCCGTGGTCGTGTTCGTCGAGACCGGGTTCATCGTTCTGTCGTTCCTGCCGGGTGATTCGCTTTTGTTCACCGTTGGCCTGCTCACCGCGACCGGCGTGGTGCCGCTGCCAATCTGGATGACCTGCCTGGTCGTGTTCATCGCCGCGTTCGCCGGCGACCAGCTCGCCTACGCCATCGGCCGAAAGGCGGGGCCTGCCGTGTTCTCACGGGAGAAGAATCGGTTCTTCAACCCGAAGAACGTCGAACGCACCAACGCCTTCTTCGCCAAGCACGGTGGCAAATCCATTATTCTGGCGCGTTTTCTGCCGATTTTTCGGGCATTCGTGCCGGTCGCCGCCGGAGTCGGCAAAATGCGCTACCGCAGTTTTGTGGCCTACAACGCGATCGGCGCCTTCGCCTGGGGCGTCGGCCTCACCCTCGTCGGGTTCTTTCTGGGCCAGTTCGAATTCGTCGCCAAATACTCCGAATTCTTTATCATCGGCATCATCTTGCTCTCCGGGATTCCGATTCTCACCGAGCTGACCAAGGCCGCACGCACGACGCTCAGGGACCGCCGAGCGGCCGCCCGCGTTCAGCCGACGATCCCGGCCGACCTGCGCGAATAAGCCCTGCGCTACCGGACGGCGTTCAGGCGGGTCGCGGCGAGCAACTCGGCGGCCGCGAGCGTCGTGATCTCGTTCGCGCGGGCATCAGTGAAAATCTGGGTGAGCACCAAACCGATCGCAGCGACGCGCGCGGTGATCTGCTCGAGGTCGGCGTTCGGCTCGCTCGCCAGGTCGAGGTAGACGACACCGCCGGCGTTGACGACGAAATCCGGTGCCCAGAGGATGCCCCGTGCGTCCAGCTGGGCCGCACCGGCCGGATTCGCGAGCTGGTTGTTGGCTGCGCCGCAGACGCCGAGCACGTTCAACTGGGCAATCACGGCCGCGGTCAGCACCCCGCCGAGCCCGCACGGCACGAACAGATCGGCATGCACCCGGTGTGCGTCGGCGACTGATACCCAGCTCGCGCCGAGCGCATCGGCCAGTGCGCGCTTCTCGGGGTTGATGTCGGTGACGGTGAGGGTGGCGCCGGCGGCGGCGAGTGTGGCGGCGAGGCGACCGCCGACTTGACCGAGGCCCGAGATCACCAGGTGACGACCGCGTACCTCGCGGCTGCCGAACAGGGCCTCCAGGGTAGATTCGATGCTCGCGTATACGCCGGCCGCGGTCGCCTCCGCCGGCTCGCCGACGCCGCCGCTCGCGGCGGGCAGTCCGCAGACGTAACCGGTTTGTTCGGCGACGATGGCCATGAGGTCGGCACTCGTGCCGACGTCTTCGGCGGTCATGTAGGCGCCGTTCAGGCTGTCGATGGCGTCGCCGAGGTCGAGCATCGCCAGGCGCTTCTGCGCATCCGTCAGCACCGTACCGAGGGGCAGGTAGATCACCGACTTACCGCCGCCACGGTTCAGGCCGGCGGTCGCGTTCTTCAGGGTCATGGCGGCCGACAGGCGCAGGGCGTCGGCGACCGCGTCGGTCCAGCTCGCGTATTGCCAGAGGCGGGCACCGCCGAGGGCTTGGCCGAGGCGGGTGGAGTGGACGGCCACCGTGATCATCAGACCGGAGCGTTCCCCGGTCGTGATCAGCACTTTTTCATGGGACAGGGTGCTCTGCGCGAGAGAATCAAGGGCGGCAGCGGGGTGGGTGAGGGTCATGGAGACTCCATTGTTTCGGGCATTGTGGGCCGGATGCGACGGCGCCGGTGTGTGGCATCGCCGTTACCAGAATATCTGGAGTCAGCACCGGAAGAAACAGTTCGTCGAGCATTCCGCGGGCAAGACCAGCCACCGGGTATGCAAAAAGCACCCTCGATTCAACATCGACGGTGCTTTTCTTGCGTTTGTGGCTAGTGGAAGAAGTGGCGCTCTCCCGTGAAGTACATCGAGACACCGGCCGCGGTGGCCGCGGCGATGACCTCAGGGTCGCGCACCGATCCACCGGGCTGCACGACGGCCGCGATTCCGGCTTCGAGAAGTACCTCGAGGCCGTCGGCGAAGGGGAAGAACGCGTCCGACGCGGCGACCGAACCCTCGGCGCGTTCGCCGGCGCGGCTCACGGCGAGGTGGCAGGAATCGACCCGGTTGACCTGGCCC
Source organism: Cryobacterium ruanii (assembly GCF_004404055.1). Lineage (GTDB taxonomy): Bacteria > Actinomycetota > Actinomycetes > Actinomycetales > Microbacteriaceae > Cryobacterium > Cryobacterium ruanii. The sequence continues at coordinate 152,168 of NZ_SOHK01000009.1, forward strand.
ATGCCCACGCCGACGGATGCCCCGGCGTGCGCGAGCAGAATGGCGTTCGACTTTACGGAACGGCAGGACTTCCACGCGAATTCGAGGTCGGCGCGCATGAAGTCATCCACTTCGGGGCCCGCCACGAGCGTCCAGCCGGCCGAGCTGAAGTCTTCGAAGCTGTCGGTCTCCTGAACGAGCAGGCCTCCCGAGATCTGGTGCAGTTCGAGCGAGGAACGCTCGTAGTCGGCGGGCAGCTCGAGCAGGCGAATGTTCTTCTTCTTGGTGAGCAGTTCCACCGCGGCCGGCTCGAAGCCGGGCGCAACGAGCACCTCGGTGAAGATCTCGCTGATGGTCTGGGCCATGTCGAACGTGACGACGCGGTTCGCGGCGATCACACCGCCGAACGCGGAGATCGGGTCGCAGGCGTGGGCGCGCAGGTGGGCGGACGCGATGGCATCCGGCGCGTTCGGCTTGGCGATGGCGATGCCGCAGGGGTTGGCGTGCTTGACGATGGCGACGGCCGGTTCGCTGAAGTCGAAGGCGGCGCGCACTGCGGCGTCCGCGTCGACGTAGTTGTTGTACGACATGTCTTTGCCGTGCAGTTGCCGGGCCTGGGCGATGCCGCGGCCGCCCTCGCCCACATAGAGTGCGGCGGCCTGGTGCGAGTTCTCGCCGTAGCGCAGAATCGCGTCGCGGGTGACCTCGATGCCGAGTCCCGCGGGGAACGGCGACTCATCTTCCTCCTCGTCGTCGGCGGCCTCGAACGTGACGTCTTCGCCGAGCGCCTCCACGTCGTCCTGCCACTGGTCGTAGACGTTCTCGGTGAACCAGGCCGAGACGCTCAGGTCGTAGTCGGCGGTGTGCTCGAAGGCGAGCGAGGCGAGTTTCTGGCGCAGCTTGAGGGTGGAGCCGCCGGCGGCGACGGCTTCGATGATCTCGCCGTAGCTGGCCGGGTCGACGACGATGGCCACGTTGGCATGGTTTTTAGCGGATGCCCGCACCAACGCCGGTCCGCCGATGTCGATCTGCTCGATCACGTCGGCCGGCTCGGCACCACTTTCGACGGTCTCAACGAAGGGATACAGGTTGACGACGACGAGCTGGAACGCTTTGATACCGAGCTCATGCAGCTGCGCTTCGTGCGATTCGAGGCGCAGGTCGGCGAGGATACCGGCGTGCACGCCGGGGTGCAGGGTCTTGACGCGGCCGTCGAGCGATTCAGGAAAGCCGGTGACCGCCGAGACGTCGGTCACGTCATAGCCGGCGGCGCGAATGGTGGCCGCAGTGGATCCGGTGGAGACGATCTCGACGCCATCCGCTTTCAGCGAGGCGGCAAGCCCCAGCAGGCCGGTCTTGTCGCTCACAGAGATGAGTGCGCGCTCGATGACGACCTGGTCACGGTCACGGTACGAGCTGGGTGCGTTGGTGTGTCCACTCATGCGTTGGAGTACTCCTTGAGGTTCATGTGTCCGTTGGCGATGTCGAGCACGGCCTGGATCAGCAGGCGCCGTTCGACGATCTTGATGCGATTCTGCAGGGAAGTCTCGGTGTCATCGAGCAGAATCTCGACGCGTTCCTGCACCAGGATGGGGCCTTCGTCGACACCGTTGTCGACCACGATGATGCTCGCGCCGGTTTGCACGGCCCCGACGGCGAGGGCGTCACGCACGGCGTGGGCCCCGGGAAACTCGGGCAGGTAGGCCGGATGCGTGTTGATCAGATTCGGCGATAGGGCGGCGACCACGCGTGGCGGCAGCAGGCGCATCATGCCACTGAGCACGACTAGGTCGGGCTGCCACTGTTGAATTTGCGCGAGCAGTTCGTCGCCCCAGGTGGCGCGGTCGGCGAACGAGGAGAACGGCACGGAGAACGCGGGGATGCCGAATTCGACCCCGAGCTCGAGCCCGTCGGCATCACGGTCGGCGCCGATCGCCACTACTCTGGCCGGAAACTCGGCGTCTTCCGACGCCTCCAGCAGGGCCCGCAGATTGGATCCTCCGCCGGAAATTAACACGACAATAGACAGCACGGTCTGAGCTTACCGTTTGACGCGGCGCACCGACGGGAGTCGCACCCGGCCGGCCAGCATGCCGAGGACCGCCGCGACACCGATTTCAGCGGCGGCGAGCGCACCGACCAGCACCGGATTCGGCCCGACCTCGACGAGTCGGCCGGGGCCCATCGCGCCGGCCGACCACCAGGCGAGCAGGCCGAGGAGGGCACCGCCGACCACACCCATGCCGAGGCCGGTGAGGACGTGTTCGAGGGTGGTGCGCTCGGGTATTCCCGGTTGCGCCAGAAACTGCCGGGTCACGACGGCGAAGACAAAACCCACGAGCACGGGCACGAGCAGGCCGACAAAGCCGTAGGCAGGGGTGCCCTGTGGTAGCGCGCCGAACAGAGGCAGGCCGGGCAGTGTGCCGACGGCGGTGCCGATCGGTGAGACGGTGCTTCCCACACCGAGCGCGATGCCCGGCCCGACGAACCACGCGGCTGCCCAGATGACGAGGTTGGGAATGAGGGCAAGCTGGGCGAGGGTGATGGTGGCGCCGCCGAAAACGCCGGCCTGCACCGCCTCGTACAGCCCGATGATGGTCGCGTAGTTGACCGCGATGAGCACGGCCACGGCCACGGCCGACACGATCAGCACCCCGGCGGCAGCCGCTGTTCCACCACGCAACGCGCCTTCGATGACACCGCGAGCGGTCTGCGGCATCTGCCGGTACCACGAGCGGATGCTGCGGCTCACCCCATCGAGGCCGTCCACGGCTCCCGCAATCTTGCGCCGACCCAGTTCCGCCCCCACCAGAACCCCGGCGGCATAGATGAGCGTCGGCAGCACGAGCCCCTGCAGCCGGTCGGGCCGGACCGTTTCCGACACGGCGGACAGGGTCACCAGCGTGGCCAGGACCGCGTAGGTGCCTACGGCAACGCCGACGCCGGTCCAGCGGTGTGGGGTCTCCGCAGCGCGACGGCCGGTATGCACGCCCATGAGCACCGAGAGCATGGCGAAACCGAGCGGCACGACCGAGATCAGGAAGGGGGTGTCCGCTCCGGCCAGGCCGAGCGCGGCGGCTACGTCGGAGCCGAGCTGCACCGTGAGGTCGACTCCGTTGCCGAGCAGCCAGATATCGGCGGCGGCCCGCCAGAAGACGAACCACTCCACCGACAGGCCGAAGTGGGCGGCCCAGAGTACGGTGAGCGGCACCATGGCGATGCCGATGCCGATGGCGACAACAAGTAGGGCCTCGAGAGCGGCGAGCAGGGCGGTCGTTATGCGATTCATCCGTTGCGAGCCTATCTGGCCGGGCCGACAATACCCGCCACCACGCGCCAGCTGCCGCTGCTCGGTGCTCAGCCCCTTCATTGTTGGCAACTCGACGTACGAAACTGCGGAGATTCCGGGCCGCGGAGCGCGAACTGGCGTATCGTTCCGGGGCACACCGGGCATCCGCTCGAATTCTCCGCAGTTATGCGCCCAGCCGCACCCACCCACGCAGAAGGGGCCCGCCGACATTCCGGCGGGCCCCTTCGCTGAGCGAGTTACAGTGCGGCGAGTGCCTCGCGCAGCAGGGTCGCAGCCTCGCTCGGAGTCTTGCCGACCTTGACTCCGGCGGCTTCGAGGGCCTCTTTCTTGCCCTGGGCGGTTCCGGCTCCGTCGGAGACGATGGCGCCGGCGTGCCCCATGGTCTTACCCTCGGGCGCGGTGAAACCGGCCACGTAGCCGATGACCGGCTTCGTGACGTGCGCCTTGATGTATTCGGCGGCTTTCTCTTCGGCGTCGCCGCCGATTTCGCCGATCATGACGATCGCCTTGGTCTCCGGGTCGTTCTCGAAGGCCTCGAGCGCATCGATGTGCGTGGTGCCGATGATGGGGTCGCCGCCGATACCGATCGCGGTGGAGAATCCCAGGTCGCGCAGTTCGTACATCATCTGGTAGGTCAGGGTGCCTGACTTGGAGACGAGTCCGACGGGGCCCTTGACGGTGATGTTCGCCGGTGTGATGCCGACGAGTGCCTCGCCGGGCGTGATGATGCCGGGGCAGTTCGGGCCGATGATGCGGGTCTTGTTGCCCTTGGCGATGGCGTAGGCCCAGAACTCGGCCGAGTCCTGCACGGGGACACCCTCGGTGATGATGACGAGCAGCGGAATCTCGGCGTCGATCGCTTCGATGACGGCGTCCTTGGTGAACACCGGCGGCACGAAGATGATCGACACGTCGGCGCCCGTCTTCGCGACGGCCTCGGCGACCGTTTTGAACACGGGCAGCTCGACGCTGCCGTGTACGACGGTGGTGCCGGCCTTGCGGGCGTTGACGCCACCGACGACCTGGGTACCGGCCTTGAGCATGAGGGCGGTGTGCTTGGTGCCCTCACCTCCGGTGATGCCCTGAACGATGACCTTGGAGTCTTTGTTGAGGAAGATTGACATGCGTGGTTGTCCCTTACTTCGCTGCGTGGGCGAGCTCGGCGGCCTTGGCGGCGCCCTCGTCCATGGTGGCGGCCAGTGTTACGAGCTGGTGGTTGGCCTCGGCGAGAATGCGACGACCCTCCTCGACGTTGTTGCCGTCGAGGCGCACCACGAGCGGCTTGTTGGCGCTGGCGCCGAGCTCGGCGAGCGCTCCGACGATGCCCTTGGCGACGGCGTCACAGGCGGTGATGCCGCCGAAGACGTTGACGAACACGCTTTTGACCTGCGGGTCGCCGAGGATGACGTCGAGGCCCGCGGCCATGACCTCGGCGGACGCTCCGCCCCCGATGTCGAGGAAGTTGGCCGGCTTTACGCTGCCGAAGTTCTCTCCGGCGTACGCGACGACGTCGAGGGTGCTCATGACGAGTCCCGCGCCGTTGCCGATGATGCCGACTTCACCGTCGAGCTTGACGTAGTTGAGGCCAGCAGCCTTGGCCTTGGCTTCGAGCGGATCAGCTGCGGCAGCGTCCTCGAGGAGGGCGTGCTTGGGGTGACGGAAGTCGGCGTTCTCGTCGAGGGTAACCTTGCCGTCGAGGGCGATGATGTCGCCCTCTTCGGTGAGCACGAGCGGGTTGACCTCAACCAGGGTCGCGTCTTCACCCTTGAACACGTTGTACAGCTTGACGAAGACCGGGGCGACCTTATCGACGAGCTCGGCGGGGAACTTCGCGTCGATCGCGATCTGCTTTGCCACCGCGAGGTCGATGCCGACCGTCGGGTCGACGGCCGTGTAGGCGAGCGCTTCGGGCTTCTCGACGGCGAGTACTTCGATTTCCACGCCGCCCTCGTAGCTGGCGAGCGACAGGTAGGACCGGTTGGACCGGTCCAGCAGCACGGAGAAGTAGAACTCCGCCTTGATGCGCGCTCCGCCGGCCACCATGACGCGGTGCACGGTGTGGCCCTTGATGTCGAGGCCCAGGATGTCGCGGCCGGCCGCCTCGGCGTCATCCGGGGTCTTGGCTACCTTGACGCCGCCGGCCTTGCCGCGGCCGCCGACCTTGACCTGCGCCTTGACGACGACGACGCCACCGAGCTTCTCGGCCGCTGCACGCACGTCGGCGGGGGTGTCCGCGATGATGCCCGGAAGAACCGGCACACCATATTCCTCAAAGAGGTCTCTCGCTTGGTACTCGTAAAGGTCCACGCTGCTCTTCCAATCCGCGTCTTGGCGATCAAACCGCCGGTGAAGATATATGAGGTTGTTGGTAACAGCAGTCCAGCCGTAAATTAGCTCGACATCAAGACATACCGGCCCGGGAAAACTCTATCGCGTGAATCGAGCGGCAAGGCGCACTCCGCGACCGCGCTGACCGGGCCGCCAGCCCGGCCGAAGGCTAGCCACACCTTGCTGGACGACTTTGGCGCCGAGTGCTTATCTTGTAACATGACCGAACTTGCCCTAGCGGTGGAACCGCACGCCGCCGGCCTCGCCTCCCGGCTGAACTGGCTGCGCGCCGGCGTTCTGGGCGCGAACGACGGCATCGTCTCCGTCGCCGCCCTCGTCGTCGGTGTTGCCGCCGCCACGACGGACTCCCACGTCATCCTCATCGCCGGTGTCGCGAGCCTGCTCGCCGGCGCGATTTCGATGGCCCTCGGCGAGTACGTGTCGGTGAGCAGCCAGCGCGACTCCGAACGGGCCCTCATCGCCAAGGAAACCTGGGAACTTGAGAACGAGCCCGACGAGGAACTCGCCGAACTGGCTGGGTTCTATGAAGCCAAGGGGCTCTCCAGCGAGACTGCCCAGCAGGTGGCGATCGAGCTCACCAAGCACGACGCCCTCGCAGCGCACCTCGAGGTTGAGTTGCACATCACCGAGCAGGATGTGTCGAACCCCTGGCATGCGGCCTACGCATCCGCTATCGCTTTCACCGTCGGTGCCGCGCTCCCCCTGCTTGCCGTGCTGCTGCCGCCGGCCCAGTACCGCATCGGTGCCACGTTCGTCGCGGTCCTGATTGCGCTCGTCATCACCGGCTGGCTCAGCGCTCACCTCGGCAACAGCCCCAAGCCGCAGGCTATCGCCCGCATCGTCATCGGTGGAATCCTCGCTCTCGCCGTGACCTATGTGATCGGCGCCCTCATCGGCGGCAGCGTCTGATCGAGCTGGGCTCACAGCCAATTCCGGGGTCCGTACCGACCGGGTAGATAGGCTAAAAGTATGGCATCACTGCGCATCGGAGCTGGCCCCATATCGCGATCATCGATCAGTACGGCGGGCGCTCTCGACGCGGCCCTCGTGCTGGCTTTCGCTGCGATCGGCCGGTTGAGCCACGGTGAAAGTCTGGCCGGGCTCGGCGTGACCTATTGGCCGTTCCTCGGCGGCCTGATTATCGGCTGGCTCCTGCTGCGTGCCTGGCGACACCCGCACCGTATCGTCTGGACCGGCGTCGGCATCTGGATCGCCACCGTAGCGGGTGGCCTCCTGCTGCGTTTCGCCAGTGGCCAAGGCGTTCAACTCAGTTTTGCGATCGTCACGACCATCGTGCTCGGCCTGTTTCTCCTCGGCCGGCGTGCCCTCGCCGCGCTCCTGCGCCGCCCCGCCCGCCAGCGGATGCCCGCCGCGGGCTGATTTCAGGATCAGCCCGTCCCGCACGCGAGCGCGGTCGATTCACAGCCGCAGTGCCGCCGCGTCACGAGACGACTAAACGCCACGGACCGACTGAGCGCCACGCTGAGCGCCATGCTGACCGCCATGCAGAATCGCCTATACGGCCCGCTTCAGTCCCGGAGTCGCGAGCAACTGTCCGTCACGCCGCACCGCGAGTACGTCGATGGCGAAGCGCTCGGTCATTTCGTTCAGCGTCGTCTCTCCGCCTGCCACGATCGCCGTCGCGAGTACGTCGGCAGTGACGATATCGGCCGCGAACACACTCACCTGTTGAAACGGTGACGGTTCACCGTCCAGGGCGGTCCAAATGTGTTCGCCCCGTTCCGCGCTGCCCGAGGTGGCCACGGCACGAAGCGGATGCCGCAGCGGCACGCTCGCAATCAGCTCACCACGATCGGATGGATCGACGATCCCCACGACCCATTCGGGGTGCCCGGCATCCCCACTGACCAGGACATCACCGCCAGCGTTGATCGACCAATTGGCCGGGCCGCGCGCCGTCAGGGCTGCTCCGGCTTCGGCGATAGCGAGCGCCTTGACCACGCCCGAGAGGTCGATGACGCCGTCGGTACGATGTGGTGTGAACACACCCTGGGTGCGTTCCCGCCAGTCCAACGCGAGGGCGTAGCAGGTGCGCAGACTCTGACTAGCCTCAGTCAAACGGATGTCCCCGCGCGCGATGCGACTCAGTTCCGAGTCCTCCCGGTACAGGCTGAACTGCTCGTCCCAGCGGTGAAACACCGTCTCGACCAGGTCAACGGCATCAGCATCTTCCAGGCGCAGACTCACAACCGTTCCCATCATTGCAAAGGTGAGCGCCGGCATCTGCTCACAGTCCCCGCCCACAGTCGGCGCCCTAGAATCCGGCCGTATCGAGCGCCGATTGCAGCGACCGCCGGTAACCCTCGCTCGTGTACGTAGCACCGCTGACGTTTTTCACCTTCGCGGACTGCGCGGCGAGCACCTCGGAGCGCAGAATCGGCGCGGCCTGGTTGCTGATACCGACCGACCGACCGCCACGGTTGGTCAGCTGCAGCGGGGTGACCTCGGTGATCGCGCCGTTGGCGACGGTCACTGACACCTGCACGTTGCCGTATTGGGTCTGCACCACCGAGCCGGTGAAGGTTCCGGAGTGAGCTGAGGCGGTTGCCGCGGTCTCGGTTGCTGCGGTGGCAGCAGCGGATGCGCCGGTATCGGCTGCTGCAGTCAGGCTCTGCGACGCGTCAATCGCCTGGGATCCCAACTGCCACCCGATACCGACTATCGAAACGGAGGCCAGGGTGGCCAGGGCTACCGCGCGTACTCTCACCAGTCAAACCTTTCGTAGTGGATCTGCTTCTTGGGCACCCCGCCGGAGCGGGCGTCGCGCACGACGGCGTCGGTCCAGGGTCGGGGGCCGCAGATGTAGATGTCGGAGCTTTCGAGCTCGGGCACGATCGTGCTCAGGGAAATCCCGTCCCGGACGGCGTCCGCTGGAAGCCAGGTGCTCACTCCACTTGGACGTTTACCGGCGATAATGCGCAGCTCCACGCCGCGTACCCGGCACAGGTCGGTGAGTTCGTCGACCAGATAGGTATCGCCCAAAGAGTGCGAGCGAATCAGCACGGTGGCGTTGCCCGGCGCGAACGACACCGTTTCGAGTAGGGAGCGAATGGGCGCAACGCCAATGCCGGCGGCGATCAGCACCACCCGGGGCGAGGTTCGCGCGTTCTCGGTGAAAAGTCCATAGGGGCCTTCGAAGCTGACCCGGGTGCCGCGTTTCATTTGGGGAAGCTGCTTCGAGGCATCGCCTAGGCCGCGAACGGTGATGCGCAGTCCGCGCTCACTCGGCGCTGACGACAGGGAGAAGGGATGCGCCTGCCACCAAAGTCCATCGGTCCAGAACCGCCAGACGAAGAACTGTCCGGAGGTCGCCCGGAGTTTGTCCAGCTTCCGGCCGGTCAGGGTGATTGAGACGACGCCCGGAGCGACAGCGTCCACTCGGTCCACGACCAGGCGGTGGCGCAACGACCGGGTGACCGGCAGCAGGAATCGGAACACGATGATGGCGCCGGCGACCGCCGCGTACAGGGCGAGCCAGTAATACCGGGCGATGGCGCCCTCACTGAGTAGACCACCAACGCTCAGCTGGTGCGGGATGGCGACGAGCACCGAGAGGTAAGCGAGCAGATGCACGGCGTGCCACGCCTCGTAGCGAAACTTACGGCGCACCACCACGAGCGAGGTGATGACGACACCGATCATGAGCGCGAGGCCGAGAAAGGCGAGCGGCATGTCGGGCAGGCCTGTGAACATGTTCCAGGTCTCGGCAACCACGTTGACGTTTTCGGCGAGCGCGTAGCCGGTGATGAGCAGTGCAGCGTGGCCGAGGATGAGGTACAGGGCCGGCTTGCCGAGCGACTGGTGCACGGCCATAGCCTGATCGTGCCCGAAGGCACGGTCGATCGGGGGAAGCCGAGCGGCCAGCACGAGCATCACGAGCAGCAGATCAGTTCCAACCAGACCCGCGACGATTCCAAGAGACGTGAACGCGTCGGCGGGGGTGCCGAACTTGGCTGCTCCCCCATCCGCGAGAAAGATGGCGACCACGATGGCGACCGAGGCGACACAGAGAATCTGCAGGCTGTCGGCGAGACGCATCCGCTTCTTATAAGCGGGGTGCGGCGAGGTCACCCGCGGGGTGTTCGCGAGCGCGGTGCCGGTTTGAGTGGTGCGCGTGTCGAGGCTCATGAGTAGAGCATCGGGCGGGCGCCCCTCGAACAGCTATCGAAAGCCTGTGAACAGTCTGTGTGTCACCAATGCCTTGAGCACTGCCTCGAGCGCTGCCGCAACAAGCACCCTAGATCTTTTCGATCGGGGCGATCTTGATCAACAGCTTTTTGGCGCCCGCCGTGTCGAACTGCACGTGCGCGATGCGCTTGGTGCCCTCACCGGTGACCTGGTTCACCCGGCCCTCGCCGAAGTCGTGGTGACGGATGCGGTCGCCCGCAGCGAGCTCGAGGCTGCCATTGTCGCGCACCGTTCCGGTGATCTTATTGGCCCACTCGGTCTTCGGTTTGCCCGGCGGCAGGCCGGCCTGCTTTGCGCTGTTGCTGCCACTGCTGCGACCGCCGAAGCCATCCTTGGACGTACCGAGCGCGTTACCGAACCCGCCGAAGCCGCCGTCGCGGCGTGCGTTGAGCGCGCGCGGCTGCGTGCCGCCACGGGAGTTGGCCATGCCAGGTGACTGCTTCCAGTCGATGAGCTCGGCCGGAATCTCCTGCAGGTATCGGCTGGGCATGGCCACGTTGATGTCGCCGAACTGGGCGCGGGTCATGGCGAGCGAGAGGTAGAGCCGTTTGCGGGCCCGGGTGATGCCCACATAGAACAAGCGGCGTTCCTCGGCCGGGCCGCCGGGCTCATTCGCCGACATCTGGTGCGGTAGGAGCCCTTCTTCGACGCCGGTAAGAAACACGGCCTCGTATTCGAGGCCTTTCGCGGTGTGCAGGGTCATCAGTGAGACCGTGCCCGAGGCGTCGTCGAGGTCGTCGGCCGCGGCCACGAGCGACACCTGGGTAAGAAAGTCGACGAGACCGCCGTCGGGGTTCTCTTTATTGAAGTCCTTGGTTTGAGCGACGAGCTCTTCAATGTTCTCGGCCCGTACCTCGTCTTGCGGGTCGCGGCTGTTTCGCAGTATGGCGAGCAGCCCGCTGCCGTTCAGGAGAAACTCGAGCACTTCAGAGACATTCGAGCCGCCGACCGGCACACCGTCATCGGTGACCGAAGTGGGCACGAGCATGAGTGCGGCGGCATCGAGCAGCTCGGCGAGTTTGAGGATGGCGCCGGTCACTTTGGGGCCGAGGCCGAGCGCGGCGGAATTTCGCATGGCCTGGCGAAAGGTGAGCTCGTTGTCGTCGGCGAAACTCGACAGTCCGGTCTCGGTGGCTGGGCCAATGCCGCGCTTGGGGGTGTTCAGAATGCGGCGCAGGGCGAGTTCGTCGACCGGGTTGGCGACGGCGATGAGGTAGGCCAGGGCATCCTTGATCTCGGCCCGCTCGTAGAACTTGGTGCCGCCGACCACCCGGTACGGCGTGGCCGAGCGCACCAAAATCTCTTCCAACGCTCGCGTCTGCGCGTTGGTGCGATAGAACACCGCCATGTCGCGGTAGGCCATGCCTGCCGCGTGAAGCACCTGGATCTCGTCCGAGACGAACTGGGCTTCGTCGTGGCCGGAATACGCCGTGAAACCGACGATTTTCTCGCCGTCGCCTCCCGCACTCCACAGCTTCTTATCGGTGCGGTCGAAGTTGTGCCCGATCACCGCGTTCGCCGCCGAAAGGATATTCTGCGTCGACCGGTAGTTCTGCTCGAGCAGAATCACCTTCGCGCCCGCATAGTCCCGCTCGAACCCGCTGATATTGCGGGTGTCCGCCCCGCGGAAAGCGTAGATCGACTGGTCGGAGTCGCCGACCACGGTGAGCGACGCCCCCGGAATGGCTCCGGTGGCGTCGCGCAGGTTGCGCACGTGCACGCCGTCGTTTTCCATCTCCTGGGCGAGCTCGGCCGTGACCGGCCGGGTGAGCTCGTGCACGAGGGCGTACTGGGCGTGGTTGGTGTCTTGGTATTCATCGACCAGCAGGTGCCGAAACCGCCGCCGGTAGAGCGCGGCAACCTTGGGGAACGCCCGAAACAGATAGACGGTCTCACCGATGAGGTCATCGAAGTCGAGGGCGCTCGCGGCGCGCAACCGGGCCGAGTACTGCCGGAAAATCTCGACGAACATGACCTCTTGCGGGTCGCTCATATTCGCGTTGCGCGCGTACGAGTCGGCATCGGCGAGCTCATTCTTGAGCTTGGAGATTTTGGCGCCGGCCGACCCTGGTGTGAACCCGTAGGTGTCGGCGTCGAGCCCCTTGATGATGCGTTTAAGGGTGACTTTGGTGTCGGCCGAGTCGTAGATGCTGAACGTACTCGACAGGCCGATCTTCTCGGCTTCCCGGCGCAGGATGCGCACGCAGGAGGAGTGGAACGTGCTGATCCACATGCCGTCGGAGGCCTGGCCGAGGATCGCGTGTACCCGCTCGCGCATTTCGGCGGCGGCCTTGTTGGTGAAGGTGATCGCGAGAATCTGACTCGGCCAGGCATCGCGGGTTTCGAGCAGGCTCGCGACCCGACGGGTGAGCACGCTGGTCTTGCCCGAGCCGGCACCGGCGATGATCAGCAGCGCCTGCCCGCGATATTCGACGGCCTCTTTCTGCTGCGGGTTGAGCCCGTCGAGCAGGGGGCTCTGGCGGTTATCGCCCGTGCCCGCGTGCCCGTTGGAATCGAGAATGATCGGCGTGGCCGAACGAGTGGCGGTTGCGGGCGCGGATCCCGCGTTCAGGGGTGTGGTCATATCGGTTTCCAGTGTAGGCGAGGCCCCTGACAGGCAGGCCGGTCAGCATGGTCAGAACGCGCCCCGCACGTGCACGGCCAGATCCGGATGGTCGGCGAACACTCCGTCAACGCCCGAGCCCAGAATGACCCGAAACTCCGACTGCCAGTGGCCAAAGTCTGCCTTGCGGGCACCGCTGCGAAAGGATTTCGCCAGAAATTTGTTTTCCGGGCGCAGGGACCAGCAGTAGATCTCGAGTCCCGCAGCGTGAGCTTCGTCGACCAGAGCGGATGCCCCGATCACCTCCCCCGCGGCATCCGTTTCGAGAATGAGCGATTTGGAAACGCTGATGCCGTCGATCCCATCAGAACCCGCGGCCAGGTTTGCGAGCCCGTCGGCCGTGAGGTGATCGGCGTAGGGTACGGCGCGAGCACCGTACTCCGCCACCTGGTCGGCCGGGTGTCCCTGAACTTCGAGCAGAAAGATGCGCTTGCCGCGTACGCCTTGGGCTTGCACTTGGGCGAGCACGCTCGGTTCGAAGCTCTCAACGGTGAGTCGGTCGGTGTTCCAGCCGGCCGCGGAGACCTCGTCCGCGAACAGTTCGGCCAGCGGCAGGTCGAATGCGGCGAAATAGCTGGCGTGTTTAATCTCCGCGACGATGCCGAGCACGCGATCGGTTCGCTCGGCAACCGCATCAACGAGGTCGAACAGGTCGCGCAGGCGAAGAATCGGTTGTTGGTCGTCGAAGGTCGTGTTGCTCTGCCGTAGGGCGGGCAGGCGTTCCCGCGCGCGCAGGGTGCTCAGTTCGGGCCAGGTGAAGTCCTCCGTGAACCAGCCGGTGACCTTCTTGCCGTCAACGTGCTTCTCGGTGCGGCGACCGGCGAATTCGGCGCGAGTTGCGACATCCGTTGTGCCGGAGATTTCATTCTCGTGGCGAATGACGAGTACGCCGTCGCGCGTCGCGACCAGGTCGGGTTCGACGGCGTCGGCGCCGAGCGCAAAAGCCAGTTCGAACGCGCTGCGGGTATGCTCAGGCCGGTGGCCGCTCGCCCCGCGGTGGCCAATGACGATCTGCTGCATGCGTACAGGCTAACCGCGCCACCAGAACGGATGCTGGGGGCCGCCGACGCTCGCAGCGTAACCTGTGCGCAATCCCGCTTGAAATGCTGCAAATCCGCTGATCCCCCGCGCATTCGCAGGCGCTCTCAGGTACCGTTGAGGAAGTGCCGCACCAGGCGCTGCGTGCTGGCTAGCTTGCGCGCACCCATACTCAACCAGCTGATTGTGAGTACAGCAACACATGGCATCCTCCAACCCCGCTTTCTCCCGCAACGAAGCGTTCGGCGCTCGTGGCGCAGTGGCGTCGTCGCAGGCCCTCTCTGACAACGATCTGCAGTCGATGTACAGCCGGCCCTCGGCCGGTGCGCAAGACACCGAACGCATGACCTACGAAGACACCATCACCAAGACCGGCCTCGGCTTCGCGCTCTTGCTCGTGGCCGCTGCGATCTCCTGGGTTGCCACGCCGGTGTTGCCGTTCCTGTTTATCCTGGGTGCCATCGTCGGTTTCGTGCTCGGCCTGGTCAACACCTTCAAGAAGGAGCCGTCGGCTCCCCTCATCCTCGCCTTCGGCGCGGCGCAGGGCCTGTTCGTCGGCGGCATCTCAAGCGTCTTCGAGGTGCTCTACCCGGGGATCGTGACGCAAGCGGTTCTCGCGACGCTCGTCGTCGTCGCCGTCACCCTGGCACTGTTCAAAAGCGGCAAGATCCGCGCCTCGAAGAAGGCCACCAAGGTCTTCCTGATCGCCATGATCGGCTATGCCGCCTTCTCTCTCATCAACGTGGGCATGATGATCTTCGGTGGCACCGACCAAGCCTTCGGCATGCGCAGCGCGAGCATCAGCCTGCTCGGCTTCGACATCAAGCTCGGCGTCATCATCGGCCTCCTCGCGGTGCTCCTGGCCGCGTACTCGCTCGTGCTCGACTTCGACTTCATCCAGAAGGGCGTCGACAACCGCCTGCCGCGCAAGTACGGCTGGACCGGCGCGTTCGGCATCATGATGACCGTAGTCTGGCTCTACGTCGAGATGCTGCGCATCTTCGCACTAACTCGCGAATAACAGTATTCGGTATTGACAAGCGCCCGTGTTCTCAGGAACACGGGCGCTTTGCCGTTCTTCCTCCTGGCGCAATATCTCAACCTTGGTCCATGTCAGGTCTGAATCGATATCCCATTCCGGATTCGGTCAACAGATAGCGCGGGTTTCGGGGATCGGGTTCGATTTTCTTGCGAAGTTGAGCAATGTACAGGCGGAGATATCCGGTGTCGGTGACGTGTTCAGATCCCCAGATTTCGGTGAGGAGACTTTGGCGGGTGACGAGTTTTCCCGCGTTTCGCACCAGGATATCGAGGACTTGCCATTCGGTCGGGGTCAACCGGACGAGTTCTGGCCCGCCCGGTGTTGACCTGGTTATGCTCTTAGCGGCGAGATCGATGGCGATGTCCGCGATTCGTGTGATGGGTGCCGTTTCCTGGTTAGGGACACGCCGTGTAAGGGCGCGAATGCGAGCCAAAAGCTCGTCAATCGAGAACGGTTTGGTGACGTAGTCGTCAGCCCCGGCATCGAGCGCCTCGACCTTGTCGGCCGCACCGGTACGGCCGGAAACGACGAGGACAGGGGCTTGAGTCCACCCGCGAAGTCCCTGGATGACCTGGATACCGTCGAGTTCGGGCATTCCGAGGTCGAGCATGAAAATATCGGGCCGATGGTCGATGGCCGCATTCACCGCTTCAGTTCCGTTGGCCGCGGTGATGATCTCGTATCCGCGTGCTCCGAGAGTGACACGGAGGGCTCGGAGGATCTGAGGATCATCGTCAGCGATGAGGATCTTCATGGGTTCTCCTGGTTGAAAGGTGCCGCAGGGTTACGAGAAGGACGCGCATTGATGTCCCCCTGGGACGATGCACCCGACTGAGCTGCGATATGTCCCGCCACCGGCAGAGCGATGACCATCGTCAGGCCGCCGCCGGGGGTGGTTTCCGCGTCGAGGGTACCGCCCATGCCCTCAGAGAAGCCCTTGGACAGGGCGAGGCCAAGTCCAAGACCCGAGCGGTTATCGGTGTCGCCGAGGCGTTGGAAGGGAACGAAGACGTCGTCACGCCGTTCGAGGGCGATACCGGGGCCGTGGTCGATGACGCGAATCTCCACGGTGCCGCCGAAGCTGCTGGTGGCGATGCGCACGCGCGTCCCCGATGGAGCAAAACGGGTCGCGTTGGCGAGTAGGTTGACAACAACGCGCTGGAGCAGGCCTTGATCGGCCAGGAGTCGGGGCAGATCCGGGTCGAGGTCGAGTTCGATGGCTCCCGGGCCGAGATGCAGTTCATCGAAGGCGGCGAGAATGACGTCTCCAGCATCCACGACGCCCAGCGACACACCGAGGACGCCGGCCTGTACCCGGCTGACGTCGAGAAGGTTGGTGACGAGTGAGGTGAGCGTCTCCAGACTCTCGTCGGCGGTGGCGAGGAGCTCTTCTCGATCGGCCGCGGACCACGTCACGTCGGTGGCGCGCAGTCCGCTGACGGCAGCGACGGCAGCAGCGAGCGGGCGGCGGAGGTCGTGGCTGACGGCGGAGAGTAGGGCACTCCGAACGCGGTCGGTTTCGGCGAGCGGTCCGACCTCGCTCGCCGTCTCGGAGAGGACGGAGTGTTCCATGGCCGCGTCGATCTGTGCGGCAATCACGGCCAGCAGACGCCGTTCGGAGGCCTGCAGATCGCCGCCATAGAGTTCGAGAGTGGCACGGGTGCCGATGGGCACGGTCGTCAGTTTCGCGCGCGGCGCGGGTTCACCATCGCGCACCAGCACGAGCCCCTCCTCCACCAGGACGACCATGTTGAGATTGAATGCTCCCCGGGTCCGTCCGATGAGCGCCTGCAAGGCGCCTTGTCCCCGAAGGACGCTACCTGAGATGGTGGCGAGGAGTTCCGATTCTGCGGCAGAACGTTTGGCTGCGCGGGTGCGGCGAGCAGCCTGGTCGACCACGTAGGCATCGAGTGCTCCGCGCGCAGAGCCCGGCAGCGCCAAACGCGATTGCCGCGATACTTCTGGCCCTCCGAGACGCCACGGGCGTGCGACCGCAGGCCTTCTTCGAATGGTCGGAAGGCAACCCGCTCGGGCATCTCCTCCGATACCTCTTGCTGGGGCGAGGAGATACGGCCCCGGTCGTGCGGGAGATCCTGCGGGAGAGTGAGCCAGACCCGGCGCAGAGGCCGGGGATCCACGTTGGTGGCGGCTGACCGGAAAGCCATTCACGACGATCGTCTAAAGCGGCGGGGACCAATCCTGCCGTCGCCGCGGAGCCGAAACTGCGCGCGTTTTCGCGATGTCAGCTTTCTCGGTGAATGAAGCGCGTCACCGTGCGGGCGATGACCCCGGCCGTTCACCCTTGCACGCCATACTGAGTCCGTTGGCCACGGAAGGGACGGCATGACATCGCTCGAGCTCACTGACCTGATTTCTCTCCGGGCCGACGTTGAATCGTTGCGGGCGGACCTGCTCCTCGCCGAGCTGCGCCAGGCAGACGAGATTTCTGCAGTACAGCCACGGCACGCCCACAGTGCGACGAATCTCGTGCACTATGTCGAGCTGCGAACCCACGATCTGCGCGATCTTCAGGCGCGACTCGCCCGCCGCGGTCTCACCTCTCTGGGCCGCACCGAATCTCATGTTCTCGCGAGTATCGACGGGTTGCTCCGTACGCTGACCCTACTGATATCTCCTGTCGGCGATGTGGGCCCCGGCGCAGTGGACGCTTTCTCGCCGGCGGCCTCACAGCCACCCGACGGTGG
This sequence comes from Cryobacterium ruanii, assembly GCF_004404055.1. GTDB lineage: Bacteria > Actinomycetota > Actinomycetes > Actinomycetales > Microbacteriaceae > Cryobacterium > Cryobacterium ruanii. The sequence goes on from NZ_SOHK01000009.1 coordinate 169,423, forward strand.
CGTGCTCCTCACCCGGAATTCCGCACTGTTGCTCGGTTCACGGCCCGAGCACCGCTCAACGCGCATCATGGTGACCCTGCCGAGTGAAACAGCAACAGATAAGGCCATGGTGCAGTCCATGCTCGAGAGCGGGATGGACCTTGCCCGCATAAACTGCGCGCACGACGGGCCAACCGTCTGGGCCGCGATGATCGCCAACATTCGCTCCGCAGAGGCGTCGACCGGCCGGCGATGCCTCGTTGCGATGGATCTTGGCGGCCCGAAGCTGCGCACTGGCCCCATCAAAGCCGGCCCCGAGGTGATCAAGGTCAAGCCGCTCCGATCGCCGACCGGCACCGTTCTCAAACGAGGGGTGGTCTGGCTCGGCACCCGACCCGACAACGCCGTCGCGCTCGGGGCACCCGTTATTCCCATCACCGATTTGAGTTGGGTGGATCGGCGCCGGGTCGGCGATGAAATCCGTCTCGTCGATACGCGCGGGGCCCACCGCACCCTCACCGTCGAGCAAACCTTTTCTGGCGGATGCCTCGTCTCACTCCCACAAACCGTGTACTTCGCTCCCGGGTTGGCTGTGGCCGGCGCGCGAGACGAGCGTGCGGTGGGCGCGTTCGTGGGCACCCTGAATCCCACCGAGCAATTCCTGCTCGTGCACCGAGGCGACACGCTGATCCTCACCGCGGACCTCAGCCCTGCGAACGCCACGACCGACGGGACACACCGTATCGGCTGCACCCTGCCGGTCGCTTTTCAGGAAGCGCACCCCGGTGAGCGCGTCATGCTCGATGACGGCAAGATCGACGGGGTCATCATTGCCGTGACATCCACAGAGATAACGATTGTGGTGCACCGTGCCGGCATCGACGGCACGAAACTGCGAGCCGAAAAGGGTATCAATCTGCCCGATACGCTGCTCTCCATCTCGGCGCTCACCGACCAGGATGCGGCCGACCTCGATTTCGTCCGGGCACACGCCGATATCGTCAACATGTCTTTTGTGCGAAGCGCCGACGACGTGCGAGATCTGCTCTCGCACCTCGAGGGCAACCCCGAGCTCGGCATCGTGCTCAAGATTGAGACCGTCGCGGCGTTCGAAGCCCTCCCGCAGATTCTGCTCGAAGCCATGCGGTGGCAGAATGTCGGCGTCATGATCGCCCGCGGCGACCTTGCGGTGGAGGTTGGTTTCGAGCGACTCGCCGAAGTGCAGGAAGAGATCCTCTGGTTGTGTGAAGCCGCCCACGTGCCGGTGATCTGGGCGACGCAGGTGCTCGATACCCTCGCCCGCACGGGGTTGCCATCGCGCGCCGAAGTGACCGACGCCGCCATGGCCGAACGCGCCGAGTGCGTGATGCTCAACAAGGGCCCGTTCATCGCCGAGGCCATATCCATGCTCGCCGGAATCCTGAGGCGCATGCAAGGGCACACCGATAAGAAGCGCAGCCTGCTGCGGCGCCTGCGTGCCTGGGATTTGGATATGACGGAAGCCACATCACCCCCCATGAACTCCGTGCCGGGTGAAGCTCCACGTGCGCGCGGTCGTGCATCCACAGAGCGTCCTTGATCTCGTGAACCCGCCAGTTTTTTTGCACCCCAGGCACACCACACTGTGGTTGGCTTAAACAATGAGTTCCACTGACCTGCGCACGCTGCTCCCGTTCGAAACGACCGACTTGAACACCACATTCGGCTTCATCGGAAGCGCCATCGTGCTCCTCGGTCTCGCTTGGGTGGTCGTGCTCGCCATTCGCCGCTACCTCAAGGCCCCCAAAGACTGACCCAACGGAAAACCCGCGCCCGATCTCGATAGCCGCCATGCCGGTTACCGTAGCGGCCACCCACATGACCACCGGAACGGCCCGCGCGGGCAGCACCCGAGGAACTGGGTGGCCGCCTCGGCGCAGGATTACGAGTGAAATCACTGCCCACACAACGGAGGCGACGGCGCTGCCCATGCGCAGCCTGGCCGGCGGGCGAGCTGCTGCTGCTGCTGCTGCTGCTGCGCCGCCATAGGCTGCGCGACCCCACGGAGCGCGGGACGCCAGAGCAAGTTGGAAGGCCACGAGGCCAACCAGGAGACTCCCGGACAGGCCGGACGAGTAACGGGCGATGGAGCGCGGGACCGGCTCTCTTAAAGCCAACCCTTCAGTCACGCTACCGGGGGATCACTCCCACTCGATGGTTCCCGGCGGCTTCGACGTGACGTCGAGCACCACGCGGTTCACTCCGTCGACCTCGTTGGTGATGCGATTAGAAATTTTGGCCAGCAGGTCGTAGGGAAGGCGAGTCCAGTCGGCGGTCATGGCATCTTCCGACGACACCGGGCGCAGCACGATGGGGTGGCCGTAGGTGCGCCCGTCGCCCTGCACGCCCACCGACCGCACGTCGGCGAGCAGCACGACCGGGCACTGCCAGATCTCGCGGTCGAGGCCGGCGGCGGTCAGTTCGAAGCGCACGATCGCATCCGCTTTGCGCAACAGGTCGAGACGTTCCTGGGTGATCGAACCGACGATGCGAATGCCCAGGCCGGGGCCGGGGAAAGGCTGGCGCTGCACGATCTCCGCCGGCAGGCCGAGTTCGGCACCGATCGCGCGCACCTCGTCTTTGAAGAGGGTGCGCAGCGGTTCGACTAATTCGAACTTGAGGTCGTCGGGCAGTCCGCCCACGTTGTGGTGGCTCTTGATGTTGGCGGTGCCACTACCGCCGCCGGATTCGACGACGTCGGGGTAGAGCGTGCCCTGCACGAGGAAGCGGATCGGGTCGCCGTCGATTTCCTTGGCCTCTTCGATCAGTTCAGCCTGGGCCTGCTCGAAGGTGCGAATGAACTCACGGCCGATGATCTTGCGCTTGGTCTCCGGGTCGCTCACACCTTTTAGCGCATCGAGGAACTGCTCGCGCACATCCACGGTGACCAAGCGAATGCCGGTGGCCTTGACGTAATCCTCTTCAACCTGCCGACGCTCGTCTTCGCGCAGCAGTCCGTGGTCGACGAATACGCAGACCAGCTGGTCACCGATGGCCTTGTGCACGAGGGCCGCGGCCACGGCGGAGTCGACTCCGCCGGAGAGGCCGCAGATGACCTTGCCGCTGCCGACCTGGGCTCGAATCTTCGCGACCTGCTCGGCGATGACGTTGCCGCTGTTCCAATCGGCAGCGATGCCGGCGGCGCGGTGCAGAAAGTTCTCGAGCACGTGCTGGCCGTTTTGGGAGTGCTTGACCTCGGGGTGCCACTGCACGCCGTAGAGCCGCTTCTCGTCGTTGGCGAACGCGGCCACCGGGGTCGAGACCGAAGAGGCGAGCACGGTGAAACCTTCGGGAGCGGTCGCGACCGAGTCGCCGTGGCTCATCCACACGGTCTGGCTGTCGGGCTGGTCGGCGAGCAGCACGTTGTCGCCATTGCTCACGGCGACCGGGGTCGAGCCGTATTCGCGGGCGCCGGTGTGGGCGACGATGCCGCCGAGGGCGGTCGCCATCACCTGGAAGCCGTAGCAAATGCCGAGCACGGGTACGCCGAGCTCAAAGATCGCCGCGTCGAACGCGGGCGCGCCCTCAGCGTAAACACTCGACGGGCCACCGCTGAGTACGATTCCGCGCGGGTTCTTCGCGAGCACTTCGGCGGCGGTGATCGTGTGCGGCACAATCTCCGAATAAACGGATGCCTCCCGCACGCGCCGGGCGATCAGCTGCGCGTACTGCGCACCGAAGTCGACGACGAGAACGGGGCGACCGAGCCCGGAATCGGCGAGGGCGGCATCCGTTGTGGGAGTGGTCATGCTTGGGCCTGGGCCTTCTCGGCAACTGCCGCAGTTTTGTCGGAGTTCTCGGTGAGGAAGCGCTTCACCGTGCGGGCAACGGGAACTTCGACGATGAACGACAGGGTGGGAACGACGCCGCCGAGGGCGATGAGTACGAAGCGCCAGAACGGCCAGCGCATAAGGCTCCACAAGCGGAAATCGGCGAACAGGTACAACACGTAGAACCAGCCGTGCGCGATCAGGATGCCGGTGCTCAGGTTGACGGCCGCGACCGTGTCGGTCGGGACGAGGGCGAGGAACCCCTGCGCGCCGCCGAGTTCGATCTCGTGGCCGAAGCCGTACTTGATGACCATTTCGATGCAGAGCAGCAGCAGGAAGACGCCGGTGACGGTCGACGACACCTGGTACAGCCGGAGCGCACCGGGAATTCTGGAGATATCGGCGGGCTTGGGTTGACGAGGCATGTGACCAATTCTACGTGTGCACACTGACAGCTTCCGCTGCCTCGGCGTCTTCCTGCTCGCGTTCGAGGGCGTCGCGCACCAGGCGGTACCAAAGGAACACGGCGAACCCGGCGAAGACGACCCACTCGATCGCATAGAAGATGTTCAGCCAGTTCAGTGACTGGTCGACTTCGGGCACCGGGGAGTCGATCACGTCAAGCCCGGCCGGGGCCGCCGCGTCGACGATATAGGCGGAATATACTGATCCGTCGGTGAAATCAGCCCACAGATTGATCAGAGCCGATGGTGCCACCTTGGTCAGCTCCATTGAGTCGCCGTCGGGGTCGGGCAGCTCCGGGGCCTCGCCGGTGAGAAAGCGTCCGGTCAGGGTGACCGGGCCGGTCTCGGGCGCGTCTTGGAGTGCGGCGATAACGGCCTCGGCGGCGGCCTGGTCGGGGGCCCAGCCACGAGCCACAGCGATGCTGGCGGAGGCCTCCGTCTGAAAATGGCTGACCACCCAGAAACCTTGGATGCCGCCGTTGATGCGCGTTGTGATGAGTGTTTCGTCACCGGCCACCCAGGTGCCGTCGGCGGTGACCATCTGGCCGGTTGCAACCTGTGTCACGCCGCCGTCGGGCTGCGCCACCTCGGCGAGCGGCTGCGCCTGCTCGGTGCTTCGCTCCACGACAACGCCGGACTCGATAGCGCGTTCCAGCTGCCAGTGCCCGAGCAGGGCGAAGGCCGCGGCCACGCCGAGGGCCAGCAGCAGTGCGGCCACCCAGCGGGGGCGCACCATCATTTTGATCACGAATAGTCACCTGTGTGGGTTTCTCGCCCGGGTTTGCTTGCCGGATTGTCGGCCGCATCATCGTCGGGTTCTGGGGAGTGCTGGCCGAGAGCGAAGCCAGCCATCGAGTCCAGCCCAGAATCAGCTGAATGCGAGCGTTTCTGTGGTTCAACCGTATCGGGCGCCGGGTGAGAATTGGCCGAGTCAACCATCCGCGCTGGCTTGTCTTTACCCGCACGACGGGCGTACTCGTCGGCATCAGCGGCCTGGGCGGCCGTCGCGGCTTCGACGAGCGCGATCTCTTCGTCGAGCATCGGGTTGCGCAGTGCTCGTGTAGAAACGGATACCGGCACACGGCGACGCGGAGCCGCCCCGATCTTCTCGGAATTCGCCGCGAACAGGGGGCCGAGGATGGCCATGACGAGAACGTAGAGGCCCGCAAACGGTTGCAGCCGCGGATCGAGCCCGGCCGACACCGACAGGGTCGCGAGGATCAGCGTGAACTCGCCGCGATTGACGAAAATCGCGGCGGTGTTGAGCGCTTCCCGTGACCCCATTTTGTGCAGCCAGGCCAGCAGGGCGCCGGAGAGCAGACTGAGCACGAAGGTCATCCCGATGGCGATGAGCACCACGCCGATCACCGACCCAAACTGGGCCACGTCGAGGGCGAGGCCGAAGTTGAGAAAGAAGAACGCCGCGAAAATATCGCGCAGGGGTACGGCTACGCGCTCGATCCTGGCGCGGTAGCTGCTCGCGCCGAGCACGACGCCGATCAGGAAGGCGCCGATGGCATCGGTGACGCCGATGATCTCACCGATGCCGGCGAACAGCACCACGAGGCCGAAGAACAGGATGGTGAACAGTTCGTCGTCTTTGGTGCGCATCAGACGCGACACCACCCGCCCACCCCAACGGGCCAGCGAGAACATCGCCACCAGAAACAAGAACGCGATCGAGAGCTGCAGCACGATGGGCCAGACCTCGGTCTTGCCGCTGAGCACGACGGAGACGATCGAGAGGTAGATGGCGATGAAGATATCGCCGACCACGGTCACGCCGAGGATCATCGGGGTCTCTTTGTTGGCCAGACGGCGCAGTTCGATGAGCAGTTTGGTGATGATCGCGCTCGAGGAGGTTCCGGTCATGCCGGCGATGACAAGAGCTTCGCGAGGACCCCAGCCCACGAGCAGGCCGAAGATGAAGCCGGCACTCATATTGATGAGTATCCAAGATCCGCCCGAGACGATCAGGGTCCTGGCGTTGCCGAAGAATTCTTCCTGGTCGAACTCGAGTCCGAGGCTGAACAGCAGCAGAATCAGACCGAAGACGGCGATGAGTTCGATATCAGCGGAATTAAAATCGAGGGGGAAGAAGTCCGTGTTCGGACTGGCCAAGACGCCCACGATCATGTAGATCGGGATGGTAGGGAGCCCGATCAGCTTGCCCAGGCGGCCGAGAACGTAGGCGACGACGAGCAGGGTGCCGAGAACGAGAAGGTCTTCGCCCAGGTGCATGGTTCACCCCCCGGGTGGAGCGTCGACGGTCTTCGCCTTCACTTCACCGGTGCGAAAGAACGCGAAGGCCTTGACGACCTTTTCAGGCGAGCCAGCAACGACGAGGGTGTCACCGGGGAAGACCTTGAAGTCGGCGGCGGGGGCCGGGTTGGCGGATTCGCCGCGCACGACGGCGACCACGGTGAGTCCGGCGATGCCGCGGTCGGCGGGGTTTCCGAGCGCCTGGCCGGCGATGTGGTCTTCATAGTCCACGGTGAACCAGTCGATGCTGAGGCCGGGAATCTGGTCGAGGGCGCTGAGCGACTCGGTGATCTGGGTTCCGCCGAGCAGTTCGGCCAGGGTGTGCGCCTCGTCTTCGTTGAGCCGCAACGAGACCTTGCTCGCGTCGGGGCCGCCCTCATCGTCGGCGAATGTGATGAGGTCGCTGTGGCCGGAACGGTGGGCGATGACGCCGACCTTGCCGCCGTCATCCGTGATGAAGGTGTGCAGCACACCCACGCCGGGAAGTTTGACCCGCCGAACATCAACCATTGTCATGACTCCTGAGGTTTAGGGGCAGTCCCCCTATTCTATCGGAGCCGTTTTTGCCGCCGCGAGCGGGCTTAGTTCGTGACGACGGTGTCGGGGGCCTCGAGGCGCACCCGGTCGGCGGATTCGTCATCGGGCTCTTCCTGTGACGCCCTCTCGGCGGCGACCCTGGTGAGGTAGAAGCCCACCTCACGGTCGATGCGCTCCTGATCCCAGCCGAGCACCCCGGCCATGAGCGCGGCGGCGACCGGGGCAGCCGAAACCCCACGGTCCCACGCCTCGATCGAGATGCGGGTGCGGCGGGCCAGCACGTCTTCCAGGTGCAGCGCACCCTCGTGCGACGCCGCGTAGACGACCTCGGCCCCGATGTAGTCGTCAGCGCCGGGCAACGGATCGGCGAGCTCCGGATTGGCTCGAATCAGGTCGAGCAGTTCATCGGTGAGGGTTCCGTAGCGGTTGAGCAGGTGCTCGACCCGCACGGTGTGCAGCGCGAACGCCCGGGCGATCTTGCCGCGCTTGTTCCACGCGGCCTGGTAGCCCTCAGCTCCCAGCAAGGGAATGTCCTGGGTCGTCGACGCGGGAATGCGTCCGTCGAGGGCCGAGGCCGCGGCATCCACTGCGTCCTTGGCCATGATGCGGTAGGTGGTCCACTTGCCGCCGGCTATCACGACCAGGCCGGGAACCGAGTGCCCGACGAGGTGTTCGCGGGACAGCTTGGAAGTCTGGTCGCTCTCGCCGGCCAGCAACGGACGAAGCCCGGCGTAGACACCCTCGACATCTTCTCGGGTGAGCGGCACGCTGAGCACGGAGTTGATGTGTTCGAGGATGTAGTCGATGTCGGCTGCCGTCGCGGCCGGATGCGCCTTGTCGAGGTACCAGTCGGTGTCGGTCGTGCCGATGAGCCAGTGCCGGCCCCACGGAATCACGAACAGAACGCTTTTCTCGGTGCGCAGTAACAGTCCCATGGCGCTCTGGAACCGATCGCGCGGCACCACGAGATGCACGCCCTTCGAGGCACGCACCTTGAAGGTGCCGCGTTCGCCGACCATGCGCTGCGTGTCGTCGGTCCAGACGCCGGTCGCGTTCACGACCTGCTTGGCCCGCACGTCGAAGTGTTCGTCGGTCTGCAGGTCGTGGGCACGCACGCCGACAACGCGCTCCCCCACCTTGATGAAGCCTTCGACCCGCACCCGGCTGGCCGCGTGGGCACCGTAAAACGAGGCGGTGCGCACGAGTGACGACACGTAGCGGGCATCATCGACCTGAGCGTCGTAGTACGTGATTCCGCCGATCAGGGCGTCGTTGGCGAGGCTCGGAATGAGCTTCTGCACCTGGCTCTTGGACAGGTGGCGGTGATGCGGTACGCCGGGCGGGCGCCCGCCGGTGTAGGAGAAGATGTCGTAGAGCAGCATGCCCGCGCCGATATAGAACCGTTCGGTGAAACGCTTCTTCAGCGGGTACAGGAATCGCACCGGCTTTACGAGGTGCGGCGCGATGCGCTGCAACAGCAGGCCCCGCTCGGTGAGGGCTTCGCGCACAAGGCGAAAGTCGAGCTGCTCCAGATAACGGATTCCGCCATGCACGAGCTTGGACGACCGGCTCGACGTTCCCGACGCCCAATCTCGCGCCTCGAGGATGCCCACGCTCAGTCCGCGGGTGACGGCATCGAGGGCGGCACCGGCCCCGACGATTCCGCCGCCGACGACGAGAATGTCGAGTTCTTTGCCTTTGAGCTTGGCGAGAGCGGAGACCCGCTCCTCAGGCCCTAATTTCGTGGATCGGGTGACCGCATTGTGGGAGGCCATGAATACTCCTGTTCAGACTCGTGTGTATCTAAAACACTCGTGTGCATCTAGGGAGCACAAGAGGTTGAGTTTCAACGATGAAGCGCGCGAACGCTTCTGCCTCTGACGCTAGTTCACTCGGTACGGCGCGACAACCACTTCAACCCGTTGAAATTCTTTGAGATCGGAGTAACCGGTGGTCGCCATCGACCGACGCAGCGCGCCGATGAGGTTGGCGGTGCCGTCGGCGACCGGTGCCGGGCCGTAGAGAATCTCTTCGAGCGGAGCCACGGTACCGACCTCGACCCGCTTGCCGCGCGGAAGCTGGGGGTGGTGCGCCTCGGCGCCCCAATGGAATCCGCCACCGGGGGCATCCGTTGCCCGGGCCAGGGCCGTGCCGAGCATGACGGCGTCGGCGCCGCAGGCCACGGCCTTGACGATGTCGCCCGAGGTGCCGAGTCCGCCGTCGGCGATGACGTGCACGTAGCGCCCGCCGGATTCATCCATATAGTCGCGGCGCGCGCCGGCGACATCCGCTACGGCGGTGGCCATCGGGGCGTGGATGCCGAGGGTCGCGCGTGTCGTCGACGCGGCGCCCCCGCCGAAACCGACCAGAACGCCGGCGGCGCCGGTGCGCATGAGGTGCAGCGCTGCGGTGTAGGTGGCCGCACCGCCGACGATGACCGGGACGTCGAGTTCGTAGATGAACTTCTTGAGGTTGAGCGGTTCCTGGTTCTGCGAGACGTGCTCGGCCGACACGGTCGTGCCGCGAATCACGAACAGGTCGACGCCGGCCGCAACGACGGTTTCGTAAAGTTCTTGCGTGCGCTGGGGAGAGAGGGCACCAGCCACGGTGACGCCACCCGCGCGAACCTCGGCGAGGCGGGCGGTGACGAGCGCCGGCTGGATTGGGGCGGAGTACATCTCCTGCATGCGCGCGGTCGCCCTATCGGCGGGCAGGCTGCGGATTTCGGCCAGCAGTGGCTCCGGGTTATCGTGCCGGGTCCACAGCCCTTCGAGGTCGAGCACGCCGACGCCGCCCAGCTGACCCATCATGATGGCCGTGGTGGGCGATACGACGGAGTCCATCGGCGCGGCAAGCACCGGAATGGCGAACTGGTATGCGTCGATGGTCCAACCGACCGATACGTCCTCCGGGTCGCGGGTGCGCCGACTCGGCACCACCGCGATGTCGTCGAAGGCGTACACGCGGCGAGCGCGCTTGGAACGGCCGATCTCGATTTCCATGGCTTCAGTTTAGACGCAAGCTATTGACTCGACCGGCGCGGGGCGTCGCATCCGCTTCGCTGCACTGTGGCAGTTCAGGGCCAGCGGATGCGACGGCACCGGCGGCAGACTACTCGCCGCAGGTGATGGTGATGCCGTTGTTCTCGAAGATGCCGTCACCGTTTTCGGCACAGAACGATGCGGTCGCGGCGAGGGTACCGACGGAGACGATGATGAGAATCGCGATGCCGATGGTGCCGATGAGGCCGACGACGATACCCCCGACCGCCAGCGGGTTCTTGAAGCCAGCTTTCTTGGATTTGCGCAGCGCGACGATGCTGACGATAAGGCCGATCACGTTGAACGGAAAGGCAAGGATGAGGCCGATCAGGCCGAGCTTCTTGCCGGGGTTTGCACCGATCGGCGAGGTACCCAGTCCGGGTGATGAGATGGTTTCGGTCATGTGACGCTCCTTGTTAGCAGGTTTCCTGGGCGCCCCCAACACGGTTCACCCCGCCCGAAGTGTAACCGCACGAAAAAGCTGGCTGGTGGGCAATTTTCGTCGGCAAATTAATGGGTGTAATCCTGACCGAACCCGCAGTTTTACGCGCACGGATACAGCATTCCCCAGGAATGTTTCCCCCCCACAACTGGGTGTTCGACGATTGCGACACGCTGCGATCCGGCCCCCTAGGCTCCGAATGGATATACACGGCAACCCGGGGGAACACCATTTCTGAAAATATTGTCGCCAGCGCAAAGAAACCGCGGCTCAACCTCATATTCAGCAACCTTGAGCTCGTGATCGCGGTGCTGCTCGGCTTGGTGTCGATCGTGACCGCGTACGCGTCCTTTCAAGCCGCCCTCTACGACAGCCAGATGGCCGGTAACTACACGAAAGGCTCCAACCTCTCCACGGAAGCGGAGTCGCTCTACCTCGAGGGCAACCAGCAGTTCATCCAGGACACCCAGGTTCTGAACCGGCTGAGTGAACTGACCATCGAGACCAACAGTGCCAACGAGACCCTGGCCCTCGACGCAAGCGACAAAATCGACGAACTCACCTTCATGTCGGTCTCCGAGGAGTTCGGTGCCGCTATCGCCTGGGGCGAGGCCGAGGACGTGTCCGACGCTGAGTTCTATCACAACCCGCAGGACAACGAAGACTATCGGGACTTTCTCTTCTCCGGCTGGTCCGATACGAAAGCCGAGGCCGATGCCATGATCGCCGAGGGTGACACGTTCAACAGCCTCAGCGACCGCCTCACCCTCAACACCGTGCTCATGGCCATCTCCCTGTTCCTCCTCGGTGTTGCCGCCGTGGTTCGCCTGGCTCGCGTGCAGCTCGTGCTCATGGGTACCGGAATGGCCATCTTCCTCGTCGCTGGCGTGCTGACCGCCGGCATCCCCTTCGTCGGGCTGTGATGGAGCGCGGCAGTACCCGTTCGCTCGGGCGCCGTAGCGCTGCCGGGCTCCTGTTCGGCGTCCTTCTGCTCGGCGCGAGCGCGTGCAGCTTCGAAGCGGATGCCGACGCCTCCTCCGCAGGCGCCGGCAGCTGGACGGTGCTCACCTACTCCATCGCCGATACCGATCTCGAGCCGTACATGATGGTCGACGTCGACGAGATGGGCCAGGTCGGTTCAAGCGAGAACCTGAGCATCGTCGCCCTCGTCGACCGCGCTGCGGACTACAGTTCTGACCCCGTTCTGGGCCTCGATGACTGGACCGGCGGCAAGCTCCTCGAAATCAACGAGGGTTCCGCCACCGAAGTGGAGGATCTTGGTGATGTAAACACCGGCGATCCCGCTGTTCTGGCCGAGTTCGTCAGGCGAGGCATCGAAGAATACCCCGCCGACAATTACGCCCTGATCATCTCCGATCACGGAGCCTCCTGGCCGGGTGTCGGCGGCGATGAGTCGAGCGACAACGACTCGCTAAGCCTCGCGGAAATCGACACGGCCCTGGCCACCGGCCTCAACGCGGTCGGCGTCGACAAGCTCGACCTGCTCGGGTTCGATGCCTGCCTCATGGCCACCTATGAGGTCGCGAGCACCCTCGCGCCGCGCGCCGACCTGCTGCTCGCCTCGCAGGAGCTCGAACCCGGCCACGGCTGGGACTACACCGCGCTCGACGCGGCGAGCGTCCCCGTGAACGGCCAGACGCTCGGCAGCGCCCTGTTGGCCGGCTTCGCCGCGCAGGCCGCCGACGAGGGCAACGAGTCGGGGATCACGCTCTCGCTCGTTGACCTGACCCGGATGACCGCCGTCGACGACGCCCTCGCAACATTCAGCGCGGCCCTGGTCGACCGCGCAGCCGCCGTGGCACCGGTCGTCGGCGTGAGCCTGGCCGGCACGCTGGGATTCGGGCGCAGCCCCGACCCACTTGAAGACACCCACATGACCGACCTGGGCATTCTGGCCGGAGAAATCGGCGTGGAAGCCCTTGACGTCTCGGATGCCGCCGACGACCTCGTTCGCGTGATCAACGACGCCGTGCTCGACAAGGTCGATGGCCTGGCGACCCTAGGTGCCACCGGGCTGTCAATCTACTTTCCGCCGCAGCAGGAGTATTTCTCCGCGGATTACCTGAGCCTTGACCCCACTGGGGGCTGGAGCGACTTTCTCTCCTCCTATTACGCAGCCGGCGCGAGCATCCCCGCCGGTGAACGGGCGCAATTCACGGCCACCGAGGGTGAGGTTTCCTTCGCTGACGACGGCCTGTATATCTCGGGGCCGTTCGCCTCCGCCGAGAATCTGGCGAAAGCCAGCATCCGCTATGGCCTGATCGAAGCGGATGGCTCGATCACCTTCCTGGGGCAGGAAGAGGCCTCCTTCAGCAGCGATGGCTCCGGCGTGGCCGAGGGCTTCTTCGACCTGACCACCCTGCAGATCAGCGACGACGAAGACACCGTGAACGCGTACCTGCAGCTCGACACCGACGAAGATGCGGGGGTGACGACGATTAATGTTCCCATGGCGTATTACTCGCCGGAGGATCTGGACGGCGAGACGTACCAGGACGTGCTGCTCACCATCACGACGGATGCCGAGACGCAGGACGTGCTCACCGAGACCTACTACGCCTTCAACGCTGACCTCGGCACTTACGGCGAACTCACGGCGGACCCCGCGGGCATTATCGTTCCCGAAGTGCTCAACGTGCTCGCTGACGGTTCCGAGGAATGGCTGGCCACGAGCGATTATGGCCTGTACGCCGATCTGCCGTACCTGCAATACGATTTTGTGGCGCTCGAATCGGGGACCGAGCTGTACATCGAACTGGGCGTGGTCGACTACGGCGGGAACACGTCGACGGTGAGCGCCCGGGTCACCGTTCCCTAAACCCGGGTCACCGTTCCTTAAAGAGGGAGGGACCGCCGGCACGATCGCCAGCGGTCCCTCCCTCTGCTCTTAGCGACGGTAGTTCGGGGCCTCGACCACGATCTGCACGTCGTGCGGGTGTGATTCCTTCAGGCCAGCCGGCGTGATGCGCACGAACTTGCCCTTCTGCTTGAGCTCGGCAATAGTACGCGCTCCCACATAGAACATCGATTGCCGCAGGCCGCCGACAAGCTGGTAAGCCACGGCCGCGAGCGGGCCACGGAACGGAACCTGGCCTTCGATGCCCTCGGGGATGAGCTTCTCGTCGCTCGGAACGTCACTCTGAAAGTAGCGGTCCTTCGAGTACGACGTCTTCGAGCCGCGGGTCTGCAGCGCGCCGAGCGACCCCATGCCGCGGTAGGTCTTGAACTGCTTGCCATTGACGAACACGAGTTCGCCGGGGCTTTCGGTGCAGCCGGCGAGCAGGGAGCCGAGCATGACGGTGTCAGCACCTGCTACGAGCGCCTTGGCGATGTCACCGGAATACTGCAGTCCGCCGTCGGCGATCACCGGAATGCCGGTTTCGCGGGCGGCGAGGGAAGCCTGGTAGACGGCGGTGATCTGGGGAACACCCACACCGGCCACGATGCGGGTGGTGCAGATCGAGCCGGGGCCTACGCCCACCTTGATGGCGTCGGCGCCCGCGTCGATGAGCGCCTGGGCGCCGGAGCGGGTGGCCACGTTTCCACCGATCACGTCAACGTCAGCGAAGGCCTTGTCGGATTTCAGCCGACGAATGATGTCGAGCACACCGGCGCTGTCGCCGTTCGCGGTGTCGACCACGAGCACGTCCACCCCCGATTCGAGCAGGGCACTCGCGCGCTGCCAGGCATCACCGAAGAAGCCGATGGCCGCACCGACGCGCAGGCGGCCGGCGTCATCCTTGGTGGCGAGGGGGTATTCCTCGCTTTTGTCGAAGTCCTTCACGGTGATCAGACCGGTGAGCTTGCCGTTGGCGTCGATCAGGGGAAGCTTTTCAATTTTATGCTTCGCGAAAATCGCGAGCGCGTCCTCGGGGGCCATGCCAACCTTGCCGGTAATCAGCGGGGACCTGGTCATGACCTCGCTCACCCGCGTGAGCGCCTTCCTGGCGTGCGGCACAAAGCGCATGTCCCGGTTGGTGATGATTCCCACGAGGATGCCGTCGGCGTCGATGACGGGCAGCCCACTCACGCGGAACTGTCCACAGAGGGCATCGACCTCGGCCACGGTCGCGTCGGGCGACGTGGTGACCGGGTTGGTAATCATGCCGGATTCGCTGCGCTTGACCAGATCCACCTGTTCGGCCTGGTCATTGATCGAGAGGTTGCGGTGCAGAATCCCGAGTCCGCCCTCGCGGGCCATAGCGATCGCCATGCGAGTCTCGGTGACGGTGTCCATGGCGCTGGAGAGCAGCGGCAGCGACACGTCGATGCGCCTGGTCAAGCGGGATTTGGTGACCGCCTCACTCGGAATGACGTCGGTGTGCCCCGGCAGGAGCAGGACGTCGTCGTAGGTGAGCCCGGTGAATCCGAACGGATCTGGCTGATCCATGAAACCCCTTACCTGTAGCGAAGAACAGTAAATTATCCGGCAAAACGCGTGTATTTACCGGTCCTTCAATGTTAAGCGTGTTTGGGCTCATCACATTCCGCCCACGAATTGTGAGCCAGTGCGGAGTTTCGCAACATATAGGACATAATCGGCAGGTACTCCCAACAATGTCGTTGGCAGTTGTTACCCGGCGCCCGCCCGGTCACCCCCCGGTCGGCACCAACATGGAGGTCCCGTGAAGTCCACTCTTACGGCTCAGAGATACATACCCAGAATGCTCGCCATTCTGTTCGTCACACTTCTCACAGCCCTTACCATGGCGACCTTCTCGGTGAGCAGTGCGCAGGCCGATGAAGTGGGCACCGAATACGACTTCACCCTCTCGGGCAACGTGAAGTTCAACGGCGAGGCCCTCGATGGCGTAGCCGTCGCCGTGGACGGCAACGGCTACCAGGCCGACACCGTGACGGATGCCGAGGGAAAATGGTCGATCGGGGTACCCGAAAAGGGCACCTACGAGGTCACCCTCGACGAAGAAACCCTACCGAAGGGCGTCGTCGTCGCTAAAGGTGGCAATGTCATCGATGCGGAGTTCGGGCTGACCGACCGGCGCTCGGTCAACTTCTTCCTCGGCGAGGGCACCCGCAACACGGTGAGCTTCTTCGACCAGTTCGTCAATCGTTTCGTCAACGGCTTGAATTTTGGCCTGCTGCTGGCCCTGGCGGCAATCGGGGTATCACTGATTTTTGGCACGACCGGGTTGAGCAACTTCGCCCACGCAGAGTTGATCACCTTTGGCGCGCTGATGACGCTGGTCTTCTCGGTGCAACTCGGCCTGCCCATCTGGCTGGCCATTTTGATTGCCATAGTGCTCAGCGGCGCGCTCGGGTACAGCCTCGATGCGGTGCTGTGGAAACCGCTGCGCCGCAAGGGCGTGGCGGTAATCCCGCTCATGATCGTGAGCATCGGGCTCTCCCTCGCGCTGCGTTATCTGTACCAGTACTTTTTCGGCGGCAGCACGAGCCAGCTTCCAGGCGCCGGCATGGCCGACCTCAAATTCGGCGCGATCTCGCTCTCCCCGATCGACCTCGCGAGTATGGGCATCAGCATCGTGGTGCTGCTCGCTGTGGCCTATTTTCTGCTGCGTACCCGCATCGGCAAAGCCACCCGCGCCGTGTCCGACAACCCAAGCCTGGCTTCGGCGAGCGGCATCGACGTCGACAACGTCATTCGCATCGTCTGGGTGGTCGGCGCTGCGCTGGCCGGACTCAGCGGCGTACTCTGGGCGTACTTTCGCCCGGGCGTCAGCTGGGACATGGGTTTTCAGATGTTGCTTCTGGTTTTCGCCGCGGTGACCCTCGGCGGTCTCGGTACGGCCTTCGGAGCCCTCGTCGGTTCCCTCATCGTCGGGCTTTTCGTTGAGCTATCGACGCTCTGGCTTCCGTCCGACATGAAGGTCGTCGGCGCCCTTGTTATTTTGATCCTGGTGCTGCTGTTTCGACCGCAGGGCATTCTGGGTCGTAAAGAGAGAATTGGTTAGGGGTTCACATGGACTGGGGAGCAATCTTCAATAATGCCGCCGTCGAGCTGATCAGCCCGACGACGGCCGCCTACGCACTCGCCGCACTCGGGCTCGCCGTGCACTTCGGTTACACCGGCCTGTTGAACTTCGGCCAGGCCGGATTCATGGCCCTCGGGGCTTACGGCTACGCGATCTCGATCCTGACCTTCGGGTTTCCAGTCTGGGGTGCTTTTCTGGTCGGCGTCGGTGCATCCGTTCTCTTCGCGTTGATCCTGGGTATCCCCACCCTGCGATTACGCGCTGACTATCTTGCGATCGTCACGATTGCCGCCGCCGAAATTGTCAGGCTGTTGTTCACGACGAACACCTTCGCCTCCGTCACCGGCTCGGCCAACGGTCTCAGCGGCTACAAGAACGAATTCGCGGCGCTCAACCCGCTTGCCGATGGCACCTACGGCTTCGGCCCGTTCACCAACAACGCCTACGACACCTGGCTGCGTATCGTGGCCTGGTCGATCGTCATAGTCGCGGCGTTGCTGATCTGGCAGATCATGCGCAGCCCCTGGGGTCGCGTCATCAAGGGCATCCGCGAAGACGAAGACGCCGTGCGTGCGCTCGGCAAGAACGTCTACGCGTACAAAATGCAGTCGCTGATTCTCGGTGGCGTCTTAGGTACCATCGCCGGCATGATCTTTGCCCTGCCGCGGGCGGTCGTTCCATCGAACTATCAGACGACGCTGACCTTTTTCATCTACGCCATTCTGCTGCTGGGCGGGGCCGCGACGGTCCTCGGCCCGATCATCGGGTCCATGCTCTTCTGGGTGCTCTTGTCGTTCTTCTCGGGCTTTGTCGCCCGGGCCGTCGAAGCGGGCTGGTTGCCGTTCATGTCGGCCATCCAGGGCGGTCAGCTGCGCTTCATCCTGGTAGGAGTGGCGATTATGTTGATCGTCATTTTCAGACCGCAAGGCATCTTCGGCAATAAGAAGGAGTTGGCCTTTGTCCGCTAACGCTGGTCCTCTCGATCCTGCGGCTCCGCTGGAGCCGCCCGTACCCACCAATAAACCGGTCAAGACGACCGGCTTGCACGTCGGTGAAGCCGAACCGGGCTGCGCCAAGGTCGACCCGATTCTGATCGTCGATAATGTGCGTCGTACCTTCGGCGGTCTCACCGCCGTCGATGTCGCCCACGTTGAAGTTCCACGCGGTGCGATCACGGCGCTCATCGGTCCGAACGGGGCCGGCAAGACCACCCTGTTCAACCTGCTGACGGGCTTCGACAAGCCCGACGACGGCAAGTGGACCTTCGACGGGCGCTCGCTCGCCGGTGTTCCCGCGTACCGCGTGGCTCGGATGGGCCAGATTCGCACGTTCCAGCTGACCAAGGCACTCGGGCTGCTCACCGTGATGGACAACATGCTGCTCGGGGCCAAGGGCCAGACCGGCGAGAACATATTCCGCGCCCTGATGCCGTTTCTCTGGCGCAATCAGGAGGAGGAGAACCGGGCCAAAGCGCTCGACCTGCTCACCCGGTTCAAGCTCGACACCAAGAAGGACGACTACGCGGCGAGCCTGTCCGGCGGGCAGCGCAAGCTGCTCGAAATGGCGCGGGCGCTCATGAGCGACCCGACCCTGGTGATGCTCGACGAGCCGATGGCCGGGGTCAACCCGGCCCTTACGCAATCGCTGCTCGACCATATTCTCAATCTCAAGTCGCAGGGCATGACCGTTCTGTTCGTGGAGCACGACATGCACATGGTGCGCCACATCGCGGACTGGGTGATCGTGATGGCCGAGGGCAAGGTGGTCGCCGAGGGCGATCCGCACGAGGTCATGAAGAACCCGGCCGTGATCGACGCCTACCTGGGGCAGCATCACGACGAAGATATCGGGGAAGACCTGGGCACCGAGACCGAGCACGTGTCAGCCATTAAGGAGTTGCTCGATGACGAACGCTAATCCCATGACCGCGCCGGCGTCGACCGAAACCCGAGAGGCGGTCGTCGAGGTCAAGAACGTGACAGCCGGTTACGTCACCGGCGTAAACATTCTCAACTCCTGCTCGCTGACCGCTTACGCGGGCGAACTGATCGGCATCATCGGCCCGAACGGTGCCGGCAAGTCGACGCTGCTCAAGTCGATCTTCGGCCAGGTCAAGGTACGCGACGGCGAGATTTTATTGCGCGGCAAGAACATCACCAACCTCAAAGCGAACAAGCTCGTCGCGCAGGGAGTGGGTTTCGTGCCGCAGAACAATAACGTTTTCCCCACCCTGACCATTCGCGAGAACCTGGAGATGGGCATCTTCCAGAAACCCAAGGGACTCATCGAGAGGCTCGAGTTCGTGACCGAGATTTTTCCTGAGCTGAGCAAGCGGATGTCGCAGCGCGCGGGGTCGCTCTCCGGCGGCGAACGACAGATGGTCGCCATGAGCCGCGCGCTCATGATGGGCCCGCACGTGCTGTTGCTCGATGAGCCGAGCGCCGGTCTCTCCCCGGTGCGCCAGGACGAAGCCTTTTTGCGCGTGAAGGAGATCAACAAAGCCGGCGTGACCACGATCATGGTCGAGCAGAACGCCCGTCGTTGCCTGCAGATCTGTGACCGCGGTTATGTGCTCGACCAGGGCCGCGACGCCTACACCGGCACCGGACGTGAGCTTTTGAACGATCCCAAGGTGATCGGTCTCTACCTCGGCACCCTCGGGCAGGATTAGCAACCGAAAACACCCCTGCCAGCCCGTGGCGGCGTCCGAGACTCTCTCGGGCGCCGCTTCTGTGTGTGTGTTTGCTGAGTGGATACTGGCGGCCGGCTCGCCGCATCCGCCTAGGTGAATCGCCGGGGGTACGCAGAAGGGCCCCGACCGAAGCCGGGGCCCTTCAATCATTCAGCCGAGCAGTATTGCTAGTTGATGCGCGTGTACTTGTTGTCGGCACCGAACTGGTAGATCCCGATGCTGGCGCCGGTCGGGTCGCCGTTCTCGTCGAACGTGATCGGACCGGAGAAACCGTCGTAGTCGATCTGCTCGCCAGCTTTCAAGGCTGCAGCAGCCTTGACGAAGTCGGTGACTTTACTGCCATCGCCGGTTCCGCCGGAGACCTGACGCAGGTAGCTCGCGATTGATTTGCCCGATGTGTCGTTGCCCGCATAGGCGGCCAGGGCGGTCAAGATGACGGCGTCATATGACTCCGCTGCGTAGCTGTAGTCGGTCAGATCCGGGTTGATCTCGAGCAGACGTTTGGTGAAGTCGCCGAGCGAAGCCGTGTCGAGGCCGGGTAGCGTGCCCTTGGAGCCCTCGATGAGGCCGGGTGCGAAGTCGGCGCTGTAGTCGGAGACGTTACCATCGACGAAATAGAGCTTGTCACCCGGAAAGCCGGAAGCGACGAGGTCGGGAACGATGACCTTGGCCTGGTCGAACGTGACCAGGGCGATCGCGTCGGGATCGGCTGCGGTGACTTCGGCGATCTGAGCGGTGAAGTTCGGGTCACCCTCATTGAACAGCGCGGTCGCAACGACCTCGCCGCCAGCTGCTGTAAACGCGTCACTGGTGTACTTGGCCAGGCCGGTTCCGTAGGCGTCGTTCAGCACGATCAAGCCGAGGGTGGCGTTGCCATCGTCAGCGATCTGGGTGCCGAGCACTTCGCCCTGCAGTACGTCGGACGGGGCCGTACGCCAGTACAGACCGTTATCGGCATAGGTGGTGAACGCGTCCGAGGTGTTGGCCGGGGAGAACTGCACGACGCCGGCACCGGTGATCTGGTCGATCACGGTCTTGGAGACACCCGAGGAGGCCGCACCGATGATGGCCGTGACGTCCTGCGAGAGCAGGTCGGTCACGGAGACGGTGGCGGTGTCGGTCGTGGTGTCGCCCGAGTCCCGGAAGATGGCATCGACGGTGATACCGAGGCCGGCGGCATTGATGTCGTTGACAGCGAGCTGTACGCCGGCTTCTTCGGGCGGGCCGAGGAAGGCCAATCCACCACTCTGGGGAAGGATGGTGCCGATCTTCAGGGACAGATCGCGATCACCGGCCTCCACAGTTTGGAAGTCCGCGGCATCCGCCGAGGGCGCTGCAGAATCACTAGTCTCGGTCGCCGCGCCGTTGCTGCAGCCGGTGAGCACGAGTGCGCTCACTCCGACCAGTGCGATACCGGTAACGAGTGTACGAACTGAGCGGGAGGCCGAGGCCTTCGCAAATACGCTCATGTTGCTCCTTGATTGATAAAGAGGTAAGTCTGGTCAGTCGATTGACTGCCGTGGTGTCAGAGTAGGCAATCAATTGCCTCGAAACCTACCTGTGCGTGTCGCAACCGTGTAAAGCGACCAAATCGTTACGAACGGGCGCCGGTGATCCCCTGATAATCAACGATCTGCTTCTCACTCAGTGCGAACACACACTCTCCCCAGGAGGCGCACACGGCGCGTCCGGAAATCACCTGCGGCCAGCCCGCTTCGAGCGATGCACCGCCATCGTCGCCGGTGATGACGGCCGCGAGAGCGGCCGTCATCACTCCGTCGTAGGCCTCCGCGCCGCCGTCGGTGCTGGCCAGGCCGGGGTCGGCGGTCTTCAGCCGGGCGGTAAATGCCTCATCGGCGGCGAGCGGCGAACCGCCGTTGGCGAAGTCGCCGAGGGCGACGACGGCCGCGCTGCCAACAAAGCCTTCAGCATCCGCTGGCAACACCGTCGTTGCGTCCCACAGTACGAGGTCAACTCCGCGCGCAACCAGGTCGGCGTAGGCGGTGGCGAGGTCGCCGGCTGAGTTGCGATGAATGAGCTGCACGGGCTGGGTCGGAATGGCCTGTTCGGCGAGGATGTCACGCACGGCGAGTTCGGTGCCGGCAACCTGGGCAGCGCCACTCCCGGCGTTGTCACCGGTCATGGGAAACAGGGTGCCAATGACCATCGTTCCGTCGCCGGAATGTGCGACGGTGGGTGCTGTCGTCGGAGTGGGACT
Source organism: Cryobacterium ruanii (assembly GCF_004404055.1). Taxonomy (GTDB): domain Bacteria; phylum Actinomycetota; class Actinomycetes; order Actinomycetales; family Microbacteriaceae; genus Cryobacterium; species Cryobacterium ruanii. The sequence goes on from NZ_SOHK01000009.1 coordinate 190,839, forward strand.
CGGTGCGGCAGCCGGTGTGCTCGTGCAGCCCGTGAGGGTGAGGGCACCAAGCAGTACGGCGACGATGAGCGGGCGACGGGGCATCTGGTTCCTTTTGGTGCGCGGGCTGTTGGTTTTAGAGTATCGATGCTCAGGCCGGTTCAAAGGCACGGCGGCGCGGAGCACGACCGGAGGCGATCATGTCAACCGTCAAAATGATCAGGGCCACCCAGACCAGCCCGAAGCCCACCCAGCGTTCGAACGGCATCGCCTCGTTCAGGATGAACACGCCGACGAGAAACTGGATGACGGGCGCGACGAACTGGATGAGCCCGAGCACGGAAAGCGGCAGCCGCCGCGCGGCTGCCGCGAACAACAGTAGCGGCACCGCGGTGATGGCACCGGCCGCGAGCAGGCCCGCGGTGTGCCAGCCGGAGACCGTGCCGAAGGTGAGGCCGGAAATGCCCGACACGACGAAAAGTTGGACGACGGCGACCGGGGCGAGCCAGGCCGTTTCGAGGGTGAGGCCGGTCACGGCGTCGACATTCGGTCCGACGCGTTTCTTGATCAGGCCGTATAACCCGAAAGAGAACGCGAGAATCAGCGAGATCCAGGGCAGCGAGCCGTACCCGAACGCGAGAACGACCACGGCGAGAAAGCTGATGCCGATGGCTACCCATTGCAGCCGGCGCAGGTGTTCGCGCAGCACGAAGACGCCGAGCAGCACGGTGACGATCGGGTTGATGAAATAGCCGAGGGCCGCTTCGACGACGTGGCCGGTGGTCGCGGCGATCACGTAGGTCTGCCAATTGATGAAGATGAACACCCCGGCCAGGCCCATGGTCCAGACCAGGCGCGGCTGCTTGAGCGCCCGCCCGAGCACGGTCCAGCTGCGGGTGAGCGTTATGATCAGGGCGCAGAAAACGAGCGAGAACAGCACCCGCCAAGCCACGATTTCAAAGGCACCCGAGGGGGCGAGCAGCAGAAAGTAGAGCGGCAGCACACCCCAGAGGGCGTAGGCGAGGCCGCCGAAGATCAGCCCGGTGCGGTGGGTTCTGCGAGCCGCCGTCTCGGCCGGTGCTTCGGCATCCGTCATGATTCTTCTCTCCTGCAAAACAGAAAATGCGCAAACAAAAACTCCCGGACAGCGAAGCCATCCGGGAGTTTCAGTCTAAAGACCAGTTTCAGTCTAAAGACCAGGTAGTGAGCACCTACTTAGCGAACGACCACGGCGAGCACGTCGCGAGCGGAGAGGACCAGGAGGTCATCGCCACCGAACTTGACCTCGGTTCCGCCGTACTTGGAGTAGATGACCTTGTCGCCGACGGCGATGTCCAGGGGAACGCGGTTGCCGTTGTCGTCAATACGGCCGGGGCCGACTGCAACAACTTCGCCCTCTTGGGGCTTTTCCTTCGCGGTGTCAGGAATGACCAGACCTGATGCGGTGGTCTGCTCCGCGTCGACCTGCTTGATGACGATGCGATCCTCGAGCGGCTTGATGGAGACCGACACGGTTGACCTCTTTCTAAGACTTGGGTTAGCAGACTCACAGCGAGAGTGCCAAGTGAAGTTTAGGGGGCTTCTGGCACTCACGCAACGTGAGTGCCAGAAGGGGGTCATTTTGGTAGCGTTGCAGCATGGATCGAACCGAACTCGTTGAGCTGCTTTCCCCCGCGAGTTTGCGGCTACTCGACTCCCTGCCGCCCTATGACAACAAGGGCAACGTGCTGGCGCTCGTGAGCGAGCTGCGCAAAGCCGGACACGCGCCGGGGCTCGTGTCGGCCGTGCTCAGCCAGTCCCGGCTGCGGGCGAAGGCTTCGGCCAAGTTCGGTGAATTCGCCGAGCGGATGCTGTTCACCGACGCCGGCCTCGAGCAGGCGACGCGGCTGCGGGTCGCCGCCCTGCACGCCGGCCGGTTCGCCGGTCTTGGTGCCGCCCTCGGCCGCCCGCCGCGGGTCGCCGACCTCGGCTGCGGCATCGGCGGCGACGCGATGGCCCTCGCGGCGATGGATCTGCCGGTCGTCGCCGTCGACGCCGACGAGGTCACGGCCACCGTCGCAAGTTTCAACCTCGCGCCGTTTCCCAACGCCTCGGCGCTGCAGGCCGATGCGGAGACCGTGGATCTGACCGATTTTGATGCTGTCTGGCTCGACCCGGCCCGCCGCACGAGCGGCCACAGCAACACGACCCGGCTGACCCGCTCCGAGGACTATTCCCCCTCGCTTGACTTCGCCTACCTGCTCGCAACACGGCTGCCGCTCGGTATGAAGCTGGGGCCCGGTCACGATCGCGCCCAGATACCGGTCGATGCCGAGGCCCAGTGGGTGTCGGTGGACGGCCAGCTCGTGGAGATGGGGCTGTGGTTTGGCGCGCTCGCGCGCCCGGGCATCCGTCGGTCGGCATTACTCCTAACCGCAGGTGGTGTGCAGGAACTGACCGCTGCCGCCGACAGCGCCGACACTCCCGTGGGCGAGCTGGGCCATTACGTCTACGAACCAGACGGCGCGGTCATTCGGGCACGCCTCATCGGCGACCTGGCCCGCTCGTTGGATGCCCGCATGCTGAGCGACGGCATCGCCTACCTGACCAACGACACGCTCACGTCGACGCCGTTCGCGAGCGCGTTCCGGGTGCTTGAGACGCTGCCGTTCGATGAGAAGAAGCTGCGGCTGGCGTTGCTCGAGCGTCGCATCGGAACGCTCGAGATCAAGAAGCGCGGCGTCGACGTCGACCCGGCGACGCTACGCACCCGGCTGAAGCTCACGGGACCGGAATCGGCGACCCTGATTCTGACGCGCGCCGCCGGGCATCGGGTGGCACTGCTCGTGGAACGCGTGCGCTAGCTGGTCGGCTAGAGCAGCGGCAGCACGATCTGGCTGATGTAAACGATCCAGCCGGCCGCGAGCAGAACTCCGATGATTCCGCTCACAAGGCCATTCATCCAGAGCGTACGTGCCCGGTTCTCGGTGGTGCGCGCGATCAGCGCAAGGGTGATCGCGATGAATGCGAGCGGCAGTCCAAAGACTCCGATCACACCGAGGGCCAGCCCGACCAGGCCGCAGACCACGGAGGCGACGGCGAGGCGACGGCGGCCGGTGATGCGCTCCACCTCCGCCTCGGTGTAGGCATACGGCACGAACTCGGTAGGAGCGGTGACGGTCGATGACCAATCCAGCTGGCTGCCGGGCGGCGCCGGGGCACGCGTGTAGCCCAGCTGCGCTGAGGCGTCGTCCTGCTGGTGGGGTGTGCTCATGGCTGTCCTCTGGCCTGAAGCCGCAATCGCTCAGGTCGGCCGGTCGTTTCTGACCGCGGTGGATCGGGTGCTGGTTAGGAGTTGAAGCTCGTGGTGCTGGCAGCCCCAGTGACGAGGATCGCGACGAAGACGATGCCGATGATGATATAGACGACGATGCCGAGGTAGCCCAGGATCAGGCCCCATAGGGCCAGGCCGTAACCCTTCTCACCGGTTTTCTTGATCTGGCTCATCGCCATGTGTCCGGTGATGACGGCCACCAGGGAGATGAAGAATACACTCACGAGCGAGATGATCGCCAAAACGTTGTACTTGTCCTGCGCGTTCTGCTGCCCGTAGGGGTTCTGGCCGTAGGCGGGCGGCTGGCCGTAGGCCGGAGCCTGGGCATAAGCGGGATCCTGACCATCGGATGCTACCGGGGCGCCCGGTGCCGGGTAGCTCGGGTAGGCCGGCGGCCCACTGGAGTCGGCGGGTTTCGCGTTCGTCGGGTCGTTTCTGGTGGGGTCGACGGGCGGCTGGGTGGGATCAGACATCTGCGGTCTCCTTCATAATTTCGTTCGGTGGTCGCAGGGCCAGATTATCGCGTTACGGCGCGCCGGGCGACTGGGCTGAGTCCGAGACCTGGATCTGACCGACCGGCAGGGTGGAATCAGCGCCGAATTCCAGCGTCGATGGCTCGTGCCCGGCCATGATGAGTTGCGCGCCGAGGGCGGCGATCATGGCACCGTTGTCGGTGCACAGGGAGAGCGGCGGGATACGCAAGGCCACGCCCGCGGCATCCGTTCTCTCGGTGGCGACCTGACGCAGTCTGGCGTTGGCGATGACACCGCCGCCGAGCAGCAGGCGCGGCACGTCGTAGTCGGCGCACGCGGCGAGGGCTTTGGTGAGAAGGATGTCGACGACCGCCTCTCGAAAACTGGCCGCGACATCGCTGATCGGTACCGGTTCGCCGGCATCCTGGCGCTGTTCGACGAAGCGGGCGACCGAGGTTTTCAGCCCGGAGAACGAGAAGTCGTAGCGGTGCGCGGCCATGTCTTTGGGCTGGCTGAGCCCGCGCGGAAATCGAATGGCCTTCGGGTTGCCGGAAGCAGCGACCCTGTCGATCTGCGGCCCGCCCGGATAGGGCAGCGAGAGCAGCCGGGCGACCTTGTCGAAGGCCTCGCCGGCGGCGTCGTCGATGGTCTCGCCGAGCAGTTCGACGTCGCTGACCAGGTCGCGCACCAGCAGCAGCGAAGTGTGCCCGCCCGAGACGAGCAGCGCAATCGTTGGGTAGTCGAGCGGCGCGGTGTCGCGGGTGTCAATGTCGCTGTGCAGCAGGTCGGCACCGACGTGGCCGACGAGGTGGTTGACCGCGTAGATCGGTTTGTCGAGCGCGACGGCGAGCGCCTTCGCGGCGCCGACCCCGACCATGAGGGCGCCGGAGAGCCCCGGACCGCAGGTGACGGCGATGGCGTCGAGATCGGTCAAGCGGATGCCGGCCTCGGTGACGGCCGCGCTGATGGCCGGCACGAGCTCGTCGAGGTGGGCCCGGGCCGCAATTTCGGGCACGACGCCGCCGTAGCGCGCGTGCTCGTCCATCGAGCTGGCGATGGTGTTGGAGAGCAGCGTTGTGCCCCGCACGATGCCGATGCCGGTCTCGTCGCAGGAGGTCTCGATGCCGAGCACGAGGGGTGCTGATCTATTCAGGGCGATGCGGTTCATGGCCGTCACAGGGTCTCCACGGTCACGAGCATAGATTCCAGTTCGGGAATATCCAGGCGCATAACGAGGGCATCCACGTTGTCGGGCTGGTAGTAGCCACGGCGCACCCCGACTTCGATGAACCCGAGTCGTTCGTACAGGTGCTGGGCGCCTGGGTTGTCGGCGCGTACCTCGAGAAAGATCAGCCGGGCGCCGCGTTTGCGAGCCTCGCTGATGAGTGCCTGCATGATCGTGCGACCAAGGCCGCGGCCGCGGGCTGATTCGGTGACGGCGATGGTCTGGATGTCGCCCTCGGTAGCTCCCTGCGGGGCGAGCAGCCCGGCGTAGGCCTCGATGTTGGTGGGGTCGTCGGGCGGAAAGGCCACGAGGTAGTAGCAGGTCGGGTCACCGAGATCGCGCACCATCATCGGCGCCGACCAGGCATCGTTCTCGAAGATGCTGGTCTCCAGCGCCATGATGGCCGCGAGGTCTTCTTCATGCGCGCGGCGCAGCTGCCACGTCATCGGCTGACCCGCTTAGGACCATTCGAGAGTGTCACGTCGGGCGAGCGCAGGTAGAGCGGCTCATTCGCCGCGAACGGGCGCTGGTGCGCGTAGCTCAATTCGGCGACCATACCGAGCTCGCCCGCCGAGACCGTGGCGGCTTCGAGTCGTCTCCAGCCCGCGTGTCGCCAGCTCGGATCATCGAGATCGGCGGGTTTGGCGAGGCCGGGCGGGCCGACGCGCACGGGCAGGCCGACGGCGTCCGCAGCGCTGTAGGCGCTCCAATAGATTTCGCGGCGGCGGGCGTCGGTGACGACGACGAGCGGGCCCACGTGGCCGCGGCGATAGTGGCCGTACGCGATGGCGTCGTGGCTGATCACCGGTACGAGCGGTGTGCCGGCGCCGAGGGCGAATACACGGGCGGAGGCGATGCCGACGCGCAGTCCGGTGAACGGGCCGGGGCCCATGCCGCCGACGACGCCGGAGAGGTCGGCCGGAACGATGTTCGCTTCAAGGAGGCACTGCACGGTGAAGGGACCGACGATTTCGGCGTGGCGCATCGTGTCGGCTTCGCTGCGTTCGGCGATGACCCCGCGTTTCAGGTCGACGACGGCGACGCTCGTGCCGGCGGAGGTATCGATGGCGAGTAGCACTTATTCAGCCTAGGCGCTCGCTGCTGGTTTAGTTCGCGGTGAGCCCCGGCGCGCGCTGGGCGCGCACGGCCTTGATGCTCAGCTGCACCGCGGCCAGGATGAGCAGTCCGGCGAAGAGGATGCCCGACAGTTGCGGCGGAATAATGAGCGCGAGCGCAACTCCCGGGGCGGAGACGAGGGTTGCCGCGACGCCGACCACGAGTCCGGCGCGCACGTCGACGAGCCGGCCGCGAATGTTTGACACGGTGCCCACAATGCCCGTCGGCAGCATCACGAGCAGTGAGGTGCCCTTAGCGATCAGGTCGCTGGCGCCGAATAGCGCGATCAGGCCGGGCACGGCGATCACGCCGCCTCCGATGCCGAACAGGCCGGACGCGATGCCCATGAACAGGCCGAGCACGATGTAGCCGACGGCAACGTACCAGGTGAGGTCGATGGCCTCGCCGCGAATCGGGGCGACGAGCAACAGACGAGCGGCGACCAGAACGAGCAAGCCGATGAACATCCAACGCAGCCAAACCAGCGGGATGCGCCGCAGCAGTTTGGTGCCGATCACTGCACCGACCACGGCACCGATGACGATGAACCCGGCGGCAACGAGGTCGGTTTGCCCGTTGAGAAAATAGGTGGTGGCACCGACCGCTGAGGCCGGCACGATCGCGACGAGTGAGGTCGCGGCGGCGCGGCGCTGGTCCATTTGGGCCAGGCCCGCGAGCAGCGGCACCATGACGATGCCGCCACCGACGCCGAACAGGCCAGAAAGGAACCCGCCGATCACGCCGATCAGGGCGAGGACGAGCCAGTACCGAACACTCGCCACGCGGACGCCCGAATCAGGCGTCACGAGTGCGTGCTGACGACGAAGCGGTGAACAGGCATGGGTTCAGCCTAGGCGGGTTGCGACGGCAGCGATTGCGGCAGGCAGGACCAGCGCGGCCCGTGGCCGCTGATGGTGAGGGTACGCGGTTCATCGAGATCGTGATCCAGATCGATAACGGATGCCGCGGCATCCGTTTCGCCTGCGGCCAGCGACCGGCCGTGCGGCCGCTCGATCTCGATGTCGAGCCAGGACTCGGTCACGCCGTCGAGCAGGCCGCGGCCCCACTCCACCACCACGATGGAACGGGCGAAATCGATGTCGAGGTCGTCGAGCTCCAGGGCGCTGCCGAGGCGGTAGGCGTCGACGTGCACGAACGGCGGCCCCCCGACGAGGCTCGGATGGGTGCGCGCGAGCACGAAGGTCGGGCTCGTAACGGCCCCGCGCACCTGTAGTCCCTCGCCGAGGCCGCGCGTGAGGGTGGTCTTTCCGGCGCCGAGCGGTCCGGTGAGTACGACCAGGTCGCCGGCCTGCAGGGTCCGTGCGAGATCGACACCGAATCGGTGCATCGCCGCCGCATCGGCTATCGTGCGGGAGAGCTCAGCCATTGGTGTGTCGCCGCGCCACACGGTGCCCGATGCGGGTCACGATCTCATAGTTGATCGTGCCCGCTGCGTTGGCCCAGTCGGTCGCGCTCGGCGCTCCGGTGGCCGGATCGCCGAACAAGACGACTTCATCGCCGACGGCCACGCCCGGATTATCGGCGCCGAGGTTCACGACGAACTGGTCCATCGCCACCCGCCCGACCAGGGGATAGTTCTCGCCGTGAATGTGCACGAGCGCCGCGCCCGACGCCTGCCGCGGTATGCCGTCGGCATAGCCGAGCGGCACGAGAGCGAGGGTGGAATCGTGCGGCGCCCGCCACAGGTAGTCGTAGGATACTCCGGCGCCCGCATTCACCCGGCGCACGAGGGCCACTCGGCCGCGCAGCGTCATGGCAGGAATCAGCCCGAGGTCGGCGCTGGCGGCATCGTCGAACGGCGACAGACCGTAGACGGTGATGCCGAAGCGCACCATGGAGAAGCGGGCGGCCGGCATTCGTAGAGCCGCCGCCGACGACGCCAGGTGCACGAGCGTCGGGGTCAGGCCGGCCGCGCGGGCGGCGGTGACGCCGCGTTCGAAGCACTCCAGCGCCTGCTGGTCCTCGAACGCCGAGGCGTTAGCGAGGTGGCTCATGACACCGTCAACGCGCAGCAGTCCGACCCGCTCGAGCGCGGCGGCGAGCGCGAACACCTCGGCCCAGTCGTTCTCGTGCACGCCATTGCGACTGAGCCCGGTATCAAGTTTCAGGTGAACGGATGCGGCCCTGCCGAGTTTCGCCGCGGCATCCGCTACCTGTTGCAGCTGCCGCGCCGAGGAGAGCCCGACGGTGACGTCATCGTCGATGGCGGCGCTGAAATCGGCATCGGGGTCGTGCAGCCAGGCCAGGATCGGCGCGTCGATGCCGGCGTCACGCAGCGCGAGTGCCTCGTCGATGTCGGCGACGCCGAGCCAGTCGGCCCCGCTGGCGAGAGCGGCGCGCGCCACCGGCACGGCCCCATGACCGTAGGCGTTGGCTTTGACGACGGCCATCGCGTGCGGGGTGCCTACGAGTTGGCGCAGGTGGGCCATATTGTGGCGGATCGCGGCGAGGTCGATCACGGCCTCGCGAAACTCGGTCATGACTCCCCCTCGGTGACGACGAACGCGCAGGCCACCCCGGCATCGTGCGTCATGGTGACGTGTATTCGCTTGATGCCGCGATCATCCGCTGCTTTCAGGGCTGCCCCGCTGAGTTTGAATTCGGGGTTGCCGTGGGAGTCGTTCACAATTTCCATCTCGTGCCAGGTGGCGCCTGCACTATCGCCGAGGGCCTTGATCAGGGCCTCCTTCGCGGCGAAACGCGCCGCAAGGGAGTGCACCGGCAGGCCGCGTTCGCTTTCGGCGAACAGCCGCGGCACGAGGCGCGGCGTGCGCTCGACCTGGCGGGTGAACCGCGCCAGGTCGACCACATCGACCCCGATGCCCTTGATCATCTGGTCCTATTCGACGGTGACGGACTTCGCCAGGTTGCGCGGCTGGTCGACGTCGAGGCCCTTGGCGCGGGCGAGTTCCATGGCGAACATCTGCAACGGCACCACGGCCAGCAGTGGTTCGAACAAAGGCGCCGCGAGCGGAATGTGAATGACGGTGTCGGCGAATGGCAGCACGGCGGCATCGCCGACCTCGGCGATGGCGATGATGCGGGCACCGCGGGCGCGGATCTCCTGAATGTTGGAGACGACCTTCGGGTGCAGGTGGGCTGAGCCGCGCGGGCTCGGCACGACGACGAACACCGGCTGCCCGGGCTCGATCAACGCGATCGGGCCGTGCTTGAGCTCGCCGGCCGCGAAGCCTTCGGCGTGGATGTAGGCGAGTTCCTTGAGCTTGAGGGCACCCTCGAGCGCGATCGGAAACCCGACGTGTCGGCCGAGGAACAGCACCGCGCGGGTGTCGCTCATCCAGCGGGCCAGCTGACGCACCTCGTCTTCGACGCCGAGCACGGTGGCGATCTTCTCCGGGACGGCCTGCAGTTCGGCGACCTGTGCGGCCTGCTCGGCCTCGGGGAGGCTGCCACGCACCCGGGCGAGGTGCAGGGCGAACAGGTAGAGCGCGGTGATCTGCGCCACGAACGCCTTCGTCGACGCGACGGCGACCTCGGGGCCGGCGTGGGTGTAGATCACGGCGTCACTCTCGCGCGGAATGGTCGCGCCCTGCGTATTGCAGATGGAGATCGCCTTGGCGCCGAGCGACATGGCATATTTGACGGCCATGAGCGTGTCCATGGTCTCGCCGGACTGGCTGATCGAGATCACCAGGGTATCGGCGCTGAGCACCGGGTCGCGGTAACGGAACTCGTGGCTGAGCTCGACGTCCACCGGCACCTGCGCCCACTTTTCAATGGCGTACTTGGCGGTCTGGCCGGCGTAGGCGGCGGTTCCGCAGGCGACGATGACGATACGACGGATGCCCGCGAGCACGTCATCACCGAATTCGGTCAGTTCGGGAACGACCACCCGCCCGTCGGTGATACGGCCACGCAGGGTGTTGGCGACGGCATCGGGCTGCTCGGAGACTTCCTTGGCCATGAAGCTGGACCAGCCGCCCTTCTCACTGGCCGAAGCGTCCCAGGCGATGTCGAACTCTTCCGTCTCGACGGAGTGACCGTCGAAATCGGTGACGGTGACGGCATCCGCTGTGATGGTGACGATCTGGTCCTGTCCGATCGCGACAGCGCGGCGGGTGTACTCGACGAACGCCGCCACGTCGGAACCGAGAAAATTCTCACCCTCGCCGAGGCCGATCACGAGCGGGGAGTTGCGACGGGCACCGACCACGACGCCAGGCTGGTCCTGGTGCACGGCGAGGAGCGTGAAGGCACCGTCAAGGCGAGCGACGATGGTGCGGAACGCTTCGGCCAGGTCACCGACTCGCTGGTATTCGCGGCCGAGCAACACCGCGGCCACCTCGGTATCGGTTTCGCTCTCGAAAGAGAAGCCCTCGGCGATCAATTCGGCTTTGAGCGGCGCAAAGTTCTCGATGATGCCGTTGTGAATCAATGCCAAGCGACCATTGTCAGCAAGGTGCGGGTGGGAATTTGCATTGGTGGGTGCGCCGTGGGTGGCCCAACGCGTATGCCCGATACCGGTTTGACCGTCGTTGATCGGGCGGGCCTTCAACTCCTCGACCAGGGCCGAAAGCTTGCCGGCCTTCTTGGCCGTGTTGAGCACGCCCCGCGAGTCGATGACGGCTATTCCCGCGGAGTCATACCCGCGATATTCGAGCCGCCGGAGTCCTCCCATCAGAACGTCGACGGTTTTGTTGCTTCCGACATAACCTACGATTCCGCACATGGAAGTCGATTTTAGTCGGACTAAGCTTGGGGGAATGTCCGATCCGGTGCTGGCCTCCGCAATGAACGGTCACGGCACCCCTTTCGTGGAGCTCGACCGAGCCGACTGGGCAACGCTCGCGCCGACGACCCTGCTGCCGCTGAAAGAGACAGAGATCGTGCAGTTGCGCGGAATTGGGGAGCCGCTCGACATCAACGAGGTAACGGATGTTTACCTTCCGCTCAGCCGGCTGCTCAACCTCTACGCGGCGAATGCCCGCACGCTGCACCGTGCGACCAGTGGTTTTCTGGGCGAACGCGCCCGCCCCACACCGTTCGTGATCGGTGTGGCCGGCTCGGTCGCGGTCGGCAAATCGACCACCGCCCGGTTACTGCGCGAGATGCTCGCCCGCTGGGACGACACTCCCCGGGTCGAACTCGTCACGACCGACGGCTTTCTGTTTCCCAACGCCGAATTGAACCGGCGTGGCCTGATGGAGCGTAAGGGATTTCCGGAATCGTACGATCGTCGTGCCCTGCTGCGGTTCGTGAGCGCGGTCAAGAGCGGCGCCCCCGAGGTACGGTCACCGTTCTACTCGCACCTGAGCTACGACATCGTGCCCGACGCGCAGATCGTCGTACGCCAGCCCGACATTCTCATCGTCGAGGGTCTCAACGTGCTGCAGCCTCCCGGGCCGGGCCACGGCCTCGCGGTCAGCGACCTGTTCGACTTTACGATCTACGTGGATGCCCGGACCCAGGACATCGCCCGCTGGTACGAGGAACGTTTTCTCAAGCTGCAGCGCGGGGCATTCGCAAACCCCAACTCGTTCTTCCACCGCTACGCGACGCTCACCGAAGATGAGGCGCGCGGCAAGGCGCGCAGCATTTGGACCAGCATCAACCAGCCCAATCTGTTGCAGAACATCCGCCCCACCCGTTCGCGTGCCACCCTGGTTCTACGCAAGGACCCCACGCACGCCGTGTCCAAGGTGCTGCTGCGTAAGGTCTGACCCGCGCACACTCACGCGCTCTGCGGACAGGCGCGGTGTGACAGGGACGGGGCCCGGGCCCGTCCGATCGGGCTAGAGGGTCAGTCGAGCACGCACGACGTCAGCCAGGGCGTGCGCCAGGCGGTCGGCGGTGGGCTGGTCGGCGGCTTCCACCATGACGCGCACCATCGGCTCGGTGCCGGAGGGGCGCAGCAGCACCCGGCCCGTGTCGCCGAGTTCGGCCTCGGCGGCGATAACGGCCTCGGCGATGACCGCGTCGGCGCCGAGCGCCTTGTGGTCCACTCCGCGCACGTTCACGAGGATCTGCGGGTAGACCGTCATCACGGATGCGAGTGCGGCGAGCGTTTTACCGGTGCGCGCCATCTCGGCCACGAGGTGGAGGCCGGTGAGGATGCCGTCGCCGGTCGTGGCGAACTTGGTCATGATGACGTGGCCACTCTGCTCGCCGCCGAGCGAATACCCGTGGGCGTTGAGCTCTTCGAGTACGTACCGGTCGCCGACCTTGGTCTGCACCATGGTGATGTCATTATCCGCCATCGCCTTGCGCAGGCCGAGGTTGCTCATGACGGTCGCGACGAGGGTGCGATCCTTGAGCACACCGCGTTCGGCCATCGACACGGCGAGAATAGCCATGATCTGGTCGCCGTCGACGATCTTGCCGTCCTTATCCACGGCGAGGCACCGGTCGGCGTCACCGTCGTGAGCGATGCCGATGTCGGCACCATGCTCGAGCACGGCACGGGCGAGGTTGTCGAGGTGGGTCGACCCCACACCATCGTTGATGTTGAGTCCGTCGGGGTCGGCGCCGATCACGGTGAGGCGAGCGCCGGCATCCGTGAATACCTGCGGCGAGACGCCAGCGGCGGCGCCGTGGGCGCAGTCGAGCACGACGTGGATGCCGTCGAGACGGTGCGGCAGCGTGGTGAGCAGATGCACAACGTAACGGTCTTCGGCGTCTGCGAAGCGGCGGATGCGTCCGACGTCCCCAGCGATCGGCATGAGCGTGTCGCGACCGATGTAGGACTCAATGCGGTCCTCGACGTCGTCGGGAAGTTTGGTTCCGCCGTAGGCGAAGATCTTTATGCCGTTGTCGGGCGCCGCGTTATGTGAGGCAGAAATCATCACACCGAAGTCGGCACCGATGTCGTTGACCAGGAAGGCTGCGGCGGGCGTAGGGATGACCCCGGCATCGAGAACATCGACACCGCTAGAGGCCAGTCCGGCCGAGACGGCAGCCGTGAGGAATTCACCAGAGATTCGCGGGTCGCGGGCAACCACGGCGACGGGCCGGCGACCCGCTTCAAGGCGTGCTTGGGCACGACGGCCACGGGTCAGCACTGCGGCGCTGGCCTGGGCAAGGCTCAGGGCCAGGCCAGCCGTGAGATCACGGTTGGCCAGGCCCCGAACGCCGTCCGTGCCGAACAGACGAGTCATATCGTCGTCGGCTATCCGGTTAGCGCTTGCTGAACTGAGGTGCCTTACGGGCCTTCTTGAGTCCGGCCTTCTTACGCTCCTTGACGCGAGCGTCGCGGCTGAGGAAGCCGTTCTTCTTCAGGATGGCGCGGTTGTTCTCTTCGTCGATCAGGTTGAGGCAGCGTGCAATGCCGAGGCGAAGCGCGCCGGCCTGGCCGGACGGGCCACCGCCGGTGATGCGGGCGATGACGTCGTACGAGCCGAGCAGGTCGAGAACCTTGAACGGGTCGTTGATCAGCTGCTGGTGCAGCTTGTTCGGGAAGTAGTCGGCGAACTCGCGGCCGTTGACAACGATCGTGCCGGAGCCGGGGACGATGCGCACGCGGGCGATGGCCTGCTTGCGACGGCCGACGGCTGCGCCGGGAACGTTGAGGACGGCGCGGGGCGCCTTGGTTACGGTTTCGGCCGGAGTCTCGGTGGAGTAGCTCTCCGGAGCCTGGTCAATCTGGTCTGCGATCTTCGCCACGATGATGGGAATCCTTTTTATCTAAGAGTCGAGAAGTCTGGTTGCCGGCGCTACTGCGCGACCTGGCTGAGGGTGTACGGCGTGGGCTGCTGAGCGGAATGCGGGTGCTCAGGGCCGGCGTAAACCTTCAGCTTGGTGAGCTGGGCGCGACCGAGCGAGTTCTTCGGCAGCATGCCGCGAATCGCCTTTTCAACCGCACGGGTCGGGTGCTTCTCGAGCATCTCGGAGTAGTTGGTCGCCGTGAGGCCGCCCGGGTAACCCGAGTGGCGGTAAGCGATCTTCAGGTCGAGCTTCTTGCCGGTGAGGGCAACTTTCTCGGCATTGACGATGATGACGAAGTCGCCACCGTCCATGTGCGGGGAGAAGGTGGCCTTGTGCTTGCCGCGCAGCAGGATTGCCGCGTGGCTGGCCAGACGTCCGAGAACGATATCGGTGGCATCGATGACAACCCAGTCGTGCTGGAGTTCGCTTGCCTTGGGGGTGTAAGTGCGCGTCACTGTTGTGCTGCTTTCTTCTTTTTCGAACGGAGGTGTTCGTGAATCCCGCTCCGGGCGTGTTCTCGTGAGGAGAACACTGTCGATGGAGGGCTCACGTTCGGGTGCCGCGCTGCAACGCACAGACACCAAGGGTCAACGATAGTCGGCCCCGACCGCGGACGCAACCTGGGCCAGAGTTCACTCCGCGACAACGACCGGCAGTGAGCGCCGGTTGCGGGTATCAATGGCGCGCTGCGCCAGTGCGGCGTCGTCGGGGTAGCCCACGTCGATCAGCGTGAGGCCGTGCGCCTGCATCACCTTGAACTCGCTGATGCGGTGATTGTCAAAGTGCAGGGTGGCGAGGGTGCTGCCGTCGAGGCGCCCCTCCCCCACAGCCACGCAGGCGCCGACCATGGCGCGCACCATGCTGTGGCAGAAGGCATCCGCTCTAATGCTGGCGATAAGAAGGCCGTCGTCGTCGCGGTGCCAGCGAAAGTCCTGCACGGTGCGAATGGTCGTCGCGCCCGGGCGCGGCTTGCAGTAGGCCGCAAAGTCGTGCAGGCCGACCAGGGTCGCCGCAGCCGCCTGCATCGCGGGAAGATCGAGTTTGAACGGATGCCACGTGGTGCGCAGGCGCTGCTGCGGGTCGCGCAGGGCGAGCGGATCAGCGATGCGGTACTCATAGCGGCGCCACATGGCCGAGAACCGGGCGTCGAAACCGCCGGGTACGACCGTGGCCCGGCGCAACACGATGTCGGGCTTGGTCACGAGGATCCCGCCGAGGCGACGCAGGATGGCGGTGCCGAGATCGACCGGGGGGCGATTTCCGGTGCCGCGCTGGATGCGCACCAGGGAGTGGGCTTGTTCGGCGGTGAGGTCGAAATGGGCGACCTGCCCGCGGGCGTGCACCCCGGCATCCGTTCGGCCGGCGACGATCAGGGTGGGGTGCGGGGGAAAGCTTTGCAGGATGCCGGCGAGCCCGTTTTCGATGTCGGCCTGCACGGAGCGAAAGCCCGGCTGGCGGGCCCAGCCGGTGAAATCGGTGCCGTCGTAGGCGAGGTCGAGCCGGATGCGTGTGGAGCCGAGCGCTGCATGAGCGGCGCGGGGCACAAAAAGATTCACGAGGGTAAGCCTAGGTGGCACGCGCGGGTTATCGTTGATGGCGCCCTTTGGTCCACCCCGAAGATGAGTGCCAAAGAAATCTCGTTCCCCATGCCTCGTTCCCCCCTGTCGTTCCCGTTCACCGGGAGGACTCGGTCGACGACCGCCGCCATCGGGCCCGAAAATGCCCCCGTGCTCGGGCCCCGCGACGCCCCCGCTATTGCGCCCAGTGGCGGTCGTCTGGCCGGCCTCGACGGCTTGCGTGCCCTCGCCGTCATTGCCGTCGTGCTCTACCATCTCTTCCCGGCGATACTGCCCGGTGGTTTCATCGGCGTCGATGTCTTCTTTGTGATCAGCGGCTTTCTGATCACCGGGTTGCTCGTCTCAGAGCACACGCGCACCGGGCGCATCTCACTTCGCCGGTTCTGGCAGCGGCGGGCCCGACGCCTCGTTCCCCCGCTGATCCCGGTTATTCTGATCAGCTGCACCCTCGCATTTCTGATTGACGGCGATGTTCTGGTCGGTCTCGGCGCCCAGCTGCTCGGTGCCACGACCTTCGGCTACAACTGGGTGTCGATCGCGGGCGACGCAAGCTATTTCAGCGTCAACGAGCCCGAATTACTGCGCAACCTGTGGTCGCTCGCCGTGGAGGAGCAGTTCTATCTGGTCTGGCCGCTGCTACTGCTGGCCGTGTTGCTGATTCGCCGCCCGCCGGTGCGCCTGGCCCTCGTCATCACACTGTTCGTGGCCTCGGCCCTGTGGATGGGGGTGCTCTACCAGCCCGGTAGCGACCCGACCCGGGTGTATTACGGCTCCGACACGCACAGTTTCGGGTTGTTCGCCGGCGCCGCCCTAGCCCTGCTGCTGCGTCGCCCGAGCGGACACCGCAATGAGCTGCCCCGACTGCGCCCCTGGCTCGGCGGGGCCGCGGTGCTGACGATCGTCGCGTTCGCGTTTTGGCTGCCCGAGGACGGCGCCGCGACCTACCGCGGCGGCCTCGTCGCGGTGAGCCTCGCCACCGCCGTCGCCATCTGGGCGGGCGTGCGCGGCGGCCGGTTCGGGCTTCTGCTCGACGTGGCCCCGATGCGCTATCTCGGTGAACGCTCCTACGGCATCTACCTCTGGCACTGGCCGGTACTCGTGCTGCTGCAATTGCTCTGGCCGGCCTCGTCGCCGTCGGGCAGCTTGCTGCCCATCGGGCTGCTCGCCACCGTCATCACGCTCGCCCTGGCCGGCGTCTCGTACCGTTGGCTGGAACTGCCGATCCGACGGGGCGGCGTGCGCGGCAGCATCCGCTCGGTCGGCGCACTGTGGACCGGACCCACCCGTCGCCGTCGTCTGGTCGCAGCAACGGCCGCTCTGTCTCTGCTGCTGGTCGGCGGCACCACGGCCGCCGTCGTTGCCGCGCCCGCGCAGACCTCGGCGCAGTTGCGCATCGAACGCGGTCAACGGGCAATGGATGCCGCAGCGCGCGCCGCCGCGCAGGCCGCGGCCGCCGAGGCGGCCCGCCAGGCCACCGAAGCCACGACAGCCACGTCCCTGGCCGACGGCCCGATCACGGCCGTCGGCGACTCGGTCATGCTTGCCTCAGCTCCCGAATTGCAGGCCACCTTTACGGGCATGACCGTGGACGCCTCGGTCTCCCGCGGGATGCATTCCGCGGACGACCTCCTGCTGGCGCTGAAGGCTGCCGGCCAGTTGCATCCCGTCGTGGTGATCGGGCTCGGCACCAACGGACCGATCACCGCCGGGGAACTCACCACGATTCTGCGCATCCTGGGGCCGGATCGGAAGCTGGTACTGGTCAATGCCTACGCCGAGCGCGATTGGACCGCCGGCGTCAACGCCGCCCTCGCCGAGTTCGCGGAGGGAAATCGCCGGGTTGAACTCGCTAACTGGCACGACACGATAGCGGGGCGACTCGACCTGCTGGCCGGCGATCACGTGCACCCCGGACCGACCGGCGGCCAGCTCTACGCCGACGAAGTGCGAGCGGCACTCGACCGTCTCGCCGCGGTGCCGCCGCTGCCCGACAGCAGCTGGCTGCTGCGCGATCCCGATGCGCCCCGCACGCCGTTCCGCTGATAGTCAAAACTCGAGCACGTAGGCCAGCTCGCGGTTCGTGGCGAAGAAGCCCATGCCCGTGTACAGGTCGAGCGCGCCGGTCGGGCTCGCTGAATCCACGTCGAGGGTCGCGCGCTCGTGCCCGGCTTCGCGGCTCGCGGCCAGCTGCGCAGCCAACAGGGCCTGCGCGATGTGGCGGCCGCGCCATCCGCTCAGCACGCCGACGAGGCCGATATAGCTGCTGCGGAAGCCGGCGACGGCCCAGTCTTCTTCGTTGACGCTCGACATGATGAAGCCCACGACCTCCTCGCTGCCATCTGGCTCGGTGGCGAAGGCCACGAAGGAGAGCTCGTCGACGAACGTCGGGCCCGTGACGTAGGCGATCCAGCTCTCGTCGGGAATGGGCTGGCTCGACCAATGATCCATGAACGCCACGTCGCGCGCGGCGTGCACCGCGGCCGACAGCTCAGGCGTGTAACCGGTCAAGCGGATGCCGTCGCCCAGTTCGACCGCACGAATAGGGTCGGCGAGCATGCGGTCCAACGTCAGGAAATAGCGGGTGGCAACCAGGCCGAAGCGTTCGTACAGGCGGCCGTTCTGTGGGGCACGCTCATCGCAGGAGGCTGTGATCCAGCCGGGCAGCTGCTTGTCGGAGGTCGCCAGTTGCTGCCGGGCACGGGCGACCTGCCAGTTCAGCAGCGCTCGCCCGAGACCGCGGCCACGCATTTCCGGCAGAACGCCACCGCCGAGGTTGCATTTCACGAGCGTCTGTTGCCCGACCTGAAGAACCACGATGCCGTGGGCCACCAGCCTTCCGTCGGCGCCCAGGGCGACGAGGGTGTCGGTGTCAGCGTTCACGAAGGAGAACCCGAACGCCTTGCCCACTTCCTCCCGTTCGAGAACGTAGTTGGGGTGATCGGCGCGGCCGATCGCTTTCTCGAGCTGCCAGATGGCGTCGATATCGTCGGCCGTCGCCGGGCGCCACCGGGCGATATCGGCATGCTCGGGAACGGGCAGCTGCGCGGGCGCGGTCAGGCGCGACGAGAGCGGAGTCGTGGGGACGGTCATGCTTCACCCTATCCGCGCAGCCCCGAACGGGGCCAGCGCTAGAACTCGAGGGTGTAGGCCATCTTGCGGTGGGTGGGCACGAAACCCATCCCGGTGTAGAGGCCGAGGGCTCCCGTGGGGCTGTCGGAGTCAACCGCGAGGGTCACCCGCTCGTGTCCCAGTGCTTGCCCGGCGGCGAGCTGGGCCGCCAGCAGCGATTGCGCAATGTGGCGGCCGCGCCATCCGCTCAAGACGCCGACCAGGTCGATGTAGCTGCCGGTGAAACCCTGAGTGGCCCAGACGTTCTCGTTCGCCGTGGACAGCACAAAACCGACGACCTGCTCGGTGCCGGTTGCGTCTGTACCGTAGGCCACGAACGAGAGGTCGGCACGAAACCACGTTCCACCGACGAAGGCGTTCCAGTTTTCATCGCTCATCGGCTGGCTGCCCCAGTGGTCCATGAATGCGTCGTCGCGGGTGGCGTGTACCTGGGCCGAGACGGCGGGGGTATACCCGGCAATGCGGATGCCGGCGGCCGCGTCGACGACGCGCACCGGGGCGTCCAACGGTCGTTCGAGGGTGAGGAAGTAGCGGGTGAGGCTGAGCCCGGCGTGCTCGAACAGGGCCGCGTTCTGCGGGGAACGTTCGTCGGCGTAGGCCAGGATCCAGCCGGGCAGCGCCCGGGTCGAGGAAGCGAGCTGCTGCTCCGCCCGGGCCAGCTGCCACGCCAGCAGCTGGCGCCCAATACCGCGACCGCGCAGCAACGGGTGCACTCCGCCGATCGGCATCGAACGCACGAGACTCACCTGGCGCGGGGGGAACATGACCATGCCGACCGCCACGACGCGTCCGGTTGCGTCAAGGCCCACGAGGGAGTCGAGTTCGGGGTGAAAGTGTGAGAAGCCGAAGTCGGCGGCAATCGCGCCGCGCGCCGTGAGGTAGTTGGGGTGGTCGACCTGGCCCATGGATTGGCGCAGTTCCCAGATGCTGTCGATGTCATCGGTCGTGGCGGGGCGCCATTGGGTGACGTCCGGGTGCACCGGAACCACCGGAACCGGGGCATCCCCAACGCGTTCTGACAACGGAGTTTCAAGTTGATCCATCCATCAACCCTATCTTTCGTCGAGAGCACAAAAAGTGCCCGCTTGAGGTGTCCAATCGGGCACCTTTGCGCTCTCGCGGAATGTAAGGGAGGGTACAAAAAAGGGGAGCCAACTTTCGTTGGGCCCCCCTCAGATGGTGGTGGTGCTACTTCTTGTCGGCCTCGACTGCAGCGTCTTCGACGGCTGCATCTTCAGCAACGACGTCTTCAGCAACGACGGTCTCTTCGACGACGACATCGTCAGCGACGACGTCTTCGACTACGACGTTCTCGGACCCGACGGGAGTCGCGGCAACGGTCGCGGTCTTGGAGCGCTTGACCTTGGGGGTCAGGGGCTCGAGAACGAGCTCCATCTGTACCATGGACGCGTTGTCACCCTTGCGAAAACCAAGCTTCGTGATGCGGGTGTAACCGCCCTGACGCTCGTTGACCTGCGGGGCGATGACCGTGAACAGCTCGTGCACGACGGTCTTGTCGGTGATCGTCGCGAGAACGCGACGACGGGCGTGCAGGTCGCCGCGCTTGGCGAACTGCACCATGCGTTCGGCGAGCGGACGCAGGCGCTTGGCACGGGTCTCGGTCGTCTTGATCGACTTGTGGGTGAACAGGGCCGCGGCCAGGTTCGCAAGCATGAGGCGCTCGTGCGCCGGGCCGCCACCGAGACGGGGGCCCTTCGTGGGCTTTGGCATTGGTAATCTCCAGTATTAAAAAATCGAAAGGCAGCGGGAAGCCGAGCCTTAGATGGTCTCTTCTTCGTAGCCGCTGTAGAAGTGCGCGCCGTCGAATCCGGGAACCGAATCCTTCAGGGACAGGCCGAGCTCAACGAGCTTGTCCTTCACTTCGTCAACCGACTTCTGCCCGAAGTTGCGGATGTTCATCAGCTGGGTCTCCGAAAGGGCGACCAGTTCGCTGACGTTGTTGATGCCTTCGCGCTTGAGGCAGTTGTACGAGCGCACCGACAGGTCGAGGTCTTCGATCGGAATCGAAAGCTCGGTCGAGAGCACAGCGTCAACCGGCGCGGGGCCGATCTCGATGCCCTCAGCGGCGGTGTTGAGCTCGCGGGCCAGGCCGAACAGCTCGGTCAGAGTGCGACCAGAGGATGCGATGGCGTCGCGAGGCGAGATAGCCGACTTGGTCTCCACGTCAACGACGAGGCGGTCGAAGTCGGTGCGCTCACCGGCACGAGTTGCCTCGACACGGTAGGTCACCTTGAGCACGGGCGAGTAGATCGAGTCGACCGGAATCTGCCCGGCTTCGGAGAACTCATTGCGGTTCTGGGTGCTGGACACGTAACCACGGCCACGCTCAATGGTCAGTTCGAGTTCGAACTTCGCCTTGTCGTTGAGGGTTGCGATGACCAGCTCCGGGTTGTGCACCTCGACGCCGGCCGGGGCCGAAATGTCAGCGGCGGTAACCTGGCCGGCACCCTGCTTGCGCAGGTACGCGGTGATGGGCTCGTCGTGCTCGCTCGAAACGACGAGGCCCTTGATGTTCAGGATGATCTCGGTGACATCTTCCTTCACCCCGGGGACGGTGCTGAACTCGTGCAGCACGCCGTCGATACGGATGCTGGTTACTGCAGCGCCCGGAATCGAGGAGAGCAGGGTACGGCGAAGCGAGTTGCCGAGGGTGTAGCCGAAGCCAGGTTCGAGCGGCTCGATGATGAACCGTGAACGGAACTCCGAGATGTTCTCTTCGGTGAGCGTTGGACGCTGTGCAATAAGCACTGTTGATTCCTTTCGGCTAAGTGTCCGCTATATGACACTTGCAATGACGAGAGAGTGAAAAGTTGAAAGAAAAGAGTCCCGACGGGGCTCGGCACCAATCAAGCGCCGAGCCCGTCAAGATGACAGCGAGTGCTTTAGACGCGGCGGCGCTTCGGCGGACGGCATCCGTTGTGAGCCTGGGGCGTCACGTCGTTGATCGAACCGACCTCGAGGCCGGCGGCCTGCAGGGAACGGATCGCGGTCTCGCGGCCTGAGCCGGGTCCCTTGACGAAGACGTCGACCTTCTTCATGCCGTGTTCCTGCGCCTGGCGGGCGGCCGATTCGGCGGCCAGCTGTGCGGCGAAGGGGGTCGACTTGCGCGAACCCTTGAAACCAACCTGGCCAGACGAGGCCCAGCTGATGACGGCGCCGGTCGTGTCGGTGATCGACACGATCGTGTTGTTGAAGGTGCTCTTGATGTGGGCCTGGCCCACAGCAATGTTCTTCTTTTCTTTCTTACGCGGCTTCCGTACGGCCGACTTGGGTTGTGCCATGAATTTCTCCTGAATCCTAAAGGCGTTAGCGGGCTAGGCCGGGGGCCTAGCGCGCCTTCTTCTTGCCGGCTACGGTGCGCTTCGGGCCCTTGCGGGTGCGAGCGTTGGTCTTGGTGCGCTGACCGCGAACGGGCAGGCCCTTGCGGTGGCGAATGCCCTCGTAGCTGCCAATCTCAACCTTGCGGCGGATGTCAGCGGCAACCTCACGGCGGAGGTCACCCTCAACCTTGAAGGTACCTTCGACGTAGTCGCGGAGAAGGACGAGCTGGTCGTCGCTCAAATCCTTGACGCGGATGTTTCCGTCGATTCCAGTATCGGCGAGGGTCTTGAGGGCCCTCGTACGGCCAACACCGTAAATGTAAGTCAATGCAACTTCCACGCGCTTATCGCGCGGGATGTCGACGCCGGCTAGACGTGCCATTGTGTCTCCTGTTAGTGATAGAGGTCTGTAACAGTTCCTGTACACCGGCCTCCAACCGATGGTGTCACCCCGAAGGGCTCCCAGAACTGCTATGTATATTCAGTTATTCAGGTAAATCTCACTGCGCTGAACGCAACGAAGATTTAACCCTGGCGCTGCTTGTGACGCGGGTTCTCGCAGATGACCATCACGTTGCCGTTACGGCGGATGACCTTGCACTTGTCACAGATCTTTTTGACGCTGGGCTTGACCTTCATGGTGATTCCTTGTTTTTCGCTGTCTTCGTACCCCCGGGATGCCGGGGGCCGTTACTTACAGCAGCCGTTACTTGTAGCGGTAGACGATCCGGCCTCGGGTCAGATCGTAAGGACTCAACTCGACGATCACGCGGTCCTCCGGGAGGATGCGGATGTAGTGCTGACGCATCTTGCCCGAGATGTGGGCAAGAACTCGGTGGCCGTTTGACAGCTCAACGCGAAACATCGCGTTGGGCAGAGCTTCGACTACTGCGCCCTCGATTTCGATGACACCGTCTTTTTTGGCCATACCCTCACTGTCGCTCTGTATTGATTGCTGGTCATTGCTGGGTTGATGCCGGACACGCCACAAAAGACGACACCAGACACCAAGGATCAAGTCTATGGTATGAGATTGCCTTTTAGCAATTCAGTCCTATAATCACCCGCGCAACAGCAGCCTCAACAGGATCCGGCACAGCGGCTCACCCCCTGGGCCGCGGTGCTTTCGCCGTTGACCGCTTCAAAGAGCGGATGCCCCGCCACCAGCCCGCAGACGACCTCCGCGATCCGCGATGCGGCCTCGTGCAGCAGCAACGGTTTGAGCAACCCGTGCGCACGGTGTTGGTCTGCGCGGACTACTACGACCCGCGGGCGGTGCCGCGCGAACCCATCGGGGCTGCGCTCGACGACGCGCTCGTGCATCTGATGGACCAGTAGTTAGGGAATAGGAACGGGCACGATGCCGAACTGGGCGAGCCCGGCCGCTCCACCGTCTTCGGCGGTGAGCACCCAGATGCCGTCCTTATGCACGGCGATGCTGTGTTCCCAGTGGGCGGCCGCCTTGCCGTCGCTCGTGGCTACGGTCCAGTCGTCGTCGCGGGTGTAGGTGTCGATCGATCCGAGCACGACCATCGGCTCGATGGCGACGACCAAGCCCGGCTTCACGTCGGGGCCTTTCTGGCGCACCCGATAGTTGAACACCGGCGGGGCTTCGTGCATGGAACGACCGATGCCGTGGCCGACATAGTCGGTGAGAATTCCGTAGGTGCCCTGCGACTCCACGTAGTCTTCAATAGCCTCGCCGACCTCGTTGAGGTGGCGCGCCGTGTGCAGGCGGGCAATGCCGTGCCAGAGTGACTGCTCGGTCACGTCCGACAGTTTCTGGCGTTCGGCGACGAGCTCGGGCCGGGTCGCGTCGGCAATCACGTAGCTGAACGCAGCGTCGCCGTTCCAGCCTTCGATGATCGCTCCGCTGTCGATGGAGACGATGTCTCCGGCACCGAGGCGGCGAGCGGAGGGAATCCCGTGCACGACGTCGTCGTTGACCGACGCGCACACGGTGTGGTGGTAGCCCTCTTCGAGCTTGAAATTGGGCTTACCGCCGAGCGCGATGATGGCAGCTTCCGCAGCGGCGTCGAGTTCGAGGGTCGTCGCGCCGATGACCATGGCCGCGCGGGCAGCTGCCAGGGATGCCGCGGTGGCGAGGCCCGGTGCCACCATGAGGCGCAGCTGGGCCGGATTCTTATAGATCGAACGTCGAAGACTCACTGATTTCCTACAAACTAGCTCCGTAGAGGGGAGCGATATTTTTATGATTGTTCACATGGTGTCGGGCCGGGCCGCAAGGCCCGGCCCGAGGGTAGAGCGGGTTTAGAGCGTGGTGGTGCTGGCGCGAAGGCCGCGTTCGGCCAGCGCGACGAGAATGCGGTCGGTGACGACCTCAACGGCACCGAGGCCGTCGATCGTGACGACGAGGCCGCGGGCGCTGTACACATCGATGAGTGGAGCGGTCTGCTCGGTGTAAACGTCGAGTCGGTGACGGATGACCTCGGCCGTGTCATCCGCGCGGCCCTGCTCGGCGGCACGCTTGAGCAGTCGGGCGACAACCTCGTCGGTGTCGGCGGTGATCAGAACGACAACATCGAGCTGGGTGCCCTCGGCGCCCAGCAGGCGGTCGAGCTCAGCGACCTGGTCGGTCGTGCGCGGGTAGCCGTCGAGCAGAAAGCCGGTGGCGGCATCCGCTTCTTTCAACCGATCGGCGACGATCGCGTTGGTGAGGGTGTCTGGCACGTAGGCGCCGGCGTTCATGAACGACTTGACCTCGAGCCCGAGCGGGGTGTTGGTGGTCACGTTGTAACGAAAAATGTCACCGGTGGAGATGGCGGGAACGTCGAAGGCGAGCGCGAGGCGCTCCGCCTGGGTACCCTTGCCCGCACCGGGCGGGCCGATCAGTAGTAAGCGCGTCATTTAAGAAGCCCCTCATAGTGTCGCTGTTGCAGTTGGGAGTCGATCTGCTTGACCGTCTCAAGCCCCACACCGACGACGATGAGAATGCTCGCGCCGCCGAACGGGAAGTTCTGGTCAGCACCGATGACCGAGAAAGCGATGAGCGGGATCAGCGCGATCAGACCCAGGTAGATCGAGCCGGGGAGCGTGATGCGGGTCAGGACGAAGTCGAGGTACTCGGCGGTCGGGCGGCCGGCACGGATGCCGGGAATGAACCCGCCGTACTTCTTCATGTTGTCGGCGACCTCTTCGGGGTTGAACGTGATGGCCACGTAGAAGTAGGTGAAACCGATGATGAGCAGAAAGTACATGGCCATGTACAGCGGCTGGTCGCCACCGGTGAGGTTGTTGGAGATCCAGACCACCCAGGCCGGGGCTTCCGTGCCGGCACCGGGCTGGTTGAACTGCGCGAGCAGGGCTGGCAGGTACAGCAACGAGGAGGCGAAGATCACGGGGATCACGCCGGCCATGTTGACCTTGATCGGAATGTAGGTGTTGTTGCCACCGTAGGTGCGCCGCCCGACCATGCGTTTGGCGTACTGCACCGGGATTCGCCGCTGCGATTGTTCAACGAAGACCACGCCGGCGACCACCAATATCCCGACGATCAGCACGATGACGAGGGTGTCGAAGCCCTGCTGCTGGCCGATGGCACTGAGCGAACCGGGGAACAGGGCGGCGATCGAGACGAAGATCATGAGCGACATGCCGTTGCCGACGCCGCGTTCGGTGACGAGCTCGCCCATCCACATGATGACGCCGGTACCGGCAGTCATAGTGATGACCATGAGCATGATCGCGTACCAGGCATCGTTGGTGATCAACTGCGTGCACTCGGTGCTCGCGGAGGTGCCGAACAGGGCGCCGCTGCGGGCCACCGTGATCAGGGTCGTGGACTGCAGGATGCCGAGCGCGATGGTGAGGTAGCGGGTGTACTGGGTCAGAGTACTCTGACCGGCGGCACCCTCCTTGTAGAGGGTGTCGAAGTGGGGGATGACCACGCGCAGCAGCTGCACGATGATCGAGGCCGTGATGTACGGCATGATGCCAAGCGCGAACACGCTCAACTGCAGTAGGGCGCCACCGCTGAAAAGGTTGACGAGCTCATAGAGGCCGCTCGTTCCCTGGTTGGCTGCGAGACACAGCTGCACATTGCCGAAGTCCACGAACGGGGCGGGAATGAAGGAGCCCAGACGGAACAGAGCAATGATGCCCAGGGTGAAGCCGATCTTCTTACGAAGGTCGGGTGTGCGGAAAATCCGCGCAATGGCGCTGAACAAGAAGGCCTCCAGATTTTTACGCAGATCGACCCGCACAGGTCGTCTTAAAGCGATCGAGCTTGTCGAATCACACCAAACGATTCACTCGTTGACGGATTCGACAAGCTCGATTGAGCGTCTACGGACTTACTTTACAGATCCACCCGCGGCGACAATTTTCTGCGCTGCTGAAGCAGAGACCTTGTCGACCGTCACGTTCAGCTTAACGGTAATCTCACCCGTACCGAGAACCTTGACTTTTTCGTTGTCACGAACCGCACCCTTGGCGATCAGGCTGGCGATGGTGACATCGCCACCCTTCGGGTAAAGCAGTTCGAGCTTTTCCAGGTTGACAACCTGGTACTCGACGCGGAACGGGTTCTTGAACCCACGCAGTTTCGGGGTGCGCATGTGCAGAGGCATCTGCCCACCTTCGAAGCCGACGCGCACGCTGTAGCGTGCCTTCGTGCCCTTGGTGCCTCGACCCGCGGTCTTACCCTTGGATCCTTCACCACGGCCAACGCGTTGGCGGGCCTTCTTCGCTCCGGGGGCCGGGCGAAGGTGGTGTACCTTCAGCACGTGCTCGCGGGGCTCAGTGGGTTCTGCTGCAACGGCTACCTTTTTGGGGGCAGCAGCCTTCTTGGGTGCTGCAGCCTTTTTGGGGGCGGCAGCCTTTTTCGCGTCGGGCTTGTCGGCTACCTGGGTAGCTTCCTTCTCGTCAGCCATTAGTCAATCTCCTCGACCTTTACGAGGTGAGCGACGGTGTTGACGTAGCCACGGTTCTGCGAGTTGTCCTCGCGGATCGTGACGGCGCCAATGCGTCGCAGACCCAGGCTGCGAAGAGTGTCGCGCTGGTTCTGCTTCTCACTAATTTTGGACTTGATCTGTGTGATCTTCAGCTGGGCCATCAGGCACCTGCCTTCGCGGTTGCGGCCGCTGCAGCTGCAGCAGCGTCGGCACGAAGAAAACGGGCCGGAGCCACGTCTTCATAGGCGAGGCCGCGACGAGCCGCAACCGCACGCGGCTCTTCGAGCTGGTGCAGGGCCTCGACCGTGGCGTGCACGATGTTGATGGTGTTCGACGAACCGAGCGACTTGCTCAGCACGTCGTGGATGCCAGCACATTCGAGTACGGCGCGCACCGGGCCACCGGCGATAACGCCGGTACCTGCTGCTGCCGGACGGAGCAGAACGACGCCGGCTGCGGCCTCACCCTGCACGGGGTGCGGGATGGTCAGGCCAACGCGAGGAACGCGGAAGAAGTTCTTCTTCGCTTCTTCAACGCCCTTGGAGATAGCGGTCGGGACCTCGCGGGCCTTACCGTATCCAACGCCGACGAGGCCGTTACCGTCGCCGACGACGACGAGGGCGGTGAAGCTGAAGCGACGACCACCCTTGACGACCTTCGACACCCGGTTGATGGTGACGACGCGCTCCAGGAACTGGCTCTTGTCGGCATCGCGGCTTCCGCGGTCCTTGTTCGGGTTGCGCTCACGGCCACCACGACGAGCCTCGCGGGGCTCGTTCTGCGGCGGGGTCGTGGAGGCAGCGGTTTCAACCGGCGCCTCGGCAACGGCAGCAACAGGTGCTGTGGTTTCGATCTTTTCAGTGCTCACAGGTTCAATCCACCCTCTCGAGCTCCCTCGGCGATGGCTGCGACGCGTCCTGCGTACTTGCTGCCACCACGGTCAAATACAACGGCTTCGATGCCGGCGGCTTTCGCACGCTCAGCTACAAGCTCACCGACCTTGCGGGCCTTGGCGGTCTTGTCACCATCGAAGGTGCGCAAATCCGTTTCGAGCGTGGATGCCGACGCAAGGGTGAAACCCTTGCTGTCGTCGACGACCTGCACGAATACGTGGCGAGCCGAGCGCGTGACAACGAGGCGCGGGCGAAGTGCCGTTCCCTCGATCTTCTTGCGAAGACGTGTGTGTCGACGTCCGCGGGCTGCGGCCTTGCTCTTGCCTCTAGTTCCGAGTCCCATGGTTACTTACCGCTCTTTCCGGCCTTGCGGCGAACAATCTCGCCGGCGTAACGCACACCCTTGCCCTTGTAGGGCTCTGGCTTGCGAATCTTACGGATGTTGGCGGCAACCTCGCCGACGGCCTGCTTGTCGATTCCGCTGACCGTGAGCTTGTTGACGCTCTCCACGGTCAGAACGATGCCGACGGGCGGCTCGACGACGACCGGGTGCGAGAAGCCGAGGGCGAACTCAACGGAGGTGCCCTTCTGCGCCGCGCGGTAACCGGTACCGACGATTTCAAGACCCTTGGTGTAACCAACGGTTACGCCGATGATCTGGTTGTTGATCAGGGTGCGGGTCAGACCGTGCAGCGAACGCGACTGGCGCTCGTCGTTCGGACGGGTGACGAGAACGTGACCGTCCTCGATCGACACCGAGATGGGGTTGGAAACGACGAGCGCGAGCTCGCCCTTCGGGCCCTTGACGGAGACGGCCTGGCCGTCAGCCACAACCGTGACCCCAGCAGGGATCGGGATGGGGAGTCTTCCAATACGTGACATTCTCAGTTACCACACGTAGGCGAGAACTTCTCCGCCTACGCCCTTCTTCTCAGCCTGGCGGTCGGTGAGCAGACCGCTGGAGGTGGACAGGATGGCAACGCCGAGGCCGCCGAGAACCGTGGGGATCTCTGTCGACTTTGCGTACACGCGAAGGCCGGGCTTAGAAACCCGCTTGATTCCAACGATGGAACGCTCACGGTTCGGACCGAACTTGAGGTCCAGGGTGAGGGTCTTGCCTACGGTTGCATCCTTGACGGTCCAGGCGGAGATGTAACCCTGGGCCTTGAGGATGTCAGCGATGTGCGCTTTCAATTTGCTATGCGGCATTGACACGGTGTCGTGGTACGCCGAGTTCGCGTTGCGCAGTCTGGTCAGCATGTCTGCGACCGGATCTGTCATTGTCATTTTGTGGTGCCTTTCTCGCCTGGTTTCGCCCATCCGTTACACGAATGACGACCTGTGGTGGTGAGGAAACCGATCGGTTGATCGGCTTCCGGGGTGAAAATCTATGTGCGCCCGGCGTTGACAGTCGGGCGGGACCAACCTGGGTTGGGAGCCTGCTAGGCGCAAGCTCCCAACTCTAGTTGAATTTGCTACTTGGCGTCGTCCGTCTTGAACGGGAAGCCGAGCGCCTTGAGCAGCGCGCGACCCTCGTCGTTGGTTTTCGCGGTCGTGACGACCGTGATGTCCATGCCGCGAACGCGGTCGATGCGGTCCTGGTCGATCTCGTGGAACATGACCTGCTCGGTCAGACCGAAGGTGTAGTTGCCCGCACCGTCGAACTGCTTGTCGGACAGACCGCGGAAGTCACGGATACGAGGAAGGGCCAGGCTGAGCAGCCGGTCCAGGAACTCCCACATGCGGTCGCCACGAAGTGTGACGTGGGCGCCGATGGGCTGTCCCTCACGAAGTTTGAACTGCGCGATGGACTTGCGGGCCTTGGTGACCTGCGGCTTCTGCCCGGTGATCTTGGTGAGGTCAGAAACCGCACCGTCCATCACCTTGCCGTCGCGTGCTGCTTCGCCGACACCCATGTTGACGACGATCTTCGTCAGGGTGGGGATGCGGTGCACGTTGGTGAAGCCGAGTTCCTCGGAGAGCTTGGCACTGATCTCATCGCGGTACTTCTGCTTCAGACGCGGCAAGGCCTTGACGGGCGCGGCGCCCGTAATGGTGTCAGTCATTAGAGGTCCTTCCCTGACTTCTTGGCGTAACGGATGCGGACCGTCTTGGTGACGCCGTCCTTCGTTACCTCTTCCTGGCGGAAGCCGACGCGGGTCGGCTTCTTGGTCTCCGGGTCGACGATTGCAACGTTGGACACGTGGATGGGAGCTTCGAAGGTTTCGATGCCGCCCGTCTTGGTACCGCGCTGGGTCTGACCGACGCGAACGTGCTTGGTCACGAAGTTGATGCCCTCAACGAGGACACGGTTCTTCGGGGCGTCGACGGAGATGATCTTGCCCTGCTTGCCACGGTCTCCGCCGCGAGCCTGACTGCGGCCGCTGATGACCTGAACGAGGTCACCCTTTTTGATTCTGGCCATGATTAAATAACCTCCGGTGCCAGCGAGATGATCTTCATGAACTTCTTGTCGCGAAGCTCGCGACCGACCGGTCCGAAGATTCGGGTGCCGCGGGGGTCACCGTCTGCCTTCAAGATCACTGCAGCGTTCTCATCGAACTTGATGTAGGAGCCGTCTGGACGACGGGTCTCCTTCTTAGTGCGAACGATGACAGCTTTGACGATGTCACCCTTCTTGACGTTGCCGCCCGGGATTGCATCCTTGACCGTGGCGACGATGACGTCGCCCAGGCCTGCGTAGCGACGGCCGGAGCCACCGAGAACGCGGATGGTCAAGAGTTCCTTGGCACCGGTGTTGTCGGCAACCTTGACTCGTGATTCTTGCTGAAGCACTTTATAACTCCTTTACGTCAAGTAAGCGCGAGGCTTACTTGGCCTTCTCAAGAATCTCGACCAGGCGCCAGCGCTTGGAAGCGCTGAGCGGACGGGTCTCACTGATCAGGACGAGGTCGCCGATGCCGGCGGAGTTCGCCTCGTCGTGCGCCTTCAGCTTGGATGTACGGCGGATGACCTTGCCGTACAACGGGTGCTTCACGCGGTCTTCGACCACGACAATGATGGTTTTGTTCATCTTGTCGCTGGTCACGTAACCACGCAGCGTCTTGCGGTAACCGCGTACGAGCTCGGTGGCTTCGCCCGCGACGACCGTTTCGTCAGTCTTCGCCATGACTAGGCCTCCTTCGTCTCGACGGTCTCAGCTGCAGCATCGTCGTTGGACTCCACTACGGCCTTGGCCTTCTTGGTCTTCTTTTCGGCCTTCTCAGCCTTGGCCGGGGCCTCCACTGCAACCGGGGTGGCACGAATGCCCAGCTCGCGCTCACGGAGGACCGTGTAGATGCGAGCAATGTCGCGCTTGACCGCGCGGAGGCGACCATGGCTCTCAAGCTGACCGGTGGCCGACTGGAAGCGCAGGTTGAACAGCTCTTCCTTGGCCTTCTTCAGCTCTTCGAACAGCTTTTCATTGTCAAAAGTATCGAGCTCGACTGGGGCGAGCTCCTTGGTTCCGATCGCCATTATGCGTCGCCCTCCTCGCGCTTGATGATGCGTGCCTTGAGGGGCAGCTTGTGAATAGCTCGGGTCAGCGCCTCTTTCGCAACGGCGTCGGTGACACCGCTGAGCTCGAACAGAACGCGACCCGGCTTGACGTTGGCAACCCACCACTCGACCGAACCCTTACCGGAACCCATGCGGGTTTCGGCAGGCTTCTTGGTCAGCGGGCGGTCGGGGTAGATGTTGATCCACACCTTCCCGCCACGCTTGATGTGACGCGTCATGGCGATACGAGCGGACTCGATCTGACGGTTGGTCACATATGCGGGGGTCAGCGCCTGAATGCCGTACTCACCGAAGGACACCGTGGTGCCACCGGTAGCGTGGCCGGTGCGACCCGGGTGGTGCTGCTTGCGGTGCTTGACTCTACGTGGAATCAACATTATTTAGCCTCAACTCCTGCTGCGACCGGTGCCGCTGCCGGAGCATCTGCACGAGGTGCACGGCGCGGTCGATCGTCACGACGCTCGGGGCGGGACGACTTAGCGTTGGCCTGCTCGCGAGCGAGTTCCTTGTTGGTGATGTCGCCCTTGTAGATCCAGACCTTCACGCCGATACGGCCGAAGGTGGTCTTGGCTTCGTAGAAGCCGTAGTCGATGTTCGCGCGCAGGGTGTGCAGGGGCACACGGCCTTCGCGGTAGAACTCGCTGCGGCTCATCTCGGCGCCACCCAGACGACCGGACACCTGGATGCGAACACCCTTGGCGCCGGCGCGCTGTGCACCCTGCAGGCCCTTACGCATCGCGCGGCGAAAAGCCACACGAGCAGAGAGCTGCTCGGCGATACCCTGCGCGACCAGCTGGGCATCCTGCTCGGGGTTTTTGACCTCGAGGATGTTCAGCTGGATCTGCTTGGCGGTGAGCTTTTCGAGGTCAGAGCGGATGCGCTCGGCCTCCGCGCCGCGGCGACCGATCACAATGCCCGGACGGGCGGTATGAATGTCAACGCGAACACGGTCACGAGTGCGCTCGATCTCGATGCGGCTGACGCCGGCACGGTCGAGGCTGGTGCTCAGCAGGCGACGGATCTTGACGTCTTCTGCGACGAAGTCAGCGTAACGCTGACCCGGCTTGGTCGAGTCAGAGAACCAACGCGATACGTGATCGGTGGTGATTCCCAGACGAAAGCCATAGGGATTTACTTTCTGACCCATTACTTCGTACCCTCCTCAGGAGTGGTGAGCACAACCGTGATGTGGCTGGTGCGCTTCTTGATTTCGAATGCGCGACCCTGGGCACGAGCCTGGAAACGCTTGAGGGTCGTACCCTCGTCAACGAATGCCCGGCTGATGAACAGGTCCTGCTCGTCCAGATACGTGTTGGCTGCATCTGCCTTGACCCGGGCGTTGGCGATGGCCGAGGCCACCAGCTTGTATACCGGATCGCTCGCGCCCTGGGGCGCGAACTTCAGAATTCCCAGCGCTTCGTGCGCCTGCTTGCCGCGGATCATGTTGACAACGCGACGAGCCTTCTGGGGGGTGACGCGGATGTGACGCACGCGTGCGATCGACTCCACCATTTCTTCTCCTCCTTCACGTCCCCGCGTTAGCGGCGACGGCCCTTCTTGTCGTCCTTCACGTGTCCACGGAAGGTGCGGGTGGGCGCAAACTCGCCGAGCTTGTGGCCGACCATGCTCTCGGTGACGAACACCGGGATGTGCTTGCGTCCGTCGTGCACTGCGATGGTGTGTCCGAGCATGTCGGGGATGATCATCGAGCGGCGCGACCAGGTCTTGATTACGTTCTTGCTCTTGGCTTCGTTCGCCGCGAACACCTTGCGAAGCAGGTGGTCGTCAACGAAAGGGCCTTTCTTAAGACTTCTTGGCATCGTCTACTCCTACTTACGCTTCTTGCCGACGGTGCGGCGACGAACAATGAGCTTGTCGCTTTCCTTATTCGGGTGGCGGGTGCGCCCTTCCTTCTGGCCCCAGGGGCTGACGGGGTGACGTCCACCGGACGTCTTTCCCTCACCACCACCGTGCGGGTGATCGACCGGGTTCATGGCAACACCACGAACGGTCGGGCGAACGCCTTTCCAGCGCATACGCCCGGCCTTACCCCAGTTGATGTTCGACTGCTCGGCATTGCCGACCTCGCCGATCGTCGCGCGGCAGCGAGCATCCACGTTGCGGATTTCACCAGACGGCAGACGAAGCTGGGCGTAGACGCCCTCCTTCGCAACGAGGCGAACCGACGAACCGGCGGAGCGGGCCATCTTGGCGCCACCACCCGGACGCAGCTCGATCGCGTGAATGATGGTACCGGTGGGGATGTTCTTCAACGGCAGGTTGTTGCCGGGCTTGATGTCAGCCCCGGCTCCCGACTCGATGATGTCGCCCTGTGCCAGCTTGTTCGGCGCGATGATGTAACGCTTCGTGCCGTCAATGAAGTGAAGGAGCGCGATGCGCGCCGTGCGGTTCGGGTCGTATTCAATTTCAGCGACGCGGGCGTTGACGCCGTCCTTGTCGTTGCGCTTGAAGTCGATCACGCGGTACTGGCGCTTGTGGCCACCACCGATGTGACGCGTCGTGATGCGGCCCTGGTTGTTACGTCCACCGGTCTTGTGGAGCGGGCGCAGAAGCGACTTCTCCGGAGTGGAACGTGTGATCTCCGCGAAGTCAGCAACGGATGAACCGCGTCGACCCGGGGTCGTGGGCTTGTACTTACGAATAGCCATTAGTTATCCCTCTGCCTGTCGCTTAGCCGACGGCCGTGAAGATGTCGATGGAGCCAGACTTGAGCGTGACAATGGCACGCTTGGTGTCCTTGCGCTTGCCCATGCCGAACTTGGTGCGGCGAGTCTTGCCCACGCGGTTCAGGGTGTTGATCGAAGCGACCTGCACCTTGAAGATCTTTTCGATCGCGAGCTTGATCTCCGTCTTGTTCGAGCGGGGGTCAACGATGAAGGTGTACTTACCCTCGTCGATCAGGCCGTAGCTCTTCTCAGAGACAACCGGAGAGATGATGATGTCGCGGGGGTCCTTGTTGGTCGCGATAGTCATTATGCGGCCACCTCTTCCTTCTTGGTCTTGCTCTCCACGAACGCGTTGAACGCGCCGGTGGTGAAGACGATGTCGTCGCTGACGAGCACGTCATAGGCGTTGAGCTGATCCCACGAGAGGATGTGCACCGTCGGGATGTTGCGAATGCTGCGCAACGTGGTCTCGTCGGTACGCTCGAGAACAACCAGCACGTGCTTGCTTGTGGCGATCTGCGTGAGCAGTTCCAGGGCAATCTTCGTGTTAGGGGTCTCAGCCGTGAACAGTGCCTCGACGATGTGCAGGCGGCCACCGCGGGCGCGGTCGCTCAGTGCACCCTTGAGGGCTGCGGCGATCATCTTTTTCGGGGTGCGCTGGTCATAGCTGCGCGGGGTCGGTCCGTGGACGATTCCACCACCGGTCATCTGGGGAGCGCGGATAGAGCCCTGACGAGCGCGACCGGTTCCTTTCTGCTTGAACGGCTTGCGGCCGGCACCGGAAACTTCTCCACGGCGCTTGACCTTGCTCGTTCCCTGGCGTGCGGCAGCAAGCTGCGCGACAACGACCTGGTGGATGAGGGGAATGTTGGCTGGAACGTCGAAGAGGTCGTCGGGAAGCTCGGCAGAGCCTGCCTTCTTGCCCTTGGCGTCAATGATGTCGAGTGCTGTAGCCATCAGGACTACGCTCCCTTCACTGCGTTGCGAACGAATACGAGGCGGCCACGGGCACCGGGAACGGCACCCTTGACGAGCATGAGGCCCTTGTCGGCGTCAATGGCGTGCACCTTAAGGTTCAGCACGGTCACGCGCTCGCCACCCATACGACCGGCCATGCGCATGCCCTTGAAGACACGGCTCGGGGTCGAGGAAGCACCGATGGAACCGGGCTTGCGGTGGTTGCGGTGCGAACCGTGAGAGGAGGAGACACCCTTGAAGTTGTGACGCTTCATAACACCGGCGAAACCCTTACCCTTGCTGGTGCCCATGACGTCAACCTTGGTGCCGGCAGCGAAGACACCGTCAACGGTGAGCTCCTGGCCCAGGCTGTAATCAGCGGCATCCGCGGTGCGGAGCTCGGTGATGTGGCGACGCGGCGTAACGCCGGCCTTGTCGAAGTGACCGGCAAGGGGCTTGTTGACCTTGCGCGGGTCGATGGGGCCAGCGGCGATCTGAACACCGTTGTAGCCGTCGACGGCCTTCGTGCGGATCTGCGTGACAACGTTCGGCGCGATCTCGATGACGGTAACGGGAACAAGCTTGTTGTTCTCGTCCCACACCTGGGTCATGCCGAGCTTCTTGCCGAGGAGACCCTTGGTGGTCTTGGTATCGGAGTAAGACATCGCGGGCCCTAGAGCTTGATCTCGATGTTGACGTCGGCCGGAAGGTCGAGGCGCATGAGCGAGTCGACGGCCTTCGGGGTCGGGTCAATGATGTCGATCAGACGCTTGTGGGTGCGCATTTCAAAGTGCTCCCGGCTGTCCTTGTACTTGTGAGGGGAACGGATGACACACACCACGTTCTTCTCGGTCGGAAGCGGCACCGGGCCGACGACTGTAGCGCCCGCACGGGTCACTGTGTCGACGATCTTGCGCGCCGAAATGTCGATGACCTCGTGGTCATACGACTTAAGTCGAATGCGGATCTTCTGTCCCGCCATGTCGAACTCTCTCTCTGTCGAGGCGTCTTACAGACAACGGCAGGATTTGCCGAGGTTGCATTGGACGCCGTAGTAGCACTGCTGCTGTTAGCACCACTGTTCATATGTCAATTTCGATTTCACGCCGAATAACCGACGCTCGTCGTCAACGTCGACTCCCAGAAGCAGAACCTGGGGACGGCGTGGTTTTACCCACGCCAACAGATCGTTGATTTACGCTGCGCTCTGCTCCCTGCGGCCTAGCCTGCGATCTGCACTCTTGCGACGAGTGTTCCTCGTAGAGTGTGACGCGACTATGCACTGCCTGGCAGTGATTCCGACTGCGCAAGCGCATGCCGAAAATGTTGAACTAGAAGAGTCTGCCATACACTTGCCACTACATGCAACCCGGGCGTGTCGCACGCACCCGATCGGCCAGTACGTGTCGCGGGTTTTTAGACGGATGCCCGCAGCCGACGGGCCGCGGGCATCCACTTTCCTGGTGCTGGCGCGGCTAGCCCTGGGTGATACCGGCCGCGACCCGGGGGCTCTGGTCGGGGCAGCTCTTCGCGGTGGATTCCGTCAGGACGCGGTGGGCCATGATCTGGCGGGATTGATCGGACAGGCCGGTGGTCGGGTATTCGGCGAGCACCTTGGTGATGATCTCTGGAATCGACAGGGTGGCGTATTCCATCAGGCTGTCGCAGACCAGCACGCTGTAGACACTCACGGTGCTGGCCACGATGCTGTCGAGAATCTGCTGCTCGGACTGGGCGGTGGGCGACGACGCCGGTGTGGGAGTGACGGCTGGTAACGGGGTCGGGGTCGCATTCACGCTGGTGGGGGCGGTTTGGGCAGCGGGAGCGGACCCGGTCAGGCGCGGCACGATCACCAAGGCGAGGATGCCAACCACAACGACCGCGATCACCATCAGGATGCGCAATTCCAGTTTCGATATCTGCATGCGCAGACCATAACCGGATATTGCGATTCTCGCCCCGGGAGGCGAGCAATCGACATTCGCTTGAAATCTCGGGCAGGCCGCGGTGTAAAAAAAAAGGGGGCCGAGCCCGAAGGCCCGACCCCCTTTCAGGAGATCAGTAGGTCAAGAAGACTACTTGATGATCTTGGTCACCGTGCCGGCGCCAACGGTGCGGCCACCTTCACGGATAGCGAAGCCGAGGCCCTCTTCCATGGCGATCGGCTGGATCAGCGCGACAGTCAGGTCGGTGGTGTCGCCAGGCATGACCATCTCGGTGCCCTCGGGCAACGTGATGACGCCAGTGACGTCCGTGGTGCGGAAGTAGAACTGCGGGCGGTAGTTCGCGTAGAACGGGTTGTGACGGCCACCCTCGTTCTTGCTGAGGATGTACGCGGTGCCCTCGAAGTCGGTGTGCGGCGTGACCGAACCCGGCTTGACGACGACCTGGCCGCGCTCAACGTCTTCGCGCTTGGTGCCACGAAGAAGAAGTCCACAGTTCTCGCCGGCCCACGCCTCGTCGAGCTGCTTGTGGAACATCTCAATACCGGTAACCGTGGTCTTCTGCGTCGGGCGGATGCCGACGATCTCGATCTCGGAGTTGATCTTGAGGGTTCCACGCTCGGCGCGGCCCGTGACAACGGTGCCACGACCGGTGATCGTGAAGACGTCCTCGATCGGCATCAAGAACGGCTTGTCCTTGTCGCGGATCGGGTCCGGGATGAAGTCGTCAACGGCCTGCATGAGAGTCAGGATGTTGGCGGTCCACTTCTCGTCGCCCTCGAGCGCCTTGAGTGCAGAAACCGGAACGACGGGGGCGTTGTCGCCATCGAAGCCCTGGCTGGAGAGAAGTTCACGAACTTCGAGCTCAACGAGCTCCATGATCTCTTCATCGTCAACCATGTCGGCCTTGTTCAGCGCGACGAGCAGGGTCGGAACGCCGACCTGCTTGGCGAGAAGAACGTGCTCACGGGTCTGAGCCATCGGGCCGTCAGTAGCGGCAACCACGAGGATTGCACCGTCCATCTGAGCAGCACCGGTGATCATGTTCTTGATGTAGTCAGCGTGGCCCGGAGCATCGACGTGCGCATAGTGACGCTTGTCGGTCTCGTACTCAACATGCGAAATGTTGATCGTAATGCCGCGCTGGCGTTCTTCCGGAGCCGAGTCAATCGACGCGAAGTCGCGCTGAACGTTGATCTTGGACGGGAACTTATCGGCAAGAACCTTGGAGATCGCTGCAGTCAGCGTGGTCTTTCCGTGGTCAACGTGACCGATCGTTCCGATGTTTACGTGCGGCTTTGTCCGCTCGAACTTGGCCTTGGCCACTGTGGGTCCTCCTCAGGACTCGCTTGCAAATGCACGGCCGCCGTTATGAGCGGCCGGTATGCGCTGGATGTGTCTATTTATGGTACTCGGGCCAGGTGGCCGAAGCGATTCGGCCCGAAGGCCAGAATAGAGGACTATTCGCCCTTGTTCTTGTTGATGATCTCGTCGGCAACTGCCTTCGGGACCTCCGCATAGCTCTCGAACGTCATCGAGTACACCGCACGGCCTGAGGTCTTCGACCGCAGGTCACCGATGTATCCGAACATCTCCGACAGTGGAACGTGGGCGCGAATTACCTTCACGCCCTGCGCATCCTCCATGGTCTGGATCTGCCCACGACGCGAGTTGAGGTCTCCGATTACGTCACCCATGTATTCCTCAGGGGTACGAACTTCGACCGCCATCAGCGGCTCGAGCAGAACGGGGTTCGCCTTACGAACGGCTTCCTTGAAGCCCATCGAGCCGGCAATCTTGAAGGCCATCTCCGAGGAGTCAACGTCGTGCGCAGCACCGTCAAGCAGGCTGGCTCGAACGCCCACCATCGGGTAGCCGGCCAGGACGCCAACGCGCAGCGCATCCTGAATTCCAGCATCCACCGAGGGGATGTATTCACGCGGGATGCGGCCACCGGTGACCTTATTGAGAAACTCGTACGACTTCTCAGCAGTGATTTCCATCGGCTCGATCGCGATCTGAATCTTCGCGAACTGGCCAGATCCACCGGTCTGCTTCTTGTGCGTGTAGTCGTGACGCTCAACGGCCTTGCGGATCGTTTCGCGGTACGCCACCTGGGGCTTGCCGACGTTCGCCTCAACGTTGAATTCACGCTTCATGCGGTCGACGAGGATGTCCAGGTGAAGTTCACCCATTCCCTTGATTACCGTCTGGCCAGTTTCCTGGTTCTGCTCGGTACGGAAGGTGGGGTCTTCTTCGGCAAGCTTCTGAATGGCAAGGCCCAGCTTTTCCTGGTCCTGCTTGGTCTTGGGCTCGATAGCGACCTCGATAACCGGGTCAGGGAACGTCATGGACTCGAGTACGACCTGAGCGTTCGGGTCGCACAGGGTGTCGCCCGTGGTGGTGTCCTTGAGGCCGATGACCGCGTAGATGTGACCGGCGGTGACGAAACCGACCGGGTTCTCCTTGTTGGCGTGCATCTGGAAGATCTTGCCGATGCGCTCCTTCTTGCCCTTGGTCGAGTTGATGACCTGGGCTCCGGAGTCGAGACGGCCCGAGTACACGCGCACGTAGGTGAGGCGACCGAAGAACGGGTGCACCGCAACCTTGAATGCGAGAGCCGTGAACGGCTCCTCGGCATCCGGGTGACGCATGATGACCTTCTCCTCGTCGCGAACGTCGTGCGCCTCAATGGCGGCCACGTCGAGCGGGGTGGGGAGGTAGTCAACGACAGCATCGAGCATCGGCTGAACGCCGCGGTTCTTGAACGCAGAACCACAGAGGACCGGGTAGATCTCGCTGTTGATGGTGAGTTTGCGGATGGCGCCCTTGATCTCGGCAACCGTCAGCTCTTCGCCGGCGAAGTAACGCTCCATGAGCTCGTCGTCGGTTTCGGCGACGGTCTCGAGCAGAAGCTTGCGGTACTCGGCAGCCTTTTCCACGAGGTCGGCGGGGATCTCTTCGATGGCGTACTTCGAGCCCATCTCCACGTCACCCTTGGAATCGCCACGCCAGGTCAGCGCACGCATCTGAACGAGGTCAACGACACCCTCGAACTCAGACTCTGCACCGATCGGCAGCTGGATGACCAGCGGCTTTGCGCCGAGGCGCTTGATGATGGTGTCGACCGTGAAGTAGAAGTCGGCGCCGAGCTTGTCCATCTTGTTGACGAAGCAAATGCGGGGCACGTCGTACTTGTCGGCCTGACGCCACACGGTTTCGGACTGGGGCTCAACGCCCTCCTTGCCGTCGAACACGGCAACGGCACCGTCGAGAACGCGGAGCGAACGCTCCACCTCCACGGTGAAGTCCACGTGTCCGGGGGTGTCGATGATGTTGATCTGGTTGTTGTCCCAGAAACAGGTCGTCGCAGCGGAGGTGATCGTGATGCCACGTTCCTGCTCCTGCGCCATCCAGTCCATCGTCGAGGCGCCGTCGTGGGTCTCGCCGATCTTGTGGTTGACACCCGTGTAGAACAGGATGCGCTCAGTAGTGGTGGTCTTGCCAGCATCAATATGAGCCATGATGCCGATGTTGCGGACCTTACTCAGGTCGGTGAGCACGTCAAGTGCCACGGGGGTCCTCCAGCGGGTAGGGATGGGAATGCGGAACAAGGCCGTGAGCATCCGCTTTTTCAGCGGGCAGGCGCCTGCCGACGCGAGCCGGCACGCGCCTGAACCGATGATCAGGAATGCTCGATAGACGAACTACCAGCGGTAGTGAGCGAAGGCCTTGTTCGCTTCAGCCATCTTGTGAGTGTCTTCACGACGCTTGACAGCGGCACCGAGGCCGTTGCTCGCGTCGAGGATCTCGTTGGTGAGGCGCTCAGTCATGGTCTTCTCGCGACGCGCCTTGGCATAGCTGGTCAACCAGCGCAGGGCCAGGGTGTTGGCACGGTGCGGCTTGACCTCAACCGGAACCTGGTACGTGGAACCACCGACGCGGCGCGAACGCACCTCGAGGGTCGGACGAACGTTGTCGAGTGCCTTCTTCAGCGTGACAACGGCATCCAGCTCGTTCTTGGCGGAGACACCGGCGAGGGCATCGTAAACGATGCGCTCGGCGAGGCCCTTTTTGCCATCGAGAAGGATCTTGTTGACGAGCTGGCTGACGATGGGTGCACCGTAAACCGGGTCGGCAATGACAGGGCGCTTGGGAGCGGGTCCTTTACGAGGCATTACTTCTTCTCCATCTTTGCGCCGTAGCGGCTACGCGCCTGCTTGCGGTTCTTGACGGCCTGGGTGTCCAGCGCGCCGCGAATGATTTTGTAACGCACACCGGGGAGGTCCTTAACACGGCCTCCGCGCACGAGCACCATGGAGTGCTCCTGCAGGTTGTGGCCCTCGCCGGGAATGTAGGCGGTG
Source organism: Cryobacterium ruanii (assembly GCF_004404055.1). Lineage (GTDB taxonomy): Bacteria > Actinomycetota > Actinomycetes > Actinomycetales > Microbacteriaceae > Cryobacterium > Cryobacterium ruanii. The sequence continues at coordinate 231,951 of NZ_SOHK01000009.1, forward strand.
ACCTCGGTGCCGTTGGAGAGCTTGACGCGGGCGACCTTGCGCAGAGCCGAGTTCGGCTTCTTCGGGGTGGTCGTGTACACGCGGGTGCAAACGCCGCGCTGCTGCGGGTTGGACTTCAGGGCGGGAGCCTTGGTCTTGGTGACCTTGGGGCTACGGCCCTTTCTGACCAACTGCTGAATGGTGGGCACTAATTACTCCTTGTTATTGCTGCACGGTGACAGCTTTGTGATGGTTAGCATTCGACCGGTTCCTTCGAATTTGGTCGAGTTCATCTGGACCCGCTTGAACCCACACGATTGCTCGCGCGTGTTTTGGTGGGTATGCCGTGGGGGCTGCTCGTTGAGCAAACCCTGCATGTGTGGAATCCCGGTCTGTGCTCTCAAGAGGGCATAGTCCAAGCGCATGACAAAGCGCACACCCCGTAAGTCTAGCCCGACGGTGCCTGCATGGTCAAATGGGTTGCGCCCCGCGCCCTGGGGGCCGCTTGGGTACCATTTTCGCTTTGTCACGCTGCATCTCGGCTAGGGATTGCGCGGCCAGAGCGGAGAGTCAAGGGTGCTCTCAAGATCGGCGAGCAGCGCCTGCACCTGGGGCTCGACATGCTGCGCAATCGCCGCCAGCAGACGGGGCCGCTGCTGGGCGAGTTGCGCGCAAACACGGAGGCCCACCTGAGTCGCGAACTCATCGGCGAGGTGCATCTCGGCCTTCAAAGCGACCTTCTCCTCGGGGCTGAGCGGCGGGAGGGCGTCGGTGTGCTCGTGGTCGGGCTCGCTCGCGCTGGTCGCTGGGGATTGTGCGGGGGCGGGCCGGAGCTCGGGGGGCTGCTGGTCGGCGAGTTCGCTGAAGGTGAAGAGGTAGGGGGCATCCGCTGCCGGTTGCGGATCGAGGTCAAGGCCGCGAAACTCCGGGTCGAGACCCTCAGCGGGCCGGTAGGCCTGGGCGGATTCGCGGCGCTCGCTCAGGTTAAGCTCGTGCGCGAGGACGGGCAGGTTGAGTTCGGTGTATTCATCGACCGAGGCGTCGATCACGATCTTCATGCGCATCGACAGGGCGTGCTGCACAACATGGGGCACGTCCACGGCGAGTCCGGCGGAAGCGACGATCGGCGAACCAAAGCACTGTCGGCAGAGGCGGGCCCGTCCGCGGTGCGTCGCGGGGCGCCACCGGGTGATCCAACGCAGCCAGTTCTCAACCTCGTGGTTGACGCGCGACTCAATGGACTTGTCCATAGTGCATAAGGGTACTCGTACCGGGCCCAGCGCGAGATGCCGGATATGCCCCCTAGTCGGGTCGACCGCGGTGGGTGCACCCGTGAGATGCCAACAATGCCCCTACCATCGCGGGCTAGTTGTCGTCGTTCTTCTCCCACGGCCACTCCGGGGTGCCCGAACCCCCGGGTTTGGCGACGAGCACGACGAAGAACAGGAAGGCGATGAGCCAGCCGCAGACGGCCACTGCGATCGCGAACGGGCTCATCATTGCGCCGCCGATGAAGACGACCGAGCGAAAGAGTTCGCCAGCACCGAGGCTGTAGAACACGCCCCCGGAGACGCAGTAGCCCAGGTAAGCGGCGACGCCGGCCATGAAGATCGGCAGCGGTGGAACCTGCGTCAACCGTTCGGTCGAGCGCAGAACCGCGCTGAGCACGACCCAGACCAGCGCGAGCACCGCGGTGATAACCATGATGGGGCCGAGGAGGGCGCCAGCATCCGTTTCGTTGATGACGTCGCGATTGAGCAGCAGGCTGAGCACCCCAAACGCTCCGACGATAAAGGCCACGTACAGGGCGACCGAGAAAGCTGCCACGGTGATCGCGTATTTCCGATATTCCCGCATGGCTCCAGCGTAGGCCCGAAGGCGCACCAGGGGACGCCGCGCTCAGCACAGCGGATGCTGCGGCGCTGCGCGCGGTCACCGGGCACACCGATGAACCCGGGCCAAGTTCATAAACTGGGCCAACGTTCCGGGCCCGGGCCCCGTCCGCGGGACGGGGCAGCCGGGCGGGAAGCGCGGGTTAAGGGCGGGTGAGGTGGGGACCGTCGGCGAGCAGGCGCTCGTACTCGGTGCGCGCCTCAAGATTGCGGGCGGTAACGCGGCGTCCGCGGCGGGCGATCCAGGCTCCGGCCCAGATCGGCACCTCGCGGGCGATGAGTCCGGCGGCGATGGCGCCGGGGTTGAGCCACAGGGTCGACACGATGCTGCCGAGTTCGGCCGGGCTGAGTCCGGCGGACCGGCCGTCGAGCACGAGACCGAGCATTGCCGCGCCGATGTAGGAGAAGTAGACCACGGCGGCGACGAGGAATCCGAAGAGCACGTAGGCCCACCAGCCGCCCCGGTTGACCAGGGCGATCAGGGCGCTGTAGGCGAGGAAGAAGAAGAAGACCGGAAGGTAGAACACCGGCAGCGCGGCGAACTCGGTGAATCCGCTGGCGGTGTCGGCGATGGTCGCGCTCGTCACGCCGATGATGACGAACGCCGCGATGGCGTAGAGCACCGCGAAGATGACCGTGGCGAGCAGGGCGATCAGTATGCCGCCACCACGGTTGCTGCGGTCCTTCGGCTTCGTGGGCGCCTGCACGTAAATCGGCGACTGGGCTGGCGGTGTGTACGCCGGAGCAACCCCGACCGGCACGTCGACCGGAACATCGGCGGGCAGGTCAGGAGCGTAGTCAATGGATGCAGCGTCAACGGGAGCAGTCGTGCCAACGACGAGCACGACCGGAGCGATCGGCTCAGAGTCGACGGCGGTATTCAAGGCCGGAATGGTCTCGGCCGGAGCATAAGAGTCGGCGTAGTCGTCGGCGAGGCTCGGCGCGGCGGCCGCGGCATCAGCTCGCTTTGCCGCACTCAGGTTGGCGTTGATGGCGTCATAGTCGATGACAATCGGGTCCTGTTCCGGCACAACCGGCGTGACGACGACCGGCGCCGCGTGCTCAGGCGCCGCGTGCTGGTCGGTGGAATCGTGCTCGGCCCTGGATGAATCGTGCGCTGCTGCAGCATCCGTTTCAGAATTCTTTTTGCCGTCGATTGGCGTGTTGTCGCTCATGCTGAACTCCTCGTGGCCTTTGCCGTGACTGACTTCTACTGTACCAAGGGCACTGCAAATGCCACGAAGACTCGGCGCGCCGCCGCGTTATCCAGCGGATGCCGCCGGCCCGGCGCCATGAGCGAATACACCAGCCCCGAGATGGTCGCGTTCGGAGCATCCACGATCGACTGGGGCGCGATGTCCTGCGAATTCAATCTCGCGGCTACCTGCCTCGAGTTAGGTGCGTCGCCCGCACTTCGCGTTCTTGCCGGTGGTGTCGCGGCCGGTGTAGCTATAGGCCAGTTATCACGGCATCAGATCCCCGCCCGGGAGAACCCGGCGTTGTACTCGGCATCGCGGCCGGGGTCGTAGCCGGCATCAGCGCCTGTACTGCACCCGGCGGTGTATCCCGCGTTCGTGCCGGGGAAAGCGAAGGCCCCGCCGCCCGCATCCGGGTCGGTGCGATGCACGAGCAGATCGAGCCCGTCGGCATCGTGGGCCTTCGCGAGCGCGGCCTTTCGAGTGATCTGCCCGGTCTTCACGAGTTCGGCGAGATGTCGGTCCATGGTGTGCATGCCGCGTTCCCGGCCGGTCTGCATCATCGATTCGATCTGGTGCGTCTTGCCCTCGCGAATGAGGTTAGCGATGGCCGGTGTGGTCACGAGCACCTCGGTCGCCACTACCCGGCCAGAACCGTTGGCCCACTTCACCAGGGTTTGGCAGACCACACCCTGCAGAGTCTGAGCGAGCTGCGATCGCACCTGGTTCTGCTGGTGCGGCGGGAAAACGTCGATGATGCGGTCGATGGTCTGCGCCGCGCTCTGCGTGTGCAGAGTCGCGAATACCAGGTGCCCGGTCTCAGCTGCGGTCAGCGCCACCTGGATGGTCTCGAGGTCACGCAGCTCCCCGATGAGAATCACGTCGGGGTCCTGCCGCAGTACGTGTTTCAAAGCGGATGCGAAACTCGCCGTATCGTGCCCCACCTCGCGTTGGGTCACCAAGGATTTCTTATGCGCGTGCAGAAACTCGATCGGGTCTTCCACGGTGACGATGTGGTCGGCGCGGGTGCTATTCACGAGGTCGACGAGGGCGGCAAGCGTGGTGGACTTTCCCGAGCCCGTGGGGCCGGTCACGAGCACGAGTCCGCGGGGCAGGGCGGAGAACGCAGCCACCGACTGCGGAATGCCGAGCGCTTTGAGGTCTTTGATCTTGCTGGGAATGAGCCGGAAGACAGCGCCGACCGCGCCGCGCTGCTGGTGCACATTGACCCGAAACCGGCTGGTTTCGGTTTCGTTCGAGTCGGCAGCATGCAGCGTATAGGCGAAGTCGAGTTCGTGGTCGCGATCGAAGGTCACCTGCTGGGCGCGGGTGAGGATGCTGCGGATCGCCAAGCTCATCTTCTCGCACGACCAGGCCGGCGAAATACCCCCGGCACCCAGCTCGCCGTCGCGACGAATGGTGGGTGGGGCGCCGACGGCAACGTGCAGGTCGGAAGCCTGCCGCAGCACGACCTCGTTGAGCGCGTTGATCAGGTCGGTGTCGGGTTCACCGAGCACGTCGGGCAGCCCGGGCGCAATCGGGTCGATGCTGCGCAAAAGGCGATCGGCGGGAACGCTGCGGAGCGCCACTCGCGTGCGACGGCGCTTAGACGGCAGCAGGTCTACTTCGCCCTGGTGCCGGGCGTTCACGGCCGCGTCGGCCGGGAGCGGCGTGAACTCGGTCAGGCCCGCGGGTAGCAGGGGGTTGTTGAACAGCGCATTGTTTTTCGGGTCGTCCATGAGCAGATCCTTCTCGGAGCAAGCGTCGGGTACTGATTGCCGCGGAACAGGTACGGTCGTGCGGGTGCTGGTACGACCGGCCGCCGAGGGTACGACGACCGGCCGGTGCAGGCCTAGCGAGAATGGAGCCAGAGGGAAGTCTTGATCACAAAGGTCTACTTAGGCGCAACGATATTGAGGCGGCCTGCGCAGTGGTAGTCCCGCGATGTGGGGGTGTCGCCTAGCCGGGAAGCGTCACACTGGGTGCATCCACCAGCACGTAGATCGTGCCGAGGATAGTCATCTCATTCTCGACTGATCCGTCACCCGTATCGGTCGCCAATGTTGAAATCGCGATGCTGCGCTGGCCGCCCTGAAGGCCCGCCACGAAATCGAACAGGTTGCTGTGCGCACCGGCGAGCGACATGGAAACGGATACAGCCAGATAATTTTCGGGGGTAAGAGACGACGACTGGGCAGAGGCTGCAGAAGCGTCTGCTGCGGCCGCCGTGCCGGTGTCTGCCAAAGCATCGGTGCCGGCTGCCGGCTGCGCGGCGGGCTGATATGCGACCGCATCGCTGACAGTCAGGGACTTCAGAACTATGCCGTTCTGGCGGGCGATGACTTCCAGCTCATCGAGGAACTCTGGAATCCCCGCATCCACGGGAACCGCGGTCTGTAATGTCGCGAGGTGGCTACGAAGTTCTGCGATGCCGGCAAAATCTCGTTTCAGAACGATCAGGTCAGCCTCGTGTTTAGAATTCTGCGCCAGTACGGCCTCGCGCTGTGTGGTCGCGGCTTGAATCTCTTCCAGTTTCGGCGCGATTCCCAGCAGTCCGCCGAAAACCACGGATGCGCCGATGATCAAGACCAGCACGGCACCAAATAGTCTGTTGCGAGTCATTGTCCCGTTCCCCCCTCGACCGTGCGATTTGTACGAGCATCCTTGTTGATATTGATGACCAGTTCGACTGTGTATTCGCCAGTCTCCGTTCGTGTCACCGAGCCGGGGTGGGCGTCGGCGTAGCCCGGCAGCGTGCGCATATTCGTCAACCACATGGGTATGGCAGGCAGCGTCGGACTGGTCAGGCTCAAAGTCAAGCTGGCTACCCGTGGGTTGTACAGGGGAACGCTGCTCTGCTCATACTCCTGCCAGGGCGAACCGGAGCCGATAGAAATTGATTGGATGGTGACATCAGTGGGCAAACTTGCCCGTACGGCCACCATGTACGTACGCCAATCGATCTCGGTAGTAGCCGCCAATTGCCGTGCCGCCGTGGTCACGTCAATTTGGTCTTGAACGTTGCGAACCTCCGAGTATTTTGCGGATTCCATCAACAAATTGCCGGTGACCGCGTTCGCTGCAGCAAGACTGGACTGTGCGCTCGCAGCCTCAAGGGACACGGTTGCCACGGCGGTGATAACCACCAGCACAATACTGGCAGCAACGATGGACATGACTCGACGGAGGAGCCTTCCCTGGCGAGCGGCTTTGAGTTCGGGCGGCAGCAGGTCTGCGCGTGGGTCGCCTCCGAGGATCAGCTCATGACCATCCGTTACCCGACTCATGCTTTGCTCCCTAGTGCAAGGCCGAGCGCAGCGACATACGTGCTCTCGGAGTTTTGCAGATCTTGTTGATTCACGTCGGGTCCGAGTTCGAGCCCGCCGTAGGGCTGTGCCGGAACGACGGGAAAGCGGGTGAGCTCGCTGAGAGCGGCCCCGAAGCCGTCGAGCCGAGCGCCGCCGCCCATGAGCACGATGCGGTCGATCGGCAGCTCTGGACGATTGTTGGTGAAGTATGCAACGGTGTTGCGCAGGCTCTCGAGCAGTTCCGAGGTGATCTCTCGAATAATCGTGGCCGCGATTTCGTCATCGGGCGCCACCTCGACTTCGGGCAGGCCGAGCCCTTTCTTGAGCACCTCCGCGGCCTCCTCGTCGATGCCGAGGCGTATACGCAACGCCTTGGTGAGCTGGTTGCCGCCGGAAGGAATGATGCGCACGAACTGCGGTACGCCGTTTGAGGAGATGAGCACGCTCGACGAGCCGCCCCCGATGTCGATCTGCACGACCACGTCGGGCGCGACAGCCCCGCGCCGAATGGCGCGGCTGCGCGCAAACGAGTTGATATCAACGTTGATTGTGTGCAGTCCGGCGAGCTTGGCGGCCTTGATGTGGGACTGCACGACGTCTTTCATCGCGGCGATCAGCAGGCCGGAGATCTGCGGCCCTGACTCCCCCTCGCTGTCGACCTCGGCAATGGGGTAGAAGTCGAGCAGTGCCTCGGCGGTGGGAAACGACAGCAGGTCCTGCACCTGGAACGGCAGTGACTCGCGAATTCGCCGCAGCGACATCTTGGGAACGGTCAGGTTGCGTACGACCATGCGGTGGTAGCCCATACCGAGCACGACGTCTTTGGACGTGAAGCCGCCGCTCGACCACATGCGTTTGAGCACCGCGGCAACGACGGCCGGTTCGAGCACCTCGCCGCGGCTGACCGCGCCGAATGGCAGCGGTTCTTCATGGCAGCGCACGAGCACGGGGTGATCCGTTTCGGCGTCCCGCATCTCGACGGCTCGCACGGCGGTTGTGCCGATGTCGATTCCGACCACACGTGTAGTCATATGTTTTCCCCCAGTGAGAAGTTTGGATCAGAAATAGGTTCGTAAGTGGTGGTCGAAAGACGGGACAAAAGAAAGTGCGTGGGCACGCGGTCAGGCGAGGTTGTACAGCGTGAGATAACCGAGGGCTACCTGGTCGCCGAAGAAGGTGCCGAGCCAGGCCCCCAGCAGCATCCAGGGGCCGAACGGAATGCTGCTGCGTCGTTTGGCCTTATGGGTGGCGAGCAACACGAGGCCAAAGACGCCGCCGAGCAGAAAAGCACCGAACGCTCCCACCAACAGGGGCGCCCAACCCAGGTAGCCGAGGTAGAGACCGAGCACTCCGGCCAATTTCACGTCGCCGAGCCCCATACCACCCGGGCTGATCAGAGCCAGGGCGAGGTAGAGGCCGAACAGGGCCGCACCGCCAATGACGGCGGTGAGCAGGCGTTCTGGTTCGCTGGCCACGAGCGCGGCCGCCGCGAGCAGCACGGCAGCGACGGGGTAGGCCGGCAGCAGAATTCTGTTTGGCAGGGTGTGGGTGTCGAGGTCGATCATGGCCAGGGCCACGCTGATCGCCGCCAGGTAGAGAAAAGCCACGAGCACGATGAGCTGAGTCGCGAGGGTATTGGTTTCGGTCGTGACGGCGGCCCAGCCAAAATCGGCGGGTGAGAACGCCCAGAGGGCGACGACGGCAAAAAACACCGCCGTGCCGAGCTCCACCATGGGGTAGCGCGGCGAGATCGGGGCCCGGCAGTCGCGACATTCGCCGCGCAGCACGAACCAGCTCAGAACAGGAATGTTGTCAAACGGTCGAATGTGCGCTCCGCAGCTGGTGCACGAACTCGACGGCGACACAATGGAGCGGCCGGCGGGAATGCGATAGATGACGACGTTGAGAAAGGACCCGATGAGTGCTCCGAGAATTCCGAACACCGCGGCGATGGTGCTAGCCATTCAGGTCTCGAATCGAAAGGCGAGCCCCAAGCTTGGGCATCGCTCCGCCAAAGCCCGGTGTCGCTCCTGTGGTGAGGTCGGTGCCGGGAATACCAACCGGGGCGTAGTGCAGCATGGCGGAGCCCGCGGTTCCCACGGTGCCGCCGTAGAGCTGTCCGCGCCACTGCGCTGAGAAACTGAGGCCAATCGAGCACGGTGTGTACAACATGGCGGTAACCGGGGCCTGCACGATAAAGGACTGCTCGATGTCAGAATTTCCACTAGCACTTTTGCAGGTTGGCAGGTTGTCAGCTGTCTCGTCGGGTGTGATCAGCCAGAGTTTGCGCGCCGATGCCCCTGGTGCATCGATCTGAGCGTCGAGGCCAATCTCAAAACGACTCGCAAAGATCGCCAGATCGTTCGGCAGACTCAGGTGCACGGTGTTCTCCTTGAGGAACACGCCCTGCGGGCATTCCCGGGCGTCAATGATTCCCGGCCCCGTGAACAGGTTTGCGGCGGCCTGAATATCTGCGAGCTTACAACCGTGGTTCATCGTGGCGACCTGGAAGCCGGGCCAGTCCGTGATGTCAAAGCCCACATCGACCCAGTCGGGTACCACCGGAGCGGCCGCTGGCGGCGAACCGGGACCCGGGCCGGCCGGAACCACTGTTGCACCACCCGTGATGACACCGGGCCCACTATTAGTGAGCGACTTTGTGGTGAGGTGCCCGGTGATCACGTTGGTGGTGTGACCGATGGTTGTCGCACCCGTGGACCAGGCGTTCTGGTCGATCTTCGCGCTGTTGATCATGCTCAGCGAACCGGCAGTGACCGAACCCTTGATCCAGGCAGAGGTTTCCAGGACAGTAGCACCAGTGGTCCATACGCTGCCGTGGATAATGCTGCTCTCGATGAATCTGACGCTCGGGGCCACCACATTACCCGTCACCTGGGCGGAGGCGTGGAGGTAGATCGGCTCGGTGGCCCAGACGTCACCGACGACCTGGCAGGACGCACCGACTTCAAGCCCGCCATCAGCGATTACCACGTCAGCGTTCAAAATACCGGTGGACGCCGTATCAGTAACATCGCAGGTCACGTTATCGTGGCGCACCTGCACGACCGGTTCCGAACCGTCAACGGAGTTCAATTGGCTGGAGCCCGCAAAGGTACCGAAATTGTGGGAGTACAGGGCAGAGCCCGTACCGGGCGTGCCCGTACTCGCCGGCACGTATGCATAGATCGCCTCAACGGTGCGGTGGTCCCCGGTGGTGTTACCACCGACACCTAAGTCCTCGGCCTTCCCCGTCGCCACGATCTTTACGCGCAGTGATGATGGAATGGGGCAGCCGGCCGTCCAGCTGTTGTCGGTCGCGCTAATCGACTGCGAAATGGTCACCGCTGCCACCGGATCAGCCGTCGCAAACGTGGCGGCGCAGGTCGCGGTCGTGAGCTTCAGTAGAGCGGCATCGATGCCAGCTTCGGCGGCAGACTGGGCCTGCACGCCGGCTCGGGTGGCACTGCCCACACCGAGAGAGGTCATGGTGGAACCAGCGATGGCAAGGGTCGCGATACCGGTGACAGCCATGAGGCCGATGACGGCGAGCAGGCTACTGCCGCGCTCGGCGGCGAGGGTAAGCGGTGTCTTGCGCATCAGGAACACGATGTTGCCTCCGTGGCGCTCTGGCGGCTGGTGACCGTGGTGGAGATCAACGCTGGGCTGCTGTCGCCGTCGGCATTGATCGCAAAGTTGAGAATGATCGACGGATTGCCGGGAGTCGAGTCGTCAAAGAGGGGCAGGGGGACACCGGCAGAATTCTTGGTGGTCGACAGCGCGGAACCGAGCAGGGTCCAGCCGGTCATGTCGTCGGCGAGGGCATCGGCGGTGGGGGACACGAAGGCTTGCGGAGCGGTGCCGCGCCGGTAATACATGGCCCCACCGTTCGCCTCGGTGTAATACCAGGCCTGACAGATCCTCGATGCGGCCGTCGCTGTTGGGTCACTGCTCACCCCAGTCACGACAAGGAGCTGGTCGGCATTGTTGGTATCGGCACTGTCGGTGATCTCGACGGCGGTGGCGTTGCGCACGCCGGAGTGCACCGACGAGGAGATCAGCTGGCTGACGCTGTTGGCGTCGGCGCTGTCGAGCACCTTCTGCTCGGACGTGAGGGTATTGAGCAACATGCCGCCCGCGACGGTGAGAATGAGCACGAGCAGGCTCGAATAGATGAGCAGTTCGACGAGGGTGTAGCCACACTCAGCGCGCCGACCCGGTTGGGTGCACGATATGGCATATTGTTCGGGATGGTTGGCCGTCGTGGTCATCCGGGGCCTAGTCCTTCACGAAAATGCTCGTGGTGGCATCCGCGAGGGTCTTACCGGTGGAGACTTCGGAAACAAAGGCTCTGACTTTTACGGTCGCCGGATAGGTCGCCGGGCACGTGATTGGATCGAAGCCGGGTTGCAGTGAGCGGCCGTGGGGGTCGAAAAGTGGTGGCAGGGTGGCGGCATGCGCGCGAAGTGGCTCGCAGGTCGTGCCGCGAGAGCGGATGCTCTCCATCTGCGTGGCGACGAGCTGGGTGGCCGAGGCTAGGGTGCTATTGGACACCGAGACCCGCAGCGAAGTGACGAGCATAGGCAGAAACGCAATAGCGAGTAAGGATAACAGCAGCATCGAGATAACCACCTCGATCATGCCAAAACCTACTTCTCGGGAGGAACGGAAAATAGGTACGAAGCGAAGCGACACAGTTTCTAGTCCATCCTTCTGAGAGCGGCTGGTGTAGCCGACGGGTGTTTGAGCGCCCCGTCGGCTACCGGCAATGATCAGGTACTGAATGTCTTCCTATTTGATCTTGATTGATGCGCCGCTGTCGCTGATGGTGTGGCCGTGATTGTCCTTATCAGCTTTCGTGGTATCGGAGCCCTGAACCCAATAACCGCTGATCAAGAACGTGTCCGAGGAGGCAGTGTATTTGTAGGAAACCGAGATTTCGTCGCTGGGCGTATACGCTTCTACCGGAGTCAAAGTCGTCGGAATATCTTTCGCGGCAGTGTCCCCCGTGACCAGTTCAGCAACGACGGCAGTCTTCGCGTTGGTGATGGCGGCGGCAACGGCGTTGTCCTTGGCCGAGTCCTGCTGGCCGAGGTAGATCGGGATGGCGATCGCGGCGAGAACGCCGAGGATGAGTACGACCACGAGAAGCTCGATGAGCGTGAAGCCCTTCTCCTTCTCGCCGAGGGCCTTGCGCTTGTTGACCAGGGCGGTCGTGAAGAAGCGGTTCATAAGAGTGTCCTTAGAATGATGATTCAGGGAGCAAAACGATGCGGTTGCTCGCTTTCAGCCTAAGTTGACCCTTGGAACCGACCCCTGTTTTTTCGGGGGGCTGACCACCCCCACTAGGAGTGCAGCCCAAACGAGGGCCGCGCTCGCCATCCGCTATTTGACGTAGTCGAACACGCTGAACATGGGCAGGTAGAGCGCCACGACCATGCCACCGATCACCACGCCGATGACGGCGATCATCAGCGGCTCGATGAGCGCGGTGAGTTGCTCGGTGGTGGACTGCACCTCTTGATCATAGAAATCGGCGATCTTGGTGAGCATCTGCTCGAGAGCGCCGGCATCCTCTCCGACCGCGATCATCTGCGTGACCATGGCCGGAAAAACCGGCTCGAGCGCAAGCGGCGTTGCGATGGAGCGCCCCTGGCTCACCGATTCCTGCACCTTCAACAGGGCCGACTCGATGACATAGTTGCCCGAGGTCTCACCGACGATCTTGAGCGAGTGCAGAATGGGCACGCCAGCGCCGATCATGGTGGCGAAGTTGCGGCTGAACCGGGCGATGGCGAGCTTGGTGAGCAGCTGGCCGAACACCGGCAGCTTGAGCTTGAACGGGTCGACCACCCGCCGCACGGCCAACGTGTGCTTGTTCCTGCGCCACCAGATCGAGAAAGCGATGGCGGCGACAAGCAGAATCGGTCCCACCCAGATCATGGCATTGGAGAGCACGACGAGTACCTGGGTGGCCGGGGGCAGGTCGCCACCGAGGCCCTTGAACATCTTCTCGAACACGGGAACGATGAAGATAAGCATGCCCACGACGGCGAGCAGCGCCATGATCAGCACGATCACCGGGTAGGCGAGCGCGCTCTTGATGGTGTCGCGCAGCTTCATCTCGCTCTCGAAGTTGTCGGCCACCGAGTTGAGGGCGTCCTCGAGAAAACCACCGGTCTCGCCCGCACGCACGAGGTTGATCATGATCGGGGGGAACACCACGTCGTGTTTGTCGAACGCTTCGGAGAGTGACACACCGGTCTCGACGTCGCTACGAATAACGGCGAGCACCTGGGCGAGCTGCTTGTTCTCGGTCTGCTCAGAAAGAATGTTGAGCGTACGCAGCAGCGACAGTCCGGCCGCGGTCATGGTGGCCATCTGGCGGCTCATCACCGCGAGGTCGGTGAGGCCCACGGGCCTCTGGAACCCGGGGATGCTGAGCTCCATGTTGAGGCCCTTGAGCTTGCGCGCCGGGGCAATCGAGATGGGCGAGAGGCCCATGGTGCGCAACTGTTGCAGCGCGGCACGCTCCGACCCGGCTTCCATGCGGCCCTTGACGACCCGGTCCAGGGCGTCTCGGCTGGTGTAATTAAAGGACATATCGGTTGACATTTAGCGCCTCCCCGGCGAGAACGAATCATTGAAGTCAATTTCGCCATTGCTCAGGTCACCGACCGAAGTATCCGTCGGGTCGATCCTGCGCACCAGCTGTTTCAGTACCTCGACGTCCATGGCCTTCTCTTCGGCTGCCTGGCGGGTGATCAGGCCCGCGTCGACGAGTTCGGCCAGGTGCTGGTCCATGGTGTGCATGCCCTGGGTGCGCCCCGATTGCAGCGCTGAGGCAATCTGATGGGTTTTGCCCTCCCGCACGAGGTTGGCGATGGCCGCAGTGGTCACCAGAATCTCGGTGGCGACCACGCGGCCGCCGCCGATCTTGCGTACGAGTGTCTGGCAGAGCACACCGCGCAGTGTCGCGGCGAGCTGTGCGCGCACCTGGGCCTGCTGGTGCGGCGGAAAAACATCGATAATGCGGTCGATGGTCTGCGCGGTGTCTTGCGTGTGCAGAGTCGAGAAGACGAGGTGGCCGGTTTCGGCGGCGGTCAGTGCGACCGAGATGGTCTCGAGGTCGCGTAACTCGCCGATGAGAATGACGTCGGGGTCCTGCCGCAGCACGTGCTTGAGAGCGGATGCGAAACTGTGCGTGTCTTGCCCCACCTCGCGCTGGCTGATCATGGACTTCTTGGCATCGTGAATGAACTCGATCGGGTCTTCCACCGTGACGATGTGGTCGGCCCGGGTGCGGTTGACCAGGTCGACGAGCGCCGCGAGGGTCGTCGACTTGCCCGACCCGGTAGGCCCGGTGACGAGCACAAGTCCACGCGGCAGGTGCGCGAACCGCGCAACGGATGCTGGAATGCCCAGTTCGGGCAGCGACTTGATCTCGTTTGGAATGAGCCTGAAGGCGCCACCGACCGTGTTGCGCTGCTGGTAGAAGTTCACCCGAAACCGCGTGCCGTTAATCGTGTAGGCAAAGTCGAGTTCGAGTTCCTTGTCGAACTCCACCCGCTGGGCCGGGGTCAGAATGCTGCCGAGGGCGTCGGCAACCTTCTCGGGCGACCAGCGGTCCCACCCGGCGATCGGGCGCAGGGCACCGTCCACCCGGATACTCGGCGGCGCACCGCCCGAGATATGCAGGTCGCTGGCCCCCTCGGTGAGCACGAGGGAGAGCGCCTGCAGCAGATGAGTATCCGGCGCATTCGCGGCAGCCGGCTCATCGGCGCGCAGCAGCCGGCGCGCGCGCTGGTCAACGGTGGCCGGGTTGATTTCGTCGGCCTGCCGGTCGACGGCCTGCCCGTAGTCAACCATGCTCATCGAGGCGGCCCCGCCAGGGTTCGTTGTCGCAGGGGGCAGGGGATGCAGCGGCTAGGAGACCACACGGAGCACCTCGTTGATCGAGGTGAGTCCGAGGGCCACCTTGGCCCAGCCGTCTTCGCGCAACGTGACCATCCCCTGTTTGCGTGCGGCAGTCGCAATTTCGGCGCTCGACGCATGGGCCACCGTGAGGCGTTCGATCTCCTCGGAGACCGTCATGACCTCGTGAATGCCAAGGCGGCCGCTATACCCGGTTTGGGAGCAGCTGGAGCAGCCGACGGCTTTGTAGATCACCGTACCCGTCGTCGTGGGGTCGACGGCCGGCCCCATCTCCGGAATGACCGTATCCCGGTTGGCGACGTAACCAACAGTGGGTTTGACCGCGAAACCCAGATAGGCCAGGTCGGTGCGATCGTCGGGAGCCTTGCAGCGATCGCACAGCCGCCGCGCCAGGCGCTGCGCCACGACGCAGTCCAGCGCCGAACCCACCAGGAACGGCTCGATACCCATTTCGATCAGCCGGGTCATGGCACTCGGCGCATCGTTCGTGTGCAGGGTCGACAGCACAAGGTGGCCGGTGAGCGCGGCCTCAATGGCGATCTTCGCCGTTTCTTGGTCACGAATCTCGCCGAGCAGCACGACGTCGGGGTCGGCACGCAGAATGGAGCGCAGCGCGACGGCGAAAGTGAGGCCGGCCTTACGGTTGACCTGCACCTGATTGACCCCGGGCATGCGGTATTCCACCGGGTCTTCGACCGTGATCACGTTGATCTCGGGGCGGGAGATGGCGTGCAGGGTCGTGTAGAGCGTGGTGGACTTGCCCGAACCGGTGGGACCGGTGACGAGGATCATGCCGTATGGCTTGGTGTACGCCATTTCGAACTCGTTGAAGTTGTCGGTGAGCAGGTTGAGGCCGCTCATGTTCATGGACGAGGTTGCGTTGTCGAGAATTCGCAGCACGACCTTCTCTCCCCAGACCGTGGGCAGAACGGCCACGCGCAGGTCGACCGTGCGGCCGTTGTGGTGCACCGACATGCGGCCGTCCTGCGGTTTGCGCCGCTCGGCGATGTCGAGGTCGCTCATGATCTTTATGCGTGAGGTGACGCCGCCGGCGATGGTCGCTGGCGCCTTCTGCATCTCGTGCAGCACGCCGTCGATGCGGTAGC
The DNA here is from genome assembly GCF_004404055.1 of Cryobacterium ruanii. Lineage (GTDB taxonomy): Bacteria > Actinomycetota > Actinomycetes > Actinomycetales > Microbacteriaceae > Cryobacterium > Cryobacterium ruanii. The sequence continues at coordinate 247,364 of NZ_SOHK01000009.1, forward strand.
GCACCCGCAGGTCGTTCTCGCCGGGTTCGATGTGAATGTCGGAGGCTTTGTCCTGGATGGCCTGGCTGACCAGCAGGTTGACGAAGCGCACGATCGGCGCCGCGTCATCCGTTTCGGTTTGGGCCGCGGTGTCTTCGGGCTCGTCGCTGTCGGCCGTGAGGGTGGTGCTGAGGTCGATTAGTTCATTGTCGGCGCGGTGGTAGCGGGCGATGGCCGCCTGCAGATCGGAGGCCTCGACGACGACCGGGCTGACCCGCATGCGAGCGGCCTCGCGCACGTCGTCGACGGCGAACACATCGCCGGGGTTGACCATCGCCACCACGAGGCGACCGTCTTCGAAAGCGATCGGCAGCACGTTGGCCCGGCGACAGACCGCGGCCGGCACCTTGGCCACGGCGAGCCGGTCGACGGGGTAGTCCAGCAGCTCCACGAAGGGAAGATTCTTCTGCTCCGCGCGCGCCTTGGCGAACTGCAGCTCCGTGATGGTGCCGGCCTCGACCAGTTGGCGCACTGCCGCTTCGTCGGCGCGTTCACTCAAACGCACCGTGTCGAGTTCCTCGATCGGGAGAACGCCGTGCACGATAAGAATTTCGGTCAGACTGGTCACTGAGCGCTGCCCCCGGGTTCTGTGTTCTGAGTCACGTCAATGTGCCCATTTACGGGCACACCGCGGTCGCGGCATGAGACTGACTCCTTACGTTATCGCGGTGGCGAAAGGCTGAACCAGTCTTCACTGACGGTGCCCTCGCTTTTACCGACCCCAGTTCAGGGGGCGGTTCTACTCATAATGGGGTAGCTGTCAGCGAAGGTCTCTCGTCTTGAGGCGCGCTGCGATTACGTCAATTCGCTCTCGCGACTAAACAGAATAAAATTCTGATTTTGAATAAATAATGTGCTGATTTTTTCTCGCCACCTTGCGTGATTCGGGGTGGGATTGTGGGTGAAGGAGGCACCATCGCCATGACCCTCACCGCCCCGACCGTTGCAGCCGATTCACTGCCGGAGTGCGACGGTTATCGGGTGTCGGTCATTGCTCAGGCCGGTGCGTTGCTGGCCATGGCGCTCAGTGGGGTGCGGTTTGGTAACGGACGCCGCAACCGGGTCGAATTCATCACCCAACTCGCCGGTATCTTCGGCCGCGACGCTAAACGCCGCCTGAAACTTGGCGATACCACGGTCAAACGCACCCTCGTCGCCTCATCGACAACGGAACACTACTGTGCTGGTTCCACCAGCACAGCGTTGAAACAAGTGGCAGGTATATTCGAGTCGTCGTTGGAAGACCCCAAGTACATGGCCCGCCGATGTGGGACCCCACCCAGAGCTGGCGACCCGCCCACAAGCACCGCGCCAACACCCCCAGCCCCAGCCCCAGCCCCAGCCCCGAACCGTACTGGCGCTTGGGGCTAACGAACCATCTCTCGCCGTTGCCCTCGACCTGCGGGGTCTCGGCGAGGTCGACGGCCGTCTGCGTGAATGGCAGCAGGCCGGGTTAGCCGCGATGACGGGGTGCACCTTGTGGTGGGCTGCGGCGACCTCGGCAAGCCGGGTCTACGGGGTGGCCGAGCTGGCGGCTTCCCGGCAGAGGGGGGAGGCGGAATCTGTCACGAGGACGAAGTTCCTAGCTTTTCGGTGCCGACGGAAGGGTGCATGAGTGTGGGGTGATGCGGAATCACCAGGTGAGAAGGGTGAAGACGGTGTACGCGGCGGCGAGCACCACCAGCGCGGTGATCGAGACGATCGCGGCCAGCGTGAAGCAGCGGCGGCGGCGCTTCACGGCAACGGCACGGTCGCGAATCTCGGCGGCCGCGTCGGCGAGACGGAGTCGGGCCAAATCGGGCCGCACATCGGCGACGGGCAGCTGGGCCTTCGGTTCTACGAACACCGGGGTCGGTCGGGCCGCGTAGCGCACACTCGCGCCGCTCTGCACCTGCGGCGGCTCGTAGCGATGTTGCAGCGCGTCGACGACGGGAGTGTGTGCGGGAGCGGATGCGCGCCGGCCGCTGAGGAGGGTGTCGGTGGTCGTGCTGTTGCGGGTGGAACGCACGGTGGCTTCGTCGTCGTCGGCTTGGGCGCCGGCCCCAGCGGAGTCGACTTCGAATGCCGCACCCCGGGGCCGCCGCGCCACGATGCGGGTGTGTTCGTCACTCGTGCGCTGCGCAATGCGGGTGGGTTCGTCGTCAGCGCGCTGCACGATGACGGTGTCGTCGTCAGGCGCGTCGGTGGCGTCGGGGACATCGCTCTCACTGCTTGCGGCCGGTACCGGGGCGACAGCTCCACGGCGCGGCTCGCCCCGGCGCACAATTCTGGTTGCCTCGTCGAGATCGTCGGGCACAGCGGGCCCAGCCGGGTCAGCGGGCTGCATTGCGGGCAACTCGCTGCACCGGCCGGGTGTCTTCGGTCCGAGTGTCGATGGTGTCGGAATGGTCGTCTCCGAAGGCGACGCCGTGCCAGGAATTGACCCCGCCGGCGATGACATCGATCACGATCACCGAGACGTTGTCGCGTCCGCCGTGTTCGAGGGCCCCGGCGAGTAGCGCGTCGGCCGTCTGCTGGGTGCTGCCGCCCAGGGTCAGGCCGGCTTTGATGGCCTCGTCGGAGAGTTCACCGCTGAGCCCGTCGGAGCACACCAGCAACCGTTCGCCGGTCACGACCGGGCGCAGCCAGTAGTCCGCACTGCTGTTGACGGCGCCCATCGCGCGGGTGATGACGTTCCTACGGGCGAAGGTGGCGACATCTGCTTTGACCAGTGAGCCTTCATCGATGAGTTCCTGGGCAAGGGAATGATCGACGGTGAGCTGCTGGAACTCGCCGCCATGCAGGCGGTAGACCCGCGAATCGCCCACGTTCACGATGAGCCATTGCGGGGCATCCTCGTGGTCGATGAGAACGAGACCGGTGAGGGTGCTGCCGGCACCGCGCCCGGTCGAATCCGACACTGCCCGCACAGCCGTGTGGGCGCGTTCGACAGCGGCTACCACGTCGCTGGCCGGCATACCGGTGCGGCCGACGCAACCCTGGAATTCGGCGATCACCGCGGTGCTCGCACGCTGGCCGGCTTCGAGCCCGCCCATCCCGTCGGCGACGATGAACACCGGTTGGGCCGCGAGCAGCGAGTCCTCGTTCTCATTGCGTTTGCGGCCGATATCGGTGCGCGAACCGTACTGCAGCGACACCACGGCATTGGTCGCCCGCTGGTCGGCCAGGTGGGTCATTGCTCAGGCCTCCAGGTAGATGCGCGCGGCGAGTTCCCCCAGCAGGAACCGATCGGTGAGGGCTGCGCTCGCGCCGGCATCGAGCTCGTTCTCCATGCCGCCGCCGTCGATGAGTACGACACCGTTGGTGGACTGCAGATCGCTGATCCCCCACGCGCCCTCGACGAAGTCGAGGCGGGCGTGGGTCTTCGATACCGTCTTTCCCGGATCGTGCAGGGGCACCAACTGCGCATCCGGATGTGCGCCGCCCCGCTCGGGGTTGCGACCGAGCAGCACGACCGGTTTGGTGAGCGAGACCTTGAGACCGTGTTCGGTTTCGAGGGTCCATGGCTTCATTCGACGCTCCACGATCATGGTCTCGTCGAGGTCGTCATCGTCGGGCTCGTCGGGCTCGTCACCCTCGTCGGGCACAACCGCGGAAATCGCAGCGAGAATCGGAGCGGCAAGCACTGCGACGGATGCCGTCGGCTCACTCGAAGCTGCGGCTTCCGAAGCTGCGGCGTCCGAAGCTGCGCTGGCCTGAACGAGCGGCACCGGCGGGGCCCACGGGTTCGCCGGCGCTCCTGCCAGGATCGGCGGGGCGGGCGGCGCGGGCGGCGCCGCGACCACCGGCGGTGCAAAGGGTGCGGGCGGGGCAGGCGTCGCCG